>JAUXUN010000065.1 GCA_030680855.1 Aestuariivirga sp.
ACGATGAGGGCGTCGGCCTTGTCGTTCATTCAAACTTCCTCACCCTGAGGTGCCCGCGCGGAACGCGTGGGCCTCGAAGGGCCTTAGCATGCAGCGGAACGCGTGGCCATGCTTCGAGGCTCGCTGCGCTCGCACCTCAGCATGAGGGTGTTTAGGAACGCCTGCGCCTTGCCTCACGCGCGGTCCGGCGCGCTTCAATGTCCTCGTTGGATGAAATCTCGCCAGCCGCCTGGGCTGCCTTGGAAGGAGCCGCCGTCATTTCGCGGAACCTGTTCGTCCAGAACTTGCAGTGCTTGTCCGTGCCGTTCAAGACATTGGCGCCATAGATCGCGTGCATGTCTTCGTCGTGCAGCGGGTTCATGATCGCCGACGTCATGCCGTGGCTGGCGGCCATGGCGAGGAAATAACCGGTGAGGGCCCGGCGGTTCGGCATGCCGAAGGACACGTTCGAAGCACCGCAAGTGGTGTTTACTTTCAATTCCTCGCGCAAACGCCGCACCAGGCGGAACACCTGCTGGCCCGCCGTGCCCATGGCTCCTATCGGCATCACCAGCGGATCAACCACAATGTCGTGCGGCTTGATGCCGAAATCGGCGGCGCGCTCGACGATCTTCTTGGCCACAGCAAAGCGCACATCCGGATCTTCGGAAATGCCGGTCTCGTCATTGGAAATGGCAACCACGGGCACATTGTATTTCGCAATGAGCGGAAGGATGGCTTCGAGTTTTTCTTCCTCCCCCGTCACCGAGTTCACCAGTGGCCGGCCCTTGGCCGTTTCCAAGCCAATTTTCAAGGCCGAGGTCACCGACGAGTCGATGCAGAGCGGCAGGTCGACCAGCGATTGCACGATCTCCAGCGTCTGCTTCATCAGCGGCGGTTCGGTCTCGTTGGGGTTGACCGCTGTCACACCCGCGTTGATGTCGAGGATATGAGCCCCCGCGGCCACCTGGGCCAGCGCGTCCTTGATCACCGTTTCAAAATTGCCGGCCTGCATTTCAGCCGCCAGCTTCTTACGGCCGGTGGGATTGATGCGCTCACCGATCACCGTGAAGGGCCGGTCAAATCCGATGATGTGCTGGCGCGTGGCGGAAGCAACGAGAGTGTGGGTCATGACGAGAGCTTGCCTCCATTGGCAATGAGGGTTTTGAGCCGGTCCTTGTCGTAGGTGGCTTCTATATCAGATTTGGCCTTTTCCACCTCGGAAACCAGGTCGTCGCCCACCGGAATGGGCTCGGCCCTTCGCCAGTCGGCGAGATAGGCATCCGTGTCGGTTGCCCCGCCACGCATGGCGGCCATGTCGATGGCTTCCATGAAACGGCTGTTCAGCATGCGCTTTTCTTCCTTGCGGCCAAGCTTGACCGCCACCTGGGAAGGTATATCGCGCCAGTAGGTGATGATGAGATTGGCCATGGTGGAAAGCCTTATGCCCCGGTTCAAAAGCGGCGAATAGCCCAAAAACGACAACTAGCCAATGGCTCCCGAATTTCTTAAGGCAGCGATCTCAGAATCAGACAATCCAAGCAATTTGGCCAAAATTGACGTTGTTCCATCCCCCAGTTTTGGCGGGGCCTTTTCATATTCAACCGGGGTTTGTGAAAACAGGATAGGATTGGCCACGCCTGGAACCTGAACCCCGTCTTCACGGGTAAGGCCGATCTGCAGGCCGCGCGCCAGAACTTGGGGATCGGCAAACATCTGGGCGATGGTGTTGATCGGCCCGCAGGGCACTGCCGCTGCCTCCAGGGCCGCGACCCAAGCCGTGGTCGTGCGGGTTTTCATCGGAGCGGCAAGCAGGGGGGCGAGATCATTCCGGTTCTCCACCCGCCGGCGATTGCTGTTGAAGCGCTCGTCATTGGCGAGTTCGGCCACGCCGATGATGGAGCAGTATTCCTTGAACTGCCGGTCGGTGCCCACCGCAATGATGATGTGGCCATCGGCCGTTTCAAAGGTCTGGTAGGGCACGATGTTGGGATGGGCGTTGCCGAGCCTGCCCGGAACCGTGCCGCCCACCAGATAATTCGAAGCCTGATTGGCCAGCACCGCGACCTGTGAGTCGAGGAGCGCCAGATCGAGGTACTGACCTTCGCCCGTGCGTTCCCGGTGGAAGAGGGCGGCGGTGATTCCGATGACCGCATGGAGGCCGGTAAAAATATCGGCGTAGGCCACGCCGCTTTTCATCGGCGGGCCATCTGGCTCCCCGGTGATCGACATGCTGCCCGCCATGCCCTGGATCATGAAGTCATAGCCCGCCCGCTGGGCATAGGGCCCGTCCTGGCCGAAACCGGTGATCGAACAGTAGATGAGCTTTGGGTTGACCGTTTTCAGGCTGTCATAATCCAGGCCATATTTTTTCAGGCCGCCCACCTTGAAATTCTCGATCACCACATCGGACTTGGCCGCAAGCCCTCGGATGAGTTTCTGGCCTTCCGCACTTGCCATGTCGATGCACACGGACGTCTTGCCGCGGTTGGCGGAGAGGAAATAGGCGGCGTCGCCGCGCGAGCCGTCGGGATTTTTCAGGAACGGCGGCCCCCAGCCCCGCGTGTCGTCGCCCTCGCCGGGCTTTTCGATCTTGATCACCTCGGCGCCGAAATCCGCCAGCATCTGGGTGGCCCAAGGACCCGCCAGAACGCGGGTGAGGTCCAGCACGCGAATGTTTGAAAGGGGTCCGGCCACTTAAATCTGCTCCACCGCGCGCCACAACTCATCATCCACGGCCACGCCCTCGCGCGCCGCAAGCTCTAGTTTTTCACTATAGGGATTCTTGTGGC
>JAUXUN010000033.1 GCA_030680855.1 Aestuariivirga sp.
ACGCTGAACTGCTGGCCGACTTCTTCCAGCGTGTGGTCCGTGTTCATGCCGATGCCGAAGCGCATGCGCAGCACGCGCTCTTCGCGCGGCGTGAGGCTGGCCAGCACCCGCGTTGTCGTCTCGCGGAGGTTCGCTTGGATCGCCGCATCGATGGGCAGCACCGCGCCCTTGTCCTCGATGAAATCGCCGAGATGCGAATCCTCCTCGTCGCCCACCGGCGTTTCAAGGCTGATCGGCTCCTTGGCGATTTTCATCACCTTCCTCACCTTTTCCAAAGGCATGGAAAGTTTTTCCGAAAGCTCTTCCGGCGTCGGCTCGCGGCCGATCTCGTGCATCATCTGGCGCGAGGTGCGCACGATCTTGTTGATCGTTTCGATCATGTGCACCGGAATGCGGATGGTGCGAGACTGGTCGGCAATCGAGCGGGTGATCGCCTGGCGGATCCACCACGTGGCATAGGTCGAGAACTTGTAACCCCGGCGGTATTCAAACTTGTCCACCGCCTTCATCAGGCCGATGTTGCCTTCCTGGATGAGATCGAGGAACTGCAGGCCGCGGTTGGTGTATTTCTTGGCGATGGAAATGACGAGGCGCAGGTTGGCCTCCACCATTTCCTTCTTGGCAATGCGCGCCTCGCGCTCGCCCTTCTGCACCATGGCCACGATCTTGCGGTATTCCGGAATCTGCAGGCCCGTGGCCGTGGCGAGCTCGTAAATCTCATCGCGGATGACGCGGATTGATTCCTTCTCGTCATTGGCAAATTTCTTCCAGCCGAATTTGGTCAGCCGGGCAACGCGCTTCAACCAATCCAGGTTCAACTCGTCGCCCTGGTATTCCTTCAGGAACTCCGTGCGCGGAACTTTATAGGTCTCGGCCAGCCGCATGAGCCGGCCTTCCAGCGAGTTCAGCCGCTTGTTGATGTCATAGAGCTGCTCAACCAGCGCCTCGATACGGGCATTGTTCAGCGCCAGGGATTTCACTTCGGCGATGATATCATCGCGCAGCTTGCGGTAGCGCCGCTCCTGGCTCGGCGAAAGCTCGGTTGACTCCGCCACTTCCTGATCTTGAAGTTTACGCAGTGACTTATATTGCTTCGCGATACTGTCGAAAATTTCCAGAACCTTGGGCTTCAGCTCCGCTTCCATGGCTGAAAGCGATACGCCGAGGTCATCGCCCTCATCGTCATCATCGTCTTCAATAACCGGCTTGTCGAAATCCTCAGGGCTGAGCACATCGCCATATTCATCGTCGCGCTTGCTGGGCTGCGCCTGCTTCAGCCGCTCGGGCCGTTTCAATTCAGCTTGCTTGCGCACTTCTTCCTTGGGCGGAACATAAGGCTGCGGTGCCGCCACCGGCTGGTTGTTCTTGGCGTCAGGGCCGGCGTATGTCGCTTCGAGATCGATGATGTCGCGCAGCAATATCTTCGCTTCGTTCAGTTCGTCGCGCCAGATGATGATGGCCTGGAAGGTCAGCGGGCTTTCGCACAGTCCGGCGATCATCGCCTCGCGGCCCGCCTCAATGCGCTTGGCAATGGCGATTTCGCCCTCGCGTGAGAGGAGTTCAACCTGCCCCATCTCGCGCAGGTACATGCGCACCGGATCATCGGTGCGGTCGGCCGGCAGCTTCGCCGCTTCCACCTTGATGACGGCGGTCTCCGAGCTCTCCTCGCCCTCAACCTTGGCGACGACATTTTCGGTTTCCTCTTCGCTTTCGACGACCGTGATGCCCAAGTCGGCCAGCATCGAATAAATGTCCTCGATCTGGTCGGAGGTCACTTCCTCCGAAGGCATCACCGAATTGAGCTCGTCGAGCGTCACATAGCCCTTGGCCTTCGCCGTCTTGATCAGCCGCTTGACGGCGGCATCGGTGAGATCAAGAACCGGAGAGTCAGAACCTTCCGCTGGCACATCGGCGGCATTGTCCTGGTCTTCCGCCGCATTGGCGTTATCTTGATCTTCAGGCTTGGTTTCGCGGACTTGGGCAGCACGGGCCATGGGCATTTGTCTTTCGTCGGGTAGGTGCGTGTGATTCGCACAAAATTGGGTGATTCGGGTGAAAACTAGGCCTTACGGTCTTAAACACCGCTTAAATATCGTTGGTTCCTGGCCTTACGAGATGACGTCAACAACCCGGCCAGACGCGGCGCCGAACCCTGCAATGAGGGCCTCGGAGCCAACCGCCGATAGCAATTGTTCACGCACCCCTGAAAGGGCGTTGAAATTCTCCTCCGTCGGTTCGGCAGTGAAAGCGGCCTCCGCCGCCTTAAGCTCCCGATCGAGCGTTACGGTTTTCCGGTGTAAGGCGAACATCTGACGCAGGCCAGTCCGCGCATCATCTGGTGCAGCCGCAGGACCAAGGAACCATTCGTTCAAACGCGTCGCCTGGTTTTCGAGGTGGTCCAGACTAGGGCCAAAGCCTCGAGACAACAGGTGGCCCCTGAGCCTCGCCGTATCAAGGCCTTGCTCAAGCGCGGCGCTATTTATGATTTGTGTACGGAGGGAGTCAAGCTCGCGGGAGGCGAATTCCGCTGCGGCAAACTCGTCCAGAAAGTCCCGCAACAGGTCAGGATGGTTGACAAAAGTCAGCACAATCAGCCGTTCCCGCCGCTCCAGGGCCTTTTGCGCCCCCTCAAAGGCCGCCATGGCCTTGAGTTGGGGGGAAGCCGGTTGTGGCGTTTCCCAGGCTTTTTGCCCCTTCTTCCACGGTTTTTGCGGGAAATTGGTTGAGCGCGGCCGGAAATTGCCCCCTGCCCGGTTCCGCTGGAAGAGCTGGTCAAAGCGGGAGGTGAGGTCGGCCATATAGTGCTTGCGCACCGTTTCATCGCCAATTTGGTTCAAAAGTCCGCGCAAATCCCGCTCGAATTGCGCCTTCCGCTCCGGCGTGGCCCGGTCATTTTCGGTCAGCGCCCGGCGCCAGATCACGTCCGACAGGGGTTCAGCCGCCTCAATCACCGCTTTCACCACCTCCGGCCCCTGGCCCTTCAGCAAGTCGTCCGGGTCCTGCCCCTCCGGCAAAAGCGCAAATTTCAGGGAATGGCCCGGCTTCAACAGGGGCAGCGCCAAATCCAGTGCCCGGTAGGCCGCCTTGATGCCGGCACTGTCGCCATCGAAACACAGCGTCGGTTCCGCCGCCGCTTTCCATAAAAGGGCAAGCTGGTCTTCCGTCAAAGCCGTACCCAGTGGCGCCACCGTGTTGGGAAACCCCGCCCGGTGCAGGGCGATCACATCGATGTAGCCTTCAACCGCAATGATGGCCCCCAGCTCATGGGCGGCGGCCCGCGCCTTGTCGTGATTATAAAGCACCGCTCCCTTGTGGAATAACGGCGTCTCCGGCGAATTCAGGTATTTCGCCGCCACATCGGCCTTCAGCGCCCGCCCGCCAAAGGCAATGACTTTCCCGCGCGGATCGCGGATGGGAAACATCACCCGGTCACGGAAACGGTCATAGGCCACCGGAATGTCGTCACCGGCAATCACCAGTCCCGCTTCCGCCATCTGCTCCACCGTCACATTCTTTGCTGCCAGATGCGAACGCAAAGCCTGCCGGTCATCCGGCCCGTAGCCAATGCGGAATTCTTTCTGGATGGCCGCCGTCAGTTGCCGGTCCGCCAGATAACCCCGCGCCTTGGCACCCCGCGCGCTTTGCAATTCCGCCTCGAAAAATACCGCGGCAATTTCCATCACATCATAAAGGCTTGCGCGGACTTCCTCGCGCCTTACATCAGCTTCCGAAAATTGCGGCATCGGCAAGCCGGCTTCCTGCGCCAGCCGTTCCACCGCCTCCGGAAAGCTCGCCCCCTCTTTCTCCACAAGGAACGTGAAGATATCTCCCGAAACCTTGCAGCCAAAGCAGTGATAGCGGCCCTTGCGGTCATCCACATGGAATGATGGGGATTTTTCATTATGGAACGGGCAGCAGGCCCAATAGTCGCCCTTGCCCACATTTGTCTTGCGCCGGTCCCAGGCCACGCGCCGGCCCACCACCGAAGAGATCGAAACCCTGCCGCGAATGTCATCAAGAAATGAAGGTGGAAACCGCATGCCTATGTCCTAGCAAGCCCGTTCGCCCATGTCACCGTTACAGAAAGTTTTGCGCTTGTGAAGTGCCGGGCAGCATGACAGTCTAACCCCTTCAGTGAGAAAGCCATGAACGGTCGCCGGGAATTTTTCAAATGGGGTCTGGGCGGCGCAGCGGTGGCAGCGGCTGGTGCCGGACTCATCACCTACCGGTCCTATCCAATCAATGCCTGGCAACGCGCCGTTGTTGAGACGTGGCAACCGGTAAACAGCAATCTGGCATCCGGCGAAGCCAGGCTCATGGAACTGGTGCGCCTCGCCTGCCTCGCCGCCAACAGCCACAACACCCAGCCGTGGAAATTCCGGCTGGCGGCGAATTCACTGACCATCATCCCGGATTTCTCGCGCCGCACGCCTATCGTCGATCCCGACGACCATCATCTCTTCGCCAGCCTCGGTTGCGCCGTAGAAAACATTGTCCAGTCAGCACCAGAGCTCGGGCTCGTTCCAAGCGTGGAACAGCCAGCCGATCTTCACGATGGCATAACTGTGCGGTTGGAGAGCAGCACCATTGGCCCGAGCCCGCTCGCCCGGATGATTCACCTGCGCCAATGCACGCGCGCCAACTTTGACGCAAAGCCAGTCCCCATCGATGATCTCAAGGCATTGGAAACCGTTGCCGCTGGCGGCAAGACAAACCTTACCCTGCTGGCCTCGCCCGAAGATATCGGACGCTTCGGCAAGCTCATCGCCG
Source organism: Aestuariivirga sp. (assembly GCA_030680855.1). Lineage (GTDB taxonomy): Bacteria > Pseudomonadota > Alphaproteobacteria > Rhizobiales > Aestuariivirgaceae > Aestuariivirga. The sequence continues at coordinate 4,771 of JAUXUN010000033.1, forward strand.
ACGCAACCATGAGCCAGATGCAGGACAGCGCCTTCGTGGCGGAGCTCAAGGACTGGATACGCTTCAGCTACGGGCAAGCCCTGGACACACGTGACGGGCTGTTCTCGCTCTGCTCCGGAAATCCGGCGCTGCCCGGCCCTGTCGGGCGTGTGCTGCTGGGATTCGTTGCCACCCCCGCCAGCGAAAGCCAACGCTACGAAAAACAGGTCAAGGCAACTTCCGGCATTGCGATTTTCTCCTCCGCCGAGGACAACCCACAACACTGGTTCGAGGCCGGACGCAGCTATCAGCGCTTTGCCCTCGAAGCCACGCGGCTTGGCTTGAAGCATTCATTTGTCAATCAGCCGGTGGAAGTGCCGGCCTTCCATGCGGACCTGCTAAAAGTAGCAGGCAGGGCGGAGGGGCGCGCCGATCTTGTTGTCCGGTTCGGCTACGGACCAGAAATGCCCCGCTCCCTGCGGCGCCCTGTCGGGGCTGTCATCGTCTGATCAAGAGTGCCGCCCTTGCCAGCCGCAAGGCGCCGTGACAGGATAATTGCATCAACGGGAGAGATAAAATGGCAATCAAGAAACTTTACACCGCCCACGTCACCTCAACCGGAGGGCGCGGCCAGGGCCGGGCCAAATCCGCCGATGGCATGATCGACTTCAAGATCGGCCAGCCCAAGGAAATGGGCGGAAAGGACGATGGCCTCAATCCCGACCAGCTGTTTGCCGCTGCCTATTCCACCTGCCTGCTCGGCACCATCAAATATGTCAGCGCCAAGGAAAAGAAAACCGTTCCAATTCATCCGGACTCATCCATTACCGCCCATGTGAGCTTCGGCCCCCGCTCCGACAAGAAGGGTTTCGGCATCGCAGTGGCGCTCGACATCAGCCTTCCCGGCGTGCCCAAGGCCATAGCCGCAAAAATCGTCAAGAAGGCCCACGCCGCCTGCGCATATTCCCACGCCATCAGGAAGAACGTGAAGGTCACGACAAAGATCGTTTAACGGAAAACCCAATGCCCCTCACCGACCGTAAAGCGCTGACCTTCGATGTGGTCGGCACCCTCATCGATTTTGAAACCGGCATCCTGGATTATATGCAGGGCAAATCAAAAACCGCCAGTCCGCAAGCCATCCTTGAGGCCTATGCGATTGCCGAAGACCGCCAGCATCACGAAACCCCGCGCCTGCCCTTTCCGTCGATGATGGCGCCCATGTACCGCGAGATGGCGGCGAAGCTCGGCCTGCCGTCAACGGAAGACGATGTGCAGGGCTTTCGCCTCTCCATCCCGCGCTGGCCCGCCTTCCCCGATGCCGTCGCCGCCTTGAAGCGCCTGCGCAAGCGCTTCCGTCTCGTCGCCATGACCAATTCCGATAACTGGGCGCTCTCGCATTTCGCCAAAACCCTGGAACAGCCCTTCGATGATCTGGTCACTGCCGAGGATGTGGGCTGGAACAAGCCGGACCCGCAGGTCTTCGCCTATGTCCGAGGCAGGCAGAGCGTGCAGGGTTTCAAGTTCAACGACTTCCTCCATGTCGCCCAAAGCCAGTACCACGACATCGCCGTCGCAAAGCGCCTGGGCTATCACGTCTGCTGGATCGAACGCCGCAAGAACAAGCAGGGCTTTGGAGCAACCCCTGCCGTGGAAAACGTCGTCATCCCCGACTACCACTTCGCGACCCTGGCCGAACTCGCCGATGCAGTGGAGGCGGGGAAGTGACAGATCTCTCTCCATGGTCGGGCTTGACCCGACCACCCAGACTT
>JAUXUN010000038.1 GCA_030680855.1 Aestuariivirga sp.
GCGCGATCCATGTTCAAGTCCAAGACCTACGAGTTCCGCCAGGAGGTAAGCCGTCTGCGCGCGCAGATTCCGCTGCATACGGACGAAAAGCCGGCCAACAAGGCTTTGGGGCTGTTGTGGCGCATGGAAACCGCCATGACAGAGATCGAAAAACACGCGCAGAGAATAGATCTGCTTGTAGATGCCGGCGACAATGAGGCAGCCCAGGCGGCCGTCACCCGTATCGTCGAGCGCTACGCTTCGCTCAGGTTCAGCATCAAGGACCTCAACCAGTTGATAGGACGGATGAAGCTGAACGCTGTCGAAGATGCAAACAAGACGGTCACCAAACTGCGAAACTATGAATTCTACATCGGAGTGCTCATGACATTTGTCATTTGTGCCGTTGCGTTCTACGGGCAGTTCGTGGGGCGGCTGCTCAAGCGGAAGTTCATCGAACTTGAGAAGGCGCATAACGAGCTTGCCTATTCTCACGAACAGGCTCTCACGTTTTCGCAAGAGATCCAGAACGTCAACAGCGAGATGGGAACGCTCAACCGGCAACTCACCGATAACATCACCAAGCTGCGGGAAGCCCAGGACGAGGCGCTCCGCAAGGGCAAGATGGCGCAGCTCGGCAATTTGACGGCAACTGTCGCCCATGAACTCCGAAATCCGCTCAGCACGGTTCGAACCTCGACATATCTATTGGCGCGCAAGATCAAGGACAAGGGACTTGGCGTCGAGCCGCAATTGCAACGCATCAACAATGGCGTCATCCGCTGCGACAACATCATCACCCAACTGCTGGATTTTTCACGAACCAAGGCGATCAAGGCCGAGTCCACGGTTCTTGATGTCTGGCTTGAAAAGCTGGTCCAAGCCGAAGCGCAAAAATTGCCGGATATGGTTTCGATTGAGTGCTACTTCGGCCTTGGCGAGAAACTTGTTGACCTTGAACCCGGGCGATTTGAACGCGCCGTCATCAACCTGCTCGCCAATGCTTCGGAAGCGCTGGTTGGCAAAGGCGATGATCCCAAAGCGAGATTCACGGACACGCCGATCATCACCATCAGAACAAGGCTGACGGGGCGCGGCGCCGAAATCAGCGTGGCTGACAACGGACCAGGCATTTCGGCAGACAACCTGTCAAAAATCCGCGAGCCGCTGTTTACAACCAAGAACTTCGGCACGGGGCTGGGAATTTCCGCCGTGGAGCAGATACTGGAACAACATGGCGGCGGCCTCGACATCGATTCGGTCGAGGGCAAGGGAGCCACTTTTACACTGTGGCTGCCCATACACGAGAGCAGCGGAGAGCAAGCGGCATGAAACGTTCACTGCGCATACTGGTTGTTGATGATGACGCCGACAATGCAAATTCCCTTGGCGAACTGTTCGAGTTGGAGGGCCACCGGCCGCTTGTGGTCTATGACGGAGAAGCCGCAATTGCGGCTTATCTCAAGGAAGACTTTGACATCGCCTTCATGGACGTGATGATGCCGGGGAAGAACGGGGTCGAAAGCTTTCTGGAAATCAAGAAACTGAAACCGCTGGCCAAGGTCTACATGATGACTGGCTACAGCGTGGAGCAGCTCCTTCAACAGGCCATTGCTGGGGGTGCCATGGGCGTATTCTCCAAGCCGGTCAATCTCTACCAGGTTCTGGATTCGATTTCGGGGCTCGGAACGTCAGGAATTGTCCTGGTGGCTGAGGATGATCCTGATTTTGGCCCGACGCTGGCCCAGCTTATCAACCGCAACGGTTACAGGTGTGAATTGGTCAGAAATGGCCGCGATGCGATATCACGCGTCGTGGCAGGCGGTGTGGATGTGCTTGTGCTCGACCTGAGAATGCCGCTGATCAATGGCATTGAAGTTTACAACACACTGAAGAAGCAGGGACGCAGTGTTCCAACTATTATCATCACGGGAAACGCCTCGGAGCACAGCAAGGAACTTGCGCTTTTTGATGACGTTGTCCTGACTGGCATTTTGAACAAGCCATTTGATCCTTTGGACCTGCTGGCACAACTTGAAAAGCTGGCCGCCTGATTTTCATTTATTTGCCCCGGGGAAAGCAACTGCCATGACCATCCACAGAAAGATACCGGCCTCGCGCATCACTGATATCGATGCGCTGCTGCAAATCCTGGATCTCCTGCCGACATCGATATTTGTCAAGGACGAGAGACTCAACTTCGTTTTTTCCAATGAGGCCCACTGCAAGGTCATAGGATCAGGCGCGGAAAAACTTCTGGGGCTTTCGGACGCCGATTTTTACCCGCGGGAGCAGGCGGAGAAGTTCATGATTGCCGACAGGTCGGTTCTCAATTCGCCGGAGCCCCAGGAATTCATGGAACTTGCGACGAGTACGGACGGGTCAACCATATATTCGCTCACGCGAAAAGCCCGCGTCATAACCTCCGACGGCACTACCTACCTGGTTGGCACAAATACCAACGTAACAGAGATGAAACGGTACGAGGTGGAGCTTGAAGCCAAGGAGGCCCGCTACAGGGCCCTTGCTGAGACTGTCCCGGTCGGGATCTGGCATCTCCATGAGGATGGCAATACGGTTTATGTGAACCCGTTCCTGCTTGCGATTCTTGGCATGACTGAGTCCGAGTTCTCAGCAACTGACCCTAGGGACATGCTGGCCCTCAGCGCAGACAAGGATGTTGCGGACATGATTGGAACAGCCTCTAGGTTCGAAACTGATCTCATGTCGCGAGGCCGGGCGGTTGCCCGGACAATGATTGTTTCCTCGGGATGGCTGGATAATGCCGGAGTTTCAGGCCGTTCGGTGATGGTTACATTTGTCGATGTAACGAAAATTAGCGATCTGCAAACGGTGAATGACCAGGTCACTCGGCTTAATCAGGAACTCTCCGACAACATCAAGAAGCTGAAGGCCACACAGGAAGAAATGGTGAAGGCGGGGCGCATGGCCCAGCTTGGCCAGCTCACCGCAACTGTTGCCCATGAACTGCGCAATCCGCTGGCGGCGGTCCGGACATCCGCCTTTGTGCTTGATCGCAAGATCAAGGGCAAGGGAATGGGGGTCGAGCAGCAGTTGCAACGGATCGATAATGGGGTTGTGCGCTGTGACAATATCATCTCGCAGCTTCTGGATTTTGCCCGCACCCGGCCGGTTCAACGCAAGCTTCTTGATCTTGATAACTGGCTTGCCAAAGCCATCGAAGAAGAAGCGGCCAAGCTGCCAGCGGTTGTGACCATCGAGTGCACGCTCGGCCTTGACGGCCTGGTTGCGGCCATCGATCCGGAGCGGATGAGCCGCAGCCTGATCAACCTGATCAGCAATGCCTCGGAGGCGCTGGTGGGCAAGGGTGATACCCTTTCTGGCGGCCCGGATTTTGTTCCAAAAATTACGATCAACTCCTGGCGGACAGGGCGCGGCATTGAAATCAGCGTTGCCGACAACGGCCCTGGCATATCCGCAGAGAATCTTTTGAAAATCAAGGAACCGCTGTTTACGACCAAGAGCTTCGGAACGGGACTTGGCTTGCCTGCGGTCGACAAGATTCTGGAACAGCATGGCGGCGGGTTGGAAATCGCATCCAAACCCGGCGAAGGCGCATGCTTCACGGCCTGGTTCCCGATCATTGAAACACTAGAGGAGGCGGCCTGACATGGCGCGGACACTTTCCATTCTTGTACTTGACGACAATGCCGAAAATGCGGACTCTTTGGCTGAACTCCTGGCGCTGGACGACCACAAGGTACAGGTTGCCTATAGTGGCCAGGAAGCCATTGATGCGTATCGCGCCACGCCCTTTGACCTCGGCTTCTTTGACGTGATGATGCCGGGCAAGAACGGCGTGGACAGCTTTTTGGAAATTCGCCAGGGGCGGCCCGACGCCAAGGTCTATTTCATGACGGGCTACAGCGCCGATGACCTGCTCAAAAAAGCCATGGCGGGCGGCGCCCTTGGGTTTTTCGGCAAGCCCATGGATTTGCCGCGTGTGCTGGATGTGTGCCAGCAGGCAGCGTAGCCAATCAGGCGGCGGCTTTTTGCAAATTCTTGTCGACGGCATCGAGGAAGCCCTCGGTGGAGAGCCAAGTTTGCTCTGGCCCCACGAGGACTGCAAGATCCTTCGTCATGCTGCCTTCTTCAATGGTTGCAATGGTCACCGCCTCCAGCGTGCTGGCAAATTTTGCCAACGCCGCATTGCTGTCAAGCTTGGCGCGGTGCTTGAGGCCCCCGGTCCAGGCGAAGATCGATGCGGCGGAATTGGTTGATGTCTGCTTGCCTTCCTGATGCAGGCGGAAATGGCGCGTCACCGTTCCATGGGCTGCCTCGGCTTCCACGGTCTTGCCATCGGGCGTCATCAATACGGAGGTCATGAGGCCCAATGAGCCGTAGCCCTGGGCCACGAGATCGGATTGAACATCGCCGTCATAGTTCTTGCAGGCCCAAATATATCCGCCGGTCCATTTCATGGCGGAGGCCACCATGTCGTCAATCAGTCGGTGCTCATAGGTGAGGCCGCGCTTGTCATACTCAGGCTTGAACTCGGCATCAAAAATCGCCTGGAAAATGTCCTTGAAGCGCCCGTCATAGGCTTTGAGGATGGTGTTCTTGGTTGAGAGATAGACTGGATAATTGCGGCTCAGGCCGTAGTTCAGGCTGGCGCGGGCAAATTCCTTGATCGAATCATCCAGGTTGTACATGGCCATGGCCACGCCTTCGCCAGGTGACTTGAACACTTCCTTTTCGATGACCCTGCCATCATCACCCACGAACTTGATGGTGAGCGTGCCCTTGCCCGGAAAGGTGAAATCCGTGGCGCGGTACTGGTCGCCAAAGGCATGGCGGCCGATGATGATGGGCTTGGTCCAGCCGGGTACGAGGCGCGGCACGTTCTTGCAGATGATGGGTTCGCGGAAAATGACTCCGCCCAGGATGTTGCGGATGGTGCCGTTGGGCGACTTCCACATCTGCTTGAGGTTGAATTCCTTTACCCGGCCCTCATCGGGGGTGATGGTGGCGCATTTCACGCCGACGCCGTGTTTCTTGATCGCATTTGCCGCATCGATCGTCACCTGGTCATTGGTGGCATCGCGATTTTCGACGGAGAGATCAAAATAATGCAAATCAACATCGAGATAGGGTTGAATCAGTTTTTTCTTGATCAGGTCCCAGATGATGCGGGTCATTTCGTCGCCATCGAGTTCCACTACAGGATTAGCGACTTTTATCTTGCTCATTTGAGGAACCTCATCATTTTGGGCTGGAATTCGGCGTTGCTATAGCAGGCGCAAGATGAGGGAGCAAACTTGAAGAAAAGGGGACCATTTGGTCCCCCTGGAATGTTGTTTTAGGCTGCTTGGCGGCAGGCGTGGGCAATTTGCTCCACATGCCGGTGGTCGGTGCCGCAGCAGCCGCCTAGCACATTGATGTGGCTGAGGCGATCGCGGATGGCGCGGTATTGCTGGCCAAATTCCATAGGGTTTCCAGCGTCAAGCTCAGTTGCCTTGTCAAGCTCGGCATGGCTGCATCTGGAGGCATTGGCGCGAATGCCGCGGATGCGTCTGGTCCAGTCCGCCTTGACCAGTGTGCCGTCGAAGTGGGTTGGGTGAGCGCAATTGACCATGTAGTAGGCTGGCGCGCTTCCCGTCCTGCTATCGACGGCCTCGATAGCTTCACGGAGCAACTCGCCCGAAGGCAGGCGGCCATCGGTTTCCACGGTAAAGGCTATCACCACCGGCATTGCCACAGCCTTGGCGGCGCGGCTCACGCCAACCGCTTCATTGATGTTGGTCATCGTGATGGCGGTCACCATGTCGGCCGCCGTTTTCGCGAAGACCTGTGCTTGGCCACTGTGGTAATCCTCGGCTTCGGCTTGGCTCATGATGCGGCCGGGGTCGTAGCCGTCGCCACGCGGGCCAATGCAGCCACTGATCGGCATCGGGCTTTGGGCCGTCTCGAATTCTTGGCGGAGCATTTCAAGGAGGGCGATGGACTGACGGTTTATGTCAGCCAGGGCAGTTGGCGTATATCCAAGCTTAGCACCCCAATCAGCGCTGGCCCGCCAAGTGGGCGATTCCAGGATGAACCCCAGGCCATTGGCGCGGGCGATTGCGGCATGGCGGCTGTAATAGTCCCGCAAAGTCTGGGTGCCCTTTTCGGTCTTCAGGAGATCGAATGCCGCGAAATAGGGCAGGTCGATGCCGTCGTGATAGATGATTGTTGTTTCAATTCCACCATCTGTCAGAAAAAGGCGGTTGTTCAACTGCGGCAGGTTTTGCCGGTATTTTGTCATATTAGTCTCCATTGTTGAAAGATGCGGAGCGCAGGGCGCTTCGAGTGGCGGCAAAATGATTGAGAGCCTCCATGAAATCTACAAACCTTACGGTCAAGGCTTCTCAAAAACCTGAAAGTTCTATATAGATCATGCTGTTATGAGAAATCGTGGTAACTCTTTCGTCCACTGGCAAAGGATCGCTCCACACTCCAACTGCACTACTGGTACAGTGAGATGATGGAATCACCTTTGAACCGCATCGGCAGCAAGCGAGAGCGCATCCTTGAGGTGGCGGAAAAGGCCGTTCTTGCCAAGGGATTCGCGGCCACATCCATTGAAGAAATCATCACCGCCGTGGGCATTACCAAGAGTGGTTTCTTCTATCATTTTCCTGACAAGAGCGACCTCGCCAAGGCCTTGCTTCAGCGCTACATCGACCACGAAGAAGTCCTGCTTGATGACCTGTTTCAGCGCGCCGACGAACTCCATGAGGATCCGCTGCATGGCTTTCTTGTCGGGCTGAAGATGTTTGCTGAAATGATGTCTGATCTCCCCGCCGCGCATCCCGGCTGCATCATTGCATCGGTGTGTTATCAGGAGCAATTGTTCAACCGCGATGTTGTAGAATTGAATGCCTCGGCGCTTCTCGCCTGGCAAGCGGTTCCGCGAGCGTTTCGAATTGATTGCGCAACGCTATCCGCCGAAAATCCCGGTGGATTTTGACGCGCTTGCCGACATGATGTCGGGACTTGTCGATGGCGGCATCATCTTGTCGCGCGTCCTAAAGGACAAGGACATTCTGCCAAAGCAGGTGATGCTCTACCGTGATTTCGTCCGGTCGGTGTTTTTGGGAACGGCTGAAGAGCGCGGCTAAACCCTCTTTTGACTTGCCAGTTGGGTTGTGGCACCCGTTGCGCCATGGCGGCGGCGTTTTTTTGGTCGCGCTGGTTCCCGGAGCTGCGCGATGCCTGGACGCTCAACGGGAAAGGCTAGCGTCAGGCTTTCAACTTCGCTAATTCCCGTGGGGACATGGCAGGCACCGATAAAACGCAGAATCAGGTTTTGGGACCGGCACCCCTGGTGGTGCTGGCGCATCCGCAGCTTGGCGAGAACATCGGCACGGCGGCGCGGGCCATGGCGAATTTCGGCCTGCATGAACTCAGGCTTGTGGCGCCGCGCGACGGCTGGCCCAATGAGAAGGCCCTGACCGCGTCATCAGGCGCGCACTGGATTGTGGAAGGAGCCAAGGTCTTTGGTGATTTGCCTGCGGCACTTGTAGACATGAATTATGTCTATGCGACTACGGCGCGGCCCCGCGACATGATCAAGGAAGTGATCACACCTGAACAGGCGGGCGATGACATGCGGGTTCGCGTGGCGCGCGGTGAAAAGGTTGCCCTGCTTTTTGGCCGAGAGCGCTGGGGCTTGAGCAACGAAGAAGTTTCACTGGCCGATGTGATTGTGACGGCACCGGTGAACCCGGCCTTTGCCTCCATTAATATCGCCCAGGCGGTTTTGCTGATGGGGTATGAATGGTTCAAGGAACACGCCGTGAGCCTTGGGCAGCAAACACCAGAGTTGGCAGCGCTTGACGGCCCCGGCCTGCAAACGCCCGATACGCGCCTTGCCACCAAGGAGGAGCTTTACGGGTTCTTCGATCATCTGGAGCGGGAACTGGATGATGCCGGGTTCTTCAAAACCGAAAAGAAAAGACCGACCATGCGGTTGAATCTGCGCAACATGTTCGTGCGTGCTGAACTAACGGAACAGGAAATTCGTTCGCTCCGTGGCATGGTTTCTTCGCTGACCCGCACGCATTTGCGGAGCAAGGGGCCCAAGCAGTGACGGTGCCACGCATTCTCATATTTGATTCCGGCATGGGTGGACTGACCGTTGCCACTTGCGTTCGGGCACAGTTGCCAAACGCTGAATTGATTTACGCGGCGGACAACGCCGGCTTTCCCTATGGCGCCTGGAAAGAAGAGGCGCTTGTTGCCCGTATTGTTCATGTCATGGGCGCGCTGATTGAGAGAGCCAAGCCGGATGTCGTGGTGATTGCCTGCAATACAGCCTCTACGCTCGCCTTGGCAGCACTGCGGGAAAAATATGCCGTTCCCTTTGTGGGCACGGTTCCGGCGATCAAGCCGGCGGCGGCGCAAACCAAATCCAACATCATCGGCGTGCTGGCCACGCCCGGCACGGTGAGCCGCGAATACACCCACACGCTCATTCATACCTATGCCTTCCATTGCAAGGTGATCCTGCATGGGGCCAAGCGCCTGGCTGAAATTGCCGAGCAGAAACTCAAGGGCCATGCGCCGGATCTGAATGAGCTGCGCGATGAGATCGCCCCGGTGTTTCGCAAGCGGGATGGCAAGCAGACCGACGTGGTGGTGCTGGCCTGCACGCATTACCCGCTGGTGATCGACGAAATGAAGCTGGTGGCGCCCTGGGAGGTTAACTACCTCGACCCGGCTCCGGCCATCGCGCGCCGGGTGAGCGACGTTGTGGCGGACCTGAAACTGGCTGGGCCACAATCCGGCGTGTCGGAGCCTGATACGGTGCTTTTGACCTCGGCCCGGGGCAGCGCCTCGGAATCGCTCGCCGCCTATGGCGCCATGGGCTTCCGGAGGCACGAATTCGTGGATTTGCCGGTTTGAGAATGACTGAATAAGGAATGAACTGAAGTGGCAGATGTTGAACTGGTGGGCCGTGGCCTTGTCTTGGAACGTGACTTATATGTCCTTTATCTGGAATCGCCGGAAGATTTCCCTGATAATCTTTCACTTGGCAGTCCCAGTTTCGCGTGTTTGCTGGCTTGGGATTCCCGGGGTGTTGAGGTTAAACAGATAGCAAAATTGGCAGGCGAGCTTTTGAAAGCTGGCGCCGTCTACATCTGCGCTTGGGGTCCTGATTGTGAGCGTGTGCATGATATTTTTGACGAAGAAATAGTAGGATCGAACCCATCACCTGATGATCCGTTTATTATGACAACGTGGCATTCGCGGGAGACTTTGGCTGGAGCGATCTGGTTTGTCCTTATGTGCTCAAATCTGGATGAGGACCGTGAGTTGGGATGCGCATCAACTCTTGGCGTTACAATTGGGAATTTGGGTTGGCACGATGAGATTCGTAGCGCTTTTCGCGATTCTGACGGGTTTTGCTCGTCTATTTGACATGCCACCCGCCTTCCGCTATCACCCGCCCCACTGACGGGGCCAGAAGCCCCGTTTTGCTTGCCCGTGAACCGTTAAAGGTTCTGTCGGCCGGGAGACCGGAAGAGGAGGGTGGGTTCCAACTTAAATGGTTATGGAGAACCGTAAATGACAAAGCGTCAGTCCGCTAAACATAAAATCGACCGCCGCATGGGCGAAAACATCTGGGGCCGCCCGAAGAGCCCGGTGAACAAGCGTGAATATGGCCCCGGCCAGCACGGCCAGCGCCGCAAGGGCAAGATGTCGGACTTCGGCATCCAGCTCAAGGCCAAGCAGAAGCTCAAGGGCTATTACGCCAATATTTCGGAGCGCCAGTTCTCGAAGGTTTACGAAGAGGCTTCGCGCATGAAGGGCGACACCTCGGAAAACCTGATCGGCCTCCTCGAGCGCCGCCTCGACGCCATCGTCTACCGCGCCAAGTTCGTGCCCACCATGTTTGCGGCGCGCCAGTTCGTGAGCCACGGGCATGTGAAGGTGAATGGCCGCCGCGTGACCATTGCCTCCATGCGGATCAAGGCCGGAGACGCGCTTGAGCTCACCGCAAAGTCCAAGGAGCTTGCCATTGTGTTGGAAGCCGTTCAGTTGGCCGAGCGCGATGTTCCGGATTATGTGGAAGTCGATCACAAGGCGATGACTGCGAAGCTGGTGCGCGTGCCGGCCCTGGCCGATGTGCCCTATCCGGTTCAGATGGAACCACACTTCGTAGTGGAATATTATTCGCGCTAAAAGTCTGGCGTTTGCTGCGTTCAAGACGGCGGAGATTTCTCCGCCGTTTTTATTTGAGCATCGAGGCGATGTAGGTGGCGAAGTCGAAGTTTGGCCGCTCCAGATGGGAGAGGTGGCCGGGCTTAGCCATATCGGAACAGAGGCCGCGATAGACCCGTTCAGTGCAGCCCTTGTCCTCGACGTTGACGTCATCGAGCAGGGCCTTGAGCTGCCTGAAGTGGCCTTGCGCATCCGGGTCATTGGCAAATTCCGGCGAGAGGCCGCCGCCAAAAATAACGCGCACCTGTCCGGCGCCGTGGGGATGCAGCGAGAGATACCAGAAATAGCCCGGCGTCAGGGTAATGAGCAGGCTGGGGTAGATAGCCAGCAGATAGGTTGTCCGGCGGCGGTCGCCTTCCATGCGCCTATTGGCGGGATGGGCGAGGGCGATCTTCAGCGTGTCGTCCTTCAGGATGGTGTGATAGTTGAAGGTGGGCAGGCCCGGCGGGCAAATCATTTCATCGAGCTTTGACAATCCGCCGATGGTTTTGGCATGGCAGACGGGGAGGTGGTAGCTCTCCATGAAATTTTCGGCCAGGACTTTCCAGTTGGTACTCCAGATGAACTGTTCGTTGAAGTTCTCGATATAGGTTTCCATCTGGTAATCGGCGATGAGGCCTTCCACGTCGGCGAATTTTTCACCTGGCGAGACGGCATCCGGGTTCAGCGTTATCATCACCCAGCCCAGCCATTCCTCGCAACGGATCTGCGGTAGGCGGTAGTCCTCCTTGCAGAAGCCCTCATTGTGCTTCATCGCCGGTGCGGCGCGCAGCGATCCATCGATGTTGTAGCTCCAGCCGTGATAGGGGCAGACGATGCCTTTTACATTGCCGGTGCCTTTGAGAAGGATGGACATGCGGTGCAGGCAGACATTGGACTGGGCGCGCAGCGTGCCTTCACGATCGCGGATGACCATGATAGGCTGGCCCGCCAGCTCAAGTGTCACGTAATCGCCGGGGTTGGCCAGCGCCGTGGCGCGGCCCACACAGAACCACTCCTTGCTGAAGATCTGCTCTACTTCCCGGGCGGCAAAGTCTTCCGAAGTATAGACGGCCTTGGGCATGGCGTGGGCCTGGTTGAAGGGGACCGCCACATTGGCGTTGAGCTGGGCAAGGGCATCGAAGGCGTTCATCATGGACCCGTGTATTCCGCAATTTTGGCATCGGCAAGGGCAAAGCAGTCCGCGACAATCACCACTGTGGGGGTGAAGTACCAGGGAATCTGTTTTTCGGTGATGCTCATGATTGTGTGCCGTACCTCATGAATACGGGGCCAAACTGGGCGATGGCAACGCCAAGCAGGATAATCGCGCCGGCAATCAATGTTGTGGCGGTCACTATTTCGCCGAGCAACAGGGTACCCGCCGTGATCGCAAATATCGGGATCAGATAGAGCGACGCGCCAACAGCGGTGGGGCGCAACAGGCCCACCGCATAGTTCCATGTGCCAAGGGTCACAAGCGTGCCGATGAACGTCAGGTAAAAGAGCGAGAAGACTGCATTCTGATCCAGGTTGACTGTGGTTTCCCAGGTACTGGGGGATATGAAAAGCAGCGCCGGGAGCGTGGCAATCGCCAGGGACAGCAGGGAGAGCTTCACTGAGCCATACGTTTGAATCAGGCTTTTGCTGTAGATGACATAGACGGACCAGAACGCGCCGCTCATGAAAATAAGCAGGCCGCCGGTGATCATGCTGGCGTGGCTGAGGTCTCCCTGGTCGTCGCCGCTGAAAAGATAAAGCGAGCCGATAAACGAGACGATGAGACCGATGATGGTGGCGACCGTGACGCGCTCGGCGCCGATCACGCTGGCAAGCAGGGCAATCAGCAGCGGCTGGGTTGAAATCACGATGCCGCCTATGGCGGACGTAATATAGGCAAAACCGAACACGGAGCCGGCGAAGTAACCGAACATGCCGATCAGCGAAATCAGCAGGAGGCGCGGGACATCCTGCCGTGCCACAGTGAATCCGCCGCAGAAGGGCAACAGGACAAGGCAACAGATGCCGGTGGCGACCGAGCGGATCACCAGCGCATCGGCGGCGCCTGCGGCGAGCGAGAAGGACCTTATGAATGCCGGCGACACGCCCCAGACAAGAACCGTGAAGCCGAGCGCCAGAAGGGGGAGATAGGTGTTAAGTGGTTTCACGCGCCAGAACTTTTTTCACGGCGGGGCGTTCGGCCATGCGGTTGCGGTGGTCCAGAACTTTGGGAAAGCGTTTGGGGTCCACGCTATCGGCTTCGAGCCAGCGGGCGATGGTGAAGAGATAGGGATCGGCAATGGTGTAATCCGCGCCCATGACCCAGGGGCCTTTGAAATACTCGCGTTCAATGAGGTCGAAACAATCGCCGACGTTTTGCGGGACTTTTTTCTTCATGGTTTCCATCGCCGCTTCATCATCGGTCCAGCGATAGCCGCGCATGCGGTGGGCGTGGGCCACGTGCACTGTCGCGCAGAGGTAACTGTTGAATGACTGGATTTGGGCAAGGCGGAACGGGTCGTTCACAGGCGCCAGATTGGCCTTGGGAAAGCTCTGCGCGATATAGACCAGAATGGCTGGTGTTTCGGTGAGGATGCCCTGATCGGTCACGAGGGCGGGAACCCGGCTCTTGGGATTGATCTTCAGGTATTCCGGCTTGCGCTGGTCATTCTCAGCAAAGTTGAGGCGCTTGGCTTCGTATGTCGCGCCGGAGTCTTCCAGCGCGATGTGAGAGGCGAGCGAGCAGGTGTTGAGGGCATAGAAGAGTGTGAGCATCAGGACAGGATGCTGGAGGAACGGCGTTACGTCAATTCGTCAAAATGCTGGGCTGATATGTTTTAAGCTCTGTCATCCCGGCGTATTCCGTGATGACAGAAGAGGATTAGATTAAGCAACCGCTTTTTCGGCCATCAACTGCTTCAATTCACCGGACTGGAACATTTCCATCATGATGTCGCTTCCACCAACGAATTCGCCCTTGACGTAGAGCTGCGGCACGGTGGGCCAGTTGGTGTATTCCTTGATCCCCTGGCGGACTTCATCGGAATCCAGCACGTTGATGCCCTTGAAGGGCACGCCCATATGATTGAGAATCTGCGTTGCCTTGCCGGAGAAGCCGCACATGGGCATGTCGGGCGTGCCTTTCATGAAGAGCACCACGTCGTTGCTCTTCACTTCATTGTCGATCCATTTTGCAATGTCAGTCATGTCAGTTCTCCAAAACACTTGTCGTTAATGCCAAGGCATGCAGCTCATCGCCCATGCGGCCTTTGAGGCTTGCGTATACCATTTGATGCTGCTGGACGCGAGACTTGCCCTTGAAGGCTGCTGACATAACCGTGGCGGCATAGTGGTTGCCGTCGCCGGCGAGATCGCGGATTTCGACCTGCGCGTCGGGCAGGGCTTCCTTGATGAAGCGTTCAATTTCAGCGGCGGCCATGGCCATCGGTCAGATCCCTTAGAGTTCGCCCGCCATATAGGCCGGGAACCAGCCTTCATGGGCGCTTTTCAACTCAGCCAGAGATATAGTCGCTTGGTCCTGGACATTCAATGTAGCATCGCCAGTTACCGTTCCTATGCGGATGACGTCGATGCCTTTGGCATGGGCCTGGGTGATGATTTTGGCGGCTTCGGCGGGTTTGCAGGTGAAAACATAGCGGGCCTGATCCTCACCGAAGAGGGCTTCGTGGTTCATGGAGTCGAGCTTGGCTCCCAAGCCTGAGGCGAGGGCCATTTCGATGACCGTTGCGGCCAGGCCTCCATCAGAAATGTCATGTACTGCAGTGACTTGGCCGTGGTTTATGAGGTTCCGCACAAAGTCGCCGTGGCGCTTTTCCCTGGCCAGATCGACGGGTGGGGGAGCGCCTTCTTCGCGGCCCAGGACTTCCCGGAGGTAAATTGATTGGCCGAGGTGGGAGCCGTGGCCGCCGAGCAACAGGATGGCTTCATCAGCAGCTTTGAAGGCCAGTGTGGTCATCTTGCTAAGGTCGGTGAGCAGGCCGACGCCGCCGATGGCTGGGGTGGGCAAAATGGCCTGGCCATTGGTTTCGTTGTAGAGCGAGACGTTTCCTGACACGACCGGGTAATCCAGGGCGCGGCAGGCAGCGTCAATGCCTTTGATGGCGAAGACGAGCTGGCCCATAACGTCCGGCTTTTCGGGGTTGCCGAAATTCAGGTTGTCGGTGATGGCGATGGGTTCCGCCCCCACACAGGTGAGTTTGCGCCAGCTTTCGGCCACGGCCTGCTTGCCGCCCTCGAAGGGATCGGCCTCGACATAGCGCGGCGTCACATCGGTGGTGAGTGCCACGGCTTTGTTGGGGCCAACGCGCACGACGCCCGCATCACCGCCTGGAATCTGTGCGGTGTTTGAGCCGATCAGGTGGTCATACTGTTCCCAGACCCAGCGCCTTGAGCACATGTCAGGCGAACCGATGATTTTGAGAATGGCGGCCTTCAAATCATTGGGCGCCGCCACATCCTTCAAAACGGTGAGTTTTTTCGGCTCGGTCCAGGGCCGGTCATATTCCGGGGCTTCGTCGCCCATCTGCTTGATTGGCAGATCGGCTTTCACTTCGCCTTCATGCGTGATGATAAAGCGCAGGGTATCTGTTGTCTTGCCGACGATGGCGAAGTCCAGGCCCCATTTGTGGAAAATGGCTTCGGCCTGTTTTTCGAGTTCGGGGCGCAGCACCATGAGCATGCGCTCCTGGCTTTCCGACAGCATCATTTCGTAAGCCGTCATGTGGTCTTCGCGGCAGGGCACCATGTCGAGATTGAGCTCAATGCCGAGATCGCCCTTGGCGCCCATTTCAACGGCGGACGAGGTGAGCCCGGCGGCGCCCATATCCTGAATGGCGATGACGGCGCCGGAGGCCATCAATTCCAGGCAGGCTTCGAGCAGGCATTTTTCGGTGAAAGGATCGCCAACCTGTACGGTGGGGCGCATTTCCTCTGCCTTGTCGTCAAACTCCGCTGACGCCATGGTGGCCCCGTGGATGCCATCTCGGCCTGTTTTGGCGCCGAGATAAACAACGGGAAGGCCCACGCCCTTTGCCCTCGAATAGAAAATCTTGTCGGCATCGGCAAGGCCAACCGCCATGGCATTGACCAGAATGTTGCCATTATAGCGGGAGTGGAAATTCACCTCGCCGCCAACGGTGGGCACGCCGAAGGAATTGCCGTAGCCGCCGATGCCGGCGACGACGCCTGACACAAGGTGGCGGGTTTTGGGGTGTTCAGGGGCGCCGAAGCGCAGGGCATTGAGCGCAGCGATGGGGCGGGCTCCCATGGTAAACACGTCACGCAGGATGCCGCCCACGCCGGTGGCCGAGCCCTGGTAGGGTTCGATGAAGGAGGGGTGGTTGTGGCTTTCCATTTTAAAGACCACGGCCTGGCCATCGCCAATATCCACGACGCCGGCATTTTCACCGGGACCCTGGATAACCCGGGGGCCATTGGTGGGCAGCGTCTTCAGCCATTTTTTGGAGGATTTATAGGAGCAATGCTCGTTCCACATGGCCGAGCAGATGCCCAACTCCGTCATGGTGGGCTCGCGGCCCAGCAGCTTCAGGAAGCGCGCATATTCGTCGGGCTTGAGGCCGTGGCTCTTGACGATGTCGGGGGTGATCTTGGGGGCAGGGAGCTTTGTCATGTTGCGGGCGGTTTAGCCGCCCGCAACAGGATTCACAACGGTATTTGGGCGATATCCCCGGTCAGGCCGCGGCCTGACCCTTAAAAACACTGTGGCCGAACTTGTCCGTAACCTTGGCCTGGCCAAAGGCCTCGGCGGCATCGACGCGGACCAGCCGGTCCATGCGCACGCGCAGCGCCATGTTGGCTTCCTTGAGCGCCAATTCCTGCTCGAAGGTTGGCTGCTTTTTCCCGAAGAGTGATTTTAACATGCGGACCCCGCTCATGTCTTGTTAAGGCTGCTGTTTCATTTACAGTAGAGCGACAATCGGCGGCATTAATCTACGGTTAACTCCGATATTGGTGAATGAATGCTTCGCGGATGGACGAAAGTTTAGTCAAATTTCTGCGAATCACGCGGCAGTCATCCGGCAGAAGCAGGATGACTTTACCGGCACATCGGCCCGCGCCGTCGCCAGATCAAGGCGCTGCTTGATGAAGGTGGCCTCGGCATGTTTGCCCAAGCGCATGAGGCATTCATGGAAGCCGTGGAGACTCCAGATATTGTCGGGATGCTGGCAGGCGCGGGCAAGCGTGCCGTCAAGCCCGAGGTCGGCACGGTAGATGGCTTCGGCCTCTTCTACCCGGTTTTGCTCGAGCAACAGGGCCCCGAGAGCATGGCGGGTGGGCTGCATGAAGCCCCAGGGCTCGTCGTAACGCATAGTGTCGTAGAGTTCGACCGACTTGCGGAGGTGGGCAAAGGCCTTTTCGAAATTGAATTTCCGGTATTCAATTTCGCCTTTCATCATCTCGGCGGCGACGGCGAGAATATCGAGGCTGGTATTGTTGAACAGGCAGCGCGATTCCGGTATGCGCGCCAATGCCTCTTCAAACAGGCGGGCTTCCTTTTCCGCCGCCGGCACGTTGAAACTGGCGGCGTAAGCCACCGCCTTGGCATAATGCAACATGGCCGTGGTCACGCAATAGAGTTTCTGGTCAGTGGGAAGCGGTGCCGAGATGATTTCCTGCCATTTTCCAAAACGGATGTAGACGTGGAGCTTTATCGAGACAAAAGCTTCAAGCCAGTCGGCCATGGGGGGCGACTCCACGCGCAGCAAATCTTCTGAAATGGCGGCGGCCATATCCTCCGCCGCTTCCAGCGCCGGTCCAAACTGGCCAAGGAACATGGCGCCGTAGGTTTTGAAATGGTAGTTGTGGCAGCGGTAGAGGGAGTAGAAATTGACGGCGCCTTCGCGCGCCAGATACTTTTGGTCGGCGATGGTGGCGTGGCCGTTTCTATCGATCACCTCCTTGTAGTTGCCACAGAGGACATCGATGTGGGTTGGCATGTGAACGAGATGGCCCGCATCGGGGATGAGGCTGCATAGAGCGTCTCCAGCGCGAAGCGCGCGCTCGGGGTGGGGCGACATTTCCATGAGGTGGAGATACATGTGGAGAATGCCGGGATGCCTCATGCCGTTTGGCGTGGCCATGGCACGTTCCAAAACGGCAATGGCTTCTGCCGTATCGGCTCCTTCGGCAGGTTTTCCGGACTTGATATCCCAAAGTTGCCAAGGGGTGCGGTTCATGATCGCCTCGGCGAAAAGTGCCGTCACGTCCAGATCGTACTTATGGGCGAGGTAAACCTCGCGCATGGCGGCGGCATAGTCATCATTCCAGATTGGCGTGACATTGCCCGGTTCATTCAACTGATAACGTTTTGCAAGGGGGCGTATGAGGGCCTGTTCAACCGGGCTTGCCTGATCGAGGAGTTTCAATGCCTGTTTTGTGGCGGAGCAGGCAAGACTGAGAGAGCTTTTCAGGTCAACCGGGTCGAAGGCTACCCATTGCTTGTTGTAGTTGGGGCCTGCCGCATAGGCGATGCCCCAGTGGGCCATGGCGCAGTTTGGATCATGTTTGGCCGCCTTCTTGAAGCAGCGTACGGCTTCATCGTGGTTGTAGCCATAACACCAGATAAGGCCGCGATCGAACCAAGCTTGCGCTTCTTTTGAGGTGGTGGTGACAGGGCGGGTATAGGGGCCGAGATCATAATAGTCCGACATGATGTTCCTCCACGCGAAAGGAGCCTATCACGGCCGAATTCAGGCGGCCAGAAGGCTTTCGAACAGAGGGCGGCAATCGGTTTTGCCGTGGAGCGGCTCAATCATGTTTTCCGGATGGGGCATCATGCCGATGACGTTGCCCGCCTTGTTCACGATGCCGGCAATGTCATTCATGGCGCCGTTGGGATTGGTGCCTTGCGTGTAGCGGAAGACAACGCGGCCTTCGCCTTCCAAAGCCTTCAAGGTTTCTTCGTCGCAGATATAGTTGCCTTCACCGTGGGCCACGGGGCAGGAGATGACGGCGCCTTTTTTCAGCCGGTTGGTGAAGAAAGTGGAATTGTTTTCAACAGCCAGTTTCACTTCGCGGCAGACAAAATGGAGATGGGCATTGCGCACCAGCGCGCCGGGAAGAAGTCCCGCTTCGGCGACGATCTGGAAGCCGTTGCAAACGCCCAAAACCTTGAGTCCTTTCTGGGCCTTGGCGCGAATGTCCTTCATGATCGGTGAGCGCGCGGCGATGGCGCCGCAGCGCAGATAGTCGCCATAGGAAAAGCCGCCGGGGACAACCACGAGGTCGACCTTGGGCAACACGGCATCGGTGTGCCAGACGGACACGGGCTTGTTGCCAGTAGTGGCCTCCAGGGCGCGCATCATATCAGTTTCACGATTGATGCCGGGGAAAACGACGACGGCTGATTTCATTCCATACTCCTCACCCTGAGGTGCACCGCCGCTGGCGGGGCCTCGAAGGGTCTGTCCGAGCCGGACTCGCGGCCCATGCTTCGAGGCTCGCCTTTGGCTCGCACCTCAGCATGAGGGAAATTTTGAGAACGTATTTGCGATCCAGGAATCACGCCAACTCAATGTCATAATTCTCTATCACCGTATTGGCGATAAGCTTTTCGCACATGGCCTTGACCTCGGTCATGGCCTTGGACCTGTCGGATTCGGCGACGTCGATTTCGAAATATTTTCCCTGGCGCACGTGCTCGACGCCAGCAAAGCCGAGGTGGCTCAAGGCTCCTTCAATGGCTTTTCCCTGGGGATCCAGCACGCCTTTTTTCAATGTTACCTTTATTTTGGCTTTCATCAGGTATCGCTCTTCACGAGTTTAGGCTTGGCGCGTTCCGGCCTCTCATTTTCGCTGATGATGCCAAGGCGCTTGGCCACTTCCTGATAGGCTTCGACCAGGCCGCCCATGTCTCTCCGGAAACGGTCCTTGTCCATCTTGTCGTTGGTCTTGATGTCCCAGAGACGGCATGAGTCGGGGCTGATCTCATCGGCGAGCACAATGCGCATCATGTCATTCTCGTAGAGCCTGCCGAACTCGATCTTGAAATCGATCAGCTTAATGCCGATTCCCAGGAAGAGTCCTGTGAGGAAGTCATTGATGCGGATCGACATGTGCATGATGTCGTCGATTTCCTGAGGGGCAGCCCAGCCGAAAGCGGTGATGTGCTCTTCCGAAACCATGGGATCGCCCAGGGCATCATTCTTGTAGCAGAATTCGATGATGGAGCGGGGTAGGGCGGTGCCCTCCTCAAGGCCAAGTCGCGTTGCCAGCGAGCCTGCTGCCACATTGCGCACCACGACTTCGAGGGGAATGATTTCCACCTCGCGCACGAGCTGCTCGCGCACGTTGAGGGAACGGAGGAAATGCGTGGGGATGCCAAGGTCATTGAGCCTGGTGAAGATAAATTCGGAAATGCGCTGGTTGAGCACACCCTTGCCTTCGATCACGGCCTTTTTCTGGGCATTGAAGGCAGTTGCATCATCCTTGAAATGCACGATCACCGTGCCGGGCTCGGGTCCCTCGTAAAGAATCTTGGCTTTGCCTTCGTAAATGCGGGTTCTTCTGCTGGTCATATGCAATATCCTCATCAAAACCCTTATCCACCCTTTTAGCACAAAACCAGCGGGCGGTACGTAAAGTTCACATGTTTCGACAATATGGCGGCGGCTGTCGCCAATTGCACGGGCTTCTACTTGAACTTATTGCGTTGCACAATGGTTTTGAATGGTTGATTTGGACCATGCGACTAGCTATCTCACTGGGATAAGCGGAAGTGGAGACCAACATGACTATGGATAAACGCCAAAAGGGCTTCGAATCGAAATTTGCCCATGATGAAGAGATGCTTTTCAAGGCCAACGCCCGGCGCGCCAAGCTTCTGGGCCTGTGGGCTGCCGAAAAGTTGGGCCTTGCAGGGGCTGAGGCCGAGGCTTACGCCAAATCCATGGTTGTCGCCGATTTTGAAGAGGCCGGCACCGAGGATTTGTTCCGCAAGGTCAGGAAAGACTTCGACGCCAAGAAGGTTGAGCAGTCGGACCACCAGATTCGCCGCCAGATCGACGAATTGATGGCCGCTGCTGTCGAACAGATCAAGGCGGGATAACAATTGGCAATGCAGAGTTTTGACCTGAAGGCACGGCTCGCCAACAGGAGCGAGCCGTTCCTCTTCTCATGGATGACTGTGCCTAGTCCGCAGCTGGCGGGACAATTGGCGAGGCTGCCCCTTGAAGGCGTGTGCCTTGACATGCAGCATGGGATGATTGGGTTTTCCGACGCAGCTCCGATGATATCCGCCATCAGCAGTGCGGGACGCCCTGCCATAGCGCGGATTCTGTGGAATGAGCCCGGCCTTATCGGGCAAGTGCTTGATGCTGGTGCTGCCGCCGTCATTGTTCCCATGGTGAACAGCAAGGCGCAGGCTGAGGCGGTGGTGATGGCGGCAAAGTATCCGCCATTGGGGGGACGCAGTTGGGGCGGTTACACTGCATTCCAGACCTATGGCCTGTCTCCCGCCGATTACCTGCAGGAAGCAAATACCATCACCCAGGTGTTTGCAATGATCGAAACCCAGGCAGCGCTGGATGCGGTGGAAGAGATCGCGTCCGTTGCGGGCCTTGATGGGCTTTTCGTGGGGCCGAGCGATTTGTCCATCGCCCTTTCCAGGGGGGCCGGCATCGACAAAACAGCAAAGCACACGCTGGAGGCGATGAAGCGCGTTGCCGCCGCCACCCGGAAAAACAACCTGGTTGCCGGAGCCTTTGCGGGCAGCGCCGATGTCATCAAGACCTATGCGGCGATGGGCTACACATTCATGGCTGGGGCCGTTGACGTGGAACTTCTGCAGGCGGGCGCCGAAACCCTCATGAAGGCGGTAAAGGGCGTTTGACGTCCACCGTCTTTCTTGTGACAATGGAGCCATGATGGACAAGCGCACTTCGCTCATTCCCGGCTACGAAATTATCCTCGACAAACTCGTGGATATTGCCCTGGCGGCTGGCACCGTCGACAGCCAGACGGACAAATATTTCACCAATACGTCGCGCATCGTTGCGGCCCATGGCGATACGGATGTGACCTTTGCCGTGTTCATGCGCCGGCGCGTGGTGGCGGCCCTTGAGCCCACCATCCGCATGGTGCAGCGGCTGGTGCCAGAGGCTCGGGTAAAGAGGTTTTACGAGGAAGGCGATATCGTTCCGTCCGAAAGCAAGATTCTCGAAATTTCGGGTTCTATGGCCAAGCTTTCGGAAGTTGAAACCCTGGTGCTGCAGAAGATCGGCTTTCCCTGCGTATGCGCCAATAATGCCTATGATATGTGCCGGGCCATTCCCTATGTAGCCTTCATGGACATGCATGCGCGCCATGGCAGTGGCGCTGAAATGAACATACTGGCGGCCTATGGCGCGGCGGTGGGCAGTGCGGCGGCCAAACACGCCGACAGCAATGTGAGAGGCTTTGTGGGTACTTCTCAGGACTTGACCGCCCCCCTGTTTGGCGCGGCTTCCGGCATGGGTACCATGCCCCATGCGTTAGTGGGCTATACCAATGGAGATGTCCTCGCGGCGCTGAAGCTTTTTGACGAAACCATTCCCGACTCAAGCACGCTCATTGCGTTGGTTGATTACACCGGCGAGGAGGTTACCGATTCACTTCGGTGCGCGCACTGGTTTTATGATGAGGCAAAGCTGCAGGACAAAGACAAGGTGTTTGGAGTGCGGCTTGACACCCATGGCGGGCGCTTTGCCGAAGGCCTGGACTATGAAAAGTCCGTTGACACGGTGGGGAACTGGCTGGGCGTTGCGGGCGAATACAATATCGTGGAGCAGGTTTTGGGTAGCAGGGCCTTCCAGCTTGACCCCAACAACATCCTGGTGGACAAGGTGCGCCGCATTCTGTTCGGCAAGGGCGTTTCCGTCGCCTCAATCATTCATGTGCGCCGGGCCCTGGACAATGCCGGCTACAAGCAGGCGCAGATTGTTGCCTCGTCCGGATTTGATCCGCAGAAATGCCAGATCATTGGCGCCGCTAAAGCGCCTCTCAACCTTGTGGGCACTGGCAGCTTCCTGCCCGCGACGCTTACGGAAACCTATGCGACGGCCGACATCATCGCTTACAATGGGGTGCGCCGCGTAAAGGTGGGCCGCGAGTTTCTGTTCGACTAGTTCACCGGCATGTGAACAGGCACCGTCTTGCGCCTTGGGCGCTTTGGTGTTTCTATTGCGTGGGGCATACGGTCAGGGGCTAACACCATGATGATTCGATTCCTTCATTTCATGAGCTTTGTGTTTGCCGCAACACTGTTTTTTACCGCTCCAATTGAAGCAAGCGTGTTTGCCACAAGCGGGCCGGCGGTGAATGTTGTCATCGATATTTCGTCGCAATCCATGTCGGTCAAGGTTAATGGCTGGCCCTATGGACGCTGGAAGGTTTCAACGGCGCGTCCGGGGTATTATACGCCGCGCGGCACGTTCCGCGTCCAGCGGACGGCCAAGGTCTATTACTCACGGAAATACGATAATTCGCCCATGCCAAACTCGGTATTTTTCAAAGGCGGCTATGCCATTCATGGCAGTTACTATGTAAGATCGTTAGGTCGACCTGCCTCACATGGCTGTGTGCGGCTGCTTCCCGCCAACGCCGCCCGGTTATACAATCTGGTTCAGAAATATGGCTCAAAGTCGACCCGGATAACCATTGTTGATTGAAGCCTTGAGTTCATCACTGGCTGATTTTCCCCACTGGTCCTGAAACACCAGCCCTGCCAAGTCGAGGCGCTTGCGCCAGCCTTTTGCTTCGAGTTCGGGAGACATGTGAAGCTCCTTGACCCAGCCGAGGCAGAGATAGGCTACGGGCACCACGTGATCCGGCAGGTTCAGGATCCGGCTCAGGTCTGCCGCATTGAAAATGCTTACCCAGCCAACCCCCAGGCCTTCTGCGCGCGCCGCCAGCCAGAGGTTTTGGACCGCGCACACGGTGCTGTAGAGGTCCGTATCGCGATTGTGGGTGCGGCCCAGGACAACGGGGCCGCCGCGCTCACGGTCGCAGGTGATGCAAAGATTGATGGGGGCAGCGGTGATGCCTTCGAGCTTCAGTGAACGGTAAAGGGCTTGTTTGTCATCGGGAAAGAGCAGGGCTGCCTCGGCATTGGCTTTTTGGAAAGCCCCGGAGATTTTCTCCTTAACCGTCTGCTCCTTGATGACCAGGAAGTTCCATGGTTGCATAAAGCCCACGGACGGCGCGTGGTGCGCGGCGGTCAGGACCTGGGCCAGGATTTCATCGGGAACGGCAGCGCCCAGAAACTGGCTGCGCACGTCGCGGCGGGTGAAAATGGCGCGATAGACGGCGGTGCGCTCTTCATTTGAAAATGGTGAAGCGGAAATTAAACCATGGGCGTGTTCCGGCATCGTGGTCCCCTTCGGATGCAGTATGTCGAGGCACCGACCTCCATGACGGCGCCACATTTCTTGCCTGGCCGGTCTTCTGACTTCGGCATCATCCCCGGCGGCGCCTTCCCGACTTAACGTCAGTGGCAAATGCCGCCCGGTCCACCTTACAGCGTTGGGCACGTTACGGAATTTCACCACATTCCCGATTCTCTGGCATTTTTGGCCAGCACCAAGCGACGAAAGACTAGGAGATTGCGCAAGGGCCGACAAGGGCTTGATGCTGGTTAAAAGGCCACATCAATTCACCACTTCCCAAATGTGCCGGGCAGTGACAATCTGGCTTTGACCTGATAGGGTATCGGCAGCTGAAGTCGGCAGGCAGTCAGCGAAATCGGTGTGTGCCATGAACTCTGAACCCTAATCAGAAGGAGCCACACAGGATGAAATTCGGATATTTTGCCAATGTTACCAACCGCCAGGACAAGCCGTTTGGCGCGGTGATGAATGAACAAATTGCCCTTGCACAATACCTGGACCGCAATGACTGGGATTCCGTATGGTACACGGAACACCACTTTTCCTATGAAGGCTTTGAGGTAGTTCCCAATCCGGTTCTGATGTCGACCTGGACCGCGGCCCACACCAAGCGCCTTCGCATTGGGCAAGCCGCTAACATCATTACCTTCTGGCATCCCCTGCGCTTTGCCGAAGACATCGCGATGCTTGACCACATGTCGGGCGGACGCGTCGAGGTGGGGGTCGGCCGCGGCATTTATGGTCGGGAGGCCTTGCAGCTCAACAAGATGGCGGACACCCGCAATCCGGCGCAGAATTTCCGGATTTTTGCCGAGGCCCTCGAAGTTGTTCGTAGGGCCTGGTCAAACCAGTACTTCGAGTTTCACGGGGAATTCTTCAATTTTCCTGATCGTGGTTTTGTGTGGGACCATGGCATGTCGCCCAAGAGCGCCGACTACCAGAACATGGAAACCCTTGAGCTTCACAAGCTCACGCTTGTTCCCCGCACCTTGCAGCAGCCTACGCCGCCAATCCATCAGGTGGTGGATGGCCATCTGGCCATTCAGTATGCGGCGGAGAACGACATGGGCGCCATGATGTGGATTCCACCCACGGATGCGCTGAAACCCAGGTTTGAACTTTACCGCGACAAGAAGGCGGCGAAGGAACAGCGCGAGGTAAAACTCGGCGAAGGGGTAAGCCTGGTGCGTGACATGTTCTGCGCCGAGAGCAAGGCGGAAGCGAAGCGCTTGGGCGGTCCGGGCATATTGGATTATCTGCGCTGGGTGTGCCATTGGCGCGGGCTGGATAACCACCGGCATCTTGGCGAGGAATTGCCAAAGACGGAGAACAAGCTTGACCTGCTTTCGGTCGATTTCCTCGATGAGCGCAATCTGCTTTTTGGGACGCCCGACGAAATTTCGGCCCGCATTGAGGAAATGATCGATGTGTTGAATTTGCAGACCCTGCTGGTGTGGTCGCATTTTCCGGGGGTTGAGCACGAGGTTGCGATGCGTTCAGTGAAACTCTTCACTGACGAGGTGATGCCGCGCTTCAAGGGCCGGGTTGGCCTGCACCAGGCGGCGGAGTGAGTTCATGAAGCCCAGTATTCGCAAGACCGTGACGTTTATCGAGACGACTTACATTGAAGGCGGGCGTGCGCCGGATGCGCCGGTTGAAATGGCGGGTGTGGCGGCCGTGATCCAGAATCCCTGGGTGGGTCACGGTTTCGTCGAAAATCTCCGACCTGAAATCCTGGCCATGGCACCCGTATTGGGGGATCTGCTGGTGCCGCTCCTGCTCGAACAGCTTGGTGGCGGCAACAGGATCGAGGCCTATGGCAAGGCTGCCATTGTCGGCTTGAACGGTGAAATCGAGCATGCCTCGGGGCTTATTCACACCTTGCGGTTCGGCAACAAGTTTCGTGAAGCCGTCGGCGGGAAATCCTATCTATCGTTCACCAACAAGCGGGGCGTTGCCGGCTCCTCAATTCAAATCCCGATGATGCATAAAATCGATGAGGGCTTCCGATCGCATTACCTGACGCTGGAGTTCGCCGTGCCCGACGCGCCGGGGCCGGACGAAATTCTGGTTGCCATTGGCGCTGCCACGACGGGCCGGGCCTTCCCGCGCATTGGCAACCGCTACATGGACACGGAAGAAATGGCGGCCGAGAAAAAGTGAAGCGGCTTTCGCTTCACGGCACCGCGGTAGAGATTTCCGGCAAAGGACTACCGGTTGTTTTACTGCATGGTGTCGGCCTGAATCAGTCGATTTGGGCCGGACAGGTGACAGCCCTAAAATCCGGCTTTCAAGTCATCACCTATGACTTGCTGGGACATGGCCGGAGCGCAGCAGTTGACACAAACGCCGGGCTTGCCGATTGGGTGAGCCAACTGGATGTTCTCGTGGGTGATTTGGCGCTGGAACAGTTCTCCCTCGTGGGGTTTTCTTTTGGCGGGTTGATTGCGCAAGCCTATGCGGCGCGGCATTCATGCAAGATTGACAGGCTGGTGCTGATGAGCACGGTCTATGACCGCAGTGAAGCGGAACGAACCAGTGTTCAGTCACGGCTAGACGTGGCCCGGCGCGAAGGTCCGCGCGCCATTATTTCTGCCGCGCTTTCGCGCTGGTTTTCGCCTGAGTTTGCAAAGGCTCATCCTGGGACCATGCACCAGTATGAGGCGATTTTGCAGGGCAATGATACCGTTTCATTTCTTTCTGCCTATGAGTGTTTTGCCACGGCGGATCGGGATCTGGTGGGGGCACTTGCGACGTTTGATCGCGCAAGTCTCGCTATGACGGGTGATCTGGATTCGGGCTCTACGCCTGCCATGGCGCGGAAATTGGCAGGGATGATTCCGGACGGTGAGTGTTCTATTATTGCGGGGGGACGGCACATGATGCCGGTGGAAATGCCGGATGAGGTCAACTCCGTGTTGCGCCAGTTTTTGAAGAAAGAAGGCCCATGAAAAAATTGCTGAAGGCGATTGTGTGGATTTTCGCCGCACTAGTCGTGATTTTCATCGGGGGCGGCTATCTTCTGCCAGATGAAGTCAACATGCAACGGCAGGCAGTTATCAACGCGCCGCCGGAAAAGGTTTTTGAGTTGGTGGGCGGATATAAGCGTTTCAACGAATGGTCGCCGTGGGCAGAACTTGATCCCAAGGCCGTTTATACGTTTGAAGGCCCTGAATCGGGGGTGGGCGCACAGATGAGCTGGGCGTCCAATGATCCCAATGTTGGCGCGGGGTCGCAAACCATTACGGAGCATGTTCCGAACTCTCATGTTGCGGTTGATCTGGATTTTGGCGCGATGGGTAAATCGCAATCCACTTGGGACTTGCGGCCGGACGGCACGGGAACTTCGGCAACGTGGGGGTTCAAGATGAAGCTGGATGGCATTATGGACCGCTGGTTTGGCCTGCTGATGGAACGCTTCATCGGTCCTGACTACGACAAAGGCCTGGCCAAGGTGAAAGCGCTTGCCGAGAAAGAGGCAGCGGGTGGCTGAGAATTTTCAACTTTATATTGACGGGGCGTTCTGCGACGCGGAATCCTCCGCCACATTTGAAAGCCTTGATCCTTCCACGGGGAAGACCTGGGCCCTGATGCCCAAGGCCAGCGCGGCTGACACAGATAGAGCGGTTGGCGCAGCCCACGCAGCCTTCAATGGCGGTGCGTGGCCCGCACTGACAGCCACGGCGCGGGGCAAGTTGCTTCACAGATTGGCAGAACTGGTGGCGCGGGACGCGTCCGTCATCGCCGAGCTCGAAACGCGCGATACGGGCAAGGTGATCCGCGAGACGAAAGCGGTCACGGGCTATGTGGCGGAGTACTACCGTTACTTCGCGGGGCTGGCGGACAAGATTGAAGGGGCGACCTTCCCCATAGACAAGCCGGATATGGAGGTTTCAACCCGGCGCGAACCGTTGGGCGTTGTGGCGGCCATCGTGCCGTGGAATTCGCAGATGTTTTTGACGGCCGCAAAGCTGGGTCCGGCTTTGGCGGCGGGAAACACGGTGGTGATCAAGGCTTCGGAAGATGGACCGGCACCGCTTCTACATTTTGCCAAGCTGGTGCATGAGGCAGGCTTTCCCGCGGGCGTTGTCAATATCATTACCGGGTTTGGCGCGGATTGCGGGCAGGTTCTGACTTCGCATCCCCTGGTGGCGCGGGTGGCCTTTACGGGTGGGCCTGAAACGGCGCGCCATGTGGTGCGAAACACGGCGGAGAATTTTGCGGTGACCACGCTGGAACTTGGCGGCAAGTCTCCCGTCATTGTCTTCGACGATGCGAACCTGGACTCGGCCTTGAACGGGGTAATTGCGGGCATTTGGGGTGCAACGGGGCAATCCTGCGTGGCGGGTTCGCGCCTGCTCATTCACGAGTCCATCCATGACGAATTTGTGGCGCGGCTTGCGAAGCGCGCTGGCGAGATCAAAATCGGTCCTCCACTTGATATGGCAACGGAAATGGGGCCGCTTGCCACCTTGAAGCAGGTGCAACGAGCTGAGAAGCTGATTGAAGCAAGCATTGCCGCGGGGGCTGTTCTGGTGACAGGCGGGAAAGCTAAAAAAGGCGCAGGCTATTATTTCGAACCCACCATTCTTCTCGCGCTTTCCACCGAACTGCCTTGCGTGCGCGAGGAATTTTTCGGCCCGGTACTTTCCGTTCTTAAATTCAAGACGGAAGAGGGAGCGGTGGCACTGGCCAACGGCACGGCTTATGGCTTTGCGGCAGGCATTTTCACGCAGAACCTTGGCCGGGCCCACCGGCTGACGAAGAAAATCAGGGCAGGGGTGGTGTGGGTGAATACCTATCGTGCGGTTTCGCCCATTGTGCCTTTTGGGGGCAATGGCTACACGGGCCATGGGCGCGAAAGCGGCCTGGATGCCATCCGGGATTACACCCGCACGAAATCAATCTGGATCAATACATCGGATGTGCCGATGGCTGATCCCTTTGTCATGAGGTAGAGATGAGAACGGCTTTAATCACCGGTGGCGCGCAGGGTATTGGTGCTGCAGTGGCGTGCAAGTTCCTGGGGGAGGGATTTTCCGGCGTGCTGCTGGTTGACCGCAACGCCGAAAAGCTGGCTGCGGTGCAAAAGCAGATCGGCAAGGACGCTGAAATTTATGCGGGCGACCTGCGCGATAAAGGGACGCCGGCAGGCGCCGTGGCCAAGGCGATCACGAGTTTTGGGCGGCTTGATGTATTGGTGAATGCGGCCGGCAATACGGAGCGCTGCGGCATTGCGGATACCACTCCGGAATCCTTTGACCGCCTGTTTGAGGTGAATGTGAAAGCGCCGCTGTTCATGATGCAGGAAGCGGCCAAGCATATGGTGCCGGCGAAGTCCGGCGTGATCATCAATGTTGCCAGCATGCTGGCCCATGGGGGACCGCCGAACCTGGCCACCTACTCAGCTTCCAAATCGGCGCTGATGACCTTGTCGCGGAACGCAGCGAACACCTTCAAGCGTGACGGCATCCGGGTGTTTTGCATAAACCTGGGTTGGGCGCTGACCGATGGCGAGCATGAGCTGCAGACGACGTTTCACAAGCTGCCGCAGAACTGGGCCGAGGACATTGGCGCCCGCATGCCGTTTGGCCGCCTGATTGCCTCGGATGATGTGGCGGGCCTTTGCGCCTTCCTGGTTTCGCCTCCGGCGCAAATGATGACGGGTGCGGTCATCGATTACGAGCAAATGCCCGTGGGCACGTTCGACAGCCACCCGGCGCTCAGCCCGTAACGCCCGCTTCCCTGAGGGCCCACTCGCGGAAGGCACTCACCATCGGCGTGTCAGCCGTTTCGATGGGCGAGATGACGTGATAGGCAAATTGCGGCGGGGCGCGCAGCGAGAGTTCGAAGGGTTTTACCAGCCGGCCTGCCGCAAGATCATCCGCCACAAGGTTTGAATCACCCAGCGCCACGCCCTGGCCATTCAGGGCTGCCTGGACGGCGAGAGAGGTTTGGCTGAAGTGCAGGCCAGCGGAATCGTCGAAATCACGGATGCCGGCGGCCAGCATCCACATGCGCCAGTTGGGCCAGGGCAGGCCCTGGGCTTCCCAATCCAGATGAATGAGCTGGTGGTGCTGGATGAGATCGCGCGGGGTCTTCAAGGGCTTGTCCCCGGTGATCAGGCCAGGGCTGCAGACGGGGAAAACCTGATCCTGAAACAGCAGATCGGCGCGCAGGCCCGGATATTTTCCGTTGCCGAAGCGGATGGCGATGTCGATGTCGTCCCGGTCAAAATCGAGAACGGCGGCGGACACGTCGATGCGCACGTCAGCGCCGGGCACGACGGCCAGAAACCGGTCAAGGCGCGGCACCAGCCATTTGGCGCCGATCGAGGGCGAGGCCGAGACTTTCAACTGCTTGGTGTTCTTGAGCTTGCGGATTTTCTGCAGGGCGCGGTTGAGGGCATCGAGCGATTCAACGGCGGCGGCGAGCAGAATTTCGCCTTCGCGGGTGAGCCGCATGCTGCGGCTGGTGCGGGCAAACAGTGAAGCGCCGATCTGCTCTTCCAGTTCCTTGATCTGATGGCTGATTGCGGCGGGAGTAACGCCCATGTCGGAGGCCGCACGGGTAAAGCTCAAATGCCGGGCGGCGGCATCAAAGGCGCGGAGGGAACGGAGGCCGGGAAACAGCTCGAGCATGGCATATCTTCAACTTAGATTTGTAGATAATGTGAAAACTAATCGTTTGTGCGAACAAATACAATCGTTTATATCTAGATCATCAATAAAAATTAATGAAAGATGAATATCATGTCACGCTCCAGCTGCCCCGCCACCCAGACAAGCTTCACGTATGCACCGGTTGGTGCTGCTGACAGGCTGTGGTTTTTCCTGAAGGGCATGGTCCGGTTAGAGCCCGCGGCGAGCGCAGTCTACGCTGAAAATGCGAAGCTCCGCATGAGCGGGCGCAACTGGCTGATGTAGGCCAAACCGCCCTTTCCCAGATTCATCCCCCTTGACACGGATATTCCTGCTATGCCAGTAATGTTCCTGTTTTGTTCTTTGCGCAGGATATGAACCACATGAACTGGAAGACGGACTTTAACTGGGACCTGGCCGTCAAACACAACAGCGAGGCGCTCAAGGGGATCATCGCGGCCCTGTTCGCCATGCTGGGGCTTGTGGGCGATGCCACGGTTTCGCGGATTCCCAAGCC
>JAUXUN010000039.1 GCA_030680855.1 Aestuariivirga sp.
CAGGCCGCTCAATACCGACGGATTATACGGCGTCTACTTCGCCTCCTATCACGTCGCAACAATTGATTTGACCAAACCCAAAACCGTCAACTATGTCTCCGAACAGGTGTCAACCATGTCCCCGGGCTGAACATCAAGCCCGACCATGGAGAGAGAAAGAGCAGAGCGTCAGGAGTTCTTCTTCCCCGGCAAATGGACCGCGACATTGTTCTGCGAGAGCGCCTTTGCCAGCTTGGCGGGTGGGGCCGTGTCGGTAACCAGGTGGTTGAGCTTGTCCAGCGGGCAGATGTGCTCAAAGGCCTTCTGCTCGAACTTGCTGCTGTCCAGCACGAGGATCGAAGCTGCGGCCTGCTTGAACATGGTGCGCTTGATCCACACCGAGGCCGAGTTGAAATCGCTCGGGCCATCGGCGTCGAGGCGGCTGGCGCCGATGATGGCGTGCGAGACGTTGAAGCGCTCGAGATAGCTGATCGTGTCCGGCCCGTGCACGCCGCCATCGCCCGGGTCATATTCGCCGGGGCACATGCGCACCCGGATGCTGGGATTGGTGGCCAGCGCGGAGGCGACGCCAAAACCCGTGGTGATGACCGTCAGGTCATTCAACTCGGCGGCAAGGCGCTTGGCGACAAACACCGTGGTGCTGCCCGCATCGATCATCAGCGTGTCGCCATTCCTGATGAGCGGCACGGCGGCCCTGGCCAATTCCATGCGCTGCGCCGTGTTGGCCCGGTACCTGTCATCAAACAGCGGCTCGGCATTGGCGGGAGCCCCGGTTGCCCCGCCATAGGTGCGGTTGATAAGGCCAGCAGCACTCAGCTCATCAAGATCGCGGCGGATCGTTTCGGTCGACACCTCATGCTCATGCGCCAGCTCGACAATGCGGATGGCGGGCGAAGCGCGGAGCTCCGCGATGATCGCGCCCTGCCTTTTCTGCTTGCTACGCTCCTTGACCGCCTTCACCGTTTCCATCCCAGCTCTTGAAATTTCTTGCCATCAAATCGAAAACTGCCCATATCCCCAACAAGGCGCACATCATTTGCCCTTGGTATTTACGACAAAGATTGTTGCAGATACAACATGTTTTCCCGAGTAGGATTGCCCCGGCCCTCATTGAAAGTTTTGCCATGAACACGCCATCCGGGGCCGTATTTCAGCCGATAGCACAATTCCCAAGCGCTGCCCGCAAGCGCGTCCGCGCCGTGCTCACCGACATCGATGACACGCTGACCCATGAAGGCCGCCTTCCCGCCATTGCCTATGCGGCGATGGAACGCTTGAAGGCTGCCGGCCTGATCGTCATTCCCGTCACCGGCCGCCCCGCCGGATGGTGCGACCTGGTGGCGAGGCAATGGCCAGTCGATGGCGTGGTGGGCGAGAACGGCGCGTTTTATTTCAGGTATGACGATGGCACCCGCCACATGACGCGGAGCTACGCAAAATCCGCGGCAGAGCGCAGCGCCGACCGCGCCAAACTCAACCTTATAATGACGGAGGTTCTCAGTGAAATTCCCGGCACAGCACTTGCCAGCGACCAGGCCTACCGCGAGGCGGATCTCGCCATTGACTTCGCCGAGGACGTGACGCCCTTAGCGCCCGCCGCCGTCGAGGCCATCGTCGGGACTTTTGAACGCCATGGGGCGATCGCGAAAATCTCCTCGATCCACGTGAACGGCTGGTTCGGAAACTATGACAAGCTCACCACCAGCAAGAAAATCCTCGCCGATGAATTCGGCCTCGATGCCGGGCGCGAGCGGGACCGGGTTGTCTTCGTCGGTGACAGCCCCAATGACGCGCCGATGTTTGGCTATTTTCCAAATTCGGTGGGCGTTGCCAACGTCACCAGATTTGTGGGCCACCTGCCCGCCTCGCCCCATTGGGTGACAAAAGCAAGCGGCGGACAGGGCTTTGCTGAACTCGCCGATCACTTGCTTGCAAAAGACTGAAGTAGGTTCAAAAGTTACGGAGAGAAAATGAAACTTGATCCAACTGAAAAGGTGGCCCTGGGCCAAACCGGTCTTTCCGTCAGCAGGTTGTGTTTTGGCCTGGGCCCCATCGGCGACATGCCCGATACCTATGGCTATAAGGTTGATGCCGAGCGGGGGCGCGAAACGGTGCGCGCCGTTTTCGACAGCCCGGTCAATTTTCTCGATACCTCGCGCAACTACGGCTTCGGCCGCAGCGAAGAGCGCATCGGCGAAGTGATCCGCGAGCGTGGCGGAATTCCCAAAGGCTTCGTCATTTCCAGCAAGCTCGACCGCGATATGGAAACCAACACGTTCGATGCCGCGCGGGCCCGCCGCTCGCTGGAGGAAAGCCTGAAAACGCTCAATGTCGACAAGATACAACTTCTCCATGTGCATGATCCCGAATATGCATCCTCCCTTTCGGATGTGACCGGCCCGAAGGGGGCGCTTGCCGAACTCTCCCGCATGAAGGAGGAAGGCTTGGCCGATGCGGTGGGACTGGCCGCCGGCCGCGTCGACATCATGCTGCCCCTTCTCAAGGATTGGGATTTCGATGCGCTCATCACCCACAACCGCTTCACTCTCGTCAACCGCAACGCCGAGGAGATGATGGACTACGCACAGACCAAAGGCATCGCCGTTCTCAATGCAGCACCCTATAGCGGCGGCGTATTCGCCAAGGGCTCGGCAACGCACAAGCGCTATGTCTATCAGGAAGCCTCCGCCGAAACGCTGGAGCCGGTGACCCGGGTTGAAAGCATCTGCGCCCGCTACGGCATTCCGCCCGGTGCTGCCGCGCTGCAGTTTTCCATGCGCGACCTCCGTGTCGCCTCAACGATCTGCGGCGTCAGCAAGCCGGAACGCATCACGCAAACACTTGAATGGGCCCGCTACCCCATTCCGCAAGCGGCCTGGGATGAACTCATGGCCCTTCCCGGCGAAAGCGGCGATCCGGAGGCGACACGGGTTTACCGCCCGGGCTGAACTTGACGCCCTCCTGTGATCCCGATAGCAAGCACCTCCGTTCTTCATTCCAACTTCCAAACTGAGAACATCTCATGCCTGTCTTTGCCTCCGGACTGATGGACGAAATCCGCGCTGGGTTTGCCCATGTCGATACCTGCCCGTTTGAAGGCCCTCGTGTGTTTTTTGAAAATGCCGGCGGCGCCCTGACGCTCAAATCGGTGGCTGAAACCTCAGCGGCCTATGCCTCCTATCCCGACAATCAGGGCCGGGACAATCCGGCCTCGCGTAGCCTTATGGCCGCAATCGCCAAGGGCAAGGCCGACATGCGCACCTTCTTCAACGCGCCGTCAGGCCAGGTTTTCGTCGGCGAAAGCGGAACCGAAGTGTTGTTCCGCCTGGTACGGACCGCAGCGCTCGGGGCAAAATCCGGCGGCATCATGCTGGGCAGCACGCTCGAACACCCCGCATCCCGCAGCGCCATGACGCGCTGGGCCGACGTGACCGGCAGGCCGCATGTTCTGGTGCCCCATGATGATAAAACCGGAACCGTCGATGCCGCCGCCTGCCGCAAATACATGACACCCGAAGTTCGCGTTGCGACCATCATCCAGACCTCGCCCGTCACCGGCATCTCGGTTGATGTCAAAGCCATCGCCGCCGCCATCCGCGAAAAGTCGCCGGACTGTTTCATCATCGTCGACGGCATCCAGCATGCCAGCCACGGCCATATTGATCTCGCCGCCTATGGCGTCGACGGCTACGCCGTCTCGCCCTACAAGGTTTTTTCCCGCCATGGCTACGGCGTGGGTTGGGCCTCGGACCGCCTGACGGCCCTTACGAAGGAGACCGTCATCGGCAGTCCACCTACCACCTGGGAACTCGGCACCCGCGATGCCGGAAGCTACGCCACCTTCTCCGATGTGGTGGAGTATTTTGTCTGGCTCGGCGGCCACTTCACCAAAAGCAGCGACCGCCGCGCCCGCATCGAAGCGGCGGCAAAGGCCATCCACGGCCACGAACAGCAGCTTGGTCATGCCATGGCGCACGGCACGGGAAATCTTCGCGGCCTAGCCGAACTGCCGGGCGTCACTATCATTGCCGGTGCGGACAATGCCAAACGCGAGGGCGTCATCTCCCTCACGCTCGACCGCATGGACTCTGTCGAACTCGTGGCTTTCCTGAACGCCCACGGGGTTCGCACCCATGCCCGCATGGACGACCACTACAGCGGCAATGTCCTTGCGCCCCTCGGCCTCAAGTCCTGCGTCCGCGTCTCATTCAGCCACTACAACACTGAAGCTGAAGTGGCCCAGTTCCTGACCGCCATGAACGAGGCCTCAGGCCGTGCATAAATCATTTTAAGGAAGGAGTGGCGATGGTGGATTTTCTCTGGTGGTCGGTGGTGATTGGAATTGGCGGCACCATCGCCATGGACCTGTGGGCATTGCTGCTCGCCGCCGTCTTTGGATTGCCAAAACCCAACTGGGGCCTGGTGGGGCGATGGTTCGTCCATCTCGCCAAGGGCACCTTCTTCCATAAGGATATCACCGCGGCACAGGCCGTCCCCAACGAAGCCGCCCTTGGTTGGTTTTCCCATTATGCCATCGGCATTCTCTATGGCGGAGCGCTGATCGTTTTTGCCGGGCGTGAATGGGTTTCAAATCCAACCTTTCTTCCCGCATGGATCATAGGTCTCGTGACGGTGGGTGCCGGCTGGTTTGTTCTTCAGCCCGGCATGGGCGCCGGCTGGGCCGCATCACTGCGCCCCAACCCCATGCAGATTAGGGCGCTGAATTTAATTTCCCACACGGTTTTCGCGGCAGGCATGTTCGCAACCGCCCTGCTCTTCTCCCGCGTGTAAAATCATGCCCCTTGAAACCATCTCGCCCGTTCTGAAATCCGCACCACCCCGCCTGAAGATCACCGAGATCGAATGCCACGTGCTCCTGGCTCCGGATTATGACAAGGGTAATACCTCTTCGGCACAGGACAGCTTCG
This sequence comes from Aestuariivirga sp., assembly GCA_030680855.1. Lineage (GTDB taxonomy): Bacteria > Pseudomonadota > Alphaproteobacteria > Rhizobiales > Aestuariivirgaceae > Aestuariivirga. Next base: position 4,929 of record JAUXUN010000039.1, read on the forward strand.
TCGTCGTCATTCAAACGGATGGCGGGGTCTCCGGCGTGGGCGAATGCGATGCCAACCCCTGGATGGCCAGGGCCTGCGTCGAGGCGCCGGGCACCCACACCATGGGGCTTTCCATTCGCGACATGCTGATTGGCGCCAATCCCTTCGAGATCGGCGACCTCTGGCGGAAGATTTATTTAGGAACCGCCATGAATGGCCGGCGCGGCATGGTCATCCACGCATTGAGCGCCGTCGAAATGGCCCTCTGGGATTTGTGCGGCAAGGCTGTCAGCCTCCCCGTCCATGCCTTGCTCGGCGGTGCAACCCGTGACTTCATCACGCCCTATGCTTCGCTCCAGCCGGCCGGCGGACGCTTCGAGGACTACCGCGACGCGCTCTGCTTATCCGCCGAGCGGGCCCAGAAACTGGGCTTCAAGGCCCTGAAGACAGAAATCACCATGAATGGGCCCTACGCCCACGGCGGCATGCGCGAAAACTATGACCGCCATACCGATGTTTTGGCCGCCGTCCGCAAGACCATTGGCAAGGACATAACCCTGATGGTCGATGTGCAGTATCTCTGGGAAGATGCCGCAACCTGTCTGTCCGTCGTCAAGGATTGGGCCGAGTTCAATGTCTATTTCCTTGAAACGCCGATCTGGTCCGACAACCTGCATGAGATGGCGAAGCTTGTGGAGCGCGCGCCCATGCCCATCGCCTGCGGCGAATGGCTCGCCACCCGCTTTGAGTTCGAGGAACTGATGGATATCGGCAAGGTCCAGGTGGCCCAGCCCGATGTGGGCCGTGTCGGCGGCATCGGCGAAGCCAAGATCGTCTGCGACATGGCCAAGGCGCGGGGCCGCACCATTGTGCCTCATTGCTGGAAAACCGGCATCTCCATTTCGGCAACCGCGCATCTCGCCTTTGTCACCAATCACTGCGCCTTCATCGAGTATCTGCCGCCGCAGCTTTGTCATGAGCGCCTCAGGCGCGAACTGGCCCAGGAAGAACTTGTCTTCCGCCCCGATGGCACCATCCCGCTGCCAGCCAAACCCGGCCTCGGCGTGGAGGTCGATTGGGACGTGGTAAAGCGCTACAAGGCCGCGTGAACCGGCAAATGCTGCTCAAGTGCATGATCAATTTTGTTTGAATCGAAACTCCTTTGTTTTCCTTCTCCCCATCGGGGAGAAGGCGGGGCCCAAGCGAAGCTTGGGAGGATGAGGGGGAACAGGTGATTCAATTGCTAGACCTGTTCCCCCTCACCTTCCCATCCTGCTTCGCTGGATGGGCCCCTTCCTCTCCCCCAAGGGGCGAGGAAAACTAGAGGATATCGCCGCATACACGCGCAAAAGATTGCGCGCGCCACCTTCCCCGTCCTTTGGACGGAGAAGGATTAACATCGCGTTTCAATCTGAATCAGAAGGACTCTAGACTCCGACGCGCTGCTTCTTGCGGACATCGGCCTGATACTTTGCCGCCGCGTTGACTTCACCACGCGGGCTGACCTGCGGCACGCCCACGTCCCACAGCGCATCGCCCGGCGTCCAGGTGAAGGCATCGGAAACAATGGTGATGACCGTGGTGCGGTCGGTTGTCTTGGCCCAGTCCAGGGCCTGGCCGAGTTCCGCCAGGCCTTCAACCCGGCGCACCAATGCGCCCATCGATTCCGCGTGCTTGGCATAATCGACGCTGAAGGGTTCCTTCACCTTGCAGTCCTTGATGAGGTTGTTGAAGGAAACCCCGCCCTTGAAATTTTGCAACCGGTTGATCACCGCATAACCGCCATTGTCGCAGACGACCACGATCAGCTTGTGGCCGGCGAGCACCGAGGAATAGATATCCGAGTTCATCATCATGTAGGCGCCGTCACCCACCATCACGAAAGTCTCGCGCGTCGGATCGGCCATGGCCGCACCCCAGCCGCCGGCAATCTCGTAGCCCATGCAGGAGAAGCCGAATTCAACGTCGAAGCTGTTGGCGGACTTGACCCGCCAGTTCTTCATCATCTCGCCAGGAAGGCCGCCGGACGCGGTGATTGCATAATCGCGCTCCCCCGCCTTGGCATTCACCACGCCCACGATTTGCGCATAGGTCGGCACCGGCGAGTTGGTAGGCTTTTGGAAACCATCAAGCATCTTGTCCCATGCGGCAAATTCAGCACGCGCCTTAGCCATCCATTTCCCGTCCGCCTTCCAGCCCGCAAGCGCCGCAGCCAACTCGTCAACCGCTTCCCGCGCATCGCCCACTACGGCGAGGGCTTGATGCTTGGTTGCATCCCACCGCGCCGCATTGATGGAAATGAATTTCGCCTCCGGCTTGAAACAGGTCCACGAACCCGTCGTAAAATCCATCAACCTGGTGCCGATGGCAATGACGAGATCGGCGTCTGCTGCCAGGGCATTGGCCGATGTCGAGCCAACAATGCCGATGGCGCCCGCATAGGCGCCATGGGTGTGAATGACCGTTCCCTTCCCCGCGATGGTCTCGGTGATTGGAATGCCATGCGCGAGGGCAAATTTGGCGACGCTTTCCTCCGCCCCCGAATAGCGCACGCCGCCGCCGGAAATGATCAGCGGGCGCCTGGAATTTTTCAGAAGCTCAGTCGCCTTCTTCACGCTGTTGCGGTCCGGACGCGGGCGCGGAATTTCGTGCAGGGTGGGCGCGAAGAAAGCCTCCGGGTAGTCGCAGGCATATTCCTGGATATCCTGCGGCAAGGCGATGAAAGCGGGTCCGCAATCGGCGGGATCAAGCATCGTCGCCACGGCTTGCGGCAGGGACGAGATGATCTGCTCGGGATGCACGATGCGGTCCCAATAGCGTGTTACCGCCTTGAAGGCGTCATTCACATTGACGGTGGGATCGCCGTAATGCTCGACCTGCTGCATCACCGGATCCGGCCTGCGGTTTACGAAGGTGTCGCCGGAAAGAATCAGGATCGGCAGGCGATTGGCATGGGCAACGCCTGCCGCCGTTATCATGTTAAGCGCGCCCGGACCTATGGACGATGCGGCCACCATGATCTGGCGGCGGCGCTTGGCCTTGGCAAAACCGATGGCCGCAAGCGCCATGGATTGTTCGTTCTGCCCGCGCCAGGTGGGAAGAACATCCTTGACCGCTTCAAGCGCTTCCGCCAGGCAGGTCACATTGCCATGGCCAAAAATGGCGAAGACGCCGGGAAACAGCGGAACCTTAGCACCTTCCACCATGGTGAACTGGTTGCAGAGATATCGCACAAGGGCCTGCGCCATTGTCAAGCGGACTATCGACATTCCGGTTCCTCCCAAATCGCCATGATCTCGCGGTTTTTTCCACTGTAACATGGCCGGAGAAAAGGTCTAACTTTCAGCGCTTTGACGGAAGGGTCTCCGCCATTGCCTGGCGCAGGCTATGCACCTGGTCGAGGAGATCGAGGATTATGCCTATCCCCTCATTGTTGACGCCCATGTCCTGCTTCAAATCCCGGATCAGTTTCGCCCGTGCCAGGTCGATCTCGGAGAAGGCCGGTTCACCCGCCGTTTCGTCGGGAATGAGCCATTGCTCCCCGATCCAGATTTCCAGGGTTTCCTGATCGAGTTGCGTGCGGGAAAGAAATTCCAGCTTGCTGATAATCATGGCTGCATCTCCTTTCGCGGTTCATAGGCCTTGCCGGGCTTCCACGTGGAAAGAAAGGTCTCGAGTTCCGGCTCCGGCCCCGAAGGCAGCACGACCTTGAGCTTGACCAGTTCATCGCCCTGGCCGCCGCGCCGCGGAACGCCTTTGCCTTTCAGGCGCAGGATGGAACCGGTGTTTGACCCCTTCGGCACCTTTACCACGACAGGACCGCCAGGTGTCGGCACTTTGATGCTGCCGCCGAGAAAGGCTTCGCCCAGGGTAACCGGCAGCTCGATATGAATGTCGTCGCCGACCCGCGTAAAGACACGATGCGGAATGATGGAAATCTCCACCAGCGCATCGCCCGCTTCGCCTTTGCCCGCAGATGGAACGCCCTTACCGCGCAGCCGCAGGATCTGCCCCTCCTGAATCCCCGGTGGAATGGTTACGTCCAGTGTTCCGCCATCGGGCAATGTCAGGCGCCGGGTTGCGCCCATGATCGCATCGAGAAATTCGACGGAAAGCCGGTAGTGCGCGTCAGGCCCCCGGGCCCGCCGTGATTGCTGCGCCTGGCGCCTGAACAGTTCGGCAAAAATATCGTCGGCTCCGGCAAAATCGGCAAAACCCGAAGGATTCTGATAGGCATGGCCTGCATCAGCCCCGGAAGCATAATCCTTGTAGTATTGCTGGCGGGGCTTTTCGGCCCCTGAAGCGTCAATCTCCCCGCTGTCAAATTTTTTGCGCTTCCCGGCATCGGAAAGGATGTCGTTGGCGAGCGAAAGCTCCTTGAAGCGTTCCTCCGCCTGCTTGTTTCCGGGATTGAGATCGGGATGCAGCTTCTTCGCCAGGCGGCGGTAAGCTTTTTGAATGTCATCGGAGGATGCGGTGCGCGCCACCCCCAGAATTTCATATGGGTCTTTCACTTTCACTCCATTGAACTGAAGGGCTGTTGCGACGTCCTCATGTTACAGGGGAGCGGGCCATAAGGGAACCTTTTGCCATGTTCTGCATTTCTGGCCGTAGGCGGCGGACGCGTTCGTGGAAGGAGCAGATAATGGCCAGCAAAGCAAGACAACCTGTGAAGCGGAAAGCCATCGCCAAGAAGGCCGCACGAAGAAAAGTCGCCAGGAAGCAAAGCGCTGCGATCAAATCGGTCAAGAAAACCGCGCGCGCCGTTGTGAAGTCAGCCAGTCAAAAGATGACGGCGGCCAAAAAAGCAGGCAAAGGCTTCGTAGGGCGGGCAATCAGGGCGGTAACCGGCGCAGTCGCCCCATTCCTGCCTGGCAGCACATCCAGCAAGCCCAAAAATACCTAGGGAAATTTCCTGCTCAACTCACCAGCGGATTTGCTCGATCTCGGTGAAGTTCACCTGGGTTCCATCCGAGTGCTGCAGATAGCCAGACGAGTCCGTGCTCAAGGTCAGGCTCTCCGATCCTGTCGAGGTAATGGATCCGGACGTCAGCATCAGGGTCCAGTCACCCGGGAAGGCGCCGGAATATGAATTGCCCGACGCATCGAGCAGCTCAATGGCATCTATCCAGCTTCCGCCTGCGCCGCCGATGACCGTATCGTTGCCAAGCCCGGCCTGGATCATGAAGAGGTCAGCGCCCGCGCCGCCATTCAACGTATCGTTGCCAGCCCCTCCCCACAGCGTGTCGTTGCCGGCTCCTCCGAATATCGTGTCATTGCCCGCACCGCCCCAGATGGTGTTGTCTCCGGAATTGCCCGTGAGGGTATCCGCAAACTCGGAGCCGTAGAGATTTTCAACGTTGAGGATCGTATCGGTCCCGCCACCACCCGTATTCTGGGCGGTAGTAATCGAGAGGTTCACGGTAACGCCCGAGGTGGCATCGCTGTAGAACACGGTGTCAATTCCCGCTTCGCCGTTCAGGTAGTCATTGCCGGCGCCACCGTACAGCGAGTCATTTCCGCCGCCCGTCCACATGGTGTCATCACCATCGCCGCCGTAAACAATGTCGTCGACATTATACGCCGCGTTGGTGTCGAATATGTCATTGCCGCCGCCCAGCCAAAAGGTCATGTTGGTGGAACCGCCACCGACAACGTCGGCAAAATTCGAGCCTATAAAGCCCTCGATGCTGGAGAAAGAATCGCCATTTGCGTCGCCGGCATAGCCGCCCGCCGCTCTATTCGTGTACTGGCCTCCGATTCCGTTGCCATCCGTGGCAGCGAAAGACAAGGCAACCCCGGCCGTTGCATTTGCATAGCTCGCTATGTCGAAACCGGCTCCGCCGTTGAGCACGTCGGCACCTGTTCCGCCGATCAGTATGTCGTTGCCATCACCACCGTTCAAGGTGTCATTGCCGCCACCGCCTGATATGATGTCTTCTTCCGAAGTGCCGGTTACCGTATTTTTGCTGTTGTTTCCGTTATAGCTGCCGGCATAATTGGCGATGTTGATGGTCACCACCTGGTCGAATGTATTTCCTGATGAGTCCGTGGCGCGGACCGTGAGGTCGTAGGCAGGCGTTGTTTCGAAGTCAAGGAAGGCGCCTGAAGCGACCTTGATCTGGTTGCCGCTGATAGCGAACAGCCCGGCGGGAGCGCCCACCAGTGAGTAGACGACAGAATCGCCCTCTGGGTCGGAGGCAGTAAGGGTCGCAACAACGGGCTGCACCACGCCCGGATCATAGGCGGTGCCAATTGTTCCGCCCGAAACGACGGTTTCCTGAACCGACAGTGGGCCTGTGACAGTGATGCCTGTCGGCGCTTCGTTGACGTTGGTGACCGTGATGGCGACAGCCTTGCTGGTGGTCAGGCTGCCGTCGGAAGCACCTACTGTAATGTTGTAGACATTGTTGCCGCCGGCATCGGCTGGCGCTTCGTAGTTCGGTGACGACTTGAAGGTGACGGCACCGGTCGTCGCACTGATGTTGAACAGCGCGGCATCGGTGCCCGAGATCGAGTAGCTCAGCGTTGTTCCCGCATCCGGATCGGTGGCGGCGGCCGTATAGACCGTGCCAGAACCGTTCTCGGCAAAGCTGGCGGTTGCAGCCGAGGTGATGGTCGGTGCTTCGTTGACGTTGGTGACCGTGATGGCCACTTCCTTGGTCGTTGTGACAGTACCGTCAGAAGCGCCGACCGTGATGTCATAGACATTATTGCCGCCGGCATCGCCAGGAGCCTCGTAGTTCGGTGACGATTTGAAGGTGACGGCACCGGTCGTCGCATTGATATTGAACAGGGCCGCATCAGTGCCCGAAATCGAGTAGGTCAGCGTTGTTCCGGCGTCAACGTCAGTTGCGGAAGCGGTATAGACCGTGCCGGCGGCATTCTCGGCAAAGGACGCCGTGTTTGAAGAAGTGATGACCGGGCCGTCATTGGTGTTGATGACCGTGACCTGGAAGTCCTGGGAAGCGCTGGCCCCTGCCGTATCGGTGGCGGTGACCCTGATGCCGAGCGA
>JAUXUN010000043.1 GCA_030680855.1 Aestuariivirga sp.
GCATTCCGACTACATTCCAAAGCCCGACAGCGGCCCTTACGAAAAATTCATCCGGCAAACCAATATCAGGCCTGAGACCTCCGCCATGTTCGAGGACATCGCGCGCAACCTCGAGGCTCCCCACGAGATGGGCATGACCACGGTTCTGGTCACCTCCGATGACAATGCCGACGCCAATATCCTGAATGGCATTGGCCGGTCTGACCATGTGCACCACGTGACCAGCGATCTCGCTGAGTTTTTGAAGGCCATTTCCGCAAAATTACCGCAGCATCAGCAGGGAGCGTCCCATGAAAAACCTTCAAGCCATCATTGAGCAGGCCTGGGAGGCGCGCGACAAGATTACCCTGAAAACCAAGGGGCCGATCCGCAAGGCCGTGGCAACGGCACTCAACATGCTCGATTCCGGCGAAGCCCGCGTGGCCGAAAAAGTGGCGGGCGCCAATGAGACGCAATGGGTCACCAACCAGTGGCTCAAAAAGGCCGTGCTCCTCTCTTTCCGTTTGAATGACATGGAATTGACCGGCGGCGGCCCCGGCAAGTCGAAATGGTGGGACAAGGTGCCGTCAAAATTCGAGGGTTGGACCGCCAAGGATTTCCGCTCCGGAGGCTTCCGCGCCGTGCCGAACTGCATCGTGCGCCACTCCGCCTATATCGCACCCGGCGCCATTCTCATGCCGTCCTTCGTCAATTTGGGCGCCTATGTCGACAAGGGCACCATGGTTGATACCTGGGTCACCGTCGGCTCCTGCGCCCAGATCGGCAAGAACGTACATCTCTCGGGAGGTGTGGGAATCGGCGGCGTGCTGGAACCCATGCAGGCGGGCCCCACCATCATCGAGGACAATTGCTTCATCGGCGCGCGCTCGGAAGTTGTCGAAGGCGTTGTTGTCGGCGAAGGCTCGGTCATCTCCATGGGCGTGTTCATCGGCCAGTCCACCAAGATCATCGACCGCGCCACCGGCGAAGTCTTCATGGGCCGCGTGCCGCCCTATTCCGTCGTGGTCTCCGGCTCCCTGCCGCAGAAGCCCTATGCCGATGGCGCGCCCAGCCCGTCGCTTTATTGCGCCGTGATCGTCAAGCGCGTCGACGAAAAAACCCGCTCCAAGACTTCGATCAATGAACTGTTAAGGGACTGATTGAGAAAAATGGCGAAAGGCCGACCCGGATCACGCGCCCTTCGAGGCCCAGCTTTGCTGGGCACCTCAGGGTGAGGGGAGATTTTAAGATATATCCTCATGCTGAGGTGCGAGCGAAGCGAGCCTCGAAGCATACCTGCCGAGGAGTTCGACGAATGAAAGTTTTTTCGCTAGGCTCACACCCATGAAGAATGCCCCCACCGATTCCGTTGCCATCCTGCAAGACCTGATCCGCTGCCGCTCCATAACCCCCCATGAGGGCGGTGCGCTCACCGTGCTTGAAAACCTGTTGAGTGCCCACGGCTTCGTCTGTCAGCGCCTGATCTTCAAGGACCAGGATACGCCTGACGTTGAAAATCTTTTCGCCCGCATCGGCTCTGCCGAACCGCATTTGTGTTTTGCCGGCCACACCGACGTGGTGCCGGTGGGCGACGAGGCCAGCTGGAAACACGAGCCCTTTGCCGCCGAAATCAAGGACGGCCTGGTCTATGGCCGGGGCGCCACCGACATGAAAGGTTCCGTTGCAGCTTTTGCAGCGGCAGCCATCGACTACCTGAAGCATAGCGGCAAGCCCGCCGGTTCCATTTCATTCCTCATTACCGGTGACGAGGAAGGCCCCGCCATCAACGGCACGATTAAGGTATTGGAATGGATGAAGGCCAACGGCCATATTCCCAACCATTGCCTGGTGGGCGAACCGAGTTCCGTGGAAAAATTGGGCGATGCGATCAAGATCGGCCGCCGCGGCTCCCTCAGTTTCGATGTGACCGTGGAAGGCATCCAGGGCCATGTGGCCTACCCGGCGAAAACCGACAATCCGATTCCAAAGCTGTCGCGTTTCGTGGATTGGATCTCAACTGCGAAACTCGATAACGGCAACGGCAATTTCGAGCCTTCGACCCTGGCGGTAACCACCTTCGATGTGGGCAATCCGGCGGGCAATGTCGTGCCCGCCCGCGCCATGGCAAAATTCAATGTCCGCTACAGCACCGAACACAATTTTCAATCCTTGCGTGATTGGGTGGATGCTCAGGTTGCAGCTGTTAAGGCGGAACTCGGCGGAACCTGGACCGTTGAGTCCTATGAAGGGGCCGAAGCCTTCATCACCGAACCCGGCGTCTTTGTCGGCCTCGTGCAGGATGCGGTGGAACAAGAAACCGGGCTGGTGCCCAAGCTTTCGACCTCCGGCGGAACTTCGGACGCCCGCTTCATCAAGAACTATTGCCCGGTTCTGGAATTTGGCCCCACCAATGCGACGATCCACCAGGTGGACGAGCGCATCTCCATCGAAGAGCTGCGCGCCACGCAAGTCATCTACGGCCGCATCATCGCCGCCTATTTCAATAATCAACCCTGATGAGATAAAGCCCCTCCGGCGGGGCGACGGCACCGCAGGCCGTGCGGTCCTTCGCCTCTAGCGCGGCTTTCATGTCCGCGACTTTCCATTTCCCGTCGCCCACCAGTTTCAGCGAGCCCACCATGGAGCGGACCTGGCTGTGCAGAAACGAGCGCGACTCGGTGCGGATTTCGATGAATTCACCGAAGCGGGCGACGTCGAGGCGGTCCAACGTGCGCATTGGCGATTGCGCCTGGCACTGGCTGTCGCGGAAGGTTGAAAAATCATGGTGCCCGACCAGCGCCTGCGCCGCCTCGTGCATGGCGCCCGCATCAAGCTCCACCGGCACAAACCACACCTGGCCGAGGTCAAGCGTCGGAGGCGCCCGGCGATTGAGAATGCGGTAGAGATAGTGCCGTTTTGTGCCGGAAAACCGGGCATTGAATGTATCAGGCACAAGCTCGGCTTCGAGAACGCAGACCTTGTGCGGCCTGATGCCGGCGTTGATCGCATTGCGCAGGACAAAGGGATCCCATTCGCGCAGCAAGTCCACATGCGCCACTTGGCCAAGCGCGTGAACTCCCGCATCGGTGCGACCCGCTCCTTGCACCATGGCGGACGCGCCATTGATCTGTGCTATGGCCGCGGTGAGCACGCCCTGAACCGTCTTGTCATTGAGCTGAATTTGCCAGCCGTAGAATTCAGCGCCGTTGTATTCGAGGGTGAGTTTGTAGCGCGGCATCAGGTGGGCTTCATATCTGCTGCGATGGGAAAGCCGCGCAGGAATGTCGCCGCATCCATCACGCCCTTGCCTTCACGTTGCAGCAGGAGAAATTTTATGGCCCCGTTGCCGCATGCAAAAGTCAGCGCGTCTTTCATGGCATGATCGACAGCCTGCGCCTTGAGAATTTTCACGCGGGCCCCGGCAAGGACACACCAGGCCCCAGGAAATGGCGACAGCCCGTGAATATGATTGCGCACCTCTGGGGCCGGTCTTGAAAAATCAATTTTCGTTTCGGCCTTGTCGATTTTTTTGGCGTAAGTCACACCTTCAACGGGTTGCAGCGTTCCCGCGTTTTCAGGATGATTCAAAACCTCAAGCATCAACTTCGCGCCTAATGCCGCCAACTCATCATGCAAGGAGGAAGCCGTGGTTTCGGGGGTGATGGGAGCACGGCCCACTTTCATCATCGGCCCCGTGTCCAGCCCCAGCTCCATGCGCATGATGGTGACACCTGATTCAGCATCGCCCGCCATGATGGCGCGTTGGATGGGCGCGGCACCCCGCCAGCGCGGCAACAGCGAGGCATGGACATTGAAACAGCCAAACCGCGGCGCATCCAGAATCGCCTGCGGCAGGAGCAAACCGTAGGCGACCACAACCGCTGCATCGGCTTTTAAGTCGGCAAAAGATTTCTGCTCATCGGTTGATTTCAGGGAATGCGGCGTTCTGGCCTCGATGCCCTGTTCCGCCGCATAGTCCTGCACTGGCGAAGGCCGCAAACTCTGTCCCCGCCCGGCAGGCCGTGGCGGCTGCGAATAGACGGCAACAATCTCATGGCCCGCCGCCACCAGCGCCTTTAGCGTAACCACCGCAAAATCGGGCGTGCCCATGAACACGAGCTTCATCGGCTCAAAGCTTTCCCAGCTTTTGCGCCTTCACGAATTTCTTCACCACCCGGTCGCGCTTCAGCTTGGAAACATAGTCGATGAACAGCACGCCATTCAGGTGATCGATTTCATGCTGCACGCAGGTGGCGAGAACCCCGTTTGCCACAAGCTCCTGCGGCTCGCCCTGCCGGTCGAGGTAGCGCACCTTCACTTCGGAAGGCCGGGAGACCATTTCATAGAACTCCGGAATGGAAAGGCAGCCCTCTTCGTAATCGCTCAACGCCTCGCTGGCCGACATGATTTCCGGGTTGGCCATGAACAGGGGCTGGCGCTCCTCGCCATCCTTGGACAGGTCAATCACCACTAGCCGCTGGGGCACGCCGATCTGGATGGCGGCAAGGCCAATGCCCGGCGCGTCATACATGGTTTCCAGCATGTCATCGAATATCCTGCGCACCGTCTTGTCCACGCCCGTAACGGGCTTGGAGGTTTGCCGCAAAAGCGGATGGGGCAGGGTGATGATGGCGCGCAGGCTCATGGCCCTCAGATAAGCGAGCGGGCCTTATAGGTCAATCAGGCCAGGCCAGGTGGATCGCCAAACCGGTAAAAAGCTGCTATTCTGGCCCGCTTTCGCCGGAGAGGCGGATAATCGCCCCCTTGTGCGAAAAGCAAATGGGAGGACCACATGGCAAGATACATCCTGCTTATGAACTGGACCGATCAGGGCGTCAAAAACGTCCGGGAAAGCCCGGCTCGCTTGGACGGTGCCAAGGCGCTAGCCAAGAAAATGGGCTGCGAAATCCGGGAATTCTATTTGACCACCGGGGTCAATGACATGGTGACGATTCTGGAAGCCCCCGACGATGCCACACTGGCGAAATTCAACCTGACGCTGGCCATGGGCGGCAATGTCCGCACCACAACCCTGAAAGCTTTCCCTGAGGACGCCTACCGCAAGATCATTGGCGGGTTGTGACAGCAGCGGCAAAGGTGGGTGAATCCCACCCTTGCCTTTTCAGATCAAAACACCGATATACCCCCCGGGAGGTTGGCGGCGGACGTACCGCTCGCCAACCGGGTCAGGTCCGGAAGGAAGCAGCCCCAACGAGATCGGAACGGGTTGCCCGTCCAGCCTCCCACCTCTAGTATTCTGAGCCATCATGACGGAAACACCAGACACCATGAGCGCTCAAGGCTACCGCGTCCTCGCCCGCAAATACCGTCCGCAGAATTTCGCTGACCTCATCGGCCAGGAAGCCATGGTACGCACCCTCACCAATGCCGTGGCCACCGGGCGCATCGCCCAGGCCTATATGCTGACCGGCGTGCGCGGCATCGGCAAAACCACCACTGCCCGCCTGATTGCCCGGGCTTTGAACTACCCCGGCGCTCCTTCCATCGAAATGCCGGAGCTCACACCCCAGTGTGAAGCCATTCTCGAATCGCGCCACATGGACGTGATTGAAATGGACGCGGCCTCCAACACCGGCGTCGACAACATGCGCGAGATCATCGACGGTGTGCGCTATGCACCAGTTTCCCTGCGCTACAAGATCTACATCATCGATGAAGTACACATGCTCTCCAAGAGCGCCTTCAATGCGCTGCTCAAAACCCTGGAAGAGCCGCCGCCGCACATCAAGTTCATCTTTGCCACCACCGAAATCCGCAAAGTCCCCGTCACCATCCTCTCGCGCTGCCAGCGCTTTGACCTGAAGCGGCTGGATGCGGCGCTCCTCATGCAGCATTACGCCCGCATTGCCGCCCTTGAAAATGTCACCATCGACGAGGAATCGCTGCGCATGATTGCCCGCGCCTCCGAAGGCTCCGTGCGCGATGGCCTGTCGCTGCTCGACCAGGCCATTGCCTATGGCGAAGGGAAGGTGAAGGCCGCCGACGTTGCCGGCATGATGGGCCTCATCGACCGCTCGCGCATAATCGATTTGTTTGACGCGGTGATGACCGGCGATACGGCAAAAGCCATTCACGAGATTGAAGCCCAGCATGAAGGCGGCGGCGATCCGGAAACCATCCTCAATGACCTCGCCGATTTCGTCCATTGGGTCACCCGGCTGAAAGTGGTGAAGGAGTCGGCCCTGACCGATCCTTCGCGCACTGAGGCGGAAAAATCACGCGGCACCGATTATGCGGCGCGCCTTGGCATGGCGCATTTAACCCGAGCCTGGCAAATGCTGCTGAAGGGCATCACTGAGGTGAGCTACGCTGGCCAGCCCCTGCTTGCCGCCGAAATGGTGCTTATCCGACTGGCTCATGCGGCTGACCTGCCCTCCGGTGAAGACTTGTTGAAGGCGGTAAAGCAGGCTCCGACCGCTGAAAAATCAGCCCCCATCGTTATGGTGCAGCCCGCAAAACGTGACTTGCCCATGGCCGAATCCGTGGGCTCCCTGGCGCTGAAGGCGGAAGCCGCGGCCCCGCAGGCGCCGACCGAAACCCGGGCCTTCTCAAACTTCGCCGATATCATCGCCCTTGTGGTCGAAAAGCGCGACGTGAAATTGAAGGGCGATCTTGAGCGTTTTGTCAGGCCCATTCGCGTGGCCCCCGGCCAGATTGAACTGGCCATGGAGCAGGGCGCTTCTCCCGGTCTGCCCGGCGAACTGTCGCGGAAGCTTGAAGCCTGGACCGGCCGCCGCTGGATGGTGCTTGTGGCCAAGGAGGGCGGCGACAAGCCGCTCGCGCTCCAGAAAAAAGATGCAAAAGAGTCAGCCTTCCGCGAAGCCCGCGAGGAGCCTGCCGTGCAGGCCATCCTTAAGCGCTTTCCTGGCAGCACGGTAACCGATGTGCGCGATCCCGAAACCTTGAAACCAGTGGAAGAGAGTGATGAAGAATCTCGATGACATGATGAAGCAGGTCCAGGCCATGCAATCCAAAATGGCTGATATGCAGACCAAGCTCGAAACGGCAACCGTAACCGGCCAGTCCGGCGGCGGGTTGGTGAAGGTAACGCTCACTGGCAAGGGCGCCATGTCGGCCATTCACGTGGACTCTTCTCTCATGAAAGAAGACGAGAAGGAAATTCTCGAAGATCTCATCGTGGCGGCCCACGCCGACGCGAAAGCCAAGAGCGAAGCGCTGATGGCCGAGGAAATGAAATCGGTGACCGGCGGGCTGGCGCTTCCGCCTGGCATGAAGTTGCCCTTCTGACATGAAGCGGACTGCGGGCGTTGAAATCGAGCGGCTCATCCAGTTGCTGGCAAAACTGCCGGGGCTCGGGCCCCGCTCGGCCCGCCGTGCCGCCCTGTATCTGATCAAGAACCGCGAGAAGCTGCTGTCCCCCCTGTCGCTTGCCATGGCGGATGCCCAGGACAAGGTGACGGTGTGCAGCACCTGCGGGAATGTCGATACGATTGATCCCTGCACCATTTGCAGCGACACGCGCCGCGACCGCACCATTCTCTGCGTGGTGGAGGAGGTGGGCGATCTCTGGGCCCTTGAGCGTGCCGGCGCCTGGACCGGACTTTACCATGTTCTCGGCGGCACCCTCTCCGCCATGGAAGGCGTGCGCCCGGAGGATCTGGCCATTAACCACCTGATCGAGCGTGCCGCAGTCTCGGGCATGCGCGAAGTCGTGCTGGCCACCAATGCCACGGTGGAGGGCCAGACCACCGCCCACTACATCACCGAACGTCTTAAAGGACTGGGGCTCAGCACCTCGCGCCTGGCCCATGGCGTGCCCGTGGGCGGCGAGCTGGATTACCTCGACGAAGGCACCCTGACCGCCGCCATGCGCGCAAGGCGGCCGTTTTAATTAAGACTCTGTAAACCTTGCCATAAACTTAACGCCGCACGGCATCCGTTTGGACTGTGGCTTGCTCCTCTGCTTCCATACTCCCGGAACACCGTTCCGGATTGAGACAAAGGAGCGGAAAAGATGCAAGTCTGTTCAAAATTGCAACGGTTCGTTAAGAACTTCGGCGCCAGCCAGAAGGGCTCCATTGCGGTTATGTATGCCGTTTCGGCCATTCCCATTTTTATAGCCGCCGGATCTGCCGTCGACTACATCCGCTATCTTGCAAATGTCACGGAACTGCAGGCTGCCCTTGATTCCGCCGCCCTCGCTGCTGCCTCAACCCCGGAAGCGACTGACGCTGTGCGCCTTGCCCTGGCTGAAGCGACTTTTGTCAGAAACCTGGAAGGCGGTGACCTTGCGGGCTCCGCAATCGTCCGCAGCTTTGACATTCAAGACGAGACGGTGGTTGCCGCCGCGGACATGGACATGGCAACATCGTTAATGCAGTTTGCCAACATAAATTCCATGAAGCTCTCGGTTGGCACGGAAATATCGGTTCCTGCAAGCAAGAACGCCGAGATTGCCCTAGTTCTGGACTATTCCGGCTCCATGAATGAGTTAATTGCCGGCGGGGTAAAGTATGTGGCCATGAAAAACGCCGCCAAAGACCTGATCAGCGATCTTGAAGCAGCAAATCCCGACAAGGTGAAATTCGCGCTGGTGCCGTTTTCCCACCATGTTTATGGCACCCTGCCCAAGTCCCATGTCCTTGGGACGACAGGGTCAGGCGATTGGACGGGCTGCACCCAGGACCGCAAGTATCCCTACAATCTGACTGACGCAACGCCAACTTCGGACAACAACACAAAGTGGGGCCAGCCCCAGGCTCCCGTCCATGCCTCTTCGGGCTGCGGCGGCTATGTCAGCAACAACCTGGTCATGAAGCCACTGACCGATGATTTCACCTATCTGAAATCGCGCCTCGACATGATGACCCCCTATGCCTGGACCCATATCGCCCTAGGTGTGGAGTTTGGGTTTCACATGCTCTCGGACAATGCGCCGTTCGATGAAGGCGTGAGTTATGGTGAGGCAGAAACGCAGAAATTCATGGTGGTTCTGACCGATGGCGCCCAGACCGAGCCTGCTTTCGGCCCCGGCAGCACACGGACCGTGGCCCAGGGTGAGGCAAATCTTGAAACCCTCTGCACCAACGCAAAGGCCAAGGGCATTACCATGATCACTATTGCCTACGATCTCGACGACAATGCCACCACCAACCGGTTGAAGAACTGCGCCAGCGATCCCAACAAGAATTTCTTCGTGGCAACGAGTGCGGCAGCCGTGGCGGGTGCGTTTGAAAACATCAAGACTCTCATCACCGCCCAGGTCTTCGTCAGCAAATAAATCTTTTGTAAACGAATCATTGTAGGCTCTGAGCATTATGTTCAGGGCCCATTCTCTTGCTTGAAACCGAACTCTATCTGCCTGTGAAGCGCTTTCTCGAAGCGCAGGGCTATGCCGTGAAAGCTGAAATTAGCGGTTGCGATGTGCTGGCCGCCAGGGGCGATGAGCCGCCGGTCATTGTCGAACTGAAAACCTCATTCAATCTCCAGCTCCTTCTCCAGGGCATTGACCGCCAGAGCGTGACCGACACGGTTTATCTCGCCATTCCGGAACCGAAACGTTCCCTGCCTCAGGATATCTTGCGATTGTGCAAGCGCCTGGGCCTCGGCTTGCTGGTGGTGAATGGCCAGTGGGTCGAGGCCTATCTCGATCCCGCCTCCTATCAGCCGCGCAAAGTCCCGCGCCGTAAAACCCTGCTCCTGCACGAGTTTCAGCGCCGGGTGGGCGATCCAAATTCCGGCGGCAGCAGCAAGCGCCCCCTGGTCACCGCCTACCGGCAGGATGCCTTGCGCTGCGTGAAATTTCTCAAGAATACCGGCGCCTCGAAAGTGTCCGACATTGTCGCCCAAACCAAAGTCGAGCGCGCTGCGTCAATCCTCCGGCGCGATGCCTATGGCTGGTTCGTCAAGGAAGGGCGCGGAATCTATTTCCTCTCGCCCAAAGGCGAAGCCGCGATCACAACCTTCGGCGATGTTCTGGCGCTGGTCTGAGGCTCCGGATAGGATTTCCGGATGCGCCGTTTGAGCCGCCGGATGCCCCACCAGACAAACAGGAATATGACGGGCACGAGAACCCAGTCGGGGAAGTTGACGCTTTCACCGAAGAATTGCTTTGCCGCGCCATTCGAAAATATTGCGACAATGTTGAACAGGTAGTAGCTGATGGCAACAACCGAAATACCCTCGACTGTTTCTTGCAGCATCAACTGCTGCCGCGTGCGTGCTTCCATCGAGCGCAGCAGCTGCTGGTTCTGGCCTTCCAGCGCGATGTCAACGCGGGTGCGGAGCAGGTTGCTGGCCCGTTCGCTGCGCCGCGCCAGATCGGCAATGCGCTCGGCCACGGCAAAACAGGTGGTCATGGCCGGACTGAAGCGGCGGTCGAGAAAAACCCCAATGCGCTGGTAATTGATGGCCCGCTCCTCGCCAAGTTCGGCGACGCGCTTTGCAACCAGCGCGCTATAGGCCCGCGCCGCCGCAAAGCGGAAGCTGCTGCGGTTGGACATCTCTTCCACATCCCGCGCCGTGGTGCTGAGGCTGGCGAGCAGCCGGGCATCCTCCTCGATGCCTTGTGTCGACAGCATGCCTTCAATGGTCTCGGCCAGAGATTTTTCCAAAGGCCCCAGCCGGCGCTGCAGGTCCAGCGCCAGGGGAAAGGCCAGCAGAGCCATCATCCGGTAGGTTTCAATTTCATGGATGCGGCGCGAGACGCGGCCCAGCGACAGGGGTGTGAGGCCCTGGTCCAGAATCAGCATGCGCGTATAGCCGTCATCGCCAATCTTGAAATCCGTCCAGACCGTGGCGCGGCCATGGCTTACCCGCGATCCCGCCAGATCCTCATGGCCGAAATATTTCTTGAGAAATTGCGGGGTGGGCGGCTTCATGTCCGGGGACAGGATTTCCGTGTGGATGGCAACCAGCCGCCTGCCCGGCAGTTCATCAATCCAGCCCAGCGGCAGAAGCGAAATCGCCTCCTGCTTTTTCCGCGTATTCTGCGCCGTCACGCTGATCCGGTAAAACTCCCCGTGGCGCTCATACTTGAAGAGGCCTGAGGCAAGTTCGGCGCTGTGGTGGCGGGCTCCGTCAACAGGCGGTTTCACCCCCAAGGCATCGCAGAGTTTTGTAACCTGCAAAAACGGGTCGCTGTCGTCTTTCGTCAGGGTGAAGGCCAGATGGGTGATGCGGGCAGGGGCCGTGACCGTAAGCCCTGGCCGCCCATGGATTTCGTCGTTAAGGATATAGCGAAATTCGTGATCCTGCATTATTCCCAACTGTTATGGGCCAGTCCTTGGTCGGTCAATGCGGCGCAATGGCCGTGACAGGGATTTGAATTAGCGCTAGCTTAACTGAAATTGAATTCAATGTGAGGCGCAAGTGACGGCAATCATCGAAACGACAACAGCACCAGCAAGCCGCAAGGCCTCCAGACCCGTGCGTCGGCAGCAGCTGATTGATGCCACCATCGTGGTCCTGGCGCGCAAGGGCTATTCCGCCTTGACCGTGGCCGACGTGGCCAAAACGGCGGGGCTTTCCGTCGGCATCATCAATTTCCATTTTGAGAGCAAGGAAAAGCTTCTCGCCTCCTGTCTCACCCATTTGGCCGAGGAATATTATCGCAACTGGCAGGAAGCCCTTGCGGTGCCGGGCGCCAGCGTGGCCGAGAAGCTGCAGATGGTTATCCTTGGCGATTTCAACGACAAGATTTTTACGCCCGACAAGCTAGCCGCCTGGATTGCCTTCTGGGGCGAAACCCAGGGGCGGCCCGTCTATACGGAGATATGTTCGGCTTACGATGAAGAGCGCGCCAAGGCAGTGGGCAGCCTATGTGAAAAAATCATCAAGGATGGCGGCTACAAGCTGGTGCCAAATACGGTGATGCGGGCCCTTGAATCCTTGGGCGATGGGCTATGGCTTGGCGTGGCGGCGGGAAATTCGCAGGCAAAATTCACCATCACTGCCAGCCAGGCGCGCCAGGCCCTGCAGGCCATGCTCGTCTCATTCTTCCCAAAGCATTTCCCGTCATGAGTTTTGAATTGCCGGCTGAAACGCTGCAATGGCGCAAAAAAGTAAGGGCCTTTGTCGATAGCGAGTTGCAGCCGCTGGAACTGCAGGCGGAAATGAACGAGGGCCGCATTCCGGCCGAGACCCGCAAGCGCCATGAAAAATTCGCCATCGATGCCGGCAT
>JAUXUN010000074.1 GCA_030680855.1 Aestuariivirga sp.
GTGATGCCCTGTTTTTCGGACCTGATGGCGCGGCGGTGTGCGATCCGTTTCCAGGCTTCTGGATATTTAGTCTTGATCGCGGCGCGCATGGATTCATCGGCAAGCGCCACGCCTTCCTCGATGTTGGACATGAAATAGGGCGTACCGGTCGCGGGGATGATGTCGCATTGCAAGGCCAAGCCGGAGGCGAGTTTCATCCTGCTGTTCTTCCTCACCGGGGAGTGGACCCATTCGTCAAGGTGGATGAGATGGCCGGGGTTGAGGCCGATACCGAAAAACGGATCGCCGAGGCGGCTCATCACGGCTTCATAGAGTGTGCCGCCTTCAACTCCGATGCCAACGGTTTCGTACCAGGCTGCGGCGGCGGCGAAATAGGGGGCCACGAGCTTGTCCACATAATCGCGGATATTGGAGGGCAGTTCGTTTGCCTCAGCCACCATGAAGCCGGCGCGGCAGTTCAGGGCGCCCAGGAGGCCTACGCCGATGACAATTGGATCGCCACGCTCGATCACCCGCATTGAAGGGCTTGGCAGGCCATATTTGGCGCGCGGGCCGGAGCTCATATTGACGTGGACCGATTGCGGGAAGCCATCGAAAGCCATGTTGCGGCAGGCGTCATACTCGCTCATTCCCGGCTTTGCGCCGAGAATCATGCGGCGGACGGCATTGGAGGTGAGGGTTGCGGCATATTCAAAGCGGGCGAGTTGCTCGATCTCATTGGTCACTCGCAGGCCATCGGTGGGGTGCATGAAGAGCAGGGCGGCATTGGTGACAGTGCCGAAGGCTTTCAACGTTTCGACGAGGTAATGCGGTGTTTCGAACCAGTGGGGATCGAAGACGCCGTCCTCGGTTTCAAAACCTTTCCATCCGGCAAGGCCAATGCGCATATCTTTTTTCACGCCGGCTTCGCGCAAGATGCCGGCCAGGTCGCGATACTTGTCGCGGGGCTGGCCCATGAGGCTCAGGGGTTGCCACAGCACGCGCTCAAAGCTGCCGTTGGCAATTCCGGCATAGGGAAAGCCCTCGTTGCCGGCGAGGAGGGTTGGGATGCGGCCCGGTACGATGATGCAGATGGCTTCCTCAAAGCGCGGATCATGGCCCGTGACCCAGGAGATGTTCGCCACATGCTCGCGGTCGCCATAGATGACCAAGGCATCGAGGCCGTGGGCAACCATCCGAGCAAGAAGTTGCTTGTGGCGCACGGCATAGATGTCACGGCCCAGTTCCGGCTCGGTGGTGGGGCTGCCAAAATCCGGCAGGTCAAGGGATGTGAGCTGGGCTTGGTGCATGGGAAACTCCGTTCAGGCCCGGAGCCTAGCCCATAGCCGCGCGGCTTTCCCGCGGAAAATCAAACCGTCAGGTGTTTGCGCACATCGACCCGGTCGAGGTCGGAGGCTTCTCCCTGGTGAACGATTTCGCCACGGTCCATGATGAAAACCCGGTCGGCGAGTTCCCGGCAAAAATCGAGATATTGCTCGACCAGCAAAATGGTGATCCCGGCGCTGTCGCGCAGGTAACGGATGGCGCGGCCGATATCTTTGATGATCGAGGGCTGGATGCCCTCGGTCGGCTCATCAAGCACCAGCAGTTTCGGCCTTGTGACCAAAGCCCTGCCGATGGCGAGTTGCTGCTGCTGGCCGCCGGAAAGGTCGCCGCCGCGCCGGTGCAGCATGTCCTTCAGCACCGGGAAAAGATCAAATACATGGTCCGGAATATAGCAGTCCTTGCGCTTGATCGGCGCGAAGCCGGTTTCAAGATTTTCGCGCACGGTGAGCAGGGGAAATATCTCGCGCCCCTGTGGCACATAGGCAACACCGGCGCGGGAACGCTCGTAGGCGGCGCTTCTGCCGAACGCAGCTCCTTCAAAGGTGATCTTGCCGGATGAGAGGGGCTGGTGGCCGACGATGGCGCGCATCAGGCTGGTCTTGCCGACGCCATTGCGGCCCAGCACACAGGTGATCCTGGATTTCTCAACCTGAACATTGACGCTGCGTAGCGCCTGCGCCGCGCCATAATGCAAACTTGCGTTCTCGACGTTCAGCATTTCTATCGTCCCAGGTAAACTTCGATGACGCGGGGGTCGGCGCTGACATGCTCAAGGGGGCCTTCGGCCAGAACCGAGCCCTCGTGCAGGCAGGTGACCTTCACGCCGAGCTCGCGGACAAAATGCATGTCATGCTCAACCACGATGACGGAGTGGTCTTCGGCGATATGTTTCAGGAGCCGGGCAGTTTCCTCGGTTTCGGCATCGGTCATGCCGGCCACCGGTTCGTCGACCAGAAGAAGTTTTGGATCCTGGGCCAGCAACATGCCGATTTCGAGCCATTGCTTCTGGCCATGGGAAAGGTTGGCGGCAAGGGCGCTGCGCTTTCCGGCAAGCCGCACGGTCTCCAGAATGCGGGTGATCTCTTTGGTTTCCTCGGTCGAGGAGCGGTGAAACAGGGAGGCGAAGGCGCTGCGCTTACCCTTCATGGCAAGCAGGATGTTGTCTTCCACCGTATGGCTTTCAAACACCGTCGGCTTTTGAAACTTGCGGCCGATGCCGAGGGTGGCGATATCAGCCTCGTCATGGGTGCTGAGATCAACCCGGCCATGATCGAAAAACACCTCGCCCTCGTCGGCCCTGGTCTTTCCGGTGATGATGTCCATCATGGTGGTCTTGCCAGCGCCATTGGGCCCGATGATCGCGCGCATTTCGCCCACATCCAGCGTCAGAGACAGGTTGTTGATGGCGCGGAAGCCGTCAAACGATACCGAAACCCCGTCGAGATAGAGCAGGGTGGAGGCTATCGTGGTGGGCAGATTCATGTCTGCGCCTCCGCCGGTTGCGATATTTCGGCGGGAGGCTTGGCGCGCCACCTGGTCTTGAACGAAGCCCACACGCCCACAACACCCTTAGGCATGAAGAGAGTGACAAAGACAAAGAGGCCGCCCAGGGCAAAAAGCCAAAACTCCGGCAGAACTCCGGTGAACCAGCTTTTCCCGGCATTCACCAGCAGTGCGCCAATGACCGGTCCGACAATTGTTCCGCGCCCGCCCACGGCGGTCCAGATCACCACTTCGATGGAATTTCCGGGTTCAAATTCGCCGGGGTTGATGATGCCGACCTGCGGCACGTAGAGCGCGCCTGCAACGCCCGCCATCACGGCGGAAACGGTGAAAGCCACGAGCTTAATGGATTCCGGTCGGTAGCCGAGAAAACGCAGGCGGCTTTCGGAGTCGCGCACGCCGATCATCAGCTTTCCGTATTTTGAATTGACCAGGGCAGAAGTGACCAGAATGCCGAGGCAAAGCGCTACGGCGCTCGCCGCAAAAAGCGCCATGCGAGTTTCAGGCGCCTGCACGTTGAATCCCAGAATGTCCTTGAAATCGGTGAGGCCGTTGTTGCCGCCGAAACCCATGTTGTTGCGGAAAAAGGCCAGCATCAGCGCATAGGTCATGGCTTGCGTGATGATTGACAGATAGACGCCGGTTACGCGTGAGCGAAAAGCAAACCAGCCGAAGACAAAGGCCAGCAGTCCCGGAACCAGCATCACCATCAGCATGGCGAAGGCGAAACTGTCAAAGCCGTACCAGAACCAGGGCAATTCCTTCCAGTTCAGGAACACCATAAAGTCAGGCAGCTCCGCGTTGCCATAACTGCCGCGCGAGCCGATCTGGCGCATGAGGTACATGCCCATGGCATAGCCGCCGAGCGCAAAGAAGGCGCCGTGGCCGAGCGAAAGAATGCCGCAGTAACCCCAGACCAAGTCGAGTGACAGTGCGAGCAGGGCATAGGTGAGATATTTTCCCAGCAGCGCCACCATGAAGGTCGGCACATGAAAGAAACTCGTTGGCGGCATCAGCAGATGCAGCATGGGAACGAGCAGCGCCAGCAGCAAAAGCAGCACGATCAGAATGGTAATGCGCCTGTCGAAGCCGCCCATAAAAAAGCGCGTAAGAATCATGCTTCCACCGCCCGGCCCTTGAGAGCGAAGAGGCCGCGGGGTCGCTTCTGGATGAAGAGAATGATCAGGATGAGGACCAGGATTTTGCCCAGCACGGCCCCGGCGAAGGGTTCAAGGAACTTGTTCAGAATGCCCAGCGACAAGGCACCCACCAGTGTGCCCCAGAGATTTCCCACGCCGCCAAACACCACGACCATGAAACTGTCGATGATGTAGCTTTGGCCCAGGTTGGGCGAGACATTGTCGATCTGCGAGAGTGCAACGCCGGCGATGCCGGCAATGCCCGAACCCAAAGCGAAAGTCATGGAATCCACAAATGGTGTGCGGATGCCCATGGCGGAGGCCATGCGGCGGTTCTGGGTGACGGCGCGCATCTGCAAGCCAAGCGGGGTCCTGTTGAGAGCAACCAGCAGGACAAAAAACACGATCAGGGAGAAAACAATAATCCACAGGCGGTTCCAGGTTATGTCCAGTTCACCGATCTGGAAAGAACCGGACATCCATGAGGGATTGCCTACTTCCTGGTTGGTGGGGCCGAAAATCGAGCGCACACCCTGCTGCAGGATGAGCGACACACCCCAGGTTGCGAGCAATGTTTCCAGCGGGCGGCCATAGAGATGGCGGATGATGCCACGCTCGATGATGACGCCAACAATGGCGGCCACAAGAAAGGCCAGCGGCAGGGCAATGAGCAGGGACCAGTCGAAGAGCCCTGGAAAACTGTCGCGGATGATGTCCTGCGTGACAAAGGTCGTGTAGGCGCCGAGCATCACCATTTCGCCGTGCGCCATGTTGATGACACCCATTACGCCGAAGGTGATGGCGAGGCCGATAGCCGCAAGCAACAGGACGGAGCCCAGCGACAGCCCGTACCAGACATTCTGGCCGGTTGCCCAGAAGGCCAGAGAGCGCTCAATGCTGGCAACCGCTGCCCCGGCCTGATCCTTCACAAGGCCATTTGTCTTGGCTTCGGTTGCGGTGAGCAGGGAAAGCGCATCCCTTCCACCGCGCTCCTTGATGAGTGTGATGGCCGCAATTTTTTCGTCATCGCCTCGGTCAGAGTTGAGAATGGCCGAGGCGCGGGCCAGTTCCATCTGGGTCTTGACCGCGCTGATTTTCTCGCTGGAAATGGCCGCATCGAGGGCAACAAGCTGTGAGGCGTCGGAATTCCTGAAAATCGTTTGCGCGGCCTGGAGGCGGGTCGCAGTGTCAGGCGATTGCAGGGTCAAATTACCCAGGGAATCGCGGATAATCCGGCGCAGGCCGTTGTTGACCTTTATTTTCACCACATCGGCTTTCGCCGCTTCACCAGCATCCTCGCCAGTGACCGGGTCAATCAGCGCGACGCCAGCACCGCCATCCCTGGTGATGAATATGGCATTGTCAGATTTCCGGACCTGGAGGTTTCCATCGGCCAGCGCGGTCAACGCCGGATTGACAAGGGGATCACCGAGGGCCGCCAGATCCTTTACGATTTTTTCAATTTCCGGAAAACCCTTGGCGGTTGCCAGTTGGGCGATAGAGGCCCGGATTTCCGCTTCGCCCGACCACGCAAGCGATACAGAAGCGAAACAGGAGAGCAGCACAAATACGATGATCTTCAGTGCGCGCATGGCTCCCGCAATCTTGACTTGAAAACACATTCATCCGGACGGGAAAAACCCCGCCCGGATGAAACGCCGAGTTGAGTTGTCAGCCTTTGCCGCCGCATTTGCCGGTGGCGGTGTTGAAGTTGCCGCAGGACATGGGTTTGCGCCAATCGGAGATGAGGTCCTTTGAATCCGGCAGGAAGTCAGACCATTCATCGCCGGCCACGAGGCCCGGTGTTTGCCAGACGGTTTCAAACTGGCCATCGGCCTGGATTTCGCCAATGAGGACCGGTTTGGTGATGTGGTGGTTCGGCAGCATGGCGGAATAGCCGCCAGTCAGGTTTGGAACCGAAACGCCGACGATGGAGTCGATCACGGCATCTGCATCTGTGGTGCCTGCCGCCTCAACCGCCTTGATCCACATGTTGAAGCCGATATAGGTCGCTTCCATCGGGTCGTTGGTCACGCGCTTTTCATTCTTGATGAAGGCTTTCCAGGTCTTGATGAAGGATTCGTTGACCGGATTGTCCATGGACTGGAAGTAGTTCCAGGCGGCGAGATGGCCAACCAGGGGCGCCGTATCGAGGCCGGCCAATTCTTCCTCGCCAACCGAGAAGGCAACGACGGGAATGTCCTCGGCCTTGATGCCCTGGTTGCCGAGCTCCTTGTAGAACGGCACGTTGGCATCACCGTTGATGGTCGAGACAACGGCGGTCTTTTTGCCAGCCGAGCCGAATTTCTTGATGTCGGAGACAATCGTCTGCCAGTCGGAGTGGCCGAACGGCGTATAATTGATCATGATGTCTTCTGCCTTGACGCCCTTGGCGAGCAGATAGGCTTCGAGAATCTTGTTGGTGGTGCGCGGATAAACGTAATCGGTGCCGGCGAGGACCCAGCGCTCGACCTTGTCGTTGGCCAACAGGTAGTCAACGGCAGGGATGGCCTGCTGGTTGGGCGCGGCACCGGTGTAGAAAATATTGCGCTGGCTTTCCTCGCCCTCATACTGAACGGGATAGAACAGCAGGCTGTTCAGCTCTTCGAAGACCGGAAGAACCGATTTGCGCGACACGGAAGTCCAGCAGCCGAATACGGCTGAGACCTTGTCCTTTTCAATCAGTTCGCGGGCCTTTTCAGCAAACAGGGGCCAATCGGAAGCGGGGTCCACCACAACGGCCTCAAGCTTCTTGCCCAGCACGCCGCCCTTCTTGTTCTGCTCATCGATGAGCATCAATACGGCATCCTTCAGCGTGGTTTCCGAAATCGCCATGGTGCCCGAAAGCGAATGCAATACGCCGACCTTGATGGTGTCGTCGGCGGCCATTGCCGGCGAAGCCCAGAGCATTGCTGTCCCCAGGGCAGCGGTCGCCACCTTATTCAGTAATTTGTCCTTGATTCTCATTGTCCAATCCCTCCTGCATTTATTTTTGCTTGATGCAACGGGAGGGAGCTTTGCAAAGCCTATGCCAGTTCGTTAACGATGATTTAAGTCGGGCAATAACTCAGCTTTATCAGATGATTGTGACGGTATTGGTGAGTCTGGTAGCAACTGCGCAGCCAGCGCTGCAGCGTCGGATATGATTATAATTTAGTCGGAAATCAAATAGTGCATAAATTTTAGTCGGTTGGCCCCGACGTAAATTCCAACGGCTTGAAAGTTGTGCAGCATTTTGCGCTGCCCTGTATCCCGCCTTGCCAACGCAGTTCCAATGGCCGTATTCTCCGCCGCAAGGGGCTAGCCAACTGGTGGATGCGGTACATCTCTCAGGGCGGGGAAATTGGGGATGGTGCGCCATGACACATGCGAAGCTCTGTTTGCAATCCGCAGTCTATCGTTCTTTTCTGATAGCCTGTTTTGCCATTCTCATGAGCGTCCTGCAGCCCTCGGCAGCGCAAGCCCAGCAATCATTGGTGCCGCAAACCTGTGAAGTGCAGACCAAATCCTGCTGCAACACCTGTGGCAACTGCGATTCAGGGCCGAGCTGCCCGGCGGGCTACACGATTTATGATGATTACTGCCTACCCGAATGCCCCACTGGCTATTTGCGTTATCCCGGCTATCCGGGCCTGTGCCTGCCGCCCTGTGATCATGGCTGCCCCGAAGGCTATGACCATGTACCACTACCGAATTGTCCGGAAGGTTATCACCGCAACCTCAGCAATCCGGACGAGTGCCTGCCTGACAGAAGAATCCAAATTCCCGACAATTGCCCGGAAGGCCTTAGCTATTCTGAGGAAACCGGGCGGTGCTCGCCGGATTGTCCGGACGGAACCTATCTGGCCGAGAACGGCCTGTGCCGCAGCTATTATGACAGGGCATGCCCGGATGGTTACCAGCGAAATGCGCGGACTGGCGCCTGCATACCCGGCGGCGATTGGCCGGATGACTACAGGTGGATCTGCCTGCCTTCGTGCCCGCAAGGCTTTACGCGTGACATCTATCACCCCACGCGCTGCCTGCCGCCGCCCGAAACCTGCCCCTTCGGGTTTGAGAATTTCCGCCAGCAATGCGTGCCGGTCTGCGAGCAGGGCACAACGCGCAACTCTTACGGCTATTGCCTGCCGCCGCGTTGCGAGGACGGCAGCTATCCGAACCTGCGCGGGGTTTGCAGCCCGCCATCATGCCCGGAAGGCTATGAGACGATCCGCGGAAAATGCCACACACCTTGCCCGCGGGGCCTGGTCCGCAACCCCAACAATCCCGAGCAGTGCGAGCGCATTCCGGAAGAGGAACCGGAGTGCCCGGACGGCACAAGGTTAAGCACGCAGACCAATGAGTGTGAGCGCGTTCCGCCGCCACCACCTCCGACGGTCGAGTGCAAGCGGGGCCTTGAGTACAATCCGAAGACCAAGCAGTGCGAGCCGCCGCCAAAGGTGGAGACCACATGCCCCAAGGGCTTCACCAAGCTGAAATCCGGCAAATGCCAGCGCATCGTGGAGGAAACCCCGCAGCCTCAGGGTTGCCCGCGGAACTTCGCCCTCAACCGCAACACCGGCGAGTGCGAACCGATTCGCTTGAACGTTCCGAAGCCCTGTCCGGAAGGAACTCAATTTGATCGCAAGCGCCAGCGCTGTGTCCGGGTGGTGATTGAAAGGGAGCCGGAATTTGAGCCGCAGGACGATGGCCAGCCAACTCTCCGGCTGCCGAAAATCGATCTCAACAACAACCTGTTGAATCAGCAGAATCAGCAGAAGCGCTGCCCGAAGGGGATGGCGCCTGACAAAAATGGCCGGTGTGTGCCGCTGCAGTGACAACGCCGTGCATTATTACGGTTGCCATAACCGGTTCGGTGCCGCGCAAGGAGCATAACCCGGCGGTGCCGATCACCATCAGCGAGCAGGTGGACTCCACCCGCGCCGCCTTTGAAGCGGGCGCCAGCATCGCCCATGTCCATGTGCGCAAAGATGACCAAACGCCGACATCTGATCCGGAACGCTTCGCAGCATTACTTGCGGGGCTTCGGAAAACCTGCCCGGGCTTGATAGTTCAGTTTTCCACCGGCGGGCGCTCGGGCAAGGGCTCCGAGCGGGGCGGCATGCTGCATCTCGGCTGTGACATGGCCTCGCTGGCCACGGGCTCATGCAATTTTCCGACGATCATCTACGAAAATTCTCCGGAGCTTATCGGCGAACTGGCCGCGAAAATGCTGGCGCACAAGGTAAAGCCGGAGATCGAGGTGTTCGATCTTTCCATGCTTTACCAAGCGCTGCGCCTGGCGGATGAAGGTCTGCTGCAAAAGCCGCTGCATGTGCAGTTCGTCTTTGGAGTGAAGAATGCCATGCCCGCCATCCGCCCCGCCTTTGATTTCATGGTGGACGAGATCATACGGCTGGCGCCGGAAGCCACCTGGACGGCGGCAGGAATCGGCAGGCACCAGCTTGAGGTCAACCACTGGTGCCTTGAGCGCGGCGGCCATTGCCGTACGGGTCTCGAAGACAATATCAGGTGGAACGGAACAGAACTTGCGCCCTCAAACGCGGCGCTGGTCGGGCGCGTGGCCGAACTTTGCCGCACTTACGGCCGTCACCCCGCCAGCGTTGCGGAAGCGCGCAAGCTGCTGTCGCTACCGGCCGCTTGACCAATTGCCGTGACTTGTAAACTCATCTAGGGTTCCCGACAAAACCATCCCGGCTAACGGGAGGCTTGTGGAGGGGAGGAATTGTGAAAGGACTTTTACGGGTCAGCGGCGGTATTGACCGCCTGACAGTATTCATTGGCAGGCAGGTACGCTGGCTCATCCTGGCGGCAGTTCTGGTCAGTGCGACCAACGCCATCGTCCGCAAGACTTTCGACACCAGCTCCAATGCCTGGCTGGAATTGCAGGGTGCCCTTTTTGGCGCCGTGTTCATGTTTGCAGCCGCATATGTCCTGCAGAAAAACGGGCATGTGCGTATTGACGCCCTTTCCAGCCATCTTTCCAAACGCACCCGAGACTGGATAGACTTGTTTGGCCATGTGGTTTTTCTCCTGCCATTTTGCCTTCTCATGGTCTGGCTTGGCGTTCCCTATTTCTGGGAATCGCTGAGTGAGGGGGAGAACTCAAGCAACGCGGGCGGCCTGGTGGTCTGGCCGGTCAAGTTCTTCATCCTTGGCGGCTTCGCCCTGCTATTGGCGCAAGCGATTTCTGAGATCATCAAGCGCTGGGCGGTGATCAAGGGCCTCCATGATGATTGAGCTTATCGCCCACAATCTCGCGCCGATCATGTTTGCGTCGCTGGTGTTGTTCCTGCTGCTGGGTTACCCGGTGGCCTTTTCGCTGGCGGCAAACGGCCTGATATTCTTTGTCGTGGGGGTTGAACTTGCGCCATACTCGCAATCGATCACGCTGGACTGGCCGCTTCTCGGACTCACCATCGGGCGCATTCTTGACGTCATGCGCAACGATACGCTGCTGGCCATTCCGTTTTTTACGCTGATGGGCATCGTGCTGGAAAAATCCGGCATGGCGGAGGACCTGCTGGACACGGCCGGCCAGCTTTTCGGACCGATTCGTGGCGGACTCGCCTATGCCGTCATTCTGGTCGGGGCGCTGCTGGCGGCGACAACCGGCGTGGTGGCTGCTTCGGTCATTGCAATGGGACTTATCTCCATGCCGATCATGTTGCGCTATGGCTATGAGCGTTCACTGGCTTCAGGCGTCATTACGGCATCGGGCACGCTGGCGCAGATTATTCCGCCGTCCCTAGTGCTGATCGTGCTTGCCGATCAACTGGGCGTATCGGTCGGCCCCATGTATGCCGGCGCCATGCTGCCGGGCCTTTTGATAGTGGGGCTTTTCTGCCTCTATATTTTTGGCGTAACAATCGTGCGTCCTTCATATGCACCAGCGCTTCCCATTGAGGCCCGCACCCTAGGCAGCGGTTTCGCCTCGCTTTTTGCCGTGCTTCTGGTGAGCGTGGCTGCAGGTGTTCTCGGCTGGTGGCTGCTTCAGGGCCAGGTTGCGAGGGGTGCCGGCATATGGGGTGCGGCCATTGCAGCAACGATTGCTTACGGGATGGCATTGATCGACAAGCACTTGAAATCTGAATATCTCTCACACCTGGCCCAGCAAGTGATTATCGTTCTCATTCCGCCGCTGGCGCTGATCTTCCTGGTTCTGGGGACAATCTTTTTGGGCATTGCGACGGCCACCGAGGGCGGTGCCATGGGAGCCACGGGCGCACTGCTGATGGCCTGGTTCAAGGGCCGCTTGCCCTACAGGATACTGAGCGATGCGCTTGACGGCGCAACGCGGCTCGCCTGTTTCGTCATGTTCATCCTCATCGGGTCGCGGGTTTTTTCCCTCACCTTCTACGGCGTCAACGGCCATATCTGGGTTGAGGAACTGATGACGGGCATTCCCGGCGGGGTTTGGGGATTTCTTATTGCCGTTAACGCGCTGGTGTTCGTGCTCGGCTGTTTCATCGATTTCTTTGAGATTGCCTTCATTGTCATTCCGCTGCTGGCGCCCGTTGCACAAAAATTGGGCATCGATCTGGTGTGGTTCGGCATCATCATTGGCATGAACATGCAAACCAGCTTCCTAACGCCACCCTTTGGCTTTGCGCTGTTCTACATGCGCTCCGTGGCGCCCAATGGCCCGTGGGTTGACAAGCCCACCGGCCGGACGATTGCCGGCGTCACGACAGCGCAAATCTATCGCGGCGGCATAGCCTTCATCATCCTGCAAGTCATCATGATAGCCATTGTAGTCGCCTTCCCCTGGCTCTCGATTGGCGAGGGCGAGATAAAGGTGGATACGGACAAGATCGAGATTACCCTGCCGTCACTGGACTGATACCAATGGAAAGGGGGCCGAAACGGCCCCCTCACGGCTCGATGGACGGACAGATCACAGCATCTTCTTCTGCTGCTGGCCCATCATGAAGCGGTCGAAGGTGAATTCCGAAATCTGGAACCACAGATACTGGTCGGCGCGGACGGCCATCATGGAGTCGTGGACCTTCTTGAAGGCCGCGTTCTCTCCATTAATTTCCGCGTAGGATTCCTTTGCCGCATTGAAACAGGCTTCCATCACATCCTGCGGGAAAGGCCGGAGCAGGGCTCCCGAGCCCACAAGCTTTTTCAGGGCTTCCGGATTCCGGGCGTCATATTTTGCCTGCATGTCCACGTTGGCCGCCTGGCAGGCGGTCTTCACGATGGATTGGTAGGTGGGCGAAAGTTCGGCCCATTTCGCCGTGTTGATCATGGTGTGCAGCATGGCGCCGCCTTCCCACCAGCCCGGATAACAGTAATAGGGGGCCACCTTGTAGAAGCCGAGCTTTTCGTCATCATAGGGGCCGACCCATTCGGCAGCGTCGATCACGCCCTTTTCAAGGCTTTCGTAGATCTGGGCGCCGGGCAATTGCTGCGGCACCACGCCAACTTTGGAGATAACCTTGCCGCCAAAGCCGCCGATACGCATTTTAACGCCCTGCAAGTCGGCCAGGGACTTGATTTCCTTGCGGAACCAGCCGCCCATTTGCGAGCCGGTATTGCCGCAAGGGAAAGCGATGAGATTCTGCGTGGCGTAGAACTCGTTCATCAGGTCCATGCCGCCGCCATAGTACATCCAGGCGTTTTGCTGGCGCGAGTTCAGGCCAAAAGGCACGGCTGTTCCGAAAGCATAGGTGGGATCCTTGCCCCAATAGTAATAAGAGGCCGTGTGGCACATTTCCACATTGCCCTTGCCCACTTCATTGGCCGCTTCAAGGGGAGGAGCTATTTCGCCGCCGGGGAAAACCTGAATCTGGAACTTGTTGTCAGTCGCTTCGGCCACGAACTTCGAAAATGTCTCTGCTGCGCCGTAGATCGTATCAAGGCTTTTTGGAAAGCTTGAGGTCATGCGCCATTTCAGTTCCGGCATCGATTGGGCAATGGCTGGTGATGCCAGGGCTGGCACTGCGGCGGCAGCGATGCCCGCTTTTCTTATAAATCCACGACGATCCATTAAGTCCTCCCAATGTTGCAGTTGTTATCGATTTGCAGTTCGAAGAAGCCTAACCGAAGATTTCCGCGAGAGCAAATGCTGGGAATCGCCCGACCGGAAAGGCCGGAATTCAGCGCCTTCCCCCCATCCGGAAGATTAATACGTGTACGGATTAATTTTTATTTTGAAAAATGGTTAATGACAACTGAGGCGGCCGGGTCACAATTACGCCGCATTGAAGCCCAATATTTTTCCACGGGACGAGCGACAGAAATAGCTGGGGGTGGCACCTCGGTTCAACATTGCGGTTGATGATTTGTCTGCTCCACAAACGGATATACCTTTGCCTTTTGCGCCGCGTGCGCAGCGGATAAGGAATGCGCAGGCCACACGTGCCGAGCGTTTACGGCGGCGGAAATTCCGGCGCAATCTCTTCACATTCATCGTTTCCCAGCTGGTGATTGCCGGCGTGGCCTTTGTCGGCGTGCGTGATTACATGTCGGACGGCTATCTCAAGCACGCGGTTGCGGATATCTGGAAACAGGTTGCAAATGCGGTTCCGGAAAGCAAGGCTGAGCCGGGCGTCACCATCGCGGTTCAGCCTCCGCCTGTGCTTGATGCGGCGGCCAGTGAAGAAACCGCGGCGGTCCAGCAATCCTCCCCTGAAACTGAAACGGCGCTTGCGTCCGCACTGCTTGAACCTGAGGAGCAACCGGATGAGCAAATCACATCTGCCGCTGAACCTCAGTCTGAACTTCAGCGGGAGGTGCAGGCCGCGCCCGCCGATGTTGAACCAGAATCCGCGCCCCAGGCAGAAGTGGCGGCAGCTGCTGAACCAGAGCCAGAGCCAGAACCACAGCCTCAGCCCACCGTGCCAGTTGCAGCTCCCGAGCCCGCGCCAGTGGCACAACAAGTGGCAGTGGCGGCCGTGCCCGTTCCCGATCTCACAACGCTGAAAAATGCCCCCTCGGTGATCGAACAGCCGGGCTTTGCTAATTCGCAGCAGAAGGAAGGGATGATTTTCCGGGACTGCGATGTGTGCCCCGAGCTTGTCTCGATTGCGCCGGGAGAGTTCATGGTTGGCCCGGAAGGCCGCGGCACGGCGCAGCAGGCGATTACAGCCGTTGACGCAAAGAAGGTGGTTGTCGACAAGCCCTTCGCCATCGGGCGTTATGAAATCACCTTTGATGACTGGCAGCATTGTGTTGAGGGGGGTGGCTGCAAGGTTTCGCCAGCCGATGATGGCTGGGGACGCGGGCGCCATCCGGTGATCCATGTGTCCTACAATGACATCAGTCAGCAATACCTGCCGTGGCTGTCGAAAGTTACAGGCTTCACTTACCGGCTGCCGACCGAAGCGGAATGGGAACTGGCCTCGCAGGGCGGCAACAAGTCGAGCCGCGGCGGAATCACCGAGGTTGGCAGCAATGTGCAGCTTGCCTGTTCCTACGGAAACTCCTCCGACGT
Organism: Aestuariivirga sp.; assembly: GCA_030680855.1. Classification (GTDB taxonomy): domain Bacteria; phylum Pseudomonadota; class Alphaproteobacteria; order Rhizobiales; family Aestuariivirgaceae; genus Aestuariivirga. Next base: position 14,410 of record JAUXUN010000074.1, read on the forward strand.
GGCGGGCAAAATGCGGGAGACCATCTGGGCCGGCGCTGCCTGCAATGACGGTTTTCTCTATACCGCGCCGGCAGGTTCGCTGAGCCCTAACTCACTTGGCATTTACGACATGCACGGCAATGTCTGGGAATGGGTGTCCGATTGCTGGCGCGCCACCTATGACACCGAGGAAACGGCCAATACTGAAACCTGCAAGTACCATGTCTTGCGGGGCGGTTCCTGGGCCAGCGAATTCCGCTTCCTGCCGGATGGCGTATGGATTGGCGATGCGGTTGCCTACCGCGCAGCCGTGCGGGGCTGGGAAACATCGGTCAAGGCCCGCAATTCCATCGGGTTCCGCGTAGCCAGGTCGCAGCCGTGAACTAAAATAATCCGACATAAAAAGGGGAGTCCGTCACCGTGAAGAAACGCTTTGCCATATCTCTATCACTAGCCTGCGCTGTTGCCCTGTCTGTTGCAGGCGCAGTACCGCTCTACGCACAGGGCATGATTTCCGCCCCGTCGACGGAAACCGACCTGGCGGATGCGGGCCTAGACGGCCTTGCAAATCTCGGCGCCCAGGAAGTATCCACCATCCAGCGCCTTTTGCGGCGGCTGGGCCATCTTAAGCCGGAAAACCTGACCCGCCAGATGGATGCCGCCACGACAACGGCCCTTGTCACCCATCTTCAGGCGACGAACACCCCGGCCGATGGCATGACATCTGAAAAAATCATGCGTTCGCTGTTTACCGCTGCCTGGATCAAGGAAGGCTGGGCCACGGGAAGTGCCGATGGCCAAAGCCTCGTGGTGGAGCCCGCCGAAGTGCGCCAGGCCCAGGATGCGCTGAAGAAGCTCAACTATGCGCCGGGGCCATCGGACGGCGTGTTCGGGCCCGCCACGCTTTCGGCAATCGAAGTTTTCCAGGAAGACAACGGAATGAACGTTACGGGCCTGCTCACCCGCAACACTTTTCAAAACGTCATCCGGGCCCTGAACTTTGTCGACAAGAAGCCGCTGAGCACAGTGCACATGTTTAACTGGGCCGACTATATCAACCCGGCGTCGCTGGATAATTTCGAGAAGGAAACCAATATCCGGATCGTGCATGAAGTGTTCACCAACTCGACGGAAACCAAAGACCTCCTGCATCAGGGCTCAGACAGATATGATGTGATGATCCAGGCCGGGGCGCAGATGCGCCAGGTGCTGGAAGAGCAGAGTGCGGTCGAAACGCTTGACCGGGCGAAAATTCCCAACGCGGAATTTCTAGACCCGGCAGCCCTCGCCTATACGGATATTCTTGATCCCAACAATTCCCATTCGGTGCCTTACATGTGGGGCACGGTCGGGCTTGGCGTGAACAAGGAAAAGGTGCGGGCAATCCGGCCCGATGCACCGCTCAACAGCCTGAGCCTCATTCTCGACCCGGCGATTGCCGCCGATGTCTCGAAATGCGGTATTGCGATGGTCGATGAACCGATTGACGTCATCCCGGCCTTCGTTGCCTATCTGGGCGGCGACATGAAGAACATCGGCATCACCGACCTGGAAGCAGTTGAAGTCGCTCTTGCTCGGGTTTCCGATTACATCAAGGTTGTTTCGGTCGACAGCTACATCAACAGCCTGTCCGAGGGGAAATATTGCGTGGTCTGGGGTTATTCGGGCGCCATATTTTATGCGCGCGACCTGGCCAAGGCGAATGGCAAGGGGACAATTGTGTACAATGTTCCCAAGGAAGGCAGCCAGCTCTGGTTTGATCTGTTCATCATCCCCAACAATTCGCAGAATAAGGACGGGGCCTATCAGCTGCTCAATTACATGCTTAAGCCCGAAGTGGCCGCAGCCAACACCAATTTTCTGCAATATGCCAATCCGATCCTGACCTCGGCCCCCTACATCGAGCCGAAGCTGCTGAGCGATCCGGGGCTTTATCCGCCGAAAAGCGTGTTGAAGCGGCTTGCGGTGCAGCCGCCCATGGCTGCGAATGTTGAAGCCGAGCTCAAGCGGATCTGGTCCAAGCTGAGCAAGGAATAGCTATTCCGGTGCTTTGAGCCTGCGTGGCGGTATATCGACCATCCGGAGGAACTGTGCGATATTGACAGTTCAATTCCCTCCGGATGGTGACTTATTATCCCATGCTTTCAACTGCGCCGCAGCCCAGCCTTATCTATCGCCCCGGTATCAGGACGTTGGCTCCCGGGGTTGAGCGTTACTGTGTGCGGGGCGCAGGCTCGACAGTTGTTGTGGTCAAGGCGGGCGATGTTGTCGTTTTGACCGACATTGAGGGCGGGCAAGCCTGCGAAATGGCTTTTTGCGATGATGCGGGGCGATTTGATGCGTCGGCAATCGGCGCGCGCGCCACCAGCCATGGCGAAGGGTTGAAAGCTCTGCTTGCAGAAGACTCTGAAAACACGCGGCGCACGAAATCAGCGCTGCAGCGCCGCAACGTTGACCTGGGCAAGGCTGAGACTGTGCGCATCTTTGGGGAAGGCTCGCGGCCCGGCGCCAGCGCCGAATTCAAAGTCGCGCGCGATGGGGTTCTTATCGTTGCCGCACCTGGGGCTGCCATGGCGCCGGAAAACCAGGATACGGCCACGGATATCGAGTTACGCATTACCCGCAGCGGCGGAGCCGCCGGGCGCGACAGTGTTCTGCCGGAGCCACTCGCCGATCCCTTGCAGGATTTCCGCATCAAGGCCGCGACCGCTTCGGCCTATGTGGTGAAGGCTGGTGAATACATCCAGGTGATCGATGTCTCCGGCCGTCAGTGTACGGATTTTCAGTCCCTGTCGGCGCGCAAGGTTGACAAGGGGCTTGACCTGGCGCTTGACGCTACTGTGACGCGCACGCTGCTCGGCCGCAGCTATCCTGCCCCCGGCCTTCCGTCCAAATCCTTTGACCTGGAATTCGAGCCGCTGGTGGAAATCGTGCAGGATACGGTGGGCCGCCATGATGCCTTCGCACTGGCTTGCACCTCACGCCACTACGATGACATGGGCTATCCCGGCCATGTGAACTGCACCGAGAATTTCAATCACGCGCTGGCTCCATATGGCGTGCGCCCACGCAAAGGCTGGGAAGCACTGAATTATTTCTACAACACCAATATCGACCACCAGAACCAGCTTTATCTCGACGAGCCATGGTCGCGGCCCGGCGACTATGTCCTGATGCGGGCGCTGACCGACCTGGTGTGTGTTTCGTCATCCTGCCCTGATGACATCGATGCCGCCAATGGCTGGGATCCCACCGATATTCACATCCGTACTTATGCCGCCAAACAGAAATTCTCAAGAGCAGTGGTAACCCGCATGACTCCCGACGCAGACGCCCAACTCACCAAGGAAACCGCGTTCCATCCGCGCTTCTCGGCCCTGACCCGCAACACCACGGAATACCGGGGCTACTGGCTGCCGCAGCGCTTCAACAATGAGGGGTCGGTTGAGGAGTATTGGGCCTGCCGCGAGCATGTAACCGTTACGGACCTGTCGCCGCTGCGCAAGTTTGAAGTGACGGGCCCCGATGCGGAAGCGCTGTTGCAGTATTGCGTTACGCGCGACATCCGCAAGCTGTCGGTGGGGCAGGTGGTTTATACGGCCATGTGTTACGAAAATGGCGGCATGATCGATGACGGCACGGTGTTCCGCCTGGGCCAGAACAATTTCCGCTGGATTGGCGGTGATGAATTCAGCGGCCAGTGGCTGCGGCAACAGGCGGAGAAGATGGGATACAAGGCCTGGGTGCGCTCGTCGACGGACCAACTTCACAACATTGCGGTGCAGGGGCCGAAAAGCCGCGACCTGCTCAAGGAAATCATCTGGACCTCGCCGGCCCAGCCGGCAATCGGCGAACTGGAGTGGTTTCGCTTTGCCGTGGCGCGCATCGGCCATTTTGAGGGGCCACCCATTGTTGTGTCGCGTACGGGCTATACGGGTGAATTGGGGTATGAGATTTTCTGCCATCCCAAGGATGCGCTGGCGGTTTTTGATGCGGTGTGGGAAGCGGGCCAAAAATATGGCCTGAAGCCCATGGGGCTTGAAGCGCTGGATATGGTGCGCATCGAGGCGGGGCTGATCTTCGCCAATTATGAGTTCACGTCGGAGACTGATCCTTTTGAAGCGGGCATTGGCTTTACGGTGCCGCTCAAATCCAAGACCGATGATTTCATCGGCAAGCAGGCGCTCATCCAGCGCAAGGAGCATCCGCGCCATCGACTTGTTGGCCTTGAAATTGATTCAAATGAGGCCGTGGGCCATGGCGACAGCGTTTATATGGGCCGCGCCAAAATCGGCGTGGTCACCAGTTCAACGCGCTCGCCTGTTCTCAGCAAGAATATCTCGCTGGCGCGCGTTGATGCGTTGCACAGCGAGATTGGAACCCTAATCGAGATCGGGAAACTTGACGGCATGCAGAAGCGCCTTCCCGGGCATATCGTGAAGTTTGCCCATTACGATCCGGAAAAGCTGCGGCCGCGTAGTTAGGCCTGGAATATTTCCTCGAGCTTGCGTTTCATGACCGTGGGATCCACGTCAACACCGGTCCAGTATTTGACGCCGATGACGCCCTGGTTCACCAGCATGCCGAGACCATCGAGCGTCCTGCAGCCGCGCGCTTCGGCATCCCTGATCAGGTTAGTGCGGGGCGGATTGGGAATGACATCGGCCACCACCAAACCTTTGCGCAGGCCATCAAGGGCAATATCAAGGCGCGCATTTACATCGGGGTAGAGGCCAATGGATGTTGCATTGATCACGACATCAGCATTCGCCGGGATTGCATAAGTGCCATTCCATACGGCGAGTTCGGCTTTCACCTTTGTCTTGCCATTGAGGAGATCAACCAATGTCTGTCCGCGTTTGGGATCACGGTTCACAATGGTGATGTGCTTGGCGCCGGCGAGCGCCAGTTCCACGCCGATGGCGCGGGCGGCCCCTCCGGCGCCAAACATCACGATGGTTTTTCCGGCGGGATCGATGAGTTCGCGGAGCGACTGGAGGAAGCCCTTGCCGTCGGTGTTTTCACCGATCAGTTTGCCATCGTGTGCCACGGCGCAGTTCACGGCGCCCATGACCGCTGCCGATTCGCCCAGCCCGTCGAGATGGGGAATGACCGTCACCTTGTGGGGAATGGACAGGTTGAACCCGGCCCAGCCCATGGCGCGGGCGCCTTTCACGGCGTCGGCAAGCTTTTCCGGCGGCACCTCGCAGTTGATGTAGCGGAAATCGAGATCGTGATGCCGATAGGCCGCCTCGACCATGGCGACGGTTGGATTCTCCGCCGCACCTTCCGAGAAGGAACCGGTAAGCCTGCTGACAAAACTGCGGGCCATGGTATTTACCTGCCCTTCAAATAGGCTTCCATGGAATCATCGAGTTCGTCCTTCCACGGCGTGTGGTGGGTGGGCGACATGGTGCCGGTCATCAGCGAGCGGTAGGACTTGTTGCGATAGGCCATGATGTCATGCATTTTGTCGTGCTCCCATTCGAGGAAGGTCTTGTTCACGCTTTCCACATCAAAGCTTGGATAGTCGGTGGCGTCGATCAGCTCCTGCACGTAGTCGCCCTGGAACCAGATCATCTGCTCGGCGTTCTCGAGCTTCTCCTCGCGCTTGCGCCAGGCCTTGGAATTTTTCTTCATGGCGTCAAGCTTCGGCAGCTTGATGCGGCCGAGGATCACATCGCGGGCGTACCAGGCTTGCGCATCGAACATGTTGAAAGTGTAGAACTGATCCTGCATGCCGATGTAGTGAAGCCTCGGGTTTTCCTCCCAGACCACACCCTTGTAGAGGCCGAGCGGCCACAGGCGGTTTACCGTCTTGAGGCGCAGGTCTTCCGCCATGAAGGGGAAGTGGTGCTGGTAGCCGGTGCAGAGGATAATGGCATCAACCTCTTTCGTTGAACCGTCCTTGAAATGGGCGGTCTTGTTCACAAGCTTTTGCAGCAGCGGGCGCTCCTCGAAGTTCGCGGGCCATTTGAAGCCCATGGGCTTGGTGCGATAGGTGGCGGTCACGGAGCGTGCGCCGTATTTCCAGCATTGCGAGCCGATGTCCTCGGCGGAATAGCTGCGGCCGACAATCAAAATATCCTTCCCCTTGAATTCCAGGGCATCCCTGAAATCATGGGCATGCATGACGCGGCCATTGAAGGTGCCAATGCCCTCAAAGAAGGGCACCTGCGGGGTGGAGAAGTGGCCGGAGGAGCAGACCACATGATCGAAGTCCTCGGTGTACATCTTGTCCTTCACCCGGTCATGGACGGTGACGCGGAATTTCTTGTTCTTCTTGTTCCATTCAACCATGCGCACCGGCGAATTGAAACGCAGCCATTTCCGCACCTTGGCCTTTTCGACGCGGCCCTTGATGTAATCCCAGAGCACGGCGCGCGGCGGATAGGAGGCGATGGGCTTGCCGAAATGCTCCTCAAACGTATAATCGGCGAATTCCAGGCATTCCTTCGGGCCGTTGGACCAGAGGTAACGGTACATGGAGCCGTGCACGGGTTCGCCGTGTTCATCCAGGCCGGTGCGCCAAGTGTAATTCCAAAGCCCGCCCCAATCATCCTGCTTTTCGAAGCAGACGATTTCCGGAATTTTCGCCTTCTTCTTGGCCGCCGACTGGAAGGCGCGGAGCACTGCAAGTCCCGAGGGGCCGGCGCCAATAACTGCAACACGTGTCATGAAGTTTCCTCTTGTTATCAATCGGGGAAAATGCCGGGGCTGGTGGGGGCTCCGTCATCGAATTTTGAAAGCCAGTCAATGGTGGTCTGACGGTAACGGGTGAGGCCCTTGTAATCGACAAGTTCCGGCGGCAGCGAGCGCAGCACGCGGGGCAGGCGGCGCACCCATTTCGGCACGGTCGCCAATTCCTCCATCTTGATGAGGTAGCAGCGGATGACAAAGAGAATGGCGTTGGAGCGCGGCAGGCGCCACAGGCTTTGCAGCTCGCAGCGCAGGTGAACCTTGTTGCCGACATTTTCCGGCGTCACGGTGGTGCGGTCCGGGCCCCATTTCGGGTAGTTTTCCGGGCTGGTGTCGAGACGCGGGTTGATCGTCATGGTCCAGTTCAGGCGCCGCACAGGCTTGCCCTGCTGCAGGTTGAGCAGGAATTTGAGGGCACGCTCGAACACGCCGATCTGATGGGCCAGCGGCACGGGCCCGTGCCATTCCATGAAATTCATGCCGATGTCGAAATCCAATGACCAGTCGGCTTGGGTCGTGGCAATGCCGGCATCCATCCACAGGTTATTGTCTCGCTGATCGACGATGCAGAAATCGCCTTGCGCCTGGCGGGTGATATATTCCATGGGCTCATAGGGAAGGGTCGAGACGTCACCGAAGACAAATTTCTGGTCAATGCCCAGGGGCTTGTTGATCCAGTGCCAATTGTCGCCGTTTTTTGTCAGCGAGAAGTGTTCGGGATAGCCTGCCGCCTGCTGCTCCATCAAAAGTTCCAGCGTATCCCATTGCGCTGTCATCATGTGGGGGAGCGCCTGGCAGCGAAGCGGGTCTTCCTTCAAAACCTTTGCACGGTCGTTCATCTCGGAGATGTAGTGCTCATCCACATCAATGAGGTTTTCGAAGGCCGTGCCCGGAGCCCCCTTCACATGGGGCTCCATGTTCACAGAGTACATGTAGCTGTCCTCATGGAAAGGGAAAGGGAAGCGCCGGATTGCCGCGGGGCTGTTCCTGAAGGTGAAGTCGTCGCGGAAAGTTTCCTGTCTGAATTCGATGTTCATGGCGTTCTCCTAGAGATCCAGCACAATTTCCTGGCCTTTCAGCCGTGACACGCAAATCATGATCTTGCGTCCCGAGGCCTTGTCTTCGGGCTCGAGGAAGTGGTCGTTATGTTCCAGCGCGCCATCGCAGGAGATGACATTGGTTTCGCACTGTCCGCAAGCGCCCCCCCGGCAGAGGAATGGCGCGTCAATACCTGCCGCTTCCACCGCTTCCAGAATGCTTTGGTGGGAATGCACCTCGATGATTTTTTTAGATTTTTTCAGCACGGCGCGGAAGGGTTTGCCGGGCGGCGGCGCCAGGAAACGCTCGGAATGAAGGTTCTGTTCGGGCCAGCCCAACTGCCGCGCCTTGGTCAAAACGCCATTGATCATGCCTTCAGGGCCGCAGACGTAGAGATGGGTGCCAAGGGCCTGAGCGTTCAGGATGTTGTCAACAGGAATGAAAAGCTTCTCCTCGTCGCAATAGATTTTCACCCGGTGGGTGCCGTAGCGTTCCGACAGTTCCTTCCAATAGGCCCCATGTTTCCTGTTGCGTACCGCATAGTGCAGCTCAAAGGCGCGGTCCTCACGGGTCATCTGGTCCATCATGGCCATGAAGGGGGTAATGCCGATGCCGCCCGCCATGAACAGGTGCTTGCGGCCGCGCACATCGAAGGGAAAGAGATTAAGGGGCTGCGAGATCACCAGCGTATCGCCCACCTTCAGTTTCTCATGCAGGAAAGCGGAGCCGCCGCGCGAGTTTTCCACGCGCAGGATCGAGAGTTCATAGGCGCTGGTATCCCTGGGCGATGACATCAGCGAATAGGTGTTGCGCCTCAAAATGTCGCCGTCGCGCATGGCCACTACAACGTGGGAGCCACCGGAAAAGATCGGCATCGCCTCGCCGTCGATCCGTTCAAGACGGAAACGCTTCACCGTCTCGGCCACTTGCGTGATGGCCGCTACCCGCACCGTCATGTCCGTATTGATGCTCATGGGAACAGCACTTCCGGATTGGGGGCTGAGCCCGGGTCTTCCGCGTCAATGTTCACGCCCTGGAAGGCGCCGAGCCGGCGGGAATAATGATCGCGCACCAGCAATGGAAGCCCGCAATGCGAACAGGTGAACGGGGAGGTCGTGACGTTGTCGGTAATGCCCTTGCAATGGACGCACTGCACGCGCCGTGCGGTGGAGCCCCGGTGCTCGGTGCGGATGGAATTGAAATCAATGCCGAGGTCGAGGGCTACCTGCATGGCCTGGCCGATAAAGCCCTCGGTGCCAGAGAGATAGAGCCGCGTTCCCATCCGCGCAGCTTGCAATGAGGCTTTCAGGCGATTGAGCAGAACCGGGATGGTGGGTGCGGTCCAGAAGTCGAAGGATTTCAGGTCACGCAGCTTGCCCGCCTGGTTTTCGGGGCCAACGTAGAGAATTTCCGCCTTTTCCAGAAAGCCGCTGCCCACCGACTTGATCTGGTCAAGCAGTGCTTCGGCCCCTTCACCTTCAAGGGCAAAGAGATGGCGCGCACTGTGAATATCAATCACCAGACCCTTGTAAACCGGGCGACTCTTAATTCCGACAACAAGCATCAGCCAACCGCATTCCGCTTCTTCTTTTCCGGGTCATCGAAGCTGATGGTGTGGGCGATGGCCTTGGCTTTCAGGTTCTTGCCGCGCACTTCCAGCTTGGTGCCCTGTTTAGCACAGGCCAGGTCAACGCGCATGATCGCCATGGATTTCTTGGTGAGCTTGGAATAGCAGGGGCAGGTGATGACGCCCACCTTCTTGCCATCGGCAAAAACCTCATCACCCAGGTCCGCCGGGCCATCGGCCTCAATCAGCAGGCCGAATATCTTGAAGCGCTCCTTGCCTTTCAGCCGCGCGTGTTCCTCAGCCCCGCGGAAGCCGGTCTTGCCGGGGCTCACGGTGAAATCGAGGCCCAATTCCCACAGGGAATCGCCGGGCTGTTCGTTGGCGAATGGATACATCTGCGAATTGTCGTAGGGATAGAACAGCAGGTAACTTTCCACCCGCAGCATGTCGAGCACGCTGAAGCACACGGGGATGATGCCCATGGACTTGCCTTCCGCCAGGATCGTATCCCAGATTTTCGGAGCATCTTGGCCACGCACGAAAAGCTCATAGCCGCGCTCGCCTGTGTATCCGGTGCGCGAGATCATGGCGGGTGCGCCAAACAGCGTGGTCTGCATGTGGTGGAAATATTTCAGGTCGCGAATGCCGGGCACATGTTTGGCGAGGAAATCAACGGCCAGCGGCCCCTGCAGCGAAAGGTCATGCAGGTCATCGTCAAACAGCACGGCCACGTTGCGGCCCAGCGATTGCTTTACTACTTCTTCATGACCCGAACCCGAACCATGCACCAGCATCCAGGAATTAGGCCCGGTGCGATAGACAATGCAGTCATCGGTGAAATGCCCGCGGTCATTCAGCATGCAGGCATAGACCGAGCGGCCGGGATAGATCTTCGTCATGTCGCGGGTGGTGATGTATTCCAGCACGTTGATGGCGTGCGGCCCTACCAGGTGCACCTTCTTGAGGCCGGAGACATCCATGAGGCCCGCCTTGGTGCGCACCGCGATGTGCTCGGCGTAAATGTCCTTGTCATAGGTCCAGGCGGTGCCCATGCCGGACCAGTCTTCAAGCTTTGAACCCAAAGCGCGGTGGCGGTCCCCCAGAACCGAAAATCTCCAACTCAAAGCCATCTGCCCACTCCCGGAATTATTCACGAACGGAAACTATTGTTCCTCACTGTAACGGTAAATCCGGGCGTTGCAAGATGGGAGGGGGAGAATTTAACAGGGTGATTGCAGGCGGGGCCGGAGACTGCTCCGGCTCCGCCTGAATCAATCAATTCGCAGCGAAACAATAGAAAAGGCCGTTGCCGCCTGTGCCCTTGAGGGCATCCTGGCTGCAGCCGCCGCGCGAGGCATGGGAGGTATTCCATGACTTGGCGGGGCCCGAGTCATCCAGACCCATGCGGTCGTGATGGCCTACCATCACGGCGCCTTCGGTCCCGCCCAGGGTCCAATTGCCACAGGTGCGGTCCTCGCCAGCGGCGAAGGCTGTGCCATCCGCCTGCGTTCCAGTCAAAATGTCATGCATGTTGGGGGTGTCGCCGCGGCCGTTCACCACTTCGCCCTTTTCAGTAAGGGCGGTGGCTTTGGTGAGATTGTTGGCGCCATGAAGTTCCGCCACGTCCTTGGCAATCACCTCGCCCTTGGCATTGGCCCAGGGGCCGGCACCAATGCGGTCCCTGGCGTTCACCGCGCCATCGCCTTGCGTCGAAAGATAGGCGCGCCAGGTTTGCCCGGTTGACCCCGCAACTTCGGCCAAGGTCTGGCAGTGCTTGTCGGCACCCTCGATGCCGCCCAAATCAGCGCCCTTGCCAGAGCCCGCGCTGGTGACGAAGAATCCCATTTTTGTATCTTGGGCGAAGGCTGAAGGTGGCGTCGAAAGGGTGAGTGCCACGGGCACGACCAGGGTCAGGATATTTAATTTCCGCATGTTTTTCTCCTTTGGTTTTCCGCCTTGGGAAAACCTAAAGGGAGAGCCGGGGCGGTACAATTCAACTTTAATTGACTTCCGCGCATGGAACCTTCTGGTCCTGAGAAATTCCGCGGGATGTGCGGGCAGGGCCCTGATTGACCGAGATCAACGACAGACCAGTGGGTTCTTGCGATCCTGCAAGCAAATGGAGTGAATCATGATGCGGAAGCTGTCTTTGGCGGGAAGTGTCGGCTTGCTGATTTTGGTTGGCGGGACCGTGGTGCAGGCAAATTCCCAGACCCCAATTCCGGCCGACCCTGGACGGGGGGACTTCATGAATTACTGCGCCGCCTGCCATGGGGTGGGGGGCAAGGGCGATGGCACCGTTGCCGAGTTCCTCACAATCAGCGCCGCAGACCTCACCCAGATGGCTTTGAGGAATGGCGGGATATTCCCGCGCCAGCGCGCCATCGAGGTGATTGATGGCCGCGCCCAGGTGAGCGTTCATGGCGAACGGGACATGCCGGTGTGGGGCGACTGGTTCAAGTTCGAGGCAGATTCGGACGGCGCAGGAACGAAAACCGAAAAAGTCGTGCGCGAACGGATTACTGCGCTTGTGGATTACCTCGAAAGCATCCAGCAACATTGACAGGCAGGTTCATGACGCATTGGCGGCCTATCTGGTCTTTCCTTGGCGCTCCTGCGCTGGCAGTTGTCCTGTTGGGTGTCCTGCCTTCGCAGAGCTTTAGCCAGGATGAGAGCGCTGGCGGCGCTGGTACTGGCGAACACGACTTCCGGCTCTATTGTTCAAACTGCCATGGCGAGGGCGGGCGGGGAGATGGCCCGAAAACTTTTGGCCTGAGCGAACCCGCCCCCGATCTCACTGGACTTTCCCTGCGCAATGGTGGGGTGTTTCCCCGGGAGAGATTGCAGGCGGTCATCGACGGGCGCGAGACTTTGAAGAACCACGGGGACCGCGAAATGCCGGTGTGGGGCCTGTGGTTCAAGATGGAAGCGGAAGAAGACTTGGGCGGCGCCGAAGGCGACGAGGGCACGGTGCAGCGCCGCATCACCGCCCTGATTGATTTTCTTGAGACACTGCAAAGCCCCTAGATAAGCCCGTTAAACCGCAGCACCAGATAAATCGCCAGCCCCATTACAACGAGTTTCAGGGCGAGATAAGCCAGCCAGTGTCTGGGAAAAGGGAGATCATCGTGCCAGGATTTTTTTGGCGGCGGGGTCATGGGGGCAAGTTTGCTGAAAGCGTATTTAAGAGTCAATGAAGATGGTTCCTCAGACGTCTAGCAAGTAATCCTTTTTCGCCGATTCCGGGCTCACGAGCCCGGCCTTTACATCGGCCTCGACCAGCGCCCTTGTCCGCAATTTGGGGTCGCCGAAGCCGCCGCCGCCGGGGAGTTCGACGACGAGGCTGTCGCCGGTCGGGATAACATGGATGCCCTTGTCGGGGATTGCATTGCCGCTCCCGAGGCGCGCCACGCCTTTCACGCCGGAGCCTCCACCATCTCTTCCCTTCGCCGGGTTTTTGATGCGATCGAAAGTTGCGGCGGAAATTGTGAAGGGAGCTTTTTCGCGGTTGGCGATTTCGATGGTTTGCGAGAGCCCGCCGCGCCATTCGCCGGCTCCGGCGCTGTCCATCAGATATTCCTTGCGCTTGAAATACAGCGGGCACTGGTTTTCGGTGACTTCGATGGGGATAGCGCCGATGCCTGAGGGGAAGGCGGTGGTGGCCAGGCCATCCTTGCCGGGCCTGCCGCCGATGCCGCCGAGCGCGATGCTGATCACGCCAAACTCTTTTGCTTTTGCCGTTTCATGGGCGGGCACGCGGCCATGGGCGCTGTTCAATCCGAGGATCCAGATGGAGCCGGCGCTTTCGGCCTGCACCTTTCCGGGCAAGGCTTGCGCGAGGCAACCGAACACGGCGTCGGCCAGCATTTGGCCAATGACATGGCGCGCCGTGACGGGCGAGGGCCTGATGGGATCAACGCAGGTGCCCGGCTCTGTCACGAGATCGAAACACGAGAGCGAGCCGATGTTGTTGGGCACATGGGGTGCGATCACCGCCTTGAGGCCGAAGACGGAATAGGCATGGGTATAGGTGCGGGGTGAATTGATGCCGAAAATGGATGCGGCTGAGGAGCCGGTGAAATCAATGGTTATCTTGCCATTCTTGATCGTGAGTTTCGACTTGATGATGATCGGCCCCTCATAGCCATCAAGCGGCATTTCGTAAGACCATTTGCCTTCGGGCGTGGCCTTGATGGCTTCGCGCGCGCCTTTTTCCGAGGTGGTGAGAATGTGTTTGGCGAGCGGCTCCAGGCTGGTGAGCTTGAACTCTGTCATCATCTCTATAAGCCGGCGTGCACCCGTGTCATTGGCGCTTACCAGTGAGAGAAGGTCGCCGCGCACTTCCACGGGATTGCGCGAATTTGCAAGAATGACTGAAAGCAATTCCTCGTTGATCTTGCCCTCTTTCCGCATTTTCAGATGGGGAATGAGGGTGCCTTCCTCGTAGGAGGAATTGGCCTTGGCCGACATGCCGACACCGCCCACGTCAATCACGTGGCAGGTCGAGGCGAAAAAAGCCACCAGCTTCCTGCCGAGGAACACCGGAGTCATCATCACGTAGTCAAAGAGATGACCGGTGCCGAGCCACGGATCGTTGGTCACATAGACATCGCCGGGCTTCATGGTGGATTGCGGGTAGTGCTTGAAGAAATGGCCCACGGCGGTGGCCATGGTGTTCACGTGGCCAGGAGTTCCGGTCATGGCCTGGGCGATCATGTGGCCATCGGCGTTATAGACGCCGGCGGAAAGGTCGCCCGCCTCGCGGGTTATGGTGCCGAAAGCGGTGCGCAGCAGCGATTGGGCCTGTTCTTCGACAACGGCGATCAGGCGGTTCCACATGACCTGGGTGCGGATGGCATCGAGTGCGGATTTGCTCATGCGTGTACTCCCCTCACCCTGAGGTGTCCGGCGCAGCCGGACCTCGAAGGGTTCTTACCGATTGAATTTGTGGCCGATGCTTCGAGGCTCGCACCGCATTCGCGGGGCTCGCACCTCAGCATGAGGGTTATTGGGATGGCGATCATTTCAGGTTCTCCAGAATGATGTAGCCCAGGCTGTTGATCTTCGCTCTAAAATTGGCCCCGACAATCGTCGAGGTTTCATCCTCGGCAATGATTGCGGGGCCTTTGAAAGTTGCGCCGGGCTTCATGTCGAAGCGCCAATAGACGGGCACCATGACTTGCTTTCCGAGCGCGGGATCGTAGATCAGCCGCTTGCTTCTTGGCTTCGGCGTGGATTTGGCGGAGGTTTTTGCGGCCCGTTTTGGTTTCTTGGCAATCGATGAAACGGTGACCGACCAGGTGATGGCTTCCGCTTCCTGATTGGGAATGCGAAGCCCGTAAACCTGTTCATACTGGGCTTCGAATGCGGCCTTGAGTTTCTTGCCGTTGGCATCGGTCAGTGTCTTGACGGGAACCGTCACGCGGATCTCATGGCCCTGGCCGACATAGCGGCAATCGGCGATGACCTGCACCGTTGCTTTGGTTTTGCCGAGGGCGGGTTCCACCACGGCGCGGGCATCAGCCGTCATGTGTTGCAGAAGGGCGTTCACGGTTTTTGCATTGAAGGCATCAAGCGAGACAGCAGCACTGCGTGTCACTTCATAGGCGATGGGGGCGCGGAGGAAACCGATTGCCGAGCCAACGCCCGCACCCATGGGCACGATGATGGTTTTCACGCCGACCTTTTCGGCAAGCCGGCAGGCATGGAGCGGAGCGCCGCCGCCAAAGGCAATCATGGTGCAGGCGGCGATGTCGCGGCCGCGCTCAATGGCGTGGACGCGCGCCGCATTGGCCATGTTTTCCTCGACGATTTCAGTGACGCCTGCCGCCGGCCAGAAATCCTTGAGGCCCAGCGGATTGCCGATGGCTTTCTGCAATGCCGCCTTGGCGCTTGCTTCATTAAGCTTGATCTTGCCGCCGGCGAAATAGGCGGGATCGATTTTGCCCAATGCCAGATTGGCATCGGTGACGGCGGGTTCGGTGCCGCCGCGGCCATAGCACACGGGGCCGGGGGTGGAGCCGGCGCTGTCCGGCCCCACGGTGATGCGGTTCAATTTGTCGACGCGCGCAATGGAGCCGCCGCCGGCGCCGATTTCCACCATTTCGATAACGGGGATTCGAACCGGGATTCCGGAGCCCTTCATGTCGCGATAAGCTCTGGCGATTTCAAATTTGCGGGCGCGCTCGGGCTCGCCGTTGGTGAGCAGGCAAATCTTGGCTGTGGTGCCGCCCATGTCGAAGGAGACGACGTCTGGCAGGGTGCATTCAGCAGCAATTTCCGAGGCGAGGATGGCGCCGCCCGCCGGGCCTGATTCAACCAGGCGAATGGGAAAGCGTGCGGCTGTTTCTAGCGTCGTGAGGCCACCGCCGGACATCATCAGGAACAGCGGGCAATCCATTTTCATGCCGCGCAACTGGTCGCGCAGGCGGTGCAGGTAACCCGCCATCAGCGGGCGCACATAGGCGTTGGCGACGACCGTTGAGAAGCGCTCGAATTCACGGATTTCCGGGGCCACTTCGCTGGAAATGCAAATGGTCACATCCTTGGGCAAGGCGGCGGACAGGATTTCGCGCACCCGGCGCTCATGGCCATCGTGAGCATAGGCATGGAGGAAACCGATGGCCACGGCCTTCACATTTTCTTCGCGCAATTGTTGCGCCAGGTTTTGCAAGGCGGATTCATCAAGTGGCAGCAGGACATCGCCATCGGCGGACAGGCGTTCCTCTATCGTGAAGCGTAAAGTTCTCGGCACCAGCGGCACGGAGCGGTCGATCATCAGGTCATAGTGATCGAAGCGTTTTTCATAGCCCTGTTCGAGAATATCGCGGAAGCCCTTGGTGGTGATGAAGGCAGTCCTGGCACCCTTTCGCTCGATCAGGGCATTGGTGGCAAGTGTCGTGCCGTGAATGAACACGCCGATGTCGACGGGCTTTATCCCGGACTGTTCCAGGACAAGGCCGATGCCTTCGATGACGCCCAGTTCCGGCGCTTGCGTAGTGGTCAGAACCTTGCCGCTCCAGCGCCTGGCTCCGGCTTCAAGGACAATGTCGGTGAAGGTGCCACCGATATCGGCGGCGAGTTTGATGGATTTGTTCATGGCCGAGATACCTACTATTGCGCTGAGGTAAATCCTAGGGGCTTCGGACATGGCTGGGTTGACAGGGCAAGAACAGAGGCCGCAATGTTCCCTGCTGTGCTTTTATCGGATTCACATCTTGCCACGGGCTACCGTCACTTTGTCGCGGTGGCGACGCTTGGTTCGGTGCGGGCCGCATCGCGCCATCTCAATGTGGCGGCGTCCGCCATCAGCCGGCAAATCGGGTTGCTTGAGGCGCAATTGGGAATAGCCCTGTTTGAGCGTCATACGCGCAGCCTCGCCCTGACGGAGGCGGGGGTTGAGCTGCTGCGGGGCCTGCAGGCGGCGAACCAGACCCATGAAGGCACGATTGATTTGCTGGCCCGTTTGAAGGGCATCACGCGCGGGCGGGTCAACATCGCGGTGGTTGAGAGCCTTTCGATCACCTTTCTGCCGGATTTGCTGATCGCCTTCTCGCGGAAATTTCCCGGGGTGCAGGCGGCCGTTACGGTTGCCGGCTCCGACACGGTGATGGAACTGGTGCGCGAGCGCGAAGCCGATGTGGGGCTGGCCTTCAATCCATCGGCGCTTGACGGTTTGACCGTCGAGTTCGAGCGCGTCATTGCCTTGGGAGCCACCATGGCGCGGTCCCATCCCCTCGCCAAGTCAAAGTCGCTCACTCTGGCTCAATGCCTGGAATACCCGGTCGCCTGGCCGGCGCGCGAACTCAGCATCCGCCTCATCCTGGACCGGGCCCTGGGGGCGCGAACGATGCGGCAGGACCGCCTGTTTGAATGCAATTCCTTGCGGGTGATGGCGGCCCTGGCGCGGGATGGCGGGTGCATCGCCTTTCAAACACTCTTTGGCATTGAACGGGACGTTGCCGAAAAGACCCTTGTTTTCATTCCCCTTTCTGACCGCACGCTGCCGCCCAGCCGGGTCACCCTTGTGCATCGCCCGGGCCTTGACCGGAAAACCGCGGCGGGGGCATTTCTTGAACTGGCGAAACAGCGGCTTCCACGGATTTTTGATGTGCGAAAATAAAGAACATTCATGTGCTTTTTTTATTCTTTTTAGAACAAGTCGAATCTGTTAAAAATTTTAAATCCGCCACAAAGAGCGGCTTTTAATGAGTTTTCGGGGAAATGCATGGGCCGTCTTACGACGCACGTACTAGACACGAGTTCAGGCAAGCCTGCCGCCGGGCTGAAGATCGAATTGTGGTCGCTTGCCGCAACGCCTGAACTTATCAAGACGGCCAGCACCAACCGGGATGGCCGGGTTGAGGGCGCAATTCTCGAAGGTGATGATTTCAAGACCGGCACCTATGAACTCAGGTTTTATGCGGGCGCCTATCTCCGGGCGCGTGGCGTGAAGCTCGACGAGCCCGCTTTCCTTGATGTGATACCCATTTGTTTCGGCATTGCCGACGTGAACCAGCACTATCACGTGCCCTTGCTGCTCTCGCCCTATGGCTATTCAACCTACAGGGGAAGTTAGGCATGGCGCGCCAGACAATCCGCTTCTTGCGCCGGGGACAGGTGGTGGAACTCTCCTCCATTCCGCCCACGCGCACGCTGCTGGATTATCTCCGCCTTGAGGAAAAATCCAAAGGCACCAAAGAAGGCTGCAACGAAGGCGACTGCGGCGCCTGCACCGTGGCGCTGGGTTCGCTTGATGAGGGCCGGGTGGTTTACGAACCAGTCAATGCTTGCATTCTCCTGCTGGGCCAGATTGACGGCAAGGAACTGATCACTATCGACGATCTTGCCGTCGATGGAAAACTGCATCCCGTGCAGAAGGCCTTTGTGGACAATCACGCCTCGCAATGCGGCTTCTGTACGCCGGGTTTCGTGATGTCGCTGTTCACGCTTTATCACGCGGGCAAGAAGCCGACACGGCAGGAGATCGTTGACCACATCGCGGGCAATCTTTGCCGTTGCACGGGCTACCGGCCGATTGTCGATGCGGCGGTGAAATCCTGCACGGGCAAGCCCGCCGATGCCTGGGTGGCAGCGGCCAAGGCAACCGCAAATCAATTGGCAGCGCTTGATGACGCTGCAGATGTTTTTATGGGCGATACCAGTACTTTCTTTGCAGCACCTTACCATGAGGAGGCACTCACCAGGCTTTATGCAGAACATCCCGATGCCACGATTGTTGCGGGTGCCACGGACGTGGGGCTGTGGGTCACCAAGCAGCTTCGAAACCTGCCGAAAATTATCCATATCGGCCGGACCAAGGGGCTTTACAAAATCACCGACGAAGGCACGCATATTTCCATTGGCGCATCGGCGACCTATTCGAGCGCTGAATCGTTTCTCGCCTCGATTGATCCCGATGTCGGCGAAGTGATCCGCCGGATCGGGGCCAAGCAGGTGCGCGCCTTGGGCACGGTTGGTGGCAATATCGCCAATGGCTCGCCCATCGGCGACAGCCCGCCGATGCTGATCGCCCTGGGAGCAACGCTTCATCTCCGCCATGGCGGGAATGTGCGGCACATGCCGCTGGAAGATTTTTTTATTGCCTATGGCAAGCAGGACCGCGCCGCCGGCGAACTGGTCTGGCGCGTCGATGTTCCCAAGCTCAAGGCCAATGAGGTGTTTCGCGCCTTCAAGCTGACCAAGCGCTTTGATCAGGATATTTCGGCGGTGGTGGGCGCTTTCAAGTTCACGCTTGATGGCCGCGCGATCCTATCGGCCCGTATTGCATTTGGCGGCATGGCGGCAACGCCGAAGCGGGCGCTGAAAACCGAAGCAGCGCTGCGTGGCGTTTCGCTGGATGCACCTCAGACGTGGGAGGGGGCGATCTTGCCGATGGCTGAAGATTATCAGCCCATCGATGACATGCGGGCTTCGGCGGAATACCGGCTGGATGCGGCCCAGGCCCTGCTTCGCAAAGCGCTGATGGAAGTCGCTTCGGGACATTCTCGGGCAACGCGCGTTACCGGGCTTCGCGGGGAGGCTGCCTGAGATGAATGTGCGGGCGCGTATCCTTGAAACGGAAACGGTGGGTTTGGCACTTGCCCATGACAGCGCCGCGCTGCATGTTCAGGGCACGGCTGTCTATATTGATGACATGCGCGAACCCGAGGGCACACTGCATGTGGAACCGGGCTATGCGCCAGACGATGCGCGCGGGAAAATTACCAGCATCAATCTTGATGCAGTCCGCGCCTGTCCCGGCGTTGTCGCGTTGCTGGCGGCGAAGGATATTCCCGGCGTCAATGATTGCAGCCCGGCGCTTGGCGATGATCCCATCTTTGCCGAGGGCGTGATTGAATTTCATGGCCAGGTGATTTTTGCCGTTGTTGCAGAAACGCGGGAAATTGCGCGGTGTGCGGCGCGGCTGGCGAAGATCGAGGTGGCTCCGATGCCGCCGGCGGTGACGGTGGAAGACGCGCTGGCCATGGGCACCACGGATGTGGTGCCGGAATATGCCTTCACTCATGGGGACGTAAAAAAAGCGCTCAAGGCAGCGCCCCATGTGATTTCGGAAAGCTTCCATGTGGGCGGGCAGGAGCATTTCTATATCGAAGGGCAGGTGGCTTTGGCCATGCCGGAGGAAAAAGGCGGCATGACTGTCTATTCCTCCACCCAGCATCCCACCGAAGTGCAGCACTGCATCGCCAAGATGCTCAAGGTTCCCGACGCCATGGTGACATGCGAATGCCGGCGCATGGGCGGGGCCTTTGGCGGCAAGGAAAGCCAGGCGGCGCAGTGGGCGGCTTTGGCAGCGCTGGCGGCTCATGTGACGGGGCGTCCGGCCAAATGCCGGCTGGACCGCGACCAGGACATGATCATGA
This sequence comes from Aestuariivirga sp., assembly GCA_030680855.1. Lineage (GTDB taxonomy): Bacteria > Pseudomonadota > Alphaproteobacteria > Rhizobiales > Aestuariivirgaceae > Aestuariivirga. The sequence continues at coordinate 34,576 of JAUXUN010000074.1, forward strand.
CGGGCAAGCGCCATGACCTGCGCATTGATTACAAGATCGGCTATGACGATACGGCGCGCCTCACCGCCGTTGATGTGGATTTTCTGGCGCGTTGCGGTTACTCCGCTGATCTCAGTCAGAGCGTGTGTGACCGCACCATGTTCCATGCGGACAATGCCTATTTCTATCCGGCCTATCACATCAAGTCGCGGCGGCTTCGCACCAATACGGTTTCCAATACGGCATTCCGCGGCTTTGGCGGGCCACAAGGCATGATGTTTGCCGAGCGGGTGATGGATGCGATTGCCATTGAAACGGGGCTTGATCCGCTCGATGTGCGCAAACGCAATCTCTATGGGCGCGGGCGCGATGTGACGCCCTACCGGCAGAAGGTTGAAGACAACATCGCTCTTGAGATTATCGAGGCGCTGGAAAAATCCAGCAGTTACCGGGCGCGGCGGAAGAAGATTGCGAGTTTTAACAAGCAGAACCCAGTTCTGAAAAAAGGCATTGCCCTTACGCCGGTCAAGTTCGGGATTTCGTTCACGCTCACCCATCTCAATCAGGCAGGCGCCCTTGTCCATGTCTATACGGATGGTTCGGTGCATCTCAATCATGGCGGCACGGAAATGGGGCAGGGGCTCTATATCAAGATCGCACAGGTCGTGGCGGAAGTGTTCGGCATTTCGGCGGAGCGGGTGCGCATTACGGCGACGACTACCGGCAAGGTTCCCAATACGTCGCCCACGGCGGCCTCATCGGGCGCGGACCTCAACGGCATGGCGGCAAAGACCGCGGCTTCGGCCATCAAAGCCCGCATGATTGATTTTGCGGCGAAGGAATGGAAAGTTGCCAAGTCGCGCATCAAATTTGAGAAGGGCCAGGTACTGATCGGCAACCAGCGCATTTCCTTCGGCGAACTGGCCAAGAAAGTTCAAGGCGGGCGGGTGTCGCTATCGTCCACGGGCTTCTACTCCACGCCGAAGATTACCTGGGACCGGCCCAATGGGCGCGGCAATCCGTTTTTCTATTTCGCCTATGGTGCATCCTGCTCGGAAGTCACCATCGATACGATGACCGGGGAAATGCGGGTAGACCGGGTTGATATTCTTCATGATGTCGGGCGCTCTCTCAATCCGGCGATTGACATGGGGCAGATTGAAGGGGGCTTCGTTCAGGGCATGGGCTGGCTCACAACCGAGGAACTGGTGTTTGACGACAAGGGGCGGCTTCGCACCCATGCGCCCTCCACTTACAAAATCCCTTGTGCCTCGGATGTGCCGGCGGATTTCCGGGTGAAGCTTTATGAAAGCGGCGGCAACCCCGCGGATTCAATTTACCGTTCCAAGGCGGTGGGCGAGCCGCCGCTGATGTTGCCGATTTCCGTGTGGTGCGCCATTGCCGATGCGGTTGGCAGCCTGAAGCCTGGGGTCATTCCAAAACTTGCCGCGCCGGCCACGCCGGAAGCCATTTTGCGGGCGGTGAAGGGGATGCAGGCATGAAGGTCTGGGCCCATATCGCCAAAGCACTGGAAGCGCATGGCACCTGCGCCATGATTTCGGTTGTGAAGGTTGAGGGGTCCACGCCCCGGGAAGCGGGTGCGCGCATTGTTGTTTCGCCACTGGGATTTCACGGGACGATTGGTGGCGGCACATTGGAATGGCAGGCGATTGCCAAGGCGCAAGCCATGCTCGGCAAGCCGGCGCAGCACAAGTTGAGCGTTCATTCGCTTGGTCCTGACTTGGGCCAATGCTGCGGCGGGCGGGTGGAACTGGTGACCGAAGTTTTTGCGCGCAATGATTTGGCAGCAGCAAGGGATTTCGCGGCGCGCGAAGAGAGTGGCGTGTTTGCGGTAACGGGACGGATTCTTGCGCCTGATTTCAGCGAGCAGTTTGGCGACAGCAACCGCAAGCTCTATCTCTTCGGGGCGGGGCATGTCGGGCGGGCTCTTATCCTCGCTCTTGCACCAATGCCGTTTGATGTGATCTGGATTGATCCTCGCGAGGGGGCGTTTCCTGCGGCTGTGCCTTCCAATGTGGTGACCATCCAAAGTGAAAACCCTGCTGCGGAGATTGCTGATGCACTCGCCGGCAGTTTTGCGCTGGTGATGACCCATAGCCATGGCCTCGACCTTGAAATCATTGATGCGGTTCTGCGAAGCCCAAGGTTTGCCTATGCGGGCCTGATTGGCAGCGCCACCAAGCGGGCGCGGTTCAGCAAGCGGCTGCGGGAGGCGGGCGTTGCGGAACGCCGGATCGAAGAACTGGTTTGCCCGATTGGCATTCCCAGCATAAAATCCAAGCACCCTGCCGCGATTGCGGCAGCAACGGCGGTGCAGCTTCTGGAATGCGATGAACTGTTGAGAAGTGCGGCGGACCCACTCGCCGCCACGCCGGATTCGGCTATGGTTGGCCGGGGAAGGCGGGCGTCATGACGGCACCGGACTATCTGCTTGAGGCCATCGACATCGTCAAGGTGTTCGGCACATTGCGGGCCAATGACGGGGTCACACTGCAGGTGGCGCCCGGCCAGATCCACGCGCTTCTGGGGGAAAACGGGGCCGGCAAATCCACCCTTGTCAAAATGCTTTACGGCTCGCTGCAACCCACCTCCGGAACAATCAAGTGGATGGGCCAGGAAGTTGTCATTCCCAATCCCAATGCGGCGCGCAAGCTTGGCATCGGCATGGTGTTCCAGCACTTCTCACTGTTTGAATCCCTGACCGTCGTCGAGAACATTTCCCTGGCCATGCCCGGAAAATTCGATCTCGATGCGCTTTCCAAGAAGGTGGAGTTCTATTCCGGGGAATATGGCCTGCCGCTGAACCCGAAAGCCACGGTGGCGGACCTGTCGGTGGGCGAACGCCAGCGCATTGAAATCCTGCGCTGCCTGATGCAGGAACCCAAGCTGCTGATCCTTGACGAGCCGACGGCTGTTTTAACGCCGCAGGAAGCGGACCTGCTCTTTCTCACGTTGAGACTACTGGCAAGCGAGGGCTGTTCGGTGCTTTACATCTCGCACCGGCTGGAAGAGGTGAAGCGCCTCTGCCACTGGGCCACGATCCTGCGCCACGGCAAGGTTGTTGCCTCCTGCGATCCGCGCGAGGAGACGGCGGCCAGCCTCGCCAGGCTCATGGTGGGCGGCGATATCCACACGGTGCGCGCAGCCAAGGCGCCGAGGGATGGCGCGGTGCGTTTCTCACTGAAGAATGCCAGTCTCGAGGCTGACGGGCCCTTCGCGGTTGAACTGAAAAATATCAATCTTGAGGTGCGTGGCGGCGAAGTCATTGCCATTGCCGGGGTTGCGGGCAATGGCCAATCAGAACTCTTTGATGCGATTTCCGGGGAACGGCCCCTATCCAATGGCAGTGCAGTTTCAATCGATGGCGCCTCGTGTGGCGCCATTGGGGTGACCGCACGCCGCAGGATGGGGGCCGCTTTTGTGCCCGAGGAGCGTCTTGGCCATGGCGCGGTTCCGGTCTTTCCATTGTCCGAAAATGTTGTACTGACGCGGCATTCGGATGACGCGTCACTGGCGGAAAACGGACTTCTGAATCGCGGCAAGGCCAATTCCATCGCGGACCGGGTGATCAAAACCTATGATGTGCGCATGGGAAAGCCCGATCCTGAAGCCCGTTCGCTGTCGGGCGGAAACCTGCAAAAATTTGTGGTGGGGCGCGAACTGGACCGCCAGCCGAAGGTGCTGGTTGTCAATCAGCCGACCTGGGGCGTTGACGCAGGTGCTGCGGCAACGATCCGCCAGGCGCTGATCGATCTTGCGCGCTCGGGCTCGGCGGTTGTGGTGATCAGCCAGGACCTGGACGAAATTTTCGAACTGGCGGACCGCATTGCGGTGATTTCCCGCGGGCAGCTTTCCGAAGCGCATCCCGCGCATGAAATGACGGCGGAAAAAATCGGCCTGATGATGGCCGGTTCGCACGAGAAGGAGTCGCCCCATGCGGCTCATTCTTGAGAAGCGGGCCGACCGCTCACCATTCTTTGCCATTGCCTCGCCGTTTCTGGCGCTTCTGCTGACGCTGATTGCGGGCGGGCTGATCTTCGCCTTGCGCGGGATCAATCCGCTGGAAGGGCTTTACGTCTATTTCATCGAACCCCTCACGCAGCTCTGGTCGGTCGAACAGCTTATCGTCAAGGCCGCGCCGCTGGTCCTCATCGGCGTCGGGCTTGCGGTTTGCTACATGGCCAATGTCTGGAACATCGGGGCCGAGGGGCAACTGACCATGGGCGCCGTTTGCGGCAGCATTGCGCCAGTGATGTTTCCTGAATGGCAGGACCCGTCGGTCCTTGTTGTCATGCTCATCATGGGAATGATCGGCGGCGCACTTTACGGGGCCATTCCGGGCCTGCTGAAAACGCGCTTCAACGCCAATGAAATCCTGACTTCCCTCATGCTGGTTTATGTGGCCGCACTGTTTCTTGACTGGCTGGTGCGGGGGCCGTGGCGCGATCCCCAAGGATATAATTTTCCGGTCACAAAAACTTTCGCGGGCTGGCAGCTGCTTCCGACCTTTGGCGGCACCATCCATCTCGGCGCACTGTTCGCACTGCTTGCCTGCGCCGCCCTGGCCTTTGTGATGGGAAAGACGCTCATCGGGTTTGAGATCAAGGTCACGGGCAACGCGCCGCGCGCCGGGCGCTTTGCCGGCTTTTCACGGAACCGGATGGTGATGCTCTGTTTCCTGCTTTCCGGAGGGCTCGCGGGCCTTGCGGGCATTTGCGAAGTCGCCAGCGTTGTCGGCAAGTTGCAGCCGCAGATATCTCCCGGCTATGGTTTTGCGGCGATCATCGTGGCTTTCCTTGGCCGCCTCAATCCGCTCGGCGTGCTGTTTGCTGGGTTGCTGCTGGCGCTGAGCTACATCGGCGGCGAGGCGGCTCAGGTGACGCTGGGGATTTCCGACAAGATCGCCAAGGTGTTCCAGGGCATCCTGCTGTTCTTCATCCTGTCCTGCGACACGCTTATTCTCTACCGGATCAAATTTGAGATGGGCCGCGTGGGCGCGCTCAAGGCGGCGGAGTAGGATGGTGGACCAAAGCCTTGCAGTCATGCTGACCATCATCACCGCCGCGACGCCGCTGCTGATTGCCGCCATGGGCGAACTGGTTGTCGAGCGTTCGGGTGTTCTCAATCTGGGTGTTGAAGGCATGATGGTCATGGGAGCCGTGGCGGGGTTCGCGGTGGCATTCCTCACGGGATCAACCCTGCTGGGGGTGGGGGCCGCAATCTTCGCTGGGGTTGCGATGTCGGCGCTGTTTGGATTTCTCACGCTGACCCTGGTGGCCAACCAGGTGGCGGCCGGGCTTGCCCTCACCCTTCTGGGGCTTGGCCTTTCCGGCCTGATCGGCGAGGCTTTTGTCGGCCAGCCCGGCGTCAAGATGCCGACGCTTTTCGGCATTGACGCGCTTGTGCCGTTTTCCTTCATTCTCACGGCGGGGGTGGCTTATGCGCTGTTCAAAACCAAGATCGGGCTTGTCATCCGCGCGGTCGGCAACAGCCATAATTCGGCGCATGCCCTGGGTTACCGGGTCATCGCGCTGCGCTATCTCAGCGTGATGTTTGGCGGGGCCTGCGCGGGCCTTGCCGGGGGCTACCTGTCGCTTGCCTATACGCCGCAATGGATCGAGAACATGACGGCGGGTCGCGGCTGGATTGCGCTTGCACTGGTGGTCTTTGCGTCCTGGCGGCCCCTGCGCGCGCTGATTGGCGCCTATCTTTTTGGCGCAGTGTCGATTATGGGCTTTGTTGTCCAGTCCATGGGGCTTGGCATCCCCCCGCAATTCCTTTCGGCGCTGCCTTATATCGTGACGATCATCGCGCTGGTGATCATTTCCGGAAACAAGCGGCTGACGCAGGCCAATACACCGGCTTGCCTTGCCCAATCTTTTGTGCCTGATAGATAATCAGCAACCGGCCCTGCCAGCGCGGCGGACGGGGTCCCATCTGACAAAGCCGCAGACTGAACAGAATAACAGGGAGACAGAACATGAAGAAATTATTGATGACAGCCGCGGTGGCGGCGATTGCGCTGGGGCTGGGATCGACAGCCTCGCTGGCTGAGGCTTACAAGGCCTGCTGGATCTATGTGGGCCCGGTGGGCGATGGCGGCTGGTCGTTCCAGCACGACGAGGGCCGCAAGGCCGTTGTTGCCGAACTGGGCGACAAGGTGGAAACCGTATTCGTTGAAAACGTTCCCGAACCCGATTCCGACCGCACCATCGAGCGGCTGGCGCGGGATGGCTGCAAGATGATTTTCACCACCTCATTCGGCTTCATGGAGCCCACCCTGAAGGTGGCGGCGAAATTTCCGGATGTGAAGTTTGAGCATGCGACGGGCTACAAGACCGCGCCCAACGTCACAACCTATAACTCCAAGTTCCACGAGGGCCGCTACGTGATCGGCCAGATCGCCGCCAAGATGTCAAAGACCGGAACGGCGGGCTATATCGTGTCCTTCCCGATTCCTGAAGTTGTAGCCGGCATCAATGCCTTCATGCTGGGGGCGCAGACCGTCAATCCTGATTTCAAGGTGAAAATTGTCTGGGCCAACACCTGGTTTGACCCGGGCAAAGAAGCCGATGCCGCCAAGGTTCTGTTGAGCCAGGGTGCGGATATCCTCGTCCAGCACACGGACTCCACCGCGCCGCTGCAGATCGCCCAGGAGCAGGGCAAGCTCGGCTTTGGCCAGGCTTCGGACATGATGGCCTTTGCACCCAAGGCGCAGCTCACGGCAATTGTCGATAGCTGGGGCCCCTATTACATCAGGCGCGTCAAGGCCGGCATGGATGGGACATGGGCTTCTCAGCAATCCTGGGACGGCATGGCCGAAGGCAATGTGACGATGGCGCCTTATGCCAACATGCCCGATGACGTGGCCAAGATGGCCACCGAGACCCAGGCCGCGATTACGGCCGGCACGCTTCACCCGTTCACTGGGCCTATCACCAAGCAGGATGGCACGGTTGCCGGCGAAGCCGGCAAGCCGCTTCCCGATGGTGATATTCTGGGAATGAATTGGTACGTGAAGGGCGTTGACGATAAGTTGCCGCAATAAATGATGTCAGGTGCCGGGTGTCCGTAATGGATCCCGGCATTTTCATGACATTTGATATCCGGCGCCTGGAGCCATAATGGATCCGTTTGTAATCGAATGGCTGAATCTGCTCGCCCGCTGGGGGCACATGATTGCCGGCATCGCCTGGATTGGCACGTCGTTTTATTTCGTGGCGCTGGATTTTTCCCTGAAGAAACCGCCAGGCCTGCCGGAAGGCGTTTCGGGAGAGGCGTGGGAAGTTCATGGCGGCGGCTTTTATAACGTCCGCAAATATCTGAGCGCGCCCGCCAAGCTTCCCGAAGACCTGATCTGGTTCAAGTGGGAAGCCTATCTCACCTGGGTTACAGGCTTTCTGCTTCTCTGCTTGCAGTATTACGTTAACGCCGGGTCCTATCTTGTTGATCCGGCTGTGCTATCACTTTTGCCGTGGCAGGCGATTGTCATCTCGCTGGGCAGCCTTGCGGTGGGCTGGATCTTCTATGATTTTCTGTGCCGCCGATTTGCGGTGTCTCAACCCCAACTCTTGGCTGGCTTGGTTTTCGTGCTGATCATGGCGGCCTCCTATGGCTACACCCAGGTCTATTCCGGGCGCGGGGCCTTCATTCACATCGGCATATTCATCGGCACCTTGATGGCGGCCAATGTATTCGCGGTCATCATTCCCAACCAGCGGAAGATTACCGCGGCGCTGATCAGGGGCGAAACGCCTGATCCCGCCTTTGGCGCAACCGGCAAGCAGCGCTCATTGCATAACACTTACCTGACTTTGCCGGTGCTGGTGATGATGGTTTCAAACCATTACGCGATGCTCATCGATCATCCGCAGGCGTGGCTTCTTGCAGGCCTCATCATTGTAGGTGGCGTGGCGCTGCGGCACTTCCTGGTGCGCCATGAAGTGGGCGATCCGCTGAACAAGATCGCCTGGACCCTGCCGGTCATTTTTCTGGCGCTGGGCCTTGCCTTCTGGCTGACGGGCGCCGGCCCGCTTGATGAAGACTGGTGGAACCTGCTGTTGCGTTGGGGACATATGATTGCCGGCATCGCCTGGATCGGTACGAGCTTCTACTTTGTGGCGCTCGATTTTTCCCTGCGCAAGCGCGAGGGCCTGCCTGAGGGCGTTTCTGGTGAAGCCTGGGAAGTTCATGGCGGCGGCTTTTACAATGTGCAGAAGTACCTGGTTGCTCCCACCAAGTTGCCCGGCGATCTCATCTGGTTCAAATGGGAAGCCTATCTCACCTGGGTCACGGGTTTTCTCCTGCTCATCGTGCAGTACTATCTCAATGCGAGCACCTATCTGATCTCGCAGGACGTGCTGGTGCTCGCGCCGTGGCAGGCCATCGGCATATCCGTTGCAACTCTCATCGCGGGCTGGATCATTTACGATCTTCTGTGCCGCTCACCCCTTGTGCGGAGGCCGGAACTTCTCGCCCTCTGCGTGGCCTTGCTCATTCTCGTTGCAGCCTATGGTTTTACCCAGGTGTTTTCCGGCCGTGGGGCGCTGATCCATGTCGGTTCTTTCATTGGCACGATCATGGCGGCCAATGTTTTCATGGTGATCATTCCAAACCAAAAAAAAACCACGCAAGCGCTGCTTCGCGGCGAAACCCCTGATCCGAGCTTTGGTGTTACCGGCAAACAGCGTTCGCTGCACAATACCTATCTGACACTGCCGGTTCTCCTGATGATGATCAGCAATCATTATCCGATGATAACCGAGCATATGCATGCCTGGATCCTCGTTGGCCTGATTGTTGTGGGCGGTGCGGCACTGCGCCACTTTCTTGTTCGCATTGAAGTGGGGGATCCGGTAGCGCAAATCGCCTGGACAATTCCCGTCATCAGCGGCGCGCTGGCTGCGGCCCTGTGGTTCACGGAGCCGGAGGCAACTCCAGCTTATTCCGGTACCGTTACGGATGATGAGGCGCTGACAATTGTCAAGACGCGCTGCAGTTCCTGCCATGCGCAAACGCCAAGCGATGCCACGACCAAGACGGCACCCAAGGGAATTGCGCTGGAAACACTGGACGAGTTGAAGCGCTATGCGCAGCAGATTGAAACGCAGGCGGTGAAAAACAAGGCCATGCCGCTGGGCAACAAGACGGGCATGGTGGCGGAAGAACGGGCAAAACTGGGGGCATGGATAAATACGCAATGAAAACGATTGAGCAGGTTAATGACTTAAGTTCAGCGGAATTCGAGAAAGCTTTTGGCGATGTGGCCGAGCATACGCCCTGGGTGGCGCGCAATGCGGCGGGCGAAAGGCCCTTCGTCTCGCGGGAATCCATGATCAGGGCTTTTCATGAGGCGGTTCATTCCGCATCGGAAACGGCGCAACTGGCCTTGATCCGGGCGCATCCGGACCTGGCGAGCAAGGCAAGGCTCACAGGTGACTCAGCCCATGAGCAGGCGCAGGCGGGGCTGGGCGCGTTGACCGCCGAGGAGTTTGCGCGCTTCACCCATCTCAACGAATTCTATAAATCCAAGTTTGATTTTCCCTTCATCTTCGCAGTAAAGGGGGCCACGAAACAGCAAATCCTGGCGAGCTTTGCCGAACGGGTGAATCACTCCAAGGACGAAGAGTTCGCCATGGCGCTGGGCCAGGTGTGCCGCATCTTCCGTTTCCGCATTGAGGACCGTGTTGCGCCATGACGAAACTTATCCGCGGGCAAACCCTGAGTTTCGGCAAGACGCATCATGAGGTCACCCATGAAAGCAAGGGCGGGGTGGTCATTGGCGATGACGGAACGATTTTGTGGAGCGGGCCTCTCACGCTGTTGCCGCGGAATTTTCAGGGCCTTGCAACGGATGACTTTGGCGGCAATATTGTCATGGCCGGTTTCATTGATGCCCATATTCATTTTCCACAGCTTCGCATGCTCGCCGCACCGGGAAAGGATTTACTGGACTGGCTGACCCGCTTCACCTTTCCTGAGGAGGCGCGCTATTCCGACTCCGACTATGCCAAGGCAAACGCCAAGACTTTTCTGCAGAACCTGTTTGTAAATGGCACGACGGCGGCCATGGCCTTCTGCTCGGTGCACAAGACCTGTGCTGATGCGCTGTTCGGCGAAGCGCAGTCGCGCGGGATGGCGCTGGTGACCGGCAAAACGATGATGGACCGCAATGCGTTGCCTGCAGTGCATGATGACGCCACAACGGGCGGAAAGGACTCTGAATCGCTTTATCAGACGTGGCATGGCAAGGGCCGTCTGCGCTATGCCATTTCGCCGCGCTTTGCGATTACCTCGACGGAGGCGCAATTGAAGGTTTCGGGTGAGTTGCTAAAATCCTATCCGGATGCGCTGATGCAGACTCATCTTTCAGAAAGCCCGGGTGAGATTGCCTGGATCAAGTCGTTGTTTCCCAATGACCGCGATTATACGGCGGTTTATGAGCGTTTCGGATTAGTGAATGACCACGGCGTATTTGCCCATGGGGTTCATTTGTCGGAGAGCGAATGCCAGCGGTTGCATGAGGCGGGCGCAACCATCGCCCATTGTCCCACGTCAAATAATTTTTTGGGTTCCGGATTGATGTCAATGAAGCATCTGGGAAAGAAGGAACGGCCCATTCCCGTTGCGCTGGCGACCGATGTGGGCGGGGGCACGACTTATTCCATGCTGGCAACACTCGGCGAGGCCTACAAAGTGCAGATGCTCACGGGCTACAAGCCAACGGCGCTGGAACTCTTTTGGATGGCCACGCGTGGCAATGCGGAGCGCCTGCGGCTTGATCATGAAATCGGGGCGCTTGAGACGGGGAAGTTCGCGGATATCGTGGTGCTTGACCCGCGGGCAACGCCGGTTCTGGCGGCGCGGCAGGACCTGTCGCAATCGCTGGAAGACATGCTGTTCGCCCTGATGATATTGGGCGATGACCGGGCCATTCGTGCTACCTATGTGGCGGGAGAAAAAGTTCATGACCGGCTATCCGCGTGACATGAGGGCCAGGCCAGCGCCATTTGATTGCATTGGACGGGCTTCAAGGTAATCTGCTTAGATACCGGGATATCCATTTCCAGGGTCAAAATATGCGCAAAGCAACGAAGCTAAAGCCTTCAAAAATTGGCGTGAAAACAAATCCCCGCGGTAAACGTCCCGGCCTGCGTGATAAATCAATTCATCTCGAATTATCCAGGGCCATAGTTGATCATCGCATTCCACCGGGAACTGCCCTTCAGGAAGATGCGCTATCGACTGCATTTGGAGTGAGCCGCACTGTCATTCGCAAAGTTCTGCAAAAACTATCCCATGAAAGACTGGTTGACCTTGCTCCCAACAAGGGAGCTACGGTGGCACGGCCATCGGCCGAAGAAGCAAAGGAGGTTTTTGATGCGCGGCGGCTCATTGAGAAAATTCTTGTCGAGCGCGTTGTGGCCACGGCTGATGACGGGAGCATTGACGAGCTGGGAAAGCTGGTCGCCGCTGAAAAATCTGCTTTTGATACCGGCGACAAGACATTAAGACTCAATCTGTCGGGCAACTTTCATCGGCAACTTGCCAGGCTGGCTGGCAATAGCGTATTGGATGACTTTCTCAATGAACTTATATCGAGGACGTCTCTCATCATCGCCCTATACGAGTCTCCTGGTGCGGTTCCTTGTTCACACAGTGAACACATGGAAATTGTCGGTGCCCTGAAACGCAGGGATGCAAAGAAAGCGGCTCAATTCATGGACCATCATCTTCAACATATCGAGGCCCAGATTGAGCTTTCAGAAGACTACGCCCGCGTTGACTTCAAAAACATGTTCAGCAAGTCTGGTTAGCGCGATATCGACTTGCCATTTGTCATCGCCGGTCTCGAGGGTGGAGCGTAGCTTTCAAGCTTCCCCTTGTAGGATTTATGAAGCGGATAGGCGAGGTCGCCGTGCTTGCTTGTCTTAAGGCCTATTCCGACGAGCGCCTCGGCAAACTTCACGGCTGCTGCCACACCATCGATCACCGGTACGCCAAGTTTTCCTTCGAGGTAGCGTGCAAGGTCCGCCATGCCGGCACACCCGAGCACTATGGCACCAGATTTATCTTCCATGATTGCCTTTTTGCACTCCGCGAGAATGAGCGCACGGGCATTGGACTTTGGATTTTCAAGCTCCAGAACCGGCAGTTCGGTGGCACGCACGCCGCGACAATGATGTTCCATGCCATAGTTCCGCACGAGATGTTCGGCAATGATCCGTGTACGATCCAGAGTCGTGACAATTGAAAAGCCCGTGGCAATGAAGCTCGCCGCATGCATGGCCGCCTCGGCAATGCCCAGCACGGGGCCGGTTGCAACCTCGCGCGCGGCAAGGAGGCCTGGATCACCGAAGCAGGCGATGATGTAGGCATCTGTTTCCTCTGCTTCACCTTCGCGAATCTCGTCGACAAGACCAACGATGCTTAGTGCTTCATCATAGTGGCTCTCGATTGAAACGGCCCCGGACAGGGACGTTACCGCCACGATTTCAGTACCTTGCGCGGCAACCGCCCGTGCTGCAGCGGCAATTGTTTCTGTCATCGAGACCGTCGTGTTCGGATTGATGATCCTGATGCGCATGGCAACCCCTTCTGGTCAAATGTTCAGCAAATCCGTGCCCTAAATTCAGGCCTTAGCTCAATTCCAGTGCAATTGTATACAATACTGTATTTTTTTATTGCATTCAAATCGAAATTGAGCAAGATTAAATTTAGAGTGGCGAAGAAGAACAAGCTTGCAGATCAAACAAGCAATCCCGCTCATGAATTCACTTGGGAAAAACGTTCAAAGAGGAGACCGAATATGAAAACCATTTCAAACATGTCACGCCGGGTAATGCTCGGTGTTATGGGCGCTGCGATGCTCGCGGCCATGCCGGCCGCGGGGTTTGCGGAGAATGCAAAACTCAAGATCGGGTTTGTCGGGGTGACAAGCGGCCCGGCCGCCGCCTGGGGCACATCAAATGTGCGCTCCATGGAGACCCTTGCTGCCTGGTACAATGAATTGGGCGGCGTCAAGATCGGCGAGGTCACCTATGACCTCGATATTGTTACCTTTGACGACCAGAAGGACCCCAAGCGCGCAATCGCCGGCATGGAAAAGATGGCTCAGGAAGGCATCCATTACGTCGTTGGGCCAAACGTCGATGATGGTGCTGCTGCTGTCCGTCCGGTCGCAGAAGCCAATGGCATCATTTACTTCCCCTATGCCTTCCCGAAGTCACTTTATGAGAAACCTGCTTCCAACGCCGTGCTCGGCATGATCGCCAACTATCAATCGGGCCCGGCAATTTACAAGTATCTCATGGAAAACAAGGGCGTGAAGAAGGTAGCTTTCGTGGCTGCCAACGAGTCCGATCCATTGAGCCAACGGGACGGAGGCGTTGCTGCTGCAAAGGCGCTTGGACTTGAAGTTGTCGCGCAAAACGACACCTATCAGAATGATACGCGCGATTTTTCGCCGGTTCTCACACCAATCGTGGCACTCAAGCCTGACTTGCTCGTGCTTTCTGGCGTTGCACCGGCAAATGCTCCGTTGCTCATCCGTGCTGCTCGCGAACTTGGCTATGAAGGCCTGATCTCGACCGAAACAGCCCAGGACGCCAAAGTGCTTGAAGAGGGTGCCGGTGAACTTGCGAACGGCTTCATCTCGGTTGGTGGCGCTTCGACGCCGGAAATCGCGTCTGACCGGATGAAGGAATTCGTTGAACGCTATACGAAAATGTTTGGCGAATATAACGACGAGTCGAATACAAAGGTCTATGCCCTCGACTACATTCTTGAAACGCTGAAGGCCAGTCCTGCCGCACTCGACAATGTCGAGGAGTTCAAGAAGGCCATGGACACCTTCTCTGCCCCAAATCCCTATCTTAAAGGCGATGCAAAGCTGACCTATGTGGGCAGCACTTCCTTCGGCCAGAAGCGCCAGGTGGCGGTTCCAATGGTTGTGAACGAATACAAGGATGGCGCTTTCGAGACCCTGTTTGTTGGAACTGTTGACTAGACCGTAGATGCTCCCAAACTCATGAGGGCTTGGTATAATCCAAGCCCTCACTTTCTGTGACGTGAGGCTGCATGGAACAGGTCATTGCCAACGGACTCTACCTCGGTGCCCAGTATGCGCTGATTGCGCTGGGGCTTACCCTCATATTCGCCCTGATGAACGTGTTGAATTTTGCCCACGGCCAAATGTATGTGCTGGGCGGGTTCATTACTTACACCGTGTATGGCCAGCTCGGCCTTCCCTTTGTTGTGGCTTTGCTCGCATCCGGGATGACGCTGGCTGTCATCGGCGCCCTCATGGAGAAGTATCTATTCAGGACCGTGATCAAGCGAAGCCATCGCGAGGAAAGCACGATGCTGCTTGCTGCGGCGACGGCTTTTTTCTTTGATGCGGTGATTCTTCTGATCTTTGGCGAGAAGCAGCGCGGTGTTCCCAAGATCGTCAAGGGCGTCTTCAATACCGATGGCCTGATCATGCCCTATGACAGAATTGCCGTGGGCGCTTTGGCCATCGTCTTCATCGCAGCATTCATTCTCTATATGCAATACAGCAGGCCCGGCCGCGCCATGCGGGCCCTGGCCCAGGACCGTGTCGCGGCCCAGCTCATGGGTGTTGCGGTCGAACGTTATTCCATGATCGGTTTTGCCATGGGTGCGATGCTGGCAGGAATTGTCGGCGGGCTGCTGGTCACCATTACGGGTGTCAATTCCGGTATCGGCGGCCCCATCTCGATCAAGGCCTTTATGATGGTGATGATCGGTGGTGCCGGTGTTGTCGGTGGGGCCATTGCCGGTGGCTTCATCCTTGGCATGATGGAATCGGTCGGCCTTACGGTATTGCGTGAGTATGGCGATGTCACCTATCTGGTCATTTTTGCCGCGCTCATGGTGTTTCTCAGCATCAGGCCCAATGGCCTGATGGGCAAGCCGTGGGGTTAATGGAACAATGACACGCGTTGCCAAAGCTGCCTCAATTTCCGCGTTCCTGGCGGTCGTCTTCATCCTCGTGCCCGTACTTATCATAGCAACAGGACGGACGGATCTCTACTACACGCTCACTTCTGTAGCACTTCTCAGTATTGCAAGTGCCGGTGTGTGGCTTACATTTTTTATTGGGCGCATCAATATCGGGCAGGGCGCCTACGCACTCATGGGCGGCTATGTGTCGGCCATTCTGGTTGTGAATTATGGTGTGTCCTTCTGGCTCACACTTCCGCTTGCAGGCCTTTTCTGCGCTGCGGCGAGCATCTTGATTGGGTACCCAATCCTGCGCCTGCGTGGAGTGTATTTTGCCATGGTGACACTGGTGCTTACCGAGGTCGCGCGATTGCTGGCCCTCGCACTGCCGATCACCAATGGCGCCAAGGGCATGGTCAGCATTCCGCTTCCGGGTGCGCTATCAATTTTCGGAGTTACAATCATTCCGAATTTCGCAGGGATGCAGAGCCCCCGACTTGCCTTCTACTTGCTGGCTGTTACAATGATGGTGCTCTGCTTTGCCGCAATGTACCGCCTGGTCAATTCCCGTATCGGCAAGCTCTGCCAGTCGCTGCAGCAGAATGAGGAGCTCGCTTCGTCAATCGGCGTCAACATCGCCTACCTGCGGGTGATCGCCTATGCAATTTCGTCTTTCTTCGGCGGCGTGGCGGGGGCTATTTTTGCCGCGATCTCGCAATCCATTTACCCCTCAAGCTTCACGGTGACTGACTCGATCAATTTCATGCTGAATTGCTTCTTCGGTGGCCTCGGCTATGTTTTCGGGCCGATGCTCGGGACCCTTGTTCTCTATTTTGGCTGGGACCTGCTTTTCCAGACCGGAAAATTCCAACTGCTCATCTATTCAACTTTGATGATTGTCCTGATGCTTTTCCTGCCGAACGGCCTGCTAAGTCTTGGTGATCTGCTGCGCAAGCGGGGGTCGAATAATGGTTGATCTTCTCCAGGTTTCGGGCCTCACCAAGCGCTTCGGCGGTCTCGTCGCTGTAAACAATGTGTCTTTCACCGTGCGCGAGAAAGAGATACTCGCGGTCATTGGTCCAAATGGCGCTGGCAAGTCAACACTTTTCAAACTTATCGCATCCTTTCTCCGTCCAACGTCCGGTGAAGTGCTGTTCAAGGGTGAGCGCATATCCGATCTTGCTCCCCATATCGCGGCCCGGAAAGGCATTGTCCGCACCTTTCAGGAGACGACTATTTTCAAAAACATGAGCGTTCGCGAGAACGTGATCATCGCGCATCACCTCAGGTCAAAGGCCAACCTTCTTGGGTTCTTTCTCGGAACTAAACTGGCGAAAGCAGACGAGCAGGCATTCGGTACCTCGGCAGACGAGATACTTGAGTTTCTTGGTCTTTCCGCGATTTCATCGGAAATTGCCAAGAATCTCCCCCATGGCCACCTGCGCGCCCTTGGCATCGCCATAGGTCTTGCCACCAATCCTACGATTCTGCTGCTCGACGAGCCCTTCGCCGGGATGAACCACGACGAAACCATGAAGGCAGTGGCAATGGTACGACGTCTCCGCGAGCGCGGCCTGACCGTTCTGCTTGTCGAGCACGACATGCCTGCCGTCATGAAAATCTCAGACCGCATTGTCGTGATCAACTTTGGCGAGAAAATAGCCGAGGGCACACCTGCGGAAATACAAAGCAATGCAAAAGTCATCGAGGCTTACCTGGGTAGCGAAGACGAGGCGATTGGGCTTTAGATCATGAACCAGATCCTCAAATTCTCTGGTGTCGAACTTTATTATGACCATGTCTATGCGCTGAAAGGCGTATCGATTGAGGTGAACGAGGGCGAGACCGTGGCCCTCATTGGCGCCAATGGCGCGGGCAAATCATCGATCCTGCGCGCCATCACCGGCCTGCGAAAAATCAGGACCGGAGAAATCCACTACAGCGGAAAACGTATTGATGGCGTGAGCCCCGATGCGATCGTCAAGATGGGAATTGCCATGGTGCCTGAGGGGCGCCGCGTATTTCCCTATATGTCCGTCAAGGACAATCTGCTGATGGGGGCTTTCACCCGCTCCGACAAAGCGGAGATTGCAAGGTCCCTGGAGATGGTGCTCGGCCGCTTTCCGCGCCTCAAGGAACGCTATTCGCAGGCAGCGGGAACCATGAGCGGCGGCGAACAGCAAATGCTGGTGATTGGCAGGGCCCTGATGTCCAAGCCACGGCTTCTTCTTCTGGACGAACCCTCTCTTGGCGTCGCTCCTAAATTGGTTCAGGATATAGCCCGATCGATTGTTGCCATAAACCGCGATGAAAAAGTGAGCGTGTTGCTCGTCGAACAGAATTCACGTATGGCACTTCGGATTTCGCAGCGCGCCTATGCCTTGACGACGGGTGCCGTCGCGCTTTCCGGAGTATCCTCTGAGTTGTTGAATGATGAACGGGTGAAGAAATTGTATCTGGGTGGGGAACTGTGAGCGAAAAGAAGCCCGATTATCCGCGTGATCTCAAGGGTTATGACCGCGCCATTCCCGATCCGAAATGGCCGGATGGGGCGCATGTTGCCGTGCAGTTCGTGCTGAACTATGAGGAGGGTGGCGAGAACAACATCCTGCATGGCGACGCAGCGTCAGAGGCGTTCCTGTCTGAAATTGTGGGCGCAAGCGCCTGGCCAGGCCAGCGCCACTGGAATATGGAATCGATTTATGAATATGGGGCGCGCGCCGGTTTCTGGCGGCTATGGCGGATGTTCACTGGCCGCAAAATTCCCCTGACGATTTATGGAGTGGCGACGGCCCTCGAACGTTCACCGGAGCAGACGCGCGCCATGATCGAGGCTGGATGGGAGATTGCCAGCCATGGACTGAAATGGATTGAATACAAGGATATGCCGGAAGATGAAGAATGGCGGCACATCCAGGATGCGATCCGCATTCATACGGAGGCCGTTGGTTCGCGTCCGCTGGGTTGGTATACGGGGCGCTGCTCGATGAACACCCAGCGCCTTATCAGGCAAGAGGGCGGATTTCTCTATTCCTCAGATTCCTATGCGGATGATCTGCCCTATTGGGTCGAGAAACATCTGGTCATTCCCTACACGCTCGACGCCAATGACATGCGCTTTGCCACGCCGCAGGGCTTCAATACGGGCGAGCATTTTTACCAGTATCTGAAGGATTCGTTCGACTGGCTGTATGATGAGGGAAAACGCGGCTCGCCCAAGATGATGTCGGTTGGACTTCATTGCCGTCTCGCAGGCCGTCCCGGCCGCGCCCTGGGGCTGGCAAAATTCCTGGACTATGTTCAATCTCATGACAAAGTCTGGATTGCGAAGCGAATTGACATCGCCAGGCACTGGCACGCAAATTTTCCGGTTTAAGGCGCTTTATTTTTTAATTGGAGCTCTTGGTCAAGAGGCCCTCATCCGCCCTGTCGGGCACCTCCCATTCGCTTCGCTCATGGGAGAAGGTGCCCGACAGGGCGGATGAGGGCCCTTCGGTGCGTGATTCAATACGTGACGATCATGCTCTAACGCGTGGTGAAAGCCACGAAGCGGCGGGCGAGGGCGGTTGCGTCATGGCGCATGAGGGAATGCACGTCCGCGGTGGGGCTTGCGCCGATGATGTCGAGGTATTTGACCTTGGCAGCGCTGTTTCGCCCTACTGTTTCGGGCACGAAGCCGATGCCGAGACCGGCGGAGACGAGACTCACGACTGAAAAGGATTCCACAACCTGCTGAATGATGCGCGGGGCAAAGCCCTCCTGAACACAAAGGGATTGAAGATGCGTTGCGAAGGCTGATTCCGGTAGGCGGTAGAAAACAAAGTCATCGTCCCTAAGCGAGGCGATGCGCACGGATTTGCGGCTTGCGAGCCGGTGCCTCAGCGGCACGATCAGCCCCACTTTTTCACGCCATGCCCTGGTCACGAGGAAGTTTTTCTCTTCCGGTGCAAACCTGAGGAAGCAGGCGTCAACCCGGTGCAGTCCAAGGTGTTCTATCTGTTCTTTCGGCGACAATTCGTGAATGATAACCTCGACGTTCTGGTTTTCCGCCTTGAAAGCCGCGATTGCCGTGGAGAGTCCGGAATATAAAACAGAGCTTGTTGCCGCCACATTTAGAATGCCCGTGGTTCCCCGGTCGATGGCCTTGACCTCGTCTGCGGCCTGCTGGGCCTGGGCCAGCATGGCTTCGGCGTGGCGTCGGAAAACCTGGCCCGCGGCGGTCAGCGCAACGCTGCGGCTATGTCGGTCAAACAACCTCACGGAAAGCTCGCGCTCGAGATCGGCAATCTGCTGGCTGAGGGGCGGCTGGGACATGTTCAGGCGTTTTGCCGCCACGGTGAAATTCAGCGTTTCCGCAAGGGCCAGGAAATATCTGATATGCCTGAGTTCCATATGAAAAACCTCTAGATCAAGCTTAACAATATATTGGACCTTTTGATTATTTGGCGCAAATATTGTTTGAAACCTGAAGGAGGCAAGCCATGCCAAAGATGACTGCTGCCGAGGCCGCCGTTCACATTCTGGAACTGGAGGGCGTGCGTCATGCCTTTGGGGTGCCGGGTGCCGCCATCAATCCCTTCTATGCGGCGATGCGTCCGCGCAATATAATCGGCCATATGCTGGCGCGCCATGTGGAGGGTGCCTCCCACATGGCCGAGGGCTATACCCGCGCCAAGGCGGGCAATATTGGTGTTTGTGTTGGTACCTCCGGACCAGCCGGAACCGATATGATTACCGGGCTTTATTCGGCGTCAGCCGATTCCATTCCGATATTGTGCATTACGGGCCAGGCGCCGCGGGCCAGGCTTTACAAGGAAGATTTCCAGGCCGTCGACATCGAATCCATAGCCAAGCCGGTGTGCAAGTGGGCGGTTACGGTGCGGGAAGCGGCCCAGGTTCCCGGCACATTCCAGCATGCCTTTCACTTGATGCGTTCGGGAAGGCCGGGGCCGGTGCTGATCGATCTGCCCTTCGATGTTCAGATGAGCGAAATCGACTTTGATCCTGAAACCTATCAGCCCTTGCCGGTTTACAAGCCTGCTGCATCGTTAGCACAAATTGAAAAGGCACTTAGCTTACTCGATGCATCCGAGCGCCCGCTTATCGTGGCGGGCGGCGGCATCATCAATGCCAATGCGTCTGATCTTCTGGTGAAGTTCGCGGAAATTACGGGTGTGCCCGTAGTTCCAACCCTGATGGGCTGGGGCACCATTCCCGATGACCACCCACAAATGGTGGGCATGGCGGGCCTTCAGACCAGCCACCGCTATGGCAATGCAACGGTGCTCGCTTCCGATCATATTCTCGGCATCGGCAACCGCTGGGCTAACCGGCATACGGGAACCATTGAGGTTTATACCAAGGGCCGTACCTTCACCCACGTGGATATTGAGCCAACACAAATTGGTCGCGTGTTCAATGCTGACTACAGCATAGCGTCGGATGCAAAACTTGCGCTTGAACTTTTCGTGGAGATTGCGGGCGAAATGAAAAAGAAGGGCAAGCTGAAGGATCGCCCGACCTGGCTTGCGGAATGCCGCGAACGCAAGAAAACCATGCTTCGGCGCACGCATTTTGAAGATGCACCGATCAAGCCGCAGCGGGTTTATGAAGAAATGAACAAGGCCTTTGGCCGGGATACGACCTATGTCAGCACGATCGGGCTCTCGCAGATTGCTGCGGCGCAGTTCCTGCATGTCTACAAGCCCCGGGGCTGGATCAATTGCGGGCAGGCCGGCCCCCTGGGATGGACAATTCCGGCAGCAATTGGCGTTCGCGCGGCTGACCCCACTTCGCCCATCGTTGCGATTTCCGGCGACTATGATTTCCAGTTCATGATCGAGGAACTGGCGGTGGGGGCGCAGTTCAAGGTTCCCTATATCCATGTGCTGGTGAACAACGCCTACCTCGGCCTGATCCGGCAGAGCCAGCGTGGTTTCAACATGGATTATTGCGTGCAACTGTCATTTGAAAATATCAATACGCCGGAGCTTGGCAGCTATGGTGTTGACCATGTGAAAGTGATTGAAGGATTGGGCTGCAAGTGCCTCAGGGTTACCAAACCAGAGGATATCCTACCGGCATTTGAGAAAGCAAAGAAGCTGATGAAGGAATTCAGCGTTCCCATCGTGGTTGAAATCATTCTTGAACGCGTTACCAATGTTGCCATGGGAACCGATATCGACAAGGTCAATGAATTCGAGGATCTTGCACTCAGCGCAAGCGACGCGCCAACTGCCATTGCACTGCTCGACTAGGGAGATTTTTTGATGCCAAAATACAGCGCGAATCTGTCCATGCTCTTTGGCGAGCATGATTTTCTGGGGCGTTTTTCTGCCGCGGCCAAGGCGGGGTTTTCCGGGGTTGAATATGTGGGGCCTTATGCTTTCCCGAAGGAGCAGGTGGCCGAAGCCCTTCACGGGAACAACCTGAAACAGGTGTTGTTCAATCTTCCCGCCGGAAACTGGGATGGGGGCGAACGCGGGATAGGCTGCCTCCCCGATCGTGTTGGCGAGTTTCAGGATGGCGTGGGCAAGGCCATCGACTATGCCAAGGCTCTGGATTGCACAACGATCAACTGCCTTGCCGGCATTCTTCCCAGCGACGTTACGCGGCGAACGGGATACACGACGCTGGTTTCCAATCTCTCCTTTGCGGCAACGGCTCTTAAGAAGGAAAACATCCTCCTCATCGTCGAGCCGATCAATTCCTATGATATTCCGGGATTTTTCCTGAACCGTTCGAAAGAGGGCATCGAAGTCATCGATGATGTGGGTTCCGATAAACTCAAGCTCCAGTATGACGTTTACCACATGCAGCGCATGGAAGGGGAACTCGCGACAAACCTCACAAGACTCATGCCGCGTATCGGGCATATCCAGATTGCCGATAATCCGGGGCGCCATGAGCCGGGCACGGGTGAAATCAACTACCCGTTTATCCTCAACCTGATCGATACGCTGGGTTATGAAGGATGGGTTGGCTGCGAATACAAGCCGAAGGGCGGTACGGTTGATGGTTTGGGCTGGATCAAGGAAATGAGTTCGTGAGGGTTTTCACATGAATGTTGGATTTATTGGACTTGGCATCATGGGCGCGCCCATGGCGGGGCATCTCATCGCGGCGGGCCACAAGCTTTTTGTCAACACGCGTGGCTCCGTGCCGAAAGAGATTGCGGACGCAGGCGCCAAGGTCTGCACCACCGGGGCGGCGGTCGCAACGAACTCCGATATCATCATCATCATGGTGCCGGATACGCCGGATGTGGAAAAGGTCCTGTTTGGCAAGGATGGTGTGGCCAGTGGACTTGCCAAGGGCAAGATCGTGGTGGACATGAGCTCCATCTCGCCGATCGCCACCAAGCACTTTGCAGCGCGCGTGAACGTGGCGGGGGCTGAATATCTCGATGCGCCGGTGTCCGGAGGCGAGGTAGGCGCAAAGGCCGCTTCCCTTACGATCATGGTGGGCGGACCTGAAGCAGCATTCGAGCGGGTGAAGCCGCTGTTTGAGAAGATGGGCAAGAACATCACCCTTGTCGGCGGAAACGGTGATGGCCAGACAACCAAGATAGCAAACCAGATTATCGTTGCGCTTACCATTGAAGCCGTCGGGGAAGCATTGCTTTTTGCTTCGAAAGCGGGGGCGGATCCCGCCAAGGTGCGGCAGGCCCTGATGGGGGGCTTTGCCGCGTCCCGTATTCTTGAAGTTCATGGTGAGCGCATGGTGAAGCGGACTTTCGACCCGGGCTTCCGCATTGAACTGCACCAGAAAGACCTCAATCTGGCGCTTTCGAGCGGCCGCCAGATGGGGCTGGGGCTTCCAAATACGGCCACGGTGCAGGAACTTTTCAATGCATGTGTCGCAAATGGACATGGCAAGTTGGATCATTCGGCTTTAGTGAAGGCGCTTGAATTGTTGGCCAATCATGAGATTGGACAAAACCAGAAGAGTTGATTTCATGCCGCCCGAGGCCGCGCGTAGATTCCTGCGTTCGATGTTTGATGCTGCAGTGGCGGCGGCAATGCCGGATCAATGCGTGCCGCAGAACCTGCCGGCGAAGCCGAAGGGCCGGACGATTGTTGTCGGCACCGGCAAGGCTTCGGCTGCCATGGCGCAGGTGCTTGAGAAATCCTGGAATGGCCCGCTCTCCGGCCTGATCGTCACGCGTTACGGGCACGCAGTGCCGTGCAAGCAGATTGAAATCATTGAAGCGGCCCATCCGGTTCCCGATGATGCGGGCACCAATGGGGCGCGGCGGATGCTGGCCATGGCGAAGGGGCTCACCAAGGATGATCTCGTCATTGCGCTGATCTCCGGTGGCGGTTCGGCGCTGCTCAGTCTTCCGGCGGAAGGAATTTCGGTTGAGGAGAAGCGCGCCGTCAACCGCGCGCTGCTTAAGAGCGGTGCGCCGATTTCGGAAATGAATTGCGTGCGCAAGCATCTCTCGGCCATCAAGGGCGGGCGGCTTGCGGCCGCGGCGCACCCCGCACGCGTGGTGAGCCTGGTGATTTCCGATGTGCCGGGCGATGATCTCGCCGCCGTTGGTTCCGGTCCCACGGTGGCTGATCCTACGACCTTTGCGCAGGCCCACGTCATTATTGCAAAATACAAAATCGATGCGCCTCCAGCTGTGATCCGTCATCTTGAGCAGGCGGTTGACGAAACACCGAAGCCCGGCGATTCGCGGCTTGCGGGCGTTGAAACAAAGCTCATCGCCTCGCCGCAGAAATCGCTTGAAGCGGCGGCGGCCATCGCGCGCAAGGCGGGCATCACGCCGCTCATTCTGGGCGACTCCATTGAGGGCGAGGCGCGCGAGGTTGGCTTTGTGATGGCGGGCATTGCTTTTCAGGCGCGACGTTTTGGGCAGCCCTTGCCTGCCCCTTGCGTTCTGATTTCGGGTGGGGAGACAACGGTGACAGTGCGGGGCAATGGCGCAGGTGGGCGCAATGTGGAGTTTCTTCTGGCGCTGGCGCTGAAGCTTGATGGAGCCGAAAAGGTTACGGCGCTTGCGGCTGATACGGATGGGGTTGATGGCGCGCGTGAGGTGGCGGGGGCGTTTATCACGCCAGACACGCTTTCGCGGGCGCGGGCCATGGGGATTGATCCCTGGGCCTCGCTTGCCAATAATGACGGGCATGGGTTCTTTGAAAAGCTGGGTGACCAGATCATCACCGGGCCGACGCTGACCAACGTCAATGATTTTCGCGCCGTGTACATAGAATTGGACAAGAGATGACAGACCGCACCTATTATGCACCCCAGGGCGGATTGCCGCCGCAAACCGCGTTGCTCACGGACCGGGCCGTGTTCACCGAAGCCTATGCGGTGATCCCCAAAGGTGTAATGCGCGATATCACGGTGAGCCATTTCCCCTTCTGGGAGAAGACGCGGGCCTGGGTGTTGTCGCGGCCGCTGTCGGGATTTGCCGAAACCTTTTCGCAATACATCATGGAGGTGAAGCCGGAGGGCGGCAGCGACAGGCCGGAGCCTGATCCACACGCGGAATGTGTATTGTTTGTCGTCGAAGGCGAACTGAACCTGACGCTTGCCGGCAAAGCCCATGTGATGCAGCCGGGGGGCTATGCCTATGTTCCGCCGCGAGTGAAATGGAGTGTGCGCAACAAGAGCGCAAAGCCGGTGAAGTTCCATTGGATCCGCAAGGTCTACGACTTTGTGGAAGGGCTCGATGTTCCGGAGGCCTTTGTGGTGAATGAAAAGGATATAGTGCCCCTTCCGATGCCGGACACAAACGGCGTATGGGCGACGACGCGCTTTGTCAGCCCGGACGACCTGCGCCACGACATGCATGTGACGATCGTGACGTTCCAGCCGGGCGGCGTCATTCCTTTTGCCGAGACCCATGTGATGGAACACGGGCTTTACGTTCTGGAGGGCAAGGCGGTTTACCGGCTCAACCAGGATTGGGTGGAGGTGGAGGCGGGCGACTACATGTGGCTGCGCGCCTTCTGCCCGCAGGCCTGCTATGCGGGCGGGCCGGGGCCGTTCCGCTACCTTCTCTACAAGGATGTGAACCGCCACATGAAGCTTGGCGGCAAATGAAAATCGAGGCGCTGACAAAGGCGGCCTTCGCGCCGTTCGGTGAGGTCATTGAAATTGACGGCGCGCAACACTATCCGATCAATCAGGGTTTTGCCGAGCGCTTCAATGATCTGGCCTCGGTTGATGTTGAGGCGGTCAATATCAGCATCGTTGTTGCCATTCCGCGGCCCAAACCCATTGCGATCATGCTGATGGAACGGCACCCGCTGGGCAGCCAGATTTTCTATCCGCTGCAGGATAGGCCTTGGCTGGTTGTGGTGTGCGGGGATCCGAAGGACCGCACAAGCTTCCGTGCTTTTTCGGCCACGGGGTGGCAGGGCGTCAATTATGCGCGCAACACCTGGCATCATCCGCTTCTGGTGCTTGAGGCGGAAAGCCGCTTTCTGGTTGTGGACCGGAAAGGTCCGGCCGCCAATCTGGAAGAAGTGTCGATTGGCGAAATTAGGTTGGACCTGCCGTAAAATTATGGTTCAAATAGCGCGCGTCCGAAAGGACTCGCGCCAATTCAATATTTTTGAGCATGTCTTTGCCGCCAAACCGCTTCACACTTTGGCGGGACATGCTCAAAAACAAACATGGGAGAATATCTTGCTGAAATCAATTGATCCGCTTCTCAATGCCGATGTTCTCTATGCGTTGCGCGCCATGGGGCATGGCGATGAGCTCATCATTTGCGACACGAATTTTCCGGCGGACTCGGTGGCAAAGGAAACGGTGCTTGGCCAATTGCTGCGCATTGACGCGAGTGCTGCCCGCGTGGCGCGCGCCGTGCTTTCCGTCATGCCGCTTGACAGCTTTGTCGACAAACCGGCGGGGCGCATGGAAATGGTCGGCAAGCCCACTGAAATTCCCCCGGTGCAGGCGGAGGTGCAGGCGGAGATCGACAAGGCCGAGGGAAAATCCTGGCCCATGGGATCGATCGAGCGTTTTGCCTTCTATGGCCTCGCCAGGAAAGCCTATTGCGTGATCCAGACGGGGGAGCGGCGCTTTTACGGCTGCTTCGTGTTCAAGAAAGGCGTTATCCCTCCGGACGCGCCATGAGCGGCCCACGCATTGCCATTCTCGGAATCTTCGTGGCGGACCTGGCTTTCCGGGCCAAGCGCCTGCCGCTGATGGGTGAATCCCTGCTGGGCCAGGGCTTTGCCATGGGGCCGGGCGGCAAGGGATCGAACCAATCGGTGGCGGCGGCGCGCGCGGGCGGCCACGTGAGCTTCATCGCCAAGCTTGGCCGCGACTCGTTCGGCGATATTGCACTGAAAACCTGGGCCGCCGACGGCATCGATACCTCGCAGGTGATGATTTCGGATTCCGCACCCACGGGGGCCGCCTTCATTTTCGTCTCGAGCGAGACGGGCGACAATGCCATCATCGTGGAAACGGGGGCGGCGGGCACGCTCACCGCCGATGATGTCACCGCTGCGGAAAAAACGATTTCGGGGGCGAAGGTTTTTGTGACCCAGCTTGAAACGGCGGTGGCCGCCAGCCGGCGCGGGCTGGAACTGGCGCGCAAACATGGCGTGACCACGATCTTCAATCCGGCGCCCGCGGCAAAAATCGATACGGCCATCTACGGGCTCTGCGATTACGTTACGCCCAATGAAACCGAGGCAACGCAGATCACGGGAGTTTCCGTCAACACGGTTGATGAGGCGCGCAAGGCGGGCGACGCGCTATTGAAGCTTGGCGCCAGGAACGCGCTCATCACTTTGGGCTCCAATGGCGCGCTGCTGCACAACGCCACGCAATCGGTGCATGTGCCCTCCTACAAGGTGAAGGTGGTTGAAACCACGGGGGCGGGCGATGCCTTCAACGGGGCCTTCGCGGTTGCCATCGGCGAGGGCCGCACGGCCGTGGACGCCATGCGCTTTGCCTGCGCCTGTGCCGCGCTCTCGGTGACCAAGGCCGGCACGGCGCCTTCGATGCCGACGCGCGGCGAGATCGACGCGATGATGGCGAAAGGAAGCTAGATGGCCAGGATCGTCTATTCCATGATGGTTTCGCTGGACGGCTACATCGCGGGGCCTAACGGAGACATTGCCCTGCCGGTGCCCGAAGAAGCGCTGCACCGGCATTTTAACGACATGATGGGGCAGACTTCGATGGAGCTCTGCGGGCGGCGGATGTATGAGGCGATGCGCTTCTGGGACAGCCCGGAGCGGGAGACCAGCGCTTTGGAGGTCGAGCGGGATTTTGCCCGCGCCTGGCAGAAGACCCCGAAGATCGTGTTTTCGACGACGCTGCGGGAAGTGGGCCCCAATGCCCGGCTGATGAACGGCGATGTTGAGAATGCGGCAAGCGCGCTCAAGCTGGAAAGGGATGGCTATATCAGCGTGGCCGGCGCCGAACTTGCGGCGCATCTCGCACGGGCAAGTCTCATCGACGAGTACCGGCTCTACGTGCACCCGGTCGTGCTGGGCGGCGGCAAGCCATACTTCCAGTCCGGCCTGTCGCTAAGTTTGAAGCCGCTTGGCACGGAAAGCCTTGCGCAGGGCGTGACGCTGCTGCGGTATGCGCCCGGAGTTTGAGTGGTGCCGCGAGCACCGGGACTCCAACTTCAATAGGCTTTTAAACCTATTAGGAGCGTGCTACGGCCGGTTTCTGGCATGGTCCGCGAGGTGGGTAGCCCAGAGGAACAAATTCTTGTCTACGGGTTTCCCAGATGCCATAGGATTAAATTCAACTTTGGGTTTTAGTCTTATTCCCCTTCGCCATAGTCTGGGTCCCCTAAATTCACAAACTAAGTGCAACACCAAGTTAAGGTGTTGCCATGGGAACCCGATATCAACAGTTTAGCCTCGAAGACCGCTGTGCGATTGCCCGTTTACACGCTGAAGGGCGATCGCTCCAGCAAATCTCTGCAGCTTTGGATCGCGCGCCATCGACAGCCACTCAGGAGCTAAAGCGCAACATCACCCGCCAGACCGGTTATCGCCGAGCCTATGTCGAAGAGCGGAGGCAAGCCAGACGCTGGAAAGGGGCGCGCTGGTGAGGAATTTCGGGTTGGTGTTTTATCCCATGAGGATGGGGTGGACGAGATCGAGTTTCTCGATAACGAAATCGAAAAAGGTGCTGATCCGCGGCGTATTGCGGAGATCGGGGTGGGTCAGAAGATACCAGCCGCGGTGCAACTCCTTGACCGGCGGGAGAACCTGGACAAGATCGTCGTGCATGCCGGCAATGGTCGTGGGCAAAGGGGCCACGCCAACACCGGACTTCACCGCATGCAGGACACCGAGAACGCTGTCATTGCGCGACGCGACTGTGGCATTTGGCGCAATGTTCGCAAACCATTTCGCTGCCCGATGGTTTGAGAGCATGCCGTCAAAGCCGACGATGGAGTGATTGCCGATGTCTGCGATATTCTGTGGCCGGCCATGGCGCTGCACATAACTGCAGCTGGCATATACCGCCCAGATGGAGTCGCCGATCTTGCGGCCGACAAGGCTTTCGTCATCCGGGTCACCGGACCGCAACGCCACGTCGGCCTCACCCTTGGAGAGATCGAGGTAGCGGTCGCTCATGACGAACTCGACGCGTAGGGCCGGGTAGCGCTCATGGAAAATATCCAGCAGGGCCGACTCTGAAATCCGCGAAACCAGGGGCTCGGGACAGGTCAGCCTGATCACCCCGTGGAGCTCGCTGGTATAGGCCTGCACCTGGCGTTCCACGCCGCGCGCGGCCTTCTCTACATCCTGGATGGCGGGAAGCAGCGCTTCGCCAAATTCGGTGAGCTTGTAGCCGGATGGATGGCGCCGCACCAGGGCATGGCCGATGCCGCGTTCCAGTTCGAGGATGCGGCGCTGCACCGTCGACTGGTTCACGCCGAGTTTCTTTGCTGCCGTCAGAGTGCTGCCGAATTCCGCGACTGCCAAAAAGTATCTGAGATCGCTCCAGTCGAACATTTCTCATTATGCATTTTTGCGTAAGGTTCCGCAATCTTGCTGCTGCCCCCTGGGCTGCCCGGAGTGTACCTGTCGGAACGCACAATCACAGGAGACAGGATATGCACAAGACCATGGACGTCAGCAAGGCAATCGAGGGCCTTTCAGTGGGGGTCACAACCTCCGCACAGGCATCGGGTGCGGCGAAGCTCAGGGTGCTGCACCGGGAAATCGTGACGGCGATGCCAACGGCGGATAACCAGGAAATACGTGTCCTCTTTGCCCGTCTGGAACCAGGCGACCGCACGCCCTACCATTCACACCGCTTTCCTGTCACAGTCTATATGCTTGAAGGCACCTTCACGCTTGAGTTGGATGGCCGCGATGCAGTGACAGTCAAGGCAGGAGAGGTGTTCGTCGAACCGTCCCAAGTTCGAATGACGGGCCGCAACCTCGACCCGAAGGTTCCGGCGACCATGGCGCTTTTTTATGTGAGTACACCCGATACGCCCTTTGCCGATCCGGTCGCATAACAATTGCGTAGGGCCAGGACAAATTGCGGATTACCCGCCCGGAATTCGGGGTAGCAGATAGATTTCAGCGTCCGGAGGCAGCGCCTGGTCCCAGGTGTCGCGGTAGATTTTGCCGTTGATGGAGACGGCGATGCCGCGCTGGAGGTGGGGTTCGAAGGCGGGGTATTGTTCGGTCAGTATCTTGAAAAGCTCGCGGATGTTTTTTGCCTCCACCGAAACGGAAAGCGCTCCGCCAACGATTGGCCGGAGCGCTCCCCAGAGGTGGACTTCCGCCACGGGACTAGTGCTTGCGGGCGCTGATCGCCTTGAGCACGCGGGGCGGCGACATCGGGATATGCGTCAGGCGGATGCCGACCGCGTTCGACATGGCGTTGGCCACTGCTGCTAAGGGCGGCACGATGGAGGTTTCGCCAACGCCGCGCACGCCATAGGGGTGGTTGGGGTTGGGAATTTCCAGGATCATCGTATCGATGAAGGGCAGGTCCGAGCAGACCGGGATGCGGTAATCGAGGAAGCCCGCGTTCTGCAGCCGGCCATCTTTCCCGTAGATATATTCCTCGTTGAGGGCCCAGCCGATGCCCTGGGCGGCGCCGCCCTGGTACTGGCCTTCGACATAGGTGGGATGAACGGCTTTGCCCGCATCCTGGATAACCGTGTAGCGCTTGACGGTGGAGCGGCCCGTTTCCGGGTCGACCTCGATATCGCAGATGTGCGTGGCGAAGGAAACGCCGGCGCCATCGGCCACCAATTCATTGTGGCCCGCTATAGGCCCGCCGGTGTTGCCGGCAGCGGCGGCGATTTCCTTGATGGAGAGCGGCGGGAAATTGCCGGCGTTGGTTCCGGCGGGCTTGGCGTGGCCATCTTCCCAGACGACGGCGTCCTCCGGAATGTCCCACATCTTTGCGGCGCGGGCACACAGCACCTTGATGGCGTTGCGGGCGGCGGCGATGGTGGCAAGGCCGGTTGAGAAAGTGCCGCGGCTGCCGTCGGTCATGTCGTTGTGGCCGAGCGAGGAAGTATCGGCAATCACGACGCGGACGTTGTCGTAGGAGATGCCGAGTTCTTCCGCGGCCATCAGGCCGATGGAGGCGCGCGAGCCGCCCACGTCGATGGTGCCCACGGCCACGGTGACCGTGCCATCGGGGGTCACGTTGATGTCGCAGCAGGTCTGGCCGCCGAAGTTGAACCAGAAGCCGCAGGCCATGCCGCGTCCCTGGTTCTTGCCGAGGGGCGCCTTCATGTGCGCATGGTTCTTTGCGGCTTCGAGCGTGGCGCCAATGCCGATGGGGCCATAGACCGGGCCATAGGAGCTTTGGGTGCCCTGCTTGGCGGCATTCTTGATGCGGAGCTCGACCGGGTCCATGCCGATCTTCTTGGCCAGCTCATCAACGGCGCTTTCAACGGCGAAGGCGGCCATGGGAGCCGACGGGGCGCGGTAAGCGGCCGTCTTCGGGCGGTTGACGATGACCTCGATGCTTTCGCTTTTCACGTTCTTGAGATCGTAGCAGGCGAATGCCGTCATGGCGCCGAACTCGGCCCAGGTGGCGGGGAAGGCGCCGCCGTGATAGCGGAGCACGCCATGGGCGGCAGTGATGGTGCCATCGCGCTTGGCACCGATTTTCATGTCGATGGAAGTGGAGCTTGTCGGCCCCGAGCAGCGGAACACTTCCTCGCGGCTCATGGTGAGCTTCACCGGACGGTTGGCCTTGCGGGAAAGCGCCAGTGCCAAAGGCTCGGTCCAGATGTGGGTTTTGCCGCCGAAGCCGCCGCCGATTTCAGACGCGGTGACGCGCAGCTTGGAAATATCCATGCCGAGCAATGCTGCGCACTGGTTGCGGTAAACGAAGTGGCCCTGGGTGCAAACCCAAAGCTCGCCCTGGCCATCAGGGCTGACATTGGCCACGCAGGCGTGGGGCTCGATATAGCCCTGGTGGGTTTGCTCGGTCTTGTAGGTGTGCTCGACGATGATGTCGGCATCCCGGAAGCCCTGCTCAATGTCGCCATGGCCGAAGCTGGCTCGCTTGTTGTTGTTGGAGGGCTTGGTGGGCGTTGGCTCCACGCCTTCGGTGAAGATGTCGTTGTGAATGACCGGAGCCGAAGGCTTCAGGGCTTCATCGACATCGGTGACATGGGGCAGGATTTCATAGTCAACCTGGATGAGCTTGAGGGCTTTCCGGGCGGTGGTTTGATCGATGGCGGCTACGGCTGCAACGGCGTGGCCGTCATAGAGAACCTTCTTGCGGGCCATGCAGTTTTCCAGCATGTCGCGCATGCCGCGGTCGCCGGCGGTGAGATCGGGAAGATCAGCACTGGTGATGATGGCCTTCACACCGGCAAGCTTTTCGGCCTTCGAGGTGTCGATCTTCTTGATCCTGGCGTGGGCATGGGGCGAACGCAGCACGAGGGCGATGAGCTGGCCCGGGGCGTTGTAGTCAGCGCCATACTTGGCGCGGCCGGTGACCTTGTCCACGCCGTCGGGGCGCAGGGGTCTCGTTCCGACCTGTTTGAATTTCTGGTTGGTGAAGTGTGTGTCGAGTGGCATGTTAAGCTCCTCTCATTTCTTTTGCGGTGGCCTGAACGGCGCGAACAATTTTATCGTAGCCGGTGCAGCGGCAGAGATTGCCGGCCAGGCCAAAGCGGATTTCCTCTTCGGAAGGATCGGGGTTCTTGTCGAGCAGCGCCTTGGCCGCAATCAAAAAGCCCGGGGTGCAGATGCCGCATTGAAGGGCGGCGTGGGCGATGAAATTTTTCTGCAGGGGGTGGAGCTGGTCGCCCTTGGCCATGCCTTCGATGGTTCCGACCTTGGCGCCCTGAACTTCGGCGCCGAGCACGAGGCAGGAGCAGACGAGGCGGCCATTGACGGTGACGCTGCAGGCGCCGCAGTCACCGGTGCCGCAGCCTTCCTTGGCGCCGGTCATGCCAAGGCGGTTGCGCAGCACATCGAGCAAAGGCTCGTCGGCATTGCAGACGAATTCAACGGCATCCCCGTTAATGGTCGTGGTTACGTGAACGCCAGACATTATTTTCCTCCTGCGCGCTTGTACGCGATTTCTGCGGCGCGGCGGGCAAGAACGCCGGCTACCTTGGTTCTGAATTCAATGGTGCCGCGCTTGTCGTCAATGGGCTTGCAGGCGGCGGAGCAGGCGGCGGCGAGTTTTTCCAGCGCCGCGGCATCGAGCTTCGAGCCGATCAGGGCTTTTGCGGCGGCGGGGACAACGATGATCGTCGGAGCGACCGCGCCCAGAACAACGCGGGCATCCTTGACCGTACCCTTGCCATCGAGCGTGAGATTGACGGCGGCGCTGACCACGGCGATATCCATTTCGGTGCGCGGAATGAATCGCAGATAGGCATCGCTCGAATTTGCCGGGCGCTTGGGCAGCAGGATGGCTTCGATGATCTCGCCCTTCTTGAGCGAGATGCGGCCCGGCGACACCGGAACCTGTTCAACCGGAATGGTGCGTTTGCCCTTGGGGCCGGAAATCACAACCTTGGCATTGCCGGCGATAAGCGCCGGCACGCCGTCGGCGGCGGGCGAACCGTTGCACAGATTGCCGACCATGGTGCAGCGGCCCTGCACCTGCTTGGAGCCGATGAGATTTGCCCCTTCAACAACACCGGGCCAGGCTTTCACCAGGGCGGCGTTTTCGCCGAGTGCCACGCCCGGAACGGCGGCGCCGATCCTGAATCCGGTGGCGGATTTGGTGATGTCAAAGACACCCTTGATGCGCTTGATGTCGACGACGAGGTCGGGCTCCAGAAAGCCGCCTTTCATCTTGACCAGCAGATCCGTTCCTCCCGCCAGGACAAAGGCCAGGCCCTTTTCCTTGGCCAGCAGTGTTACCGCCGATTTAAGTGTTTCCGGTGCTTCGTATCGCATTATTCACCTGTTTTTGAGTTCGCTCGCCAGTTTGGCCTGTTCAATGCGTTTTGGTCAACCGGCATATTCGCTTCTATACATAATTCATGGCTGCCCTGCGGCTTTTATTCAGTGTGCAACAACATTTACACTGACACCCGCCTCCTGCAGCACGGCGGCGAGCTTAGCATCGGGAATGCCATCGGTAATGAGGCGATTGATGTCCTTGAAGTCGCACACCTTGATCAGCGCGGCGCGGCCGAATTTCGAGGCATCCGAGAGCATCACGCGGGTTTCGCCGCGCGACAGCACCATGCGGGCAAATTCGGCTTCGGCGAGATAGCTGTCGGACGGGCCGAAGTCAGCATCCAGCGCGCCAATCGAGATGATGGCGTGGCGGACATGGAAGCTTGCGGCAAAGGCGATGGCCGAGGGGCCAAAGGCCGCGCCATTGGAGCCGTTCAACTCGCCGCCAGCCATATAAACCCGGTTGCCGTTCACGGTGGCCAGGGTGCGGGCGATATCGGACGAGTTTGTGACGACGGTGAGGTTGCGTTTTTTCAGGAGTTCGCGGGCGAAAATACTTGTGGTGGTGCCGGTGTCGAGCATCAGGCTGTCGCCATCCTCGATCAGCCGTGCGGCGCGGCGCGCGATGGCGCGCTTGGCGGCGAAATGCTCGCGGAGCCGGCGTTCAAATGGGGCTTCGCCCAGTTCATGGGGAAGCGCGATGGAGCCGTGACGCCTTGAGATCTCCCGGGAGTCGACCAGGGGCTTGATGTCACGGCGGACGGTTTCAAAGGAAACGTC
This sequence comes from Aestuariivirga sp., assembly GCA_030680855.1. GTDB lineage: Bacteria > Pseudomonadota > Alphaproteobacteria > Rhizobiales > Aestuariivirgaceae > Aestuariivirga. The sequence goes on from JAUXUN010000074.1 coordinate 68,679, forward strand.
CAAGGCCTTGGCCAAATCGGCGACGGAGCAGGTTCCTTGCTCGCGGACGAGGGCGAGAATCTGGGTTTGACGCTTGCTGAGTGCGGTCGGCATCGGCAATGTTGACCATAATTTGTGGCTTTTGGCAATTACCAATATATTTCAGTCATAAAACCACATAAATAATGCGAACTTGCCACATAATGCAACATTGCTGTTGACCTATTGGCTCTGAAGGGCTTCATTTCGGGGGAGGGAGATGGCCAAATGGCAGCAGAAGACAGGGTTCGGAAACTGCCATGCTGGACAGGGGCCATCGAGGTGGTTCCACTCAAGGGCGGCGTGAGCAACGCCAGTTTCACGGTTCAGGACGACGCGGCCAAATATGTGGCCCGGGTCGGCGAGGATTATCCCTTCCACCATGTTTTCCGCGAGGCGGAAGTCATCGCCAGCCAGGCTGCCTTTGCGGCGGGACTGTCGCCCGAGGTTGTCTATACAGAGCCGGGCATCATGGTGGTGCGCTTTATCGAAGCGCGCACCTATGCGGAAGCTGACGTACGGGGAAATGCGGAGGCTTGCGTCGATATCGTGAAGCGCTGCCATGACGAAATGGGCAAGCGCATTTCAGGACGGGCAAATATTTTTTGGGTGTTCCATGTGCTGCGCGACTACGGCCACACCATCACTGCCGCCAAGCACCGCAATGTTCCCGACATTCCGCGCTGGATGGCGGAGGTTGAGCGGCTGGAAAAAGCGCAGGTGCCGTTGCCGATAATTTTCGGCCATCACGACCTGCTGCCGACGAATTTCATGGATGACGGAAAGCGGCTGTGGCTGATTGACTGGGAATATGGCGGCTTTGGCACGGCAATGTTCGATCTCGCCAATACCGCTTCCAATAACCAGTTTGGCGAGCAAGCGGAAAAAGATTTGTTGACTCGATATTTTGAGCGCACACCGGATGAAGCTTTGCTGCGCGCCTTCTATGCAATGAAAACCGCCAGCGCCTTGCGTGAAGCGGTGTGGGGCATGGTTTCGGAAATCCATCTCAACGCACCGGGCGTGGATTATGTTGCTTACGCCAAGGAATATCTCGGACGTTATGAAAACATGCTGGCTGACTATAATTCAAAGTTTGGAAAAGCATGACGCAAAATTTTCCCACGCAGGCGGACGTCGTCGTCATCGGCGGCGGCATTATCGGCTGCTCGACGGCCTATCATCTGGCGAAGGACCATAAGCTGAATGTGGTTCTACTTGAGCAAAACAAGCTCACGTCCGGTTCCACCTGGCATGCGGCGGGGCTGGTGGGGCAGTTGCGTTCTTCGGCTTCGATCACCCAGGTACTGAAATATTCGGTGGAGCTTTACAAGAAGCTCGATGCGGAAACGGGCCTTGCCACGGGCTGGAAAATGACGGGCTGCCTACGGCTGGCGAATAATGAAAACCGCTGGATTGAATACAAGTGGCTGGCCACCACGGCGCAGAGCTTCGGCATGGAGATGCATCTGCTGACGCCTGCCGAGGTGAAGAAGATGTGGCCGCTGCTCAATATCGACGATCTTGTTGGCGCTTCCTTCCTGCCGACTGACGGGCAGGCTTCGCCTTCTGACATTGCGCAATCGCTGGCCAAGGGGGCGCGCATGCATGGCGCGAAGCTCATTGAGGGTGCGCGGGTGATTTCATTTGATCTCAAGGATGGCCGCGTGACAGCGGTGAATACCAACCAGGGCAAGATTGTTTGCGACAAGGTGGTGAACTGCGGCGGGCAATGGGCGCGGCAGATCGGGGCGATGGCCGGCGTGAGCGTTCCGCTGCAGCCGGTGAAGCACCAGTATGTGATTACCGAAAAAGTGGCGGGCCTTGCGGCTGATGCGGCGACCATCCGCGACCCGGACCGGCGCACCTATTTCAAGGAAGAGGTGGGCGGCCTGGTGTTCGGCGGCTATGAGCCGGACCCGATCGCCTGGACGCAAGGCGATGTGCCCGACAATTTCGAGTTCCAATTGTTTGAAGATGACTGGGACCATTTCGAGCAGCACATGACCGAGGCGCTGGTGCGCGTGCCCGCACTTGAAAACACCGGCATCAAGAAAATGATTCATGGGCCGGAGAGCTTTACGCCTGATGGCAATTTCGTTCTGGGAGCGGCGCCGGAGCTCAAAAACTTCTATGTGGGGGCGGGGTTCAATGCTTTTGGCATTGCCTCCGGCGGCGGGGCTGGCTGGGTGCTGGCGGACTGGGTTGCGCGGGACGAAGCGCCGATGGATTTGTGGGTGGTTGATATCCGGCGCTTCTCGGATTTGCACAAGGACCGCACGTGGACTTCCGAGCGCACGCTTGAAGCTTACGGCAAGCATTACACCATTGGCTTTCCCCATGAGGAATACCAATCGGGGCGGCCACGCATTGTGTCACCGCTCTATGACCGGCTGAAGAAACTCAATGCCTGCTTTGGCTCCAAGCTGGGCTGGGAACGGCCAAACTGGTTTGCGCCTGTGGGACAAGAGCCCCGCGACATCTACACCATGGGCCGGCAGAACTGGTTTGCGGCGGTGGGCGAGGAGCACCGCTGCGTGCGCGAGCGGGTGGGTGTGTTCGACCAATCCTCCTTTGCGAAGTATGAACTGCGGGGGAAGGACGCGGAGGAGGCGCTGGGCTGGATTTGCGCCAACAACGTGGCGCGGCCGGTGGGCAAGCTCACCTATACGCAGATGCTGAATTCGCGGGGCGGCATCGAATGCGACCTGACGGTGGCGCGGCTGGCGGAGGATCATTTCTATATCGTGACAGGCACGGGCTTCCGGACCCATGACTTTGCCTGGATCGTCGATCACCTCAAGCTGGGGCTGGAGGCGAAGCTCACCGACATCACCGAACAGTACGGGACGCTTTCGGTGATGGGGCCGAAATCTCGGGCGGTAATCCATGCTGTGACAAAAGCTGACATGTCGAACGCCGCCTTCAAATTTGGCGAGGTGCGGGAGATTGAGATTGCGGGCCATGCTGTGCGGGCGCTGCGGGTGACCTATGTTGGCGAACTGGGCTGGGAACTGCATATGCCCATCGCCGCCACGGGCGAGGTGTTTGACGCCTTGATGGCGGCGGGCAAGGCTCATGGCATTGCGCCGGTGGGCTACCGGGCATTGGAATCGCTGCGGCTTGAGAAGGGCTACCGGGCCTGGAGCTCTGACATTACGCCAAACGATACGCCACTTCACGCCGGGTTAGGCTGGGCGGTGAAGATGAAAAGCAACCAGGGATTTTTAGGCCGCGAGGCGATTGAAAAGATTTCGCAAGCGCCGCTCATAAAAATGCTGGCGGGCTTCACCACGGAGCGCGAAGACATCGTGCTATCGGGCCGCGAAACCATTCTGCGCAATGGCGTGTTCGCCGGCTATCTCACCAGCGGCGGCTATGGCTACACGATCGGGAAGCCGGTGGGCTTTGGCTATGTGCGAAGTGCGGGTGGCGTTGATGAAGCCTATCTTGAAGCTGGCCGCTACGAGCTTGTGGTGGCCAAGGAAATCGTCAAGGCAAACATACACTTGCAGCCAATATATGACAGTTTGAATCAACGCGTGAAGTCATGAACTGGGACCGTAAAGTCCGTATACTGATTATTGGCGGCGGAGCCATCGGCACGTCGCTGGCCTATCACCTGGGAAGGGACGGGGCGAAGGATGTTTTGCTGGTCGAAAAGGCCCAGCTCACCGAGGGCTGCACCTGGCATGCGGCGGGGCTTGTGGGGCAGCTTCGCGGCAAGAAAAACCTGACGCGTTTGATGCAGAATTCCGTGGCGGTTTTCGACCGGCTGGAAGCGGAAACGGGTCAGGCGATCTCGTGGAAGAAAGTGGGTTCGCTTCGCCTCGCCTCAAGTGCGGCGCGGTGGAGTGAAATCCAGCGGTCCATGGGACAAGCCAAAAGCTTCGGGGTGGAATGCCAGTCGCTTTCGGCGGAAGAAGCCGAGAAACTTTTTCCCTATATAGCCACCGATGGCATTGAAGGCGCCGCCTATATTCCGGGCGATGGTTATATCGATCCCTATTCGTTGACCATGGCCTACGCCAAGGGGGCACGGGCCCAAGGTGTTACGATCGAGGAACGGGTTTGCGTCGAGGAGATCGTGCTGGAGGGGAGGCGGGCGCTTGGGGTGGTGACCAACAAGGGCAATATCGCTTGCGACATCCTGGTGAACTGCGCCGGGCTCTGGGCCAAGCGGGTGGGCAATATGGCGGGCGTTGCGCTTGCGGCTGGCATTGTGGAGCACCAGTATTTCCTGACGGAGAAAACCCTGTCGTTTGATGCGGGGCTTACGACGCTGCGCGATCCGGACAAGAACTTCTACCTGAAGCCCGATACGGGCTCCTTTGCCATTGGCGGCTGGGAAGAGGGTTCGCGCGGCTTCCACCGCGGGCTTCCACCGCTGGATTTTGGCCGGGAGCTTTTTGCGCCCAACATGGAGCGGCTTGAGCTTTTTGCGCTGCCTGCGTCCGAGCGCCTGCCGGTGCTCAATGAAACGGGCATCCAGACGGTGATCAATGGCCCCATTCCGGTTTCCGCCGATGGCGAGCCGATCATGGGGCTGGCGCCGGAACTTGATAATTTTTATGTGGCCTGCGGCTTCACGGCGGGCATTGCGGCGTCGGGCGGGGCTGGTCTTGCGATGGCCAACATGATTTTGCATGGCGACGCGGGCATGGACCTCTGGCCTTTCGATGTCAGGCGGTTCAGCGGGGTTCATGCGCAGCCGCGCTACCTGGAAACGCGGGCTATCGAGGCCTATGCGGCCTATTACAAGGTGCATTGGCCGCTTGAAGAGAGCAGCGCGGGGCGAAACTTGCGGCTTTCGCCTCTGCATTTGACATTGAAGAATGCTGGAGCGGTTTTCGGCTCGCGCGCGGGCTGGGAGCGGTCGAACTGGTTTGCACCGGCGGGGGTTGCGCCGGTTGACGTTCCCTCCTTTGAAGACAAGCCCAACTGGTTTTCTGCTGTGGGCGCGGAATGCCGCGCCATCCGGGAACGCGCGGTGCTGATCGACCAGACGTCATTTGCGAAATTTGAGATTATGGGTGCGGGAACCGAGGCGGCGCTGCAGCGGATTGCGGCCAATGACCTGTCGGGCCCGCCGGGGAAAGCGGTTTACACGCAGCTTTGCAACGAGAAGGGCGGGATCGAGGCGGATGTGACGCTGGTTCATGTGGACCCTGACCATTTCTATCTGATCACCGGTTCGGGCTTTGGGGTGCGCGACAGCGGCTGGGTGGCGAAGCATCTGCCGTCATCGGTGCAGATCCGCGACGTCACGAATGCGCTGGCGGTGATCAATATCTGCGGGCCGCGTTCGCGGGATATCCTGCAAGCGGTAGGGGATGCGGATGTTTCCAATGCAGCGTTTCCGTTTTTCGGGGCACGCCGGATTGATGTGGGCCACGCAACGGTGCTGGCGGTGCGGGTCGGCTATGTGGGCGAGCTCGGTTACGAGCTTTACATTCCCCAGGAGTTCGGCGTTCATGTCTATGACACGCTGTGGGCGGCGGGCGCGACCCAAGGCATTGCCAATGCGGGCTACCGGGCCATTGACAGCTGCCGGATGGAGAAGGGCTATCTCTACTGGTCCGGCGATATTTCACCGGACTATAACCCTTACGAAGCGGGACTGGGATTTTGCGTGGCGCTGGAGAAGGGCGACTTTATCGGCCGAGAGGCGCTGGCAAAAATCAAGGCCGCGGGTCTCGCGCGCAAGCTGTGTTCCTTCACCATCGATGGCTTTGCGCCGCTGCATGGTGGTGAAGCCATTTTCCACGGCGGGAAAGTTGTGGGTTCGACCACGAGCGTTGGCTATGGCCACACATCGGCCAAGACCATCGCTTTCGGTTATCTTCCCATGGAGATTGCCAGCCAAAAAGATTTTACCATCGAAGCCTTCGGCAAGGCCCATAAGGCAACACGGGGGCCGCGTTGCCTCTATGACGCGAAAATGGAAAGGCTGAAAGCGTGAGCCGCAAGAACATGGGCGACATGGCAAAGCTGGTGGTGGAACTGCTTGTTTCAGACTTTGCGCAAAGCCTTAAGTTCTATACGGAAGTGCTTGGTTTCAAACAGCTTTATGACAGGCCGGAAGAGGCGTTTGCCTATCTTGACCGAAATGGTGCACAGATCATGATTGCGCAGCATGAGGCCGGGGACGAGCGCTCGTGGATTGCCGGCGAACTGGTGCAACCCTTTGGCCGCGGGATGAATCTGGAAATCGAAGTTGAGGATGTGGAGGCGCTGCATGCCTCCTGCCTTCGCCATGGCGCGCGGATTTTTCTGGCCATGGAAGAGAAGTGATACCGGCGCGATGCGCTGCTGCTCGGGGCGCGGCAGTTTATTGTTCTGGACCCGGACGGCTATCTCCTGCGATTGTCGCAATCCTTGGGAACCAGAGCCGCAACAGGGGAAACACCGCATGTATGATCGATGCATTATCCGCAGAATTATCGCCGTACTGGTTGATTTAACCCTCGCACTCCTGGTCACAAGTTTCATGCTACTGCCCTTTGCAAAATCGCTCGACTCTCCGGTTCGCATAAATGGAGGATTATTCTTCGTGAAGAACTGCAATCCGGGGATTGCCTACACCTCACCAAACAAACCATTTAGTTTGGAGGGCTGGAACCAAATATCTATTTGCGATCAACTTACAAATGGTATTTTCCCCAGCCGCAATGCAGTTTTTTATCAGGAAACAATTTCGGGAAGCGTAACGTCATTCAAGTCAGTATCAATACCATTGAACTCAAAAAATGAAGCCAGTTGGGTCTTTCCTGCGGAAAATGTGAGTATGCTGCTGCTCGTCTTGCTAGCAGCATTTTTCGAATCAAGCCGGCTCAGAGCAACTCCCGGAAAACTCATTGTCGGCCTAAAGGTAAATGCTGATAATTTTGAACAAATTTCTTTTGGACGTGCTTTTATAAGAAACACAATAAAATACATCTATGGGATTTTTGGCTTTGCTTTGGCGCTGGCGGTTTACCTTGGACTTTACAATCCCTTTGGCGACTTCTTCCAATTTGGCAACCCAATTGTAACTTTCAAACCTCAAAACATTCTTTGGGTTGTTGGCCCAATGGCTTTCTTTGGCATACTAAATTTGATTGATTGGGTGTCTGTATTATTACCTTGGTCAAAAGCCGGGCGTGGCTTTCATGATCGATGGACCGGCGGTTATGTCTCTAGAGACTAACGCTTTGCGCGCGAACCCAATTCAATTTATCGAATTGCATTGGCAAATCTGCAACAAGGAAGCAGCGCATGGATGATCAGGGCGTAGGCCTGGCGCGGGAAGCGCTGAAGCAGATTCAGCTTTTCTGGTGCCTTGATGATACGGAGATCGAGGTCAAGCGCCTGGGCGGGCTGACCAATCTGGTGTTTTTTGTCAGCCTCAATGGCGAGCAGTATGTGCTGCGCATTCCGGGCAAGGGCACGGAGGAATATATCAACCGCAAAAACGAGGCCCATGCGGCGCGGGAGGCGGCGAAGGCCAAGGTGAGCCCGGACGTGGTTCACTTTGATGAGAAGACCGGCGTGATGGTGACCCGCTTTGTCGACCACGGCGTCACCATGTCGCCGGAGAAATTCAAATCCCGTGAAGGCTCGCCCAAGCGGGCAGGCGAAGCGTTCAAGATGCTTCATTCCTCGGGGGCCAAGTTCAATTTCCGCTTTGAGCTCTTTGCGATGATCGACGATTATCTCAGAATTCTGGCGACAAAGGATACTTCCCTGCCGGATGGCTATGCGGAGGTGGTGAAAGAGGCTGAATCGGTTCGGCGTGCGCTCTCGGCGCACAAGCTGCCGCTGGTGGCCTGCCATTGCGATCCGCTGTGCGAGAATTTTCTCGATACGGGCAAGCGCATGTGGATTGTCGACTGGGAATACTCCGGGATGAATGATCCCTTGTGGGATCTGGGCGATCTGGCGGTTGAGGGGCAGTTCAGCACGGCGCAGGAAGAAGAGATGATCGCGGCCTATTTTGACGGCGCGCCGACGGCCGCGGAGCGGGGGCGTTTCGTGATCTACAAGGCGATGTGCGATTTGCTGTGGACCCTGTGGGGCCTGATCCAGCACGCCAACAAGAATCCGGTGGATGATTTCTGGGCCTATTCGATCAACCGTTTCGAGCGCTGCAAGGCGTTGATGGCCACGGCGGAATTTCCGGCCCACGTCAAAGCCGTGGCCGATGGCAGAAAAAAATAACGGCAGAGTTGATGCCCTGCCGTTTGCCATTCAGTTATTTCAGGACGCCGGAAGCCTTGGCGGCATGGGCGGCAAGATAATCCATGAGGGCCGGTGACAGGCAGTCATAGGGCTGCAGGCCCACCTGTTTCAGGCGTTTGCGGATGGCCGGCATGGCTTCAGGCTTGGTGCCGCTTTCAATGACGGACGAGACGAAGGCCGCGAATTCCGGCGGCGACCAGCCCTTTTCCTTGGACAGTTCCGTATGGATGAAATCGAGGCCAAAGAAGCCGTGGGAGGTGCGCTCCACGCGGCCATACATGTGGACGCCGCAGCCGGTGCAGGCATGGCGCTGGATGAGCGCATTGGCATCAACAATCTTCAGCTTTTCGCCGTTTGCCGTGACCTTCACATTGTCGCGGCCCACAACGGCCACAACGGAGAAAATGGCTCCGGCAGGCTTCCAGCATTTGGTGCAGCCGCAGGCGTGGTTATGGGCGGTTTGCGCACCAATGCTCACGGTTACGGGATCGGTTGCGCATTTGCAGGTCAATGTTCCGCCGGCAAACTTCGCCTTGGCCTTGCCCTTCACGCCCTTGTCAATGGCGGGGTGAAGGGAAATCGCTTTTGATTTCTTTGCGGCGGCTTTGGTTTTGGCTTTCTTGGCCATGGTGGTCCTCCCTCAGTTTCTAATTCTAGAACACGACAACGCTACGGATTGACTTGCCCTCATGCATGAGATCGAAAGCGGAATTGATTTTCTCCAGCGGCAGGATGTGGGTGATCATGGGGTCGATCTCGATCTTGCCGTTCATGTACCAGTCCACGATCTTCGGCACATCGGTGCGGCCGCGGGCGCCGCCAAAGGCGGTGCCGCGCCAGGATCTGCCGGTGACCAGCTGGAAGGGGCGGGTGGAGATTTCCTGGCCGGCGCCGGCCACGCCGATGATGATGGATTGGCCCCAGCCCTTATGGGCGGCTTCAAGGGCGACGCGCATGACTTTCACATTGCCGATGCATTCGAAGGTGTAATCGGCCCCGCCATTGGTGAGGCCTACGAGATGGGCGACGAGATCGCCTTCAATTTTTGAAGGATTGACGAAATGGGTCATGCCAAAGCGCTTGCCCCAGGAGGCGCGCTCCTCGTTGAGGTCAACGCCGACGATCTGACTGGCACCCGCCAGCCGCAAGCCCTGGATCACATTGAGGCCAATGCCGCCGAGGCCGAAGACGATTGCCGTTGAGCCGATTTCCACTTTGGCCGTGTTGATGACGGCGCCGACGCCAGTGGTGACACCGCAGCCGATGTAGCAAATCTTGTCGAAGGGCGCGTCTTTCCGCACTTTTGCCAAGGCGATTTCGGGAAGCACGGTGTAATTCGAGAAGGTGGAGCAGCCCATGTAATGATGCACCATCTTGCCCTTGTAGGAAAAGCGCGAGGTGCCATCGGGCATCAGGCCCTTGCCCTGGGTCAAACGGATTTTCTGGCAGAGGTTGGTTTTGGGGTTCAGGCAATATTCGCATTCGCGGCATTCCGGTGTGTAGAGCGGAATGACATGGTCGCCCTTGGCAAGCGAAGCGACACCCTTGCCCACCTCCACCACGACGCCCGCGCCCTCATGGCCCATAATGGCGGGGAACAGGCCTTCGGGATCGGCGCCGGAAATGGTGAATTCATCGGTGTGGCAAATGCCGGTGGCCTTGATTTCAACCAGAACCTCGCCCTCCTGGGGGCCGGCCAGATCAACTTCAACAATTTCCAGGGGTTTGCCCGCTTCAAAGGCAATGGCGGCGCGTGATTTCATGGGGTTCCCATTTCAATGAAATTGCTTTTTTCTTATGGAAGCCCTGCGGCAGTCTTTCGTCAAGTACAATGTTGCAAACACCAAGCCGGATATGGCCCGGAAATTTGACAAGTTGCCGACCCTGGGCTTGATAGCCCCATGGCGAAATTTACGATTCAGGATGTGGCCCGCCTTGCGGGGGTGAGCGTTGCAACGATCGACCGGGTGCTCAATCGCAGGCAGGGGGTGCGGGCGCCCACCATCGCAAAGGTCGAAGCGGCCATTCGGGAGTTGAATTACCAGCCGGACCGCATTGCGGCGCGGCTGGCGCGGTCGCGGGAATACCGCTTCTGCTTTGTCCTGCCGGTAAGCACGGGCGAGTTTTTCATGCGCATTGCCGACGAAGTGCGGCTTGCCACTGAGCGCATGGAGGCGGAACGGGTTTCGATCATCGTCAAGCGCGTCGACGTGTTTGACGGCGAGTTGCTGGCCCAGACGCTTGATTCCATCGACAAGGCAATGGACGGGGTTGCCGTCGTGGCGCTCGATCATCCGGCGGTGCGCGAAGCCATCAATGCGCTGGTGTCGCGCGGGATCACCGTGGTGACATTGGTGTCGGATGTGCCGGGGTCGAAGCGCCAGCATTACGCCGGGATCGACAATTCCTCCGCCGGGCGCACCGCCGCCAATCTCATGGGGCGCTTCCTGCGCGGCATAACGGGAACGGTTGGGGTCTTCGCCGGCTCGCTGGCGCTGCGTGATCACATCGAACGGCAGTTTGGCTTTGAGCAGGTGATGGCCCATGAATATTCCCACCTCGCCGTGTTGCCGGTACGGGAATCGCGCGATGACTGGGCCCGCATCGAGGAAATGACGCGGCAATTGCTGGCCGAGTACCCAGATCTCATCGGAATATACAATGTGGGCGGCGGCACGCGCGGCATTGTTTCAGGCCTTGAAGCGGCGGGCCGCGCCAGGGACATCGTGTTTATTGCCCATGAAGTTACCGACCTGTCACGCCGGGCGCTGATCCGCGGTTCGATCGATGCCATCATCAACCAGGACGCGGGCCATGAGGTGCGCAGTGCGGTGCGGGTGCTTATGGCCAACGCCGACAAGATGCCGCTGATCGAATCGCAGGAACGCATCCGCATTGACATTTTCATGCGGGATAATCTGCCTTAAGTATTCCCACTTGTTTGAAAGCATCTAAAAATTCTCTCCATGGTCGGGCAACGACCCGACCACCCAGCTCTTCGGCGATCAAAGTCTGGGTGGTCGCATCAAGTGCGACCATGGAGAGAAAAGCGAGGCGTCAACTCGATTCTAAAGCGGCTTCAATCCAGCTTCGATCTGCGCCCTGCGGTTTTCGAGGAAGGGCGGCAGGGACAGGGTTTTGCCGAGATTTTCCAGGGACTCGTCGGTGGCAAAGCCCGGACCGTCGGTTGCGAGTTCGAAGAGGACGCCGTTGGGTTCGCGGAAATAGAGGCTCTTGAACCAGAAGCGATCCACCGGGCCGCTGTTGGGAATGCGGAGTTCCTTCAGGCGGTTGGCCCAAGCCTGGTAGTCAGTCGAGGGAATATTGAAGGCCACGTGATGCACGGAACCGGCGCCCTGCTGGGCGGGCGGCAGGCCCTTGTCGACACGGACATGCAGTTCGGCGACGGGGCCGGAGCCGTTCATCTTAAACACGCTGGTGTTTCCAAACTCACGAACCTTCGTCATGTTCATGACGGTTGTCAGGATCACTTCGGTGGAGCGCAATTCAGGGACGCTGAGGGTAATGGGACCCAGGCCGCGAATCTGGTTTTCGGCGGCTATGGGGCTCTCATTCCAGGCATGGGTTTCGCCGGTGCCTTCATCATCGACAAGGCTGAGGCGCTGGCCCTCAAAGTCCTCGAAATCGAGGGTGAGCCGGCCATCGCGTTCGGCCACCTTTTCGGCGGAAACGCCACGGGCCTTGAAATGATCGGCCCACCATTTGAAGGCGGCTTCGCCCTTGATGCGAAGGCCGGTGCGTACGATGGAATGGGTGCCGCGGCGCTCACGGCCTACCGGCCAATCGAAAAAGGTAATATCGGTTCCGGGCGAGCCCAGGCCATCGGCATAGAACAGGTGGTAGGCCGAGGTATCATCCTGGTTCACGGTTTTCTTGACCATGCGGAGACCCAGGGTTTTCGTATAAAAATTGTGGTTGCTGGGGGCATCAGCGGTGACGGCGGTGAGGTGGTGCAGGCCATTGAGTTGCATTTTCGCGTCCTATCGGTTCAGCCACGTGGTGGCGAGGGTTACGTCGTTCTGGGTAAGGTTATGTCCGGTTGGCAACGTTTCATGGCTAACATCGGCGTGGGCGTTCTTCAGCATGGTGGCCAGGAGCTTTGCATTGCTGGCCGGGATGATCGGATCGCTGGCACCGGAAACAATGAGAACCGGCTTCTGTGCCAGCTCGGTTTGCGGCGGTTTTGCAAGGGGCACCATGGCGCGCAGCAAAATGGCTCCGCTCAAGGCTTCCGGCCGCAGCAGAAGAATTGCTGCCGCGATATTGGCCCCGTTGGAGAAGCCAACGGCAGTTGGCTTTTCCAGCTTGTAGGCCTTGCCTGCATCGACAATGAAATCGGCCAGTTCATGGGCGCGCCTGATTACATCCTGCTCGTCAAACACACCCTCGGCGAGACGCCGGAAAAAGCGGGGCATGCCGTTTTCAAGTACCTTGCCGCGGGGCGACAGCAGGGAGCGATCAGGCGCCAGGGCCTTGCCCAGGGGCAGTAGGTCGTTTTCGTCGCCGCCGGTGCCATGGAGCAGGAGAAGGGGTGCGGCAGTTGCGGAGCCGGGTTCAAAACGGTGAATAAATGAGAGATCCTGGGTCATGATTGCCAGATACTCACCCCATCGGGTGGCTACAAGCAATCATTCTTAGAACTAAGTTACAAGCTATATACCGCGGGTGGCGCGGGGCTGGCCCAGAACAAAGCCCTTGCCATCGAGGCCATAGATGTCGGGGCGGAAATTGATCCGGCCGTCTTCCGTGGCCCAGGCGGTGAGATACATGAAGCGCACGTCGGGCGGGTTTGCCACTTTCACATCATAGCGTTCCTGGCTGGCCGTGATCATTTCAATCTCGGTGGCGTCGATCCCGTCCTGGCCGCCGAGTATCCAGTTCACGACGTCGCTGACCTGTTCAACACGGACACAGCCGGAGCTTTCAAAGCGGGCATTGCTGCTGAACATTTCGCGGTGCGGCGTGTCGTGCATGTAGACCATGTGTTTGTTGGCGAAGTTGATTTTCATAGTGGCCAAGGCGTTGCTTTCGCCGGGCTCCTGGCGGAAGTGGTAGCGCTCAGGATGCGTATTGACCCAGTCGACCGTGTAGGGATCAATTTCGGGACCACCGACACCATCAAAAATCCGGATGTTCATCTGCTCGAAAATCGTGGGATCCTTGAGGAATTTTGGCACCAGGTCCTTTTGCACGATGGAGGCCGGGGCATTCCAGTAGGGGTTGAAGTTGATATCGCTGACAACGCTTTTGAGCGCCGGAGAGGGCCTGTCGCGCTTGCCGACAACCACATTGTGGCGCGAACGGACCTTGCCAAACTCAACGGTTTCAAGCTGGGCGGAGGGGATGTTCACCAGAATGTTTCGCTCGTGCAATTCCAGCGCATATTCGCCAACGCGGGGATAGTTTTCCCGCAAGGTCTGCAGCCTGGCGCGGGCGGTGATGTTAAGCTCGGCGCGGGTGCGGTCGTCGACCTTGCCCGATGGGGCGATGCCATGGCTGATCTGGAAGAACTTAACCGCCTCCACAATGTTGGCGTCGAAGACGTCGGCAGCCTCCACGAACATATCCTCGAAGGGCAAGTAGCCCTCGGCCACAAGGCGCTGGCGCAAGGTCACGACCAGTTCGCTCTTTACGTCTTTTTCGAGCTTGCCCTTGCCGACGCTGGGCCAGCCGCCGCCGGCCACGAACTCCTCGTAGAGCTGGATGGCGCCTTCAAGGGCGCGGATCGAACCGGCAGTTACCATGGCGGCTTCCTGGCGGTCTGCCAGGAATTCAGTTTTCGTGGCGAGTTTTCCAGCTACGGCCAGTTTGGGGGCTATAGAGGTGATTGAGCCGGTGATTTCAGCCGTCTGGGCATGGGCCACGCAGGCGGCGGCTGCCAGGGAGGCAGCACCGAGAAAGGCGCGACGCGTTAAACGCTGAGAAAACACCCCAAAAACCCCTAGACCTGAGAAGCCACACACAGAGAATCACTGATCTGGGTAAAGACGCTATTAAAAAGTTGTGGCTTGATTAAGATAACCCGATCACTTCCCTGCGATAAGGCAGGTCGAGGAAGTCGGGGAGCGGGGAACCGAATTCCTCAGCAAATTTGCGGCCGGAATGGACGGCGGCGGCTATGGTTCCGGGGCTAAAACAATCGCCAATACGGGCCAGATTATTTATTTTTTCCACGGTTGCCTGGAAGAGCTGATCCCTGGCATTTCTGGCGGTGACTAAAATGACTGAGCTTGCCTCCAACTGGCGGGTGCGGCCGGTGAAGACACAGGAAATCGTGACATGACCGGCGGCAACGGACTGCAGGCCCTGGTTTGCTTCAATTTTAACATTAAGTTCCAGAAGCCGGGACTGGATTGCGTGCTGTTCCAGGGAAGCCTTGGTGAAGGACGAAGCGAGGTGGGAGGGGGTTACCAGCGTTACCGCATAGTCTTCCTTGCGCAGCAGTTCGGCGATCACGCCGCCCATATAATAATGGTCATCATCATAGATGACGAGATTTTTGCCCTTGGGCCTTTTGCCATCCAGAATATCATCGGGCGTCAGGATGTCCGCGCCCGGGTCGATCGGTATGGGCCGCGTATGGTGGCGGGCCACGCCATCGCGCCGCCAAGTAGAGCCGGTGGCCATGACAATGTGGTCAGCACCGAATTCCGCCAGGGTTTCGGGGCTCATTTCGCTTTCGAGGTAAAGTTCCACATTGGGCAGCTTGGCTATTTGCAGCAGGCGCCAGTCGCGCACCCGGCCCCAGGCGGCAAGCCCGGGAAGCCGGCTTTCCAGCGCCACCCGGCCGCCGGCTTCGCCTCGCCCATCGGCAAGGGTCACCTTGTGGCCGCGCGTGCCAAGGGCCCGGGCCGCTTCAAGGCCCGCCGGGCCCGCACCGACAATGAGGATATTCTTTACACTTCCGGCGGGGCGGATGCGTTCGGGATGCCAGCCGCGCCGCCATTCCTCCCCCATGGTCGGGTTCTGGGTGCAACGGATGGGCGACATGGTGAAATCACCGGTCACACAGATATTGCAGCCAATGCATTCACGGATGTCATCGAGGCGGCCTTCCTCGATCTTCCTGGGCAGGAAGGGATCGGCAATGGAGGGGCGGGCGGCCCCGACCATGTCCATGATGCCTTGTTTGATAACGCGCACCATGGTGTCGGGCGAGGTGTAACGGCCAACGCCGACGACCGGCTTGGTGGTGAGCTTCTTTACGCCCCTGATATAGGGTTCCTGAAAACCTTCCTCGGAGAAGCGTGAGGTTTGCGAATCCTTTTCCCAGCTTGAGAGCGACAGGTCCCACAAGTCCGGCAGTTCCGCCATCAGGCCGATGGCATCCTCCACCTCGGCGGGCTCGAGGCCATTGGGCCCGAGAAATTCATTCATGGCAATGCGGACCGGAACGGCGCAGCGGTCGCCAACCGCCTCCCTGGTGTCCTCAATCACTTCGCGGAGCAGGCGGGCGCGGTTTTCAAGGGAGCCGCCGTATTCGTCGCTCCGCATATTGGTGGCGCGCGACAGGAACTGCTGGAAAATGCCAAGGCCGTGCCCGGCATAGACGTAGACGAGATCGTAACCGGCGGTACGGGAGCGCAGTGCGGCGGCGCGGTGGGCGCGGCGAAGGTTCCTGATGTCCTCCTTGTCCATGGTGCGGGCCTGGATGGGGCTGTTGAAGGAGCTGGAAGTTGGCATGGCCGTGGGCGCCATGGGAATTTCGCGCGACCAGAGATTTGATGAGGTGTAGCCGGAGTGGCACAGCTCAATGCCGGCCAGCGACCCATGCTCATGGATTTTCTCCGCGATGCGGGCGTGCATGGGAATGTCGTGATCGCTCCAGATGCGGAGTTCCACATAAGGCGTCACATCGGCGGTTTGATGAATCTCGGTCATTTCGGTGCAGACCACGGCCCAGCCGCCTTCGGCTTTCATGCCGCGCATGGCGGCAAGGGCGGAAGGATCGCGCCAGCCCATGCCGTTGCAGTGGGGAACCTGGTAGAAGCGGTTGCGCGCTGTCACGGGGCCGATTTTCACGGGTTCAAACAGGATATCGTAGCGGGAGTCTCGGGCCATTGGGTTCCCTTTCAACAGGCCTTTGATTTTTAACAGCCTTTGGGCATAAGAACCAATACATGCGGCAGGTCGCATGGGTTTAGCGACAGGAGTTGTTTTGGCAATGCAGGAACTTCCAAAATTTTCAGATATAGAAGCCGCCGCCAAGAGAATTAGCGGCGAGGCCGTTGTCACACCGCTTTTAGAAAATGCCAAGCTCAACGCGCTCGTTGGCGGGCGCATATTTATGAAAGCAGAGTGCCTGCAACGCACGGGTTCGTTCAAGTTTCGTGGTGCGTGGAACTGCATTTCAAAACTTGATCCCGCCCGGAGCAAGGGCGGGGTTGTGGCTTACTCAACGGGAAATCACGCGCAAGGAGTAGCCGCTGCAGCGCAGCTTAGGGGCATGGCTGCGCTGATAGTCATGCCCGAGGACACACCCGAAATAAAATCAGCAAATACCAAATCCTATGGCGCTGAAATCGTGACCTATGACCGTGCCACGGAGGATCGGGCAGAAATTGCAAATCACTATGTCGCCAAGCGCGGAGCAGTGCTGGTGCCGCCGTTTGAGCATGCGGATATCATTGCCGGGCAGGGCACCTGTGGGCTTGAGATTATCAACGAGCTCTATGGGCGCAATGTTGAACTCGATGACATGCTCGTCAACTGCGGCGGTGGAGGATTAACGGCGGGCGTTGCGCTGGCCTTCTCCCAAAAGTCACCAAAGACTAAAGTGCATTCCGTGGAACCTGAAGGTTTCGATGATTACGCGCGTTCGTTGCGCTCAGGTATTCGTGAAAAGAACGCGCGTGCCGCGGGTTCCATTTGCGATGCGTTGCTTACACCCCAACCCGGTGAAATGACCTTTGCCATGAACAAGGGGCGTCTGGCGGAAGGCTATGTTGTTTCAGAAGCCGAGGTTCGCCGCGCCGTGCGTTTTGCCTTTGAAACGCTCAAACTGGTGGTTGAGCCGGGAGGTGCCGCGGGGCTTGCGGCGGTGCTGATCGGAAAGGTAGCCGCGAAGGGGAAGAACATCGGCATTATCCTGTCCGGCGGCAATGTTGATCCGAAGCTGTTCGTTGAAATATTAATGGAAGCCTAAGCGGCAGCTTCCGACGATTTTTCTTCCATCAGGGGGATTTCCGCAGCCTCGCTGGCGGGGCGGCGAATGATGACAACCCGCTGCTTTGGCTCGGCTGACGGCGGTGGCGCGAAGCTGGCTTTGGTTTCTTGTACTGGCACTGGGGGCATCGGATTTTCAGGCGCCGAGACCATGATTTCTTCGTCCGGCATTGCCGCAGCCGACACGCGCTGGATCTTGAGCTTTGCGCCCTTGGGTTCGGACGGCGGGACAATGTCCACTTTGGGCGGGCTGCTCACAACTGAAAGGGCAGGTGCCGCGATGGTGGGCTCAACAAAGATTTCTTCGTCCTGCTTGAAGAATTTGAGCTGCTCGGTTTTCAGGGCAGGGGCTGGCTCAGTGCCTTTGGGGGGCGGCAAAAAGCTGGAATTGGTGATGGAACCTTCGAGTTTCTTGAGGATTTCGAGAATGGCCAGGGTTTCGGCCGAGCGCTGACGCCGGGCATATTCCTCGAGAAACCAGCGTCCCCGTTGGGTTTCCAGGACGGCTGCTTCCAGACTTTCGAAACTTTCGTTCCGGTAACCTTCACCTTGCACTGACATACCCGAACTCCACAAACTCTCATTCGCCCCGCAACAGGCGCAGGTCTTACCAACGCCAAGTATCGTGGAAAGTGGTGAAGTTTTGGTTTATTTAGCTCTGCAAGGAATCATGCCGGCAGGGACATTCGGCCGTCGATTTTCAGTATTTTGGGCATTTTCACGATTGGCGCCGACATGGATTTGCCGCCTTTGCCCTGAGGCGGGTCAGCCCCAAAGTTCTGGCTCCGGCGGGTACATAAGGCTGCCATCGAAGCTAATCCCGGGGTTGCGGTCGCGGGCCAGAAGCAAGGGGCCGTCGAGATCAATGACCTGGGCAAACTGAGCCACAAGCATGGCAGGCGCCATGGCAAGGGAGGTTGCAATCATGCAGCCAACCATGATCTTGAAATTTAATTCCCTGGCGGAGTGGGCAAGAGCAAGCGCTTCGGTCAATCCGCCGGTCTTGTCGAGCTTGATGTTGATGGCATCGTATTTGCCGACCAGCTTGTGCAGGTTGCGGCGGTCATGGGCCGACTCGTCAGCACAAATCGGGACATCATGGGTGATGCTAAGCAGCGCCTCATCATCGGCCACGGGCAGCGGCTGCTCAACGAGTTCAACACCTACGGCGGCACAGGCTTTCAGAAGTTGCGGAAGATCGCCCGGAGTCCAGCCCTCGTTAGCATCGATGATGAGGCGGCTGGCTGGCGCTGCAGCACGGATCAGACGCAGGCGCTCAACGTCGCCTTCGCCGCCGAGCTTGAGTTTGAGCAGGGGGCGGTGGCTTGCTTCGGCTGCGGCCCTGGCCATGGCTTCCGGCGTATCGAGGCTCAAGGTGTAGGCCGTCACCATCGGGCGCGGCTGTTGCAGCAGCGCCAGTTGCCAGACGGGCTTTCCGGCGCGTTTGGCCTCCAAGTCCCAGAGGGCGCAATCCAGGGCGTTTTGCGCGGCCCGCGGCTTCACAAGTTGTGGCACATCGGCGTGCGAGAAACCGGCCTCAATTCCGGCGCGGGCCGCTTCGAGGCTGGCCACGACGCCTTCGACGGTTTCGCTGTAGCGGGGATAGGGCACGCATTCACCGCGGCCCCGGTGGCCCTCTTCTTCAAGGGTGACGACTACAACGTCCGCCGCTGTCTTGCTGCCGCGCGAGATCGTGAAACTTCCGGCGATGGGCCAGCTCTCTTGAGCGATTGTAAGAGCAGGCATCTGCCGCGTCAGCTTGGCGAAATGCGGCCGCAGGCTTCCGCCAGCATTACATAGATCTTGCCGGACTCCGACATGAGGCAGGCTTCGACCATCTGATTGCCCTGCGGCGCTTCGGACACCGTATCAAGCAGGCGTTCGAAGAGCTTGACGTAGTTATCCACCTGGTTGCGCGTGGGCCGGTTGTTTTCATAGCGCATGGCGATGTTTTTTTGCAGGCGCTTGCCGCGGCCCTCATAAAGGCGCTGGGTATAAACATGCCGCTCATTCTTGTTGTAGCGCTTCTCGAGTTCCGCCGGCAGGCCATCCTCAAGCACGTCAACGATATCGCGCGCAACGCTGTTCAGCTCCTGGGTCAGGCTTTCGACTTCGCGGGGAACGCCGTTGCCTTCCGCCGCTTTCTTGGCCTGGGACTTGCCCGGGCTTTCGATTGCCGCATCACGCCATGAGGTCGAGGCTCCCTTGTTTTCAAGCCGCTCCATGGCTTTTTTCAGGGCGCCTGACGTTCCGGATTGTGGAGCAAGGAACGTAGCGCCCTCAGATTTTCCCGGGCTGGGATCTCTCGTACTTCGCTGCGGCGCGTAGCCGGTGCCGGGGCCAGAGAGGTCGGTCATGCCGGTCTGGCGCTTGACGACATCAGCCAGCGTATTCAAAGCGGCAATCTGGTCGGCCACAACCTTGCGCATGGCATCGGCGTTGGTGCGGGTTTCTTCCGGCAGGTCAACGATGGCCCGCTTCAAATCGCTGCGCGCGCTGTCGATATCCTTGACCACCTGCTGGGCCGTCATGCGCATGTCCTGGGCTGTCTGCTGGAAGTCGCTGGCGGTGGAGGAAAGCATTTCATTCATGGAAGCCATGGCGCGCTCGTGCTGCTCACGCAGCACACGCGAGGCCTGGGTGATCTGCCCGCCGGAACTTGCCTCCATCTTGCGGATTTCCTGCTCAAGATTTCCGACGGCAACATTAGTCTGATCGGCGATGATGCGGCTGATGTCCTTGGCGCGGGCTTCGGCTGTCACCAATGAATCCTCGATGAGGGTCATGTAGCTGGTCATCACCGCGTCGATTTCCTGGGCGCGCTTGGACGCGTCGTCGATCAGGCTGTCGAGAGCGACCTTGCGGCTGAGAAGAACGGTTTCCATTTCGCCGTTGAACTTGTCGATGGACTTTTCAACGAGAACCGAAACATCCTCAAGGCGGTCCGAAATGCGGCTGCCGGTCATTTCCAGCTTGCCGGTGAGCTGCATGGAAATGCTTTCCAAACGGTCGTCGATGGACGACGCGGCGGTTGAAAGCTGGTCGGCGAGATAAGTATTGGCGGTTTCAACATGCTTTGAGAACTTGCGGTGGGCTTCCGAAAGCTGGCTGTTGGTTGCCGAGGTGGCGCTGTCGAATTCCTTGACCGCCTTGTCGATGCGACCGACAAGCAGGCCGGTTTCCTGTTCAAAGCGCCCGCTGATCTGCAGCGTGGTCTGGCCCAAGCCTTCGGAGAATGCCTCGCTGGCCTTGCCGAGGTCGGAGATCATCTGGCTGCTGGCGGTATCGAGAATTTCAGCAAACTTGGCGCCAGTGCCGGAAATGCGGCCGGAAATGTCACCGGTGACCTTTTCGAGGATTTCGGTGGCGATGTCGAAGCGCGTGCCGAGTTCGCGGGCGGTTGAGTCAATGCGCGTGAACATGGAATTTCCGGCGCTGGCCAGTTGCTCGGCAACCTCGGCAGAGGTTTTTTCCAGGCGCTGGGTCATGACAACGTTTGCATCCTGCACCTGGCGGGCCACGCGCACCGCCGTGTCGGCGAAGGTATTGGTCACCTCGGTGGAGGTCTGATCCAACTGATCGCTCATCATCTTGGTGTTGGCGGTGAACAGGGCAGTCAACTCGGTAGAAGCCTGGTCAAGCTGCGCGCCGATCCGCTCTTCGGTGGTTTCCAGAAGCGTGTTGAGCTGGGTGGACGACGTGTCGAGTTTCCGGGTGAGATTTTCGGTAACGCTGGCGACCTTGCCGGTGATCGACAGGGACGTATCATCCAGACGGGCAAAGAGCTGTCCGGCCGTATCGTCCATTTTCGAGGTGATCTGGCTGGAGGTCTCAGAGAGGAAATTAAACATGTCTTCGCGGGCGCCGCCCATTTTCTGGATGAACTCGCCGGACACCCCGATCATCTTGTCGGTCACCAGGCCGCTGGAAATCTCGATGTTCTGGGCCAGGGCAATTCCTGAATCCTGCATCTGGCGGGAGACGATGTCAGAGGTTTCCTTGAGGTGGGACGAAATGGTGCCGCTAGTTGTCACCAGCAGGTCATTGATGCTTGAGCCGGTTGACTGCAATTGACCGACAACGCCGGTGCCTGCGAGCTCAATGCGGGAGTGAACATAGCTGGTCGCTTCCTCAATTTTGCTTGCGACAGAAGAGGCGGTTTCACCGAGCTTGCTGGTGACGTGCTCGCTTTGCGCGTCGATGGCATCAAATACGCGCAGGGCATTGTTCTCAATGGTCGTTCCAAGGGCATTGGCGCGGCTGTCGAGATTGCCATAGAGCTTCGAAGCGGTTTCCTCGATGTGGCTGTTCACATAGTTTGCCTGCAGGTCGAGGCGGTCGAACACTCCGGTTGAGGTTTCGTCCAGTTTCAAATTAATCTGCGTGGCCTTCTGGCCGATTTCGCTGAAGAGGCGGTTGGTGGTCTCTTCCACCTTGCCGGCGAGGCCCGAGCCTGCGGCGTTCAATTGGGTGAAGAGCTGGTTCGCCGTCTCGTCCAATCCCGTGAGGAACTCGGCGTTGGTGGTCGATAAGCGATCCGACAATTTCTGAGTCGCCCCTTCGACGCCGACAACGATTTGCGATGCGGCCTGATCCAGGTAACCCTTGAGGTCGCCATGGGTGCGGGCCACCTTGTCCATGTAATCCTTGGCGACATTCTGCAGCCCTTGATCGACGCGGCCACGGCTCAGTTCGATCTGCTGGGCGGCATCGATGCCGGAGCGCTCGATGAGCGAAGCCACTTCGCTTGAAGTTGCCTTCAGATGATAGGTGATGTTTCCGCTGGAGCTCTGCACCACATCGGACATTTCGGCGGTGAGGGCCTTGATCTGGTCCATGCTTTGCACCAGCAAGTGCGTGACATTGGTTTCCATGCCCTGCACATTCCGGCCAAAGTTCGTGGTTTCGGCATTGAGATGGCCGGCGGCGGAAGACAGGGTTTGTATCTGGTCCTGCAGATGCTGCGAGAAGGTGCGCAACTCGCCAACAAGCATGCCGGACATGCGTTCCATTTGCGTTGTCTGGCCGCCGATTTCATTGCCGGCAACGGTGGCGCGGGTGGAGACCTCATCAATGGTGCGGGCGAGTTCGGTGGTGGAGTTCTTGAGGCCCTGTTCAAACCGGACAAGGGTGGATTGGGCGCTGTTGACCACGCTATCAAGATTCTGCGTGTTGATTTCAAGGCGCGCCAGCAGCGGGGCCGATTCATTGCCCACCACGAGCGATGCCTGGTGCAGGGCTGAGCGCTGGTTTTCCAGGCCGGTCACCAGGGTGCGGATGCGGTCCTCGTTGCCACCGAAAGCACGCTCGATGGCTGATATTTCCTTGTGGACAATTTCCTCGAGAACCGTGGCGCGCTGGACGGCGTGTTCAACGCCGCCCACCAGAAGATCAACTTCCGAACGCACTGCCTGGGCAATGGAGGTAAGACCTTCAGTTGCAATGTCCTGGGGCCGGATCAGGCGCATGGCCGATTGCATCAGGACTTCTGAAACATGGCGCAATTGCTGGGCGCGCGAATAGAAATAGGCCATGATCCCCATGATGATGACCGGAAAAACCAGCAAGGCCACCGAGGCCACGAGTTGCGGCAGGGCCTGTTCGGCAATCACGGGTGAATAGGCCATGAACCAAACGAATACCCAGGCGAGGATAGCCGGTACGGCAATGTAGTAGGCCATATTGGACGGCTGGCGATGCAGCCTGGCCATCATCATGCTGGTGCCGGGGTCATTTTCGTTGGCGGGGCGACCGCGCAAAGGGGCTGCCTCCAGGGACGGGCTACGTCTTAATTCCGCCTGCCGTTCAGCCGCACGCTTGTCCCTGCTGCGCCGCGTTTCCACCGTGTTACTTGCCATACGATTTACCCACATTCTTAACTTTAATTTCCAACAGCCTTTTGGGCTGCCGGAAAACGCTTGATTTGATGAAAGAATCTGCGTTTCCGATGCAGACCGGCCCCTTCCATCGCTCCCGCCAAGACTCTTACCTTAACCTATTGGTAACCATGATAGAACCTGTTCTGGGGCTGTCCGCAAGTATAATTAATGGTTTGGTTAAAATTATAGATCGAATTGAAAGGATTCAGAAAACTGCCCATTTACGCTCGCGCCCTATAACTTTCCACGAGTTTGGGGCCATTTCAGGTGTTCCAAAATGAAGCAGGGACAGGCGACGTGGCGCAAGTGGCAGGAAGCAAATCTGGGCGCAAAAAAACGGCCTCCGTTATTTTCGACAGGGCCCATCTCGCCCAGTACACCATGGACAGTCCGGAGCTTGAGCGCGAGATCATCAGCCTGTTCGTGGCGCAATTGCCGGCGATCCTAGACCGTCTGCAGAGTGTCGATTCGAGTGCCGACTGGCGCATTGCGACGCATACGCTGAAGGGATCAGCTCTCGCCGTTGGCGCATATAAAATCGGCGAGCTGGCCAAAAAACTGGAGCCGGTCAACAGCCCAGAACAGGATGCCAAGCGTAAAAAACTTCTGTCCGGACTGGCACGTGCGGTCGATGAATTTGATGAAATGGCGCGGCAGCTTTACCCCTAGTTCAAGCGCCGGCCTGCTTGCCTTTCCATTCTTTATATCCTATGTAGCGTTCGGTAAAACGAACACGAGTTTATGGGCGCGACATGGCGAAAATAACCTTCATCCAGCACAATGGCACGGAACAGACCGTTGACGGCATTCCGGGCATGACTGTGATGGAGGCGGCGATCAAGAACATGGTGCCCGGCATTGACGCGGATTGCGGCGGGGCCTGTGCCTGCGCCACCTGCCATGTCTATGTGGAGGCCGAATGGCTGGACAAGGTGGGCAAGCGGGCCGCCATGGAAGAGGACATGCTGGACTTTGCCTTCGACGTGAAGGATTCCAGCAGGCTTTCCTGCCAGATCAAGATCAGTGACGCGATCAATGGCTTGCGCGTCCGTGTTCCCGAAAAGCAATTCTGACCCTACTGGAGTTTGAGATGTCCGAAGTAATTTCCACCGATGCCGTGATTATTGGCGCGGGCCCTTGCGGTTTGTTTGCGGTTTTTGAACTCGGCCTGCTGGATATAAAATGTCACGTCGTCGATATTCTTGACCGGGCGGGCGGGCAATGCGCCGAACTTTATCCGGAAAAACCGATTTATGACATTCCGGCCCTGCCGATTGTTACGGGTGCCGAGCTCACCCAGCGCCTGCTGGACCAGGCGAAGCCTTTCCATCCGCAGTTTCATTTCAACCAGATGGTCACCGAACTGATCAAGCATGGCGACACTGATTTCGAATTGCGAACCGATGGCGGCATTGTCTTCCGCAGCAAGATTGTGGTGATCGCCGCAGGCGGCGGTTCGTTCCAGCCGAAGAAGCCACCCATTCCCGGCATTGACGCCTATGAAGGCAGTTCAGTTTTTTATTCCGTCAAGAAGATGGAGACTTTCCGCGGCAAGGATATTCTGATTGTCGGGGGCGGAGATTCAGCCTTGGACTGGACCAACAACCTGGCGCCCATTGCCAACAGCCTGACGCTGCTGCACCGGCGCGATGAATTCCGCGCGGCGCCTGACAGCGTTAATAAAATGCGTGAACTCGTGGCCGCCGGAAAAATGCAGTTGAAGCTTGGCCAAGTGACGGGCCTGACGGGGGCTGATGGCGTTCTGTCCTCGGTTCAGGTCAAGGGCAATGATGGCGCGGCTTTCGACATTCAGGCGAATACGCTGCTGCCGTTCTTTGGCCTCACCATGAAGCTTGGGCCGGTTGCCAATTGGGGCCTCAATCTTGATGAGAATCTCATTCCGGTGGACACGGAGAAATTCGAGTCTTCAACGCCCGGAATTTTCGCCATTGGCGACATCAACCATTATCCCGGCAAACTGAAGCTCATCCTGTCAGGCTTCCATGAGGCGGCGCTGCTGGCGCAACAGGCTTTCCACTACATCAATCCGGGCAAGCGATTGCTGTTCCAATACACGACATCGAGCACAAGTCTGCAAAAGAAGCTCGGTGTCGCATAAATCAGGGCAAAGCCTTTCCGCGGCGCAATCGCTTGCGCTCCAGATCCAATTCCATCTTGCGGTTGGGACGGCCGAGAAGTTTGCGGAATGTATCGCGGCGCTCATGAACCGAGGCGATGACCAATCCCATGGGAATGCCAGCTTCCACGAGCAGCGACTCGCCGAGTTGCAGGCTTGATTCGATGGTTTCGGGCACCGCTTCGGTTACACCTGCCGTGTAAAGCCGCATGGCATGGCGCTCATCCCTGGCGCGGGCAATGATCTTGAGGCCGGCGCTTTCGGCGCGCGCGGCTCGCGCCACATCATCAACGCGGACCGGATTGTCCATGGTGATGGCAATGGCCTTGGCATCTGCCAACCCGCATTTTTTCAGGAACTCGATGTTGGCGGCATCGCCATAGTAGACCGGAAATCCGGCCCGGCGCTCGCGGGTCACCAGGGCTGCGTCTGCATCCACGGCGATATAGGGGATTTTATGTTCGTCAAGCATGGAGCCGATGAGATGGCCAACGCGGCCGAAGCCGGCGACGATGATGCGGGGCTGATCATCCTCGGGGGGCGCTTCCAGCGTTTCAGGCGAATTTCCCTGGAGCCTTTTTGACCTTTTGACGAGTTGCTTGCCCAGAATTGCCAGCAATGGGATGGCTGCCATGGTAAGTGACACAATCAGCAACAGCTTGCTGAACATGGCTCGGTCGAGAATGCCCGTGGCGGCGGCGGAACTCAATATGACAAAGGCAAATTCGCCACAGGGGCCGAGCAGCAATGCGGTTTCAAGTGCCGCGGCGTGGTTGACCCTCATGGCGCGGGCAAAGAGATAGGTGACCGCTGTTTTCGAAACGATAATGGCAATTGCCATGGCAACAATTTGAACCGGGGATTCGACGACACCATCAAGGTCGATGCCAAGGCCCACCAGGAGGAAGAAAGCGCCCAGCAACAGACCTTTGAATGGCTCGATGACGGCTTCAATGGCGCGGCGATATTCGGTTTCGGCCAATGTCAGCCCTGCGATGAATGCGCCAAGCGCCATGGAGAGGCCGGCATAGTTTGCGAGCACACCGGTGCCTACCGCAATGAGCAGGACAGCGGCCATGAAAAGGTCAGAACTGTTGATGCCCGCGACCAGCCGCAGCAACGGCCGCAGCGCGAAACGGCCGACACCGATGATCAGGGCAACCGCCAATAGAGCTTGAGCAAGCGCTATTGCGACGCCCTGCAAAACGGGGCCGGAACTTTCATGACCCAATATGCCCACCATCAACAGGATGGGGATTACGGCCAGATCCTGAAACAGCAGGATGGCAAAGCTGGTTCGGCCGGACTGGGAGCCAAGCCGCTTATCAATGGAATAGATCTGAACGACGATGGCAGTCGATGACAGCGAAAGGGCCGTGCCGATAACGAGCGATTGGGCGGGCGTGAAGTCCAATGCAAAGGCTGCCAGCGAGACGAGCGCCGTGGTAAACACCACCTGCAGGCTGCCGAGACCGAAAACCAGGCGCTTCATGGTGACCAATCGTTCGAAGGAAAGTTCCAAGCCGATTAGGAAGAGCAGGAACACAACGCCCAGTTCGCCAAGCGAGGAAACCGCCTCCTCATCAGTTATGACCAAGGCTTGGAGAAATGGAAACGCCGAGGTGAAGGAGCCCAGAACATCGCGGCTGAGAAGAAATCCGACCAGCAGAAAACCCAATATTGAACTGACGCCAAGGCGCACGAAGAGGGGGATGACCAATCCGGCTGCGCCAAGTATGATCAGGAATTCCCGATATTGCCCTATGCCTGCTGTTTCCATGGACCCCGTGCACCGCTTTCGCCATAGTGTTGCAAGAGACCGGATTTGCAAAGCAAAAAGTTACAGTTGCAGAGGGGAGAAAATTCATGGCTGATGTGAAGCGGGGGCGGGACTGGGGACTGCCATTTGCTGGAACGCCGGGACCGTTCAATGCGATTACCGATGTGGCCGGAATTGAGGTCGGCACGACGACGCTGATCAGCGGTGATGGGCCACTCGTGGTGGGCAAGGGGCCAGTGCGCACGGGCGTTACGGCCGTTCTGCCGCGCGGCCGCGCCAAGGCCCATATTCCCTGTGCCGCCGGATATTATTCGCTCAACGGCAATGGGGAGATGACTGGGACGGTGTGGATCGAAGAGTCGGGCGAATTGCAGACGCCTATCACCATCACCAATACAAATTCCTGCGGGGTTACGCGGGACGCAACGATCCGCTGGATGGTGGCGAATAAAATCGGCATCGGCCAGGATTGGGGATTGCCGGTTGCGGCGGAGACCTATGACGGCGATTTGAATGACATCAACGGATTCCATGTGACCGCTGAACAAACCATCGCAGCGCTGGATGCGGCGCGGGGAGGGGCTGTTGAAATGGGAAGTGTCGGCGGTGGCACGGGGATGATCTGCTACGATTTCAAGGCGGGGAACGGTTCGTCGTCGCGCGTCATCATGATCGACGGCAGACCTTACACGGTTGGAGTTTTCGTTCAGGCGAATTTCGGGGCGCGAGAACAGATCATGGTTTTGGGCGTTCCGGTCGGGCCGCATATCAAGACAGAAATGCTGCGCGGCAAGGACCAGGGCTCGGTGATTGCCATTGTCGCGACCGACGCTCCACTGCAGCCCCACCAATTAAAGCGTCTGGCAAGGCGGGTTCCCATGGGGCTGGCGCGGACGGGCACCTTTGGCACCAATAGTTCCGGTGACATTTTCCTGGCCTTCTCAACGGCAAATGAAGAGGCCTATGAAAGCGGCCGGGCAAAGCTCCGCAATGCCGCCTTCCTGCGCAATGACGCCATTGATCCTGTTTTCAATGCGGTCGTGGAAGCAACCGAAGAAGCGGTGATTGATTCCATGGTCTGCAACAAGACCATGGTGGGCCGGGACGGAAATACCTCCCATGCGCTGCCGCTTGACCAAGTGATGGTGCTGATGAAAAAACATGGCCGCGCCTGAGGTCTGCTGGCAGGTACATTAGTCGCAGCCTACAGGGCATCCCTGTCATTGACGGCGCCTGAACAGCCCCGAAATGCGCTTTGCTGTCCGGTTCACGATGTCCCTAACGCTGCGATTGAACCGGTCCCTCACCTCTGCTGATGGCCCGGCGACCTGTTGATCTATCTCGAAGGTTACGGTCTTTACTTGGTCGCCATCCATTTCGGCCACAACCAGCGCGGCGGGCCCGAGCTGGAGCCGTTCTCCAAGGCTGGTTTCTTCTCCCTGAGCCATCATGAAAGCGTCACGGATGCTGGCGTTCTCGAGTCCTTCGGGAATCGGCAGTCCATACGCCATTGCGACATCAGCGAGTTGAAGTTCGCCAGAAAAACTGAAACTCTCGACCGGTTGGTGAATATGGATTGCTTCGGAGGGAGCGAACAATCGGTCAAGGCGCCGGACAGACTCGATCGGAACAAGAAAATACCCATAATCGCCCGGCCTGAATTTGCGCCCATCCTCTCCGGATACAACCCGGCCATCGCGTATCACGCAGATGGTTTGCAGCCAGTCGGGTTGCCGGCTGCGCAGCATTACCGGGCTTTCCGCCACGATCGGATAGCCGACGAGTTCGACATTGTGCTGCCCCGGGATATCAACTTCAAGGCGCTGAACGTCAGGAGCGGTTTCAGAAAGCGCCACCTTGAGCTTTTTGGCAAACCAGGGGATTGTCCAACCCTGAACAAGGAGTGACGCCAGCACAACCACATATGCAACGTCGAAATACATATCGGCATTGGGCACTGCAGATAGAGTCGGAATGGCAGCGAGAAAGATGGAAACGGCGCCGCGCAGCCCAACCCACGACACGAACAGCCTCTCGCGCAAACTGAAATTGAACGGCAAGAGACAAAGAAAAACGGCGGCTGGGCGGGCGACCACAATGAGGAAGGCAGCTATTGCCAACGCGGGCAGGAAGTAGTCGAACAGTTTGCTCGGCGTGACCAGGAGCCCGAGGATGAGAAACATGGCGATTTGCGCCAGCCAGGTTGCGGCGTCGTGGAAATTGAGGATTGCTGGAAACCCGCGGGCTTCGCGATTTCCCAGAACCAGCCCGGCGAGATACGCCGCGAGGAAGCCGCTGCCACTGAGCAGGGACGTGAGTGCGAAAATTGCGATGGCGCCGCCGACGACAAACAGCGGACGCAGACCCGAAGGTAGCCTCAGATTGCCAAGCGACCAAACGAGGGCAAAGCCGCCGCCGATTCCAATCGCCGTTCCAAGCAGGATCTGGGTCAATAGAAGCTGGAAAATCCCCGCCGAGCCTTCGCTATTCCCAGCCAGAAGAAGCTGGACCAACAGTATCGTGAGGAACGCGCTTGCCGGGTCGTTGGTGCCGGATTCGATTTCCAAGGTCGCGCCGATTCGCCGTTTCAACTGCAAGCCGCCGGTGCGCAGCAGGTAAAACACCGCGGCTGCGTCGGTAGAGCTGACGATTGCCCCAACCAAAAACCCTTCCATGAGAGGTATGCCAAGGAGCCAACTTGCCGCCAGTCCAACGGCACCGGCAGTGGCTACAACTCCGGCCGTTGCGAGTATGCCCGCAGGCAGCAAGCTCCTCTGGAAAACCGCGAGACGGGTTCTGAGACCGCCATCGAAGAGGATGACCGCCAGAGCGATGGAGCCAATTGTATAGGTCAGACGGTAGTCATTGAAGACAATCCCGAGCGGGCCATCCTCGCCGGCTAGCATGCCGATTGACAGGAAGATGAAAAGCAGTGGCGCCCCAAACCGGGCCGAGAGCAAACTCGATAAAATGCCGCCTATCATCAGGGCAGCGCCGACGAACAAGGCTAGATTGACATGCCAAATAGTATCCATGGCCGCAAGTTAACATCTGTGGCCTGAATGTCTAATCGATCAGAACGCGGCGGGGCATAGCTCAGCACTGCCGACTTCCTGCGCAATGATGCCATTGATCCGGTTTTCAATGCGGTTGTGGAAGCCACCGAAGAGGCGGTGATTGGCTCAATGGTGTGCAACCGGGACCACATGGCGGGCCGGGATGGAAACACCTCCCATGCTTTGCCACTCGATCAAGTAATGGCCCTCATGATGAAATTTGGCCGGCCTTAGAGCGCTGCAGTTTTTGAATCTGTGTGGCGAGGATCATGCCTGCCGCCATCGCTATTACAAATGTGATGCTTTCCGTTCGGCCAAAAACCAGGCTGGCAACGGCGGGTCCCGGACAGAATCCGCTCAATCCCCAGCCCACGCCGAAGAGCGCGGCACCGCCCAACAGCTTTGCGTCGATGTGTTGGGATGTTGGCAATCTGAAAAAAGATGCAAACAAGGGCACTTTTCGTTTGAAGATAATTTGATAGCCAATCAATGTGACGAGAAGGGCTGCGCCCATGACGAGGATGAGTGTGGGGTCCCAGGCGCCGGAGATATCGAGGAAGTTCAGAACCTTCATGGGATTGACCATGCCGGAAACGGTGACGCCTGTGCCAAACAGCACGCCGGAAATGAACACAATGAGTTTTCCCATTCTCAGGCTCCGAGCGCGTGGCGCGTGATAAACACGGTGAGGATGGCGAAGACCATGAAAGTGCACGTGGCCGCCAGTGCGCGCTTGGAGAATCGCGACAGGCCGCAGATGCCGTGGCCGCTGGTGCAACCGGAGCCAAGCACCGTGCCGACACCGACCAAAAGGCCAGCAGCTATTGTGGTGAGCGGGCCGCCGTTGAACTCGAGTGATGAGACATCAAAGAAAAACAATCCGGACCAGGCCGCACCGATCAGCATTCCGACGATGAAAATGAACCGCCAGCTAAACTCGGTGTTGAAGCTCAAGGTAAGAAGTCCAGCAAAAATGCCGCTGGCGCCGGCAATGCGACCGTAGCCTCCCATGAGGAGAACGGCGGAAAGGCCAATAAGGCCGCCGCCAAGGAGCCCGGCAAGAGGGGTGAATTCTGTCATGGCGAGGATAATAGGCTCTCGTTGCAATTCGCGCTAGGCTGAGAGAGCCGAGAAGGCCCGGCCGCCAATGGAGGCGGCCGGAGCTGATGGTTTATTGAGCGCCTTGCTCATCCTTGCCGTCGTCGTCGCGGCCCATTCTCCCATGGTTCTTCTTGCCCCAATGGCGGCGGGGTGAAAGCTCGTCACCAGAAACCGCCTTGTCATTATCGCGGTCCATTTCGGCCACGAATTTGGAAAGCGGGAGCTTGTATTCATCCAGGGTAATCTGGCTGTTGCCGTCGCGGTCAAACTGCTGGAATTCCCGGACCATTTGCTGGTTGCGGGCCTTCAGCCAGAGGTTCTGAAATTCGGAGAGTGATAAGGCGCCGGACTTGTCAGCGTCGAACTCGCCGAGCCAACTGGTGCGGTTGGCGTCAATTTCCTCCTGGGAAATTTTGCCATCCTTGTTGGTGTCGTAGCGCTCCGACATCTGCTCAAAGCCCATGCCGCCGTGGCCGCGGAAGCCATGCTTCCAGCCCTTCTGGGCGAAGGCCGCGCCGCCGATTACGGCGAGGCCGGCAACGGCAACGATAATGATCTTTGTGGATTTCTGCATGGGTTTCTCCTTAATTTTCCATTTGCATGAGAGAAAGACGAACTTGGCACGACAATCCGTCGCTGTATGGCTTAAAATATTGTTAATGTTAGGGCGCCTTCGGTTCGCTGGAATCACCCAGTGTAACCAGTTCACGCAGAAGGCTTCCCAGGGTTTCCTTGGTCGATTCCGACTGGGGCACGGGGCGGCAGACATCACGTGCGGCAAGGCCGATGCGGGAGGTGAGAATACCGTTAACGGCGCCTTCGCCAAAGCGGGCCGAGAGCCTTCCCAGCAGGCCCTTGCCGACAACATGCTGAATGAGATTGTCGGACAGAGCGAGCCCGCCAGTCACGGCGAGATGGGACACAACCATGCGGGCCAGCTTCAACGTAGAAAGTGTCGAGGGCCTGCCGCCATAGAGTTCAGCCAGCTCACGCAACATACGCAGGTTCTGGGCGGCGACAAAGACCAGGTCGAGGGCTGCCGCAGGGGTAACTGTGGTGAGCAATGTGACGCGCCTTGCCCGGCGGGCGATTATGCGGTGGGACTCTTCATCAAGCGGGCCAATGACGAGACGATCAAGGAGCCTGATGCGATCACGGGGGTCCATGATATCGTTTTTGTGGTCGCGAAATATTTTCATGCTCCAGGCTGTGTCCGACCGGCTGCCATAGATGCCTTTAAGTGAAGCCACAGTTTCGGTTGCGGCGGCGGCTTCATCAAGGTTAATGGCGCGGGCCGACAGTTCCTGGATATGCTCAATGCGCCTGAGGCGCGAAAGCCCCCAGATCTCCCGGATTATGATGGCAACGGCGGCTAGGCCAGCTAGGCCCGCAACGCCTGAGGCGACCCAGCCGAGCGTTGCCGAACGGGCAAAGAAATTCTCAATGAGCGTGGTTATGGTGAGGCCGGCCCATAGGCTCAAGAGAGCGGCTAGGGCTGAAACAAGCAGGAAGCCCCAGCGAAATCCTCTGGAAGTTCGGCGGGGAACCTGCGGCAATGCGACGAGTTCGCCAACGGACTCCTGCGTTTCGAATTTGATTTTGTGGCGGGACTTTGGTTTTTCCTCGTCATCCAGGACAAAGGCCGCAGGCCTGCGATGGTTTCCGGTCATGCGAAACGATCCCCCAAAAGGAACTCGAGGCTGCGGTCCAGGCGAATGTGAGGAAACGCGCCATCCTTCAAGGGCGGCGGACGGAAGCGCACGAATTTCAGCTTGCCCTGCAAGGTGCCATCAAGGGCATCAAGCGAATTGGCAGGCAAATCGCCGGGGAAAATTGCGACTTCACTTTCGCCATCAAAAGTGGTGCCGCCAATCTTCTCGCCCTTTTGCGGGATGCCAGCGATGCAGGGAAGCTCTTCATTTTTCTGTTTCACTTTTGCCTCGCGCGTGGCGCGAATGGCGGCAAGAGCGGCCACGTCAATTGTGGCGCCGGAAAATTCAGCTTTGGCGCTGGCATCTTCGATGATCAGCCGCAGGATATTTTCGAGGCGGTCGTGGCTTGTCTGGTGCAGGAGATCGGCCTTGGTGGCGGCGAAAAGAATGCGGTCAATGCGGCGGCCAAGAATGTTGGAGAAAATTGAATTTGCGCCAAGGCGGAAACAGGCCAGCACCTGGGTCAGGGCGTTCTTCAAATCCTGCACCGCTGCCGGGCCCGCATTGAGGGCCGACAGGGTGTCCACCAAAACGATCTGACGGTCCAGCCTGGCGAAATGGCTGAAGAAAAACGGCCGCACAATTTTGGACACATAGGAGTCATAGCGCCGTTCCATGAGATCACCCAGGGAGCCCTTTGGGAATTTATCGTAGGTCCTGGCCGTGAGAGGCGCGAAGGTGAGAAGCGGGGATCCGGCAAAGTCGCCCGGCATGAGAAACCGGCCGGGCAACAGGCTGGACAGGGCAACATCGTCCTCGCGGCATTTGGCCAGATAGGCGGTGAAGTGTCCGGCCGCCTTTACTGCATTGAGCTCGATGGCAGCGCTTCCCGCATCCAGTGTTGCAATATGAGCGTGCCAGGCCTTGGCCAAAGTGGCGCGCGGCTCAATGCGGCTGGCGGCAATGGTGGCCTCCGACCATTGCCTATAAGAGAGATTCATCAGCGGCAAGTCGAGCAGCCATTCGCCGGGATAGTCCACGATATCAAGATGGAGCTTTCCGCTGCCGAAATTCCTGGCGATGAGACCGCGGGGCTCGTACTCCAGGGTGAGGCGAAGCTGGCTGATGCGCCGTGTTCCTTCCGGCCAGGACCGGTCATCGGCTGTGAGGCGCGCGAGGTGATCTTCATAAGCAAAACGCGGCAGGTCGTCATCAGGCTGCGGTTCGAGATAGGCCCTGGTGATGCGGCCCTGGGCATAGGCTTCGAACACGGGCAGGCGGCTTCCCTTGGTGAGGGCATGAACCAGTGCGGTAATGAATACGGTTTTGCCTGACCGCGAGAGACCCGTGACGCCAAGGCGCAGGGTTGGATTTACCAGTCCGGTGGCCAGGTCCTTGAGCCCATCGGCGGCAATCCGGCTTGCATCTATAACATTCTGGAATCTCACTCTTTATTGCCCTCCGGGCATCCATAATTGGTGCGGGATGAAGGGAATAACAAGAATAACTTATGGTTTACCAATGTCTTCCAGCCTGAACGGAGTGGACTGGTAAACCTCGTTAATCCAGTTGCCGAAGAGCAGGTGGGCGTGGCTGCGCCAGCGGTTTTCAGGCGTGGCGGAGGGGTTTCCACCAGGAAAATAATTGGCGGGTGGGTTGATGGTTTTGCCGGCTTCCACATCCCGGCGATACTCGTCGCCCAAGGAATTCGTGTCGTATTCAATGTGGTTGAACATGTAGAGCTGGCGACGGGGATTATCGGCCACGAAGCAGAGGCCTGCCTCTTCCGACTCCATGAGAACTTCGAGACCCTTGCCCGTGGGCAATTCGGATTTCAGATTTTCCGTCCAGCGCGACACGGGCATGGAAAAATCATCGGAGAAGCCGCGCAGATAGGGCGATGCCGGGCTCAGGTTCTTGTGGCGGTAAATCCCAAAGGCCTTCTGGGCCAGCGTGTGCTTGGGCACATGGTGGAAATGATAGAGGGCCGCCTGGGCGCCCCAGCAGATGTTGAAGGTTGATTGGACATGGGTTTGCGTCCAGTCATAAATCTTCTGCAGCTCATCCCAATAGGTTACATCTTCAAACTCAAGCAGTTCAATAGGCGCTCCGGTGATGATCAGGCCATCAAATTTTTCCTTCCGCACCTTTTCCCAGTCACGGTAGAAGGTGATCATGTGATCATGGGGTGTGTTCTTGGACTTGTGATTGGTAATCTTGATCAGGCTCAGTTCCACCTGCAGCGGCGTTGCGCCGATAAGGCGGGCAAACTGGGTTTCAGTCTTGATCTTGTTGGGCATCAGGTTGAGAAGCCCGATGCGCAAGGCGCGGATATCCTGGCGGTGGGCGGTATCCTCGGTCATCAGCATGACACCCTCTTTCTCAAGGGTGAGGCGGGCCGGAAGATCGTTGGGAATTTTTATGGGCATGGCATCAGCGCCTGTCGATCACGGTGCCGAGCAAGTCCAGGAAATCAGTTTCCGATTTTATTTTCGGCACATCTTCCATGGGAATCTGATAGCCAAAGTTCTTCGCTATTTTTTGATAGATGGGAATGCGGTGATGCAGGAGCTGCTCAAAGCCCCAGACGGCAAAATCATCGGGCACGACATCGTCGTCATTGCGGATTTTTTTAATGTCCTTGTATTCGGCCCATATCTTTTCGAGGAACACCGGCTGGTAATACATGGGCTTCGGATATTTGCGGAAACGCTCCACCAGGGTCCTGGTGTGCTGCGGGTTGCCTTCGATGTTAAGCAGCAGGGTGCTTTCACTCAAGGATTTCAGGACCGCATCATTCGCGTCATCCGGATTGACGACTTCGCACAGGCTTCCGCCGGAATCGCAGATGAAATGCCGGTAACCATAAATTTCGTGGGCGCGCTCGATGAAACCGGGCACATCGAGGAGGGAGCGGATTTCCGCGCTCCGATGCTGGCTCTGGCGGCGCTTGTATTCGGCAAAGGAGATGCCGCCCAGCGCCGGGTTACCCGGCTTTCCCAGATAGGTGGAAAGGGGGCTCAAATTGTCAAAAGTGATGTTCGAGTGGATATAGATTGAGTCGGATTTCAGAAGTCCTGCCAGAAAGGGCACCTTCATGGCCTCGCGCTTGAAATTGTCGACGATGGGCTCGTCCATGTAGCGGGTGCCGATGCGGTAATCGACGGAATACTGGAACCAGCCGCTTTTCTGCAGCATCACGGCAAGCGTGGTTTTGCCAACGCCCGACATGCCCATGATGGTTATGGCGTGGGCAGGCTGTTTCCTGAATTCCTGGGCGGATTTAAAGCGCATCTGGGTTGATTAGCCGAAGCCGGGGGTGGTGGGCAACCCACGCCGATCTAGAAGTCTTTTGAGAGGCGGAAGTCCAGGGCGTGGGAGTCGAATTCATAGAGCGAGATATTACTGTCATTATAGACATAGGTGTATTCGAGGGAGGGAGCATAGCCCCAAATGTTTAAGTCACGCTTGGTAAGAGCTATAGATCCCAGGTAACGGTCATCCTTGCGGGTGACGCCAGCAATAGGGTGCATGGCGTCAAACTCCGAGAGACGGAATTCGCCGTTTAGGTTAACAGTAATGCCCTTGGGCAATTCCTTGTAGAGGCCGACGCTGCCGGACCAGGTTTCGTAGGACGTGAAGTCGCGTTCTGTCTTCATGCGGTCATAGCCCGTGCCCAACGAAGCAGTGAGGCTTGAATCGAAGGCGTGGTTCCACGAGCCATTGATCTTGAGGGCTGTGCCATCGTTCCACGATGTGTCGGGATAGTTGCGCCACTCATAGACGGAACTCAGGTTGATGCGGTCTTGCGGGGTAATTGCCTTCTGCAGGCTGACGCGCGGACCATAACTGTAATAGCTCAGGCCAATCTCGTCGTTTTTCATGTTTTCGCTGGCCACCAGGCCGACACCCAAGAAGCCGCCAGTAAGAAGGTAACGCAGTTCTGCGGATTGGCTTGCATTGTACACATTGTAATCACTGTCGGTGTAGATGCTGGCGTTGACCCCGCCACCCAAGACGACCGAAAAATCATTGCCGAGGCGACGTGCGTAACCGGCGCTGAAGCCAGTGGAAAATCCTATGCCGCTTTGCTTCCGTGAGTCGTCATCAATGTCCATGTCGACGCCCCAAAGGGGTGCATAGATTGTCTTGTTGGAGCTGCCGTTGTTCACGTTGGTGCTGGGTGCGGCCGAAACATAGGCGTTAAATTTGAAGGGACGGCGCTCGTCGATGGTGTCAATGAAGGAGCGTATGCCTTGCGCCTCGTAATCGTTCGGGGCCTCGGCCATGAGAAGATTGAGATGGTGCTTGGCGCTATCGTCCTCTTCCAATTGAAATAGTGTCTGGGCAAGTTCGGCACGAACCAGCGTCAGGCTCGGGTCATCGGCGAGCGCGGCGCGGTAGTTTTTGGCCGCCCCAGTAAGGTTGCCACGTGCCTTGAGGATCAGGCCTTCAATGAAGAGCTGGCGGTTCTTTCCGAACTTGCCAGACAACGGGTAGCGTTTGAGGAGGCCCGCTGCCAGTTCGTGCTGGCCGGACTTGGCCAGCCTGATGAGCAGCTTTACCCGGGTCGATTCGGTTGAGGCTTCATACTCGGTGATTTGCTGGGGCGATGGGTCCACTGCCTTGGCAGCCAGTGCCGCTGGGGGCGTCAACAGCAGAAAAGAAAGCGCACAAAAAACTGTGCGCAATCCTGCTTCTCTATATTTGGCGCTTTTAGCGGGCATGTCTTTAGGGGGTAGTGCCGTTGAATGCGCCCTGAATGGTGAGGAAGCCCCGCTTGGGGTCAGTGATACCGGCGCTGCCGCCGATTGGGTCTGGGTCCATGCCGGTGACATGGAAAACACCAGTGGTTTCAGAGGCGCCGGCACCGAAGAAGCCCCCGTACATGGTTTCGTCACCGCTTATGAATGGTCCGCTGAGAGTAGCTGAGCCAGCAGTCGTGCCCGCATACGTGTTGCCTGTGATGGTGCCATTGAGGGTAACCGTGGTATCGTAGAATGCATAGTGGGGCATGGCTGCCGTATTAATGCCGTCTGTTGTTGATTTGATATACCAACCACCGACTCCCTCCTGATCACTTTCCCAGGTTTCAGGGGTCAATGTGCCGGCAACCGAGACTGTATTAAAATTGGCGGTCACGCTTGATGCACCCTGAACGCGCCACAGGGCGTTCGGATTGATATCCGCTCCGTTGGGTTGTCTATAATTTTCAGTTAATGCCGTTGCAACAAAGCGTCCATTGTAAGTGGCTGAGCCACCTAGGGGCATGTCGGTGAGTGGTGTTTTATTGCCACCAAATGACCAGGCCTGCTGTGCTGGGTCGCCAGCGCTACTTTCGTTGGTGTAATGGGCAGCGTAACTTTCGTTCCAGGCCCAGACCTGCAATGATTCGTCGCGTTCCTGGCCGACCGAGTTACTGTAGATACGGTATTCGCGATAACCACAGTTAGGCAAACAATTGGTTCCGCCTTTGTTGCCGCCAGTCAGATCGGGAGCATTTGTTCCTTCAACATATTCAGTCATCTGGACAGGCGTTGGCCAGTTCCCATTGCTGGTTGAGTTTGTATCAATCTGAATTGTCAATTTCGTTGGCTTTGCGCCACTCAGAATCTGGGCCGTCGTCGTTGTGGGTGACGTTCCCGCTGTAAGCAAGGATAATGACGTAGTGTTACCAGTGGGTTTCACCAATCTGGACGATTCAACGGCGATCGTTACATCTGCAGTTGTCGGATTTAAGTTCGTGGTGTTGCCACCATCGGTGGAGGAATCGTCGCCGTCAGCGCCATCATCGACGCCATCACCGTCTGCGTCGTTTATGCCGCCGCCACCAGTGGGATCCGGACAGGAGAGGCCGCACAGGTCGAGCGTCGCAACGCTTGCCGATGATCCCGTCGTTGGCGTTCCTTCGCAGGCCGCGAGGACGAATGCCGCTAAAGCCAAAGCTGATACTGAGCCAATACGCATGATATTTCCCACAACCCAAATTATTCATCGCTAAAATTGCACGGGTTCCGCTAATTTTAGGTTAAGCATGATCGAATCTTGAGAGTTCAAAATGAAACAGGCCGTTAACACTTTCCCAACCTGGTATGAGGCCACGACATCTCGCGGCGAGATGCGGCTGCCGCTTCGCGAGACAGTGAAAGCTGATGTGTGCGTGATTGGCGGCGGGCTGGCGGGCCTCACCACGGCGCTTGAGCTTTCACGCCGCAAGAAGAAAGTTGTTTTGCTGGAAGCCAAGCAGTTGGCCTGGGGCGCCTCTGGCCGCAATGGTGGATTTGTGTCCAACGGCTTTGCGGAAGGCATTGAAAATGTCCAGAAGCGGGTGGGGCTTGAGGCGGCTAGGGCGCTTTATTCGCTCTCCCGGCATGGCAGCGAATATGTGCGCCGGGAAATTGAAGCCGGTGACCCGGCAATAAAAATGGGTGAGGCCTGGATTGTTGCGCTTCGCCACCGCGATAGCGGCAATCTCAAAGCCTACCGCGATATGATGGCGCGGGATTATGGTGAGGATTTCCAGTTTCTCTCAACCGAGCAGACCCGGGAAAAGCTGAATTCGGTTCGCTACTTTGAAAGCATTTCAAACCCCCGCGCGCTTCATTTTCATCCCTTGAAATATGCCTTGATGCTTGCCCGAGCGGCGGAGAAAACCGGGGCCAGCCTGTATG
This sequence comes from Aestuariivirga sp., assembly GCA_030680855.1. Lineage (GTDB taxonomy): Bacteria > Pseudomonadota > Alphaproteobacteria > Rhizobiales > Aestuariivirgaceae > Aestuariivirga. The sequence goes on from JAUXUN010000074.1 coordinate 108,379, forward strand.
AAAACTCGAAGGCCAATTTGGTGCAAAAGCAGGGCGCTGAATGGCGGGTGCGCTGTGATGAGGGAGAGGTTAACGCCCAACATGTGGTCCATTGCGTATCTTCACTGGACCGCACTATTCACAAGGCCAGCGGTCGGGCGGTTCTGCCGGTTGCCACCTATGTGGCGGTAACGGAACCGTTGAATCAGGATGGGGTGCGAACCAGCGCTGCGGTGGCTGACACGCGCAGGGCCGGCAATTATTACCGACTCATTGATGAGGGGAGGCTGCTGTGGGGTGGACGCATTACGACGCGGGTTTCAGAGCCAACGCGCCTTGCCGAGGAAATGAAAGTCGACATGCTTGCGACCTATCCGCAACTGGGCAACCCGCGCATTGACTATTCCTGGGCCGGGCTCATGGGCTATGCCCTGCACAAGATGCCGCTCATCGGGCGGGACAATGAGGGGCAGTGGTTTGCCACCGCCTTTGGCGGCCATGGCATGAACACTACGGCGATGGCAGGGCAACTGCTGGCGCGCGCCATTGCCGATGGGGACGATGAATACCGGCGATTTGCGCCTTTTGCGCCGCTTTGGGCGGGCGGCCAGCTTGGGCGGATGGGGGTGCAGGCGTCCTATTGGTGGATGCAGCTCCGTGACCGAATCGACGAGGCGCGCGCCCGGTAAAACGGCATTGTTTTTGCAGGGTTTTGCGCCTGAATTGCTGGCTATTGTCGAAGCAGGCTAAGGCCGCTATAAGCCCGCGCCACGGACACCGGAGAGACGCTTGATGAATGTACTTGTCGATATTGACTACAAACCCAGTGACGACGAGCCCTTCATGAATGAGCGGCAGGCGGCATACTTCCGGCAGAAGCTGAATACGTGGAAGGAAGACATCCTGCGTGAAAGCCGGGAAACCATCACGCATTTGCAGGACGAGAATCATGTTCTGCCGGATTTGGCAGACCGGGCTTCCTCGGAAACCGACCGCTCGCTTGAGCTTCGGGCGCGTGACAGGCAGCGCAAACTCATTTCCAAGATTGAAGCAGCCCTGCTGCGCATCGATAATGGCACTTACGGCTATTGCGAAGAGACAGGCGACCCCATCAGCCTGAAGCGCCTTGATGCGCGCCCCATCGCGACGCTTTCCATCGAGGCCCAGGAACGCCACGAACGGCGCGAGCGGGTTTACCGCGACGACTGAAGAAACAGGTCGACCTTTTCAAAGGTTCTGACGTCGATCAATCCGATATCGGAAATGCGCAGTTCGGGGATGACGACGAGGGCCAGCAGGGAATGCTGCATGAAGGCGTTGTTCAGGTTGCAGCCGCAGGCTTTCATGGCGGCAACCGTCTTTGCCGCTTTTGCCGCGACAATTTCGGCAGGCTCGTCGGACATGAGGCCGGCGATCACGAGTTCGACGCGCGCCAGTTCCTTGCCGTTGCTCACAACCACGACACCGCCGCCAATTTTACTCAGCGTATTTGCCGCCTGGGCCATGTCCTTGTGATTGGTGCCGACAACGATGATGTGATGGCTGTCATGGGCCACGGTTGAAGCAACGGCGCAATCGACGTTGTAGCCAAAGCCGGAAACGAAGGCATTCACCACGGTGCCCAATCCACGATGGCGCTCAACGACGGCGATCTGGCAGACGTCGCTGCCGCGATCAATTTCAACAAGGCCAGATTCTACATTGAGCGGGCGCTGCAGTGCTTTGGTTGGGGCCTGGTTTTCAATGACGCCGATAACGCGGGCCTCGACCTTGTTGGCGCCTTTCGGTGCTGCTATTTCAAAATCCTTCGCGCTCAGCGTTCGGCCGACATGCACGGTGTTTTTTGCCGTTTTCGGGTAGGCAAATTTTGGCAGATCCACGACGAGCTTGCCATTCTCGGCCATCAGCTGCCCATGGGCGATGACGAGTTCAATCGGCAGTGCGGTAAGATCGGATGACAGGATGAGATCGGCACGGCGGCCCGGGGTGATGGAGCCCAGTTCGCGCTCAAGGCAGAAATGCTGGGCGGTGTTGAGCGTTGCCATTTGAATGGCAGTGATGGGTTTCAGACCCTGGGCAATAGCATGGCGCACCACGCGGTTCATGTGGCCTTCGTAAACCAGTGTTCCGGAATGGCTGTCATCCGTACACAGAATGATATTTCGGGAGTCTATGCCGCGTTCAGTTACGGCTTTGATCTGGGCTGCCACATCATACCAGGCCGAACCCAGGCGCAGCATGGCGCGCATGCCCTGGCGCACCCGGGCAATGCAGTCATCGATGTGTGTGCCTTCATGGTCATCGGCGGGGCCACCGGCTACATAGGCATGGAAGGGAGGCCCAAGATCCGGCGAGGCATAATGGCCGCCAACGATCTTTCCCGCTTTTTGAGTCGCGGCAATTTCAGCCAGCATTTTGGGGTCGCCATTGATGACGCCGGGGAAGTTCATCATCTCGCCGAGCCCGATGATGTTGGGCCAGGTCATCGCGTCCGCTACATCTTCCGGCGTTATGGTGGCGCCGGCGTTTTCAAGGCCGGGGGCGCTTGGAACGCAGCTTGGCATCTGCACGAAGACATTGATGGGAAGGCCCGCGGCTTCGTCATGCATCAGCCGGACACCGGCCACGCCAAGGACATTGGCAATCTCGTGGGGGTCAATGAACATGGAGGTAGTGCCGTGGGGAATGACGGCTCTCGCAAATTCAGTGACGGTCACCATGCCGCTTTCCACATGCATGTGGGCGTCACACAGTCCGGGCACGAGGTAGCGTCCGGCGGCATCTATGACCTTTGTATTCTTGCCGACCATCAGCTTGGCATTGGGGCCGACATAGGCAAAACGCCCGCCCGCAATGGCGACATCGGTGCCGGGGATGATTTCGCCGGAATGGACATTCACCCAGCGGCCATTGGTTATTACCATGTCGGCGGCGGCGCGGCCTGCCGCCACGTTGATCAGGGTGAGTGCAACCTCTGGCCAGGGCTTCATGACTTCATCACTGCAATGGCAGCCTCAAGCAGAGGCCGGGAGCCTGCGCAGATGACATTGCCGCCTTCGGCAGGATTGCCGCCGTTCCAGCTGCCAACCGCCCCGCCCGCGCCTTCGATGATGGGGATGAGGGCGCCGATATCATAGGCCTGGAGCCCTGCATCCAGGGCGATGTCGAGGTGGCCCGCAGCGAGGACGGAATAGAAATAGGCATCGCCCCCATAGCGCATGAGCTTCACCGCCTTGTGCAACTTCTGGAAAGCGTCCTGGTCGCGGTCGCCGCGGTAAAGTTCGGGGGCTGTCGTGCCGGCGGCGGCTTCGCTTAAGGCAACGCCCTGGCGGGTGCGGAGGGGTTCAGTAGCGCCCCTATAGTTGTTCCAGGCGCCATGCGGATTGCCATAGAACAGGTCGCCCACGAAGGGCTGGTTCGTGACGCCGATTACCGGCTTCCCCTCGGAATAGAGCGCAATGAGGGTGGCCCAGGTGGGCATGCCGCAGACGAAGGAACGGGTGCCGTCAATGGGGTCGAGCACCCAGGTGAAGCCGGACTTGCCTTCCTTGATGCCATATTCCTCGCCATTGATCCCGTGGTCTGGGAAACGCTCCTCGATCAGTTTGCGAATGATCCGTTCCCCGGCCCGGTCACCTTCGGTAACCGGGTCCCAGGAATGGTGGGGTTTCACGTCGATGGCCGTGTTGCGCCGGAAATAGGGGAGAATTTCGGCTTCGGAAGCCCTTGCGAGGCCTACGGCGAAATTTGTCAGTTCAGTCCAGTCCATAAACCCATTTCCTTTTGGCCCAGTCCTATAGGAGAGCCGTGTTTGGCTCAAGGTGGGCCCAAAATCCGATATTATTGCACTGCACAATAGCCCAATTTGTCATGCAAATGATGCATGGCCCGCCCGACAAAAGCGGGCCAAGTCATTGTATTTTCGTTAAAATCTATATATTTCAGCTAGTTATATATTTTGGGCGCGACCTCAGAGTGTTGCAAATTTGATCACTTGGAAAGTTATTTAGGCAATGGGCTTGAATTGAAAATGTTGCGGTGCCATATCGAGGAGGCAAGACCAAGGCATCTGCCTTCTCTTGCAGCCCTTCTTGGGCGTTTCCTCCCTAGACTTGGGCCGGTCACTTTAGTGTATCGGCCCTTTTTTTATTCGGCCGCCTGTTTTTGCGGGTTGGCGAATTCAATCAAGGTTTCCAGCAGAGTTTTAATGGTGCCGCCGAGGGCTGCCTGCAAGGGCAGAAAATCCGCAGTCTTTTCGAAGCGCTGCTCATCCATGTAGAGGCTGCGGTTAATCTCAATCTGCAGGGCGTTGCGGCCAAGGGTGGGCGAGCCGTAGTTCTGGGTGATGAAGCCGCCCGCATAGGGCTTGTTGCGCACCACGCGCAGGCCTTGGGCACGCAGCAGGTCTTCCACGAAGCTAGTGATTTCCGCCGGGCAGGAGGCCTCGTAACGGTCACCGACCACCACATCCACCGATGCCTGGTGAGGCGGCGAGATGAAGCTTGTGGCGTTGGACGGCATGGAATGGCAGTCGAGCAGCAGCACGGTTCCAGCATTGTCCAGCACCTCATCCAGCAGCGCATTCAAGGTGCGGTGGTAGGGGCGGTAGATGGTTTCAACCCGGACCAGGGCATCGCTGAGGCTCAGGCGTTCGCGGTAGATTTCCTCGCCTTCGGCCACAAGCCGGGGAATGGTGCCCAGGCCGCCCGCCACGCGGGGCGAACTGCTGTTCATGTAGCCCGGCAGCTCGCAGGCGAACATGCGGGGATCAAATTCATAGGCCTCGCGGTTCAGATCAATATAGGCACGCGGCACCAGGGCGCGCAATAGGGGTGCGCCGTGGTCGACGCAGCTCATGAACAATTCATCGATGTAGCAGTCTTCCGACTTTCGCAACGCGGCCGGTGAAAGCCTGGTCATGCGCAGCAGGTCGGCTGGATAGTGCTTGCCGCTATGGGGTGAATTGAAAACAGCAGGTGCCGTCCACGCGCGGGGCGCCAGGATCTCAAAGTATGAAACGGATCCGTTATCTGCCATAATTCGAACCATTATTGACTAGAGAAGACAAACTGTCCACACTTCATCTCCTGTTTACCCAACCCCTGTTAAGTCCGTGGCTCACCTAGAATGATGGTTCACAAACAGGCAGACTGAGATAAAGATGCAAACCGGCACCATGGCAAAGATCATTCTGGCAGAAGACGATGACGACATGCGGCGCTTCCTTGTGAAGGCGCTGGAAAAGGCCGGTCACCACGTGACGGCCTTTGGCGAAGGGGCCAGCGCCTTTGAGGAAATCAAACAGGCCACCTTCGATTTGCTGCTCACCGACATCGTGATGCCGGAAATGGACGGCATCGAGCTGGCGCGGCGCGCGGCGGACCTCGACCCGCACTTGAAGATCATGTTCATCACGGGCTTTGCGGCGGTGGCGCTGCATCCGGATTCCAAGGCGCCGAAAGACGCCAAGGTGCTGTCCAAGCCCTTCCACCTGCGCGACCTCGTGGCCGAGGTCGACAGGATGATGGCGGCGTAATCGCTTGCCAGAGGCCACGCTTCCGATTATATCCGCGCACGCAGTGGGCGGTTAGCTCAGCGGTAGAGCACTACCTTGACATGGTAGGGGCCACAGGTTCGAACCCTGTACCGCCCACCATTCACTTGAGCTGTTCAGCATTATCGTCAGTTAGTTTTGGTTGGGTTTCGTGATGTGGGCTTTCTGGTTCTTTCTCGGCTCCCGAATGTATGTTCTCGGGTCCAATTTGCGCCTTGGATACCGTTTGGACAATTGGGAATGCCATGAATTGGAGAGAAGTTTAGTGACATTGCGGGCAGGCTGTGCCGTTGCATCAAAGATCACGGGAACGTGGGTCCGGCATTCGCTGATTCTTTGCACTGGTGATACCAATAACCCGCAGTTGATTTACTTTTTCTGCTCAACGATCACTCAGCCAGCTCGTTGATCTCATAAAATACTCGTCCGCCATGCTTCCTGAAATAGGGGCCCGCTCCTGAACAACGCATCTTGTCGAGAGTTCGTTTCTTCAGACGAACATATTGTGCTGCCTCGGACGCCTCCACATCTCAATTTGGCGGCATTGGGCCCCATGACCATCTCTAGAGCGTCGCACTTTCATTTGAGTCCATACCCTGCTGCAGAGAAGTAGTTTGAGCATTCGTCTGGCGTGAAGAGAGCGCAGATGTTGCCGATGGCTTTCCAAAGATCGCCGATGGTTCTTGCGGCCGTTGCGCGGAGCC
>JAUXUN010000071.1 GCA_030680855.1 Aestuariivirga sp.
TTGTGTCAAGCGTCTCGATGAGGGCATATGCCGCCGCTCCCCACGGAACCAGCGGCAAGACGGTGCTCGGCTCGAACACCAGGAACCCAAGAGGCGGTCGTTGCTAAGCTCGCCGACGACTTCTGCAACAAAATCAGCCCATCTCGGAACTTTATGTGGTTTTGACGGATAACCAGTTTAAGGCTGAAAGCGGGCTTCATCGGGCCAAACCCACCCTGCGCGTCTATGGTTTCTCGCCCTAGTTCTCGTCCATCTTCAATGCCGCGATGAAGGCTTCCTGCGGAATTTCGACCTTGCCGAACTGCCGCATCTTTTTCTTGCCTTCCTTCTGCTTGTCCAGAAGCTTGCGCTTGCGGCTGATGTCGCCGCCGTAGCACTTCGCCGTCACGTCTTTCCGCATGGCTGACAGGGTCTCGCGCGCCACGATCTTGCCGCCAATGGTGGCCTGGATCGGAATCTGGAACATGTGGCGCGGAATGAGCTCTTTCAGCTTTTCGCACATCACCCGGCCACGCTGCTCGGCCCGTGCCCTATGCACCACCATGGCCAGCGCATCCACCGCCTCGCCGTTCACCAGGATGCCCATGCGCACCAGGTCGCCCTTTTCATAGCCAACCATCTTGTAATCGAAGCTGGCATAGCCGCGGCTCACCGATTTCAGCCGGTCATAGAAATCAAACACCACTTCGTTGAGCGGCAAATCATAGATCACCATGGCGCGGCTGCCCGCATAGGTGAGCTGCTTCTGCCGCCCGCGCCGGTCTTCGCAGAGCTTGAGAATGGAACCGAGATATTCATCGGGCACCAGGATGGTGGCCTCGATCCACGGCTCTTCTATGGATTCGATCAGCGTGGCGTCTGGCATGTCGACCGGATTGTGCAGCGACTTCTGCGTGCCATCGCGCATGTTGATCTTGTAGATGACGCTCGGTGCCGTAGTGATGATGTCCACATTGAATTCGCGCTCGATGCGTTCGCGCGTAATTTCAAGATGGAGCAGGCCCAGGAATCCGCAGCGGAAGCCGAAGCCCAGGGCGGCCGAGGTTTCCATGTCGAAGGAAAAGCTGGCGTCGTTGAGACGAAGCCTGCCCATGGCCTCGCGCAGGTCTTCGAACTTTGCCGCATCGACCGGGAAGAACCCGGCAAACACCACGGACTGCGCTTCCTTGAAGTCGGGCAGGGCTTCAGCCGTCGGCCGCTTTTCATCGGTGACCGTATCGCCCACCCGCGTATCCGCCACTTCCTTGATCGCCGCCGTGAAAAACCCAATCTCGCCCGGGCCGAGGCTTGCCACCATTTCCTTTTTCGGGCGCGACACGCCGACCCGGTCGATGAGATAGGAGCCGCCGGTGCCCATCATCTTGACGCGCATGCCCTTCTTAAGCTCGCCGTCAATGATGCGCAGCAGAACCACAACGCCGAGATAGGAATCATACCAGCTGTCAACCAGCAGGGCCTTCAAAGGCTTGCTGCGGTCGCCCTTGGGCGGCGGCAGGCGGTGCACGATGGCCTCGAGCACATCCGGAACGCCAAGCCCGGATTTGGCCGAAATCAGCACCGCTCCCGACGCATCAATGCCGATCACATCTTCAATCTGCTGGCGGATGCGCTCCGGCTCCGCCGCGGGCAAATCCACCTTATTAAGCACCGGCACGATTTCATGGTTGTTGTTGATCGCCTGATAGACGTTGGCCAAGGTCTGTGCTTCCACGCCCTGGCTGGCATCCACCACTAAAAGCGAGCCTTCGCAGGCCGCCAGCGAGCGCGAAACTTCATAGGCAAAGTCCACATGCCCCGGTGTGTCGATCAGGTTCAGTACATATTTTTCGCCGTTCTTGGCGGTGTAATCTAGGCGAACCGTGTTGGCCTTGATGGTGATCCCGCGCTCCCGCTCCAGGTCCATGGAATCGAGAATTTGATCCACCATGTCCCGGTCGCTCACCGCCCCGCAAAGCTGGATAAGCCGGTCCGCCAGCGTGGATTTGCCGTGGTCAATATGGGCGATAATGGAGAAATTGCGGATATGGGCGGTGTCAGTCATTGCGCGCGGTGTTTGGCATTGGCATGGCCAATGGTCAAGCGTGGCGTAAAGTGCCTATGATTATGGCCTTCGCCCGTGAGCAAAGCGAATGGGAGAAGGTGCCCGACAGGGCGGATGAGGGCACTTTATCTCTTATTACTTAAATTCATATAACCCCACTTTGGGGGACTGCCACGGGTCAGATTCAGCGGTTTTTGCTGATTTTGCGATTGCCTTGAGTGCATCCACGTATGAGCATTTAATCACTTCGATAGCAGTTTGCTTCCCGCCATCTTTGAAGTATCCCAGCCGGACAACATGCTTGCTGAGAGAAGATATGGCTTCGTGCTCCAGACGAGCGGAGTTAGGCACTTTCATATGGAATAACAACTGCCAATCAGGGACACCTGCATATGGTTGCCGCCGCAATACTGCGAGACGCTGTTCGGGGTCGTCGCCAATTCCAATCTTCATAACCTTGTGAGATAAAGAACCGGCGATGTAGATGTATTTCGTTTGTGAAAATCTGTCACTGAAACCTTTGCCAATGTTGCGAGGGTTGCATTGAGCACAGTGACCAGACGGCCATTTGAGGCGATGTTTTTCGTACGTGCACGGGTTGCCGAGGGCAATCGGCTTACCTTCTTTTTTTACAAGAGACATCCAATACTTTTGTTTAACACCAAGACCGTTGTAGACATCATTTTTAGTGAGGCCCTTTTGCTTTAGGAAATCTAACTCTGCTTTTGTGAGGTCCATACTTCGGCTTCTCTTTGGCAAAATGCAGCGTCAAAGTATTACGGAAGTTAAAAGAGATTCAAGGGGTGGGGTTGGACATGACAAGCGAAGCCTCGGCGGGTGTCGGTTGTGCAGTTCTTGGTGCCTTTTGTTCCAATAGCAAGACCACTTCCAGTCTTTCATCTCAGTTTCCGGGGCTTTACCGGGGGCGCGGAGAGGGGGTCTTCCGGCCAGGAATGCTTGGGATATCGGCCCCGCAATTCGGCCCGTACATCCGGGTAACCATTGGTCCAGAACGTCTCGAGGGACTTGGTAACAGCCAGCGGCCTTCCCGCCGGGGACAGCAATTCAATGCGGAGCTGGGCCCGGCCCTTGGCAATTGTCGGCGTTTTGGCAAGGCCAAACATTTCCTGCAAGCGCACCCGGATAACCGGGTCACCCTCGGTTTCATAATCAATGGCGACATGGGCGCCCGATGGCACTTCGATCCGGCGCGGCGCCAACCCATCCAACTGCCGTTGGAGCTCATGCGGCACCAGGCTTTTCAGGATGGCCAGCATGTCCAGTCGCTCCAAATGGCTCTTGCGCGAAATGCCCGCGAGATAGGGCTTCAACCAGTCATCAAGGTTTTGCGCAAGCGCCTCATCGCTGAGATCAGGCCAAGCCTCTTCAGGAAACAGGCGCTTCAGAAATTGCACCTGAGCGCGAAAACTATTTGCACCGTCCGTCCAGGGCAAAGCCTTAAGGCCCATTTCAGCAACGCCCTTGAGCATCGCCCCGGCCATGGCTTCCGGGTCAGCCGTTGTTAGCGGACGCTCTTCAAGGATAAGCGCACCCAGTTTGCGGACCCGCGCCGCAACGACATTTTGCGACCGCGTGTCCCAGCCGACATTTTCCACCTGCTCGATCTGGTTTGCAAAATGCATCTCGATTTCAGCCATGGTGAGCGGGGCCGCCAGGAAAATCTTCTGGTCGCCCGAAGCGCCATCCGTTGTCGCAACCGCAAGCCACTCCTGCTTGGCAAGAGTCTCATGCACGGGAAGGACTGCACCACCACCACCCGATAGGCAGTAACGCCGGTCACCCCCGCGCCGCTGCGCAATGCGGTCCGGCCAAGCCAGGGCAACCAGCACCCCTTCGCTGATCGCCGTTGTATCAGTCTTGATGCTGAGAATTTGTTTGATCTGTTTTGCCGAGGCTTGAATACGTGAGCGGGCCGAACCGCGCGTCGCCAAAAACCGTGAGGCAATATCGCAGCCCGCGTCCCGTCCCAGCCCATCGCGCTCCGACACAAAAGCGGCCAAGTCCGCTGCCGCTTCCCCGGAACCCAGGGCCTGTCCCTTGACCACCATATGGGCAAGCCGCGGATGCATTGGCACCTTCACCATGGCCTTGCCCATGGCCGTGATCCTTCCATCCCTATCCAAGGCTTCCAATCGCTTGAGCAGGTCCTGCGCCTGCGCAAAGGCAGCAGCTGGCGGCGGATCAAGCCATGACAGGGAGGAAGGCGCATGTACCCCCCAGGCGGCGAGCTCAAGCACCAGCGGCGTCAAGTCGCTCACCAGAATTTCCGGCTGGTCATGGGCCGCAAGGGCCCGCGTTTCCGCCTCCGGCCAAAGCCTGTAACAAACACCGGGACCCAAACGGCCCGCACGGCCCCGGCGCTGATCCGCCGAAGCAAGGCTCACCCGCACTGTTTCCAGGCTTGTCATGCCACTGGCTGGATCAAAGCGCGGGGATCGCTTAAACCCCGTGTCAATCACCGTGCCAATGCCTTCAATGGTCAGGCTCGTTTCGGCAATGGTTGTGGCCAGCACGATTTTCCGCGATCCCTCAGGCGCGGGATTAAGCGCCGCATCCTGCTCGGCAAAGCCCATCGCCCCGTAAAGTGGCCGCACGAAAACCGTGGCGGGAAGGTTTGCGGCATTCAGCATGTCTTCCGTGCGGCGGATTTCAGCTTCTCCGGGAAGGAAAACCAGAATGCTTTGCTTTGTTTCAAGAAGCGCTTGCTGCGTGGCCCTGCAGGCATCAGCGGAAAGTGTCTGCCGCGTCGTCTTGCCGAGATAACGCGTATCCACGGGAAACATCCGGCCGCTTGTCTGGATGACAGGCGCATCCTGCAAATGCTCGGAGAGCTTTGCTGCATCAAGCGTGGCCGACATGATGAGAAGCCGCAGATCCTCCCGCAGGCCCTGGCGCATATCAAGGGTAAGGGCGAGCCCCAGATCGCCGTCCAGGCTGCGTTCATGAAACTCATCGAAAATGACGAGCCCCGTATCCTTCAATTCCGGATCATGCTGCAGGCGTCGCGTGAGAATGCCTTCGGTGACTACTTCGATGCGGGTTTTCGCTGAAACCTTGCGGTCAAGCCTGACCGTGTAGCCCACCGTTGCACCGATCTCTTCGCCAAGCGTTTCCGCCATGCGCTTGGCCGCGGCCCGCGCCGCAAGCCTCCGCGGCTCCAGCATGACGATTTTTTTGTCGCCAAGCCACGAACTTCCCAAGAGCTTCAGGGGCACCCGCGTGGTCTTGCCGGCCCCGGGCTCAGCCACCAGGATTGCGGCAGGGCCAAGCGTCAGGGCCTCGCTCAAGAGCGGGATGACAGCATCGACGGGAAATTCCATAGGGGGCTTGATAGCAGCTAATTCTGTAATTCATGCAGCCAGGGCGGGTTGGCCCCGGCGCGCGAGACGGTAACCGCCGCGGCGCGGGCCGCATAGGTCACCGCATTTCGCAGCGAGGTTTCGTCAAGATAGGCAACAGCGGCTTTGTTGAGCTTTCCCGCCTTCTGCAGCGAGGCAAGGAAACCGGCGGTGAAGGTATCTCCGGCCCCTACCGTATCCACCACCTTCACGCTAACCGAAGGTTGCTTGAATGACAGGCCCTTGGTGAATACCTCAACGCCATTTTCACCCCGGGTGATGACCACGACCTTGGCCCCCGCATTGAGCCATTTCCGCGCGGCCGCTGTCAGGTCGGTTTTGCCGGTGATCCAGGTGATGTCCTCATCGGATATTTTCAGAATGTCGCACATCACGATGAGCCGGTCGATCCGCTCCAGATATCCGCGGCGATCCTTGATGAAGTTGGAACGGATATTGGGATCAAGGCAGATCACGCGTCTTTCCGCCTCGCGGGCCATCAGGGCCTCAAGCGTCGAGGCACCGGGTTCGGGAATGAGGCTGATGGAACCAAAATGCAGCGCGTTGACGTCAGCGGCAAGCTTTGGGAGGTCCTTCGTGGTCAGCATCCGGCTGGCGGAATTTTCATCGAAGAAGGAATAGCGCGCCTGGCCATTGTCCAGTTTCACAAAGGCAAGGGTTGAGGGCTTGTCCCAGATCTTGGTGTATTTCAAATCCACATTGCTGGCTTTGAGGCCCGCCACCAGGCTCTCGCCAAAAAAATCCGTGGACAGTCCGCTGAAAAATCCGGTTATGATCCCCAGCCGCCCCAAGGCAATAGCCGTATTGAAAATCGAACCGCCATTAAGGGGTTGGTAAACGGCCGCACCCTCTCTGGAGATGCGCGGCAGCATGTCGATCAGCGCCTCGCCGCAACAAACGATCATATGTCTCTCCTTTTGGGTGCCCGCTCTATCCTTTGCCAGAGTCGGCAAAAAAATCAATAAATCAGTGGAATTGAATTATTGCAAAAGTGGGCTTCGGCGTGTAGATCGCCCTTCTGATTGGCGTACCTCAAAACCGGAATCTTAACAGAATATGACCCCCCGAACTATTCCTGTCGACGTCTTCGATCTCATTGTCTTTGGCGCCACCGGTGACCTGGCCCAGCGCAAGCTGCTGCCTGCCCTTTTCCACCGGGATGTGCAGGGGCAAATTCCGTTAGCGGCCCGCATCATTGGTTCTTCCCGCCGCGCCATGACCCGTGAAGCGTTTCGCGCCTTCGCACTGGCTGCGATTGAAACCCACGTGTCTGAAGACGAGCGCAAGCCTGACATGTGCAAGCGGTTTCTGGACCGTCTTGATTATGTCGCCGCCGAAGCAAGCCACGAATCCGGCTGGAAAGACCTTGAAAAAGCCCTGAAACCCCACGCGGACCGTATCCGCGTGTTTTACCTGGCCGTGGGTCCCGATCTCTTCGGCCCCATTTGCGAGCGCCTTGGCAGCCACAATCTGGTGACGCCGAATTCCCGTGTTGTGGTTGAAAAGCCTCTGGGAAAAGATGGTGCTTCGGCCAAGGCCCTGAATGAGCAGATCGGCCGGATTTTCCCGGAGCCGTCGATCTACCGCATCGATCATTACCTCGGCAAGGAAACCGTGCAGAACCTCATGGCGCTGCGCTTTGCCAATGCCCTGTTCGAACCCGTCTGGAACGCCGCCCACATTGACAACGTGCAAATCACCGTGGCTGAAACCCTGGGCGTTGAGGGCCGCGCCGGTTACTATGACACCGCAGGGGCGCTGCGCGACATGGTGCAGAACCACATGCTGCAGCTTCTATGCCTGGTTGCGATGGAGCCGCCGACGTCAATTGAAGCCGATTCCGTACGCGATGAAAAACTGAAGGTGCTGCAATCGCTCAAGCCTCTCGCTGACGGCAATATCGCCAGTCAAATCGTGCGCGGGCAATACCGCGCCGGCGCTTCCGCCGGAGGCGCCGTTGCGGGCTATCTCGAAGAGCTGGGCTCGGACACGTCCAAGACCGAAACCTATGTGGCTTTGAAGGCTGAAATCGGAAGCTGGCGCTGGAATGGCGTGCCTTTCTATCTGCGTTCCGGCAAGCGGCTTCCGTCGCGCCTTTCAGAAATCGTGGTGGAGTTCAAACCCGTTCCCTATTCGGTTTTCGGCTCAAGCGCCGGCCCCATTGCCTCCAACACCCTGGTCATCCGCCTGCAGCCCGATGAAGGGGTGAAGCTCATGCTGATGATCAAGGACCCGGGTCCCGGCGGCATGCGCCTGCGCCAGGTGCCCCTCGACATGAGTTTCGCCGATGCCTTCGGCGTCCGCAATCCCGATGCCTATGAACGCCTGCTCATGGATGTGGTGCGCGGCAACCAGACCCTGTTCATGCGCCGCGATGAAGTCACCGCCGCGTGGAACTGGATTGATCCCATTCTGGACTATTGGAAGGAATCGCCCGAACTGCCGAAGCCCTATACGGCGGGCACCTGGGGGCCGACGGCCGCCGTTGCCCTGATCGAACGTGACGGCCGCACCTGGCATGAGGGCGAAGTTGCATGATCGCGAAAGAGCGGTTGTTTGAAAGCCGGGGCGGCCTCTCGTCCGCCCTGGCAACCGATGTGGCCAATGCCTTGCAGCACCATGTGAGGGCCAAGGGCAGCGCCTGCCTTGCGGTTTCGGGCGGCTCGACGCCGAAGCTTTTCTTTGAAACCCTGTCGCGCTTCGATGTTCCCTGGAGCAAGGTGACGATTACCCTGGTCGACGAACGGCAGGTGCCGGAAACAAATCCGCGCTCCAATGCCAGGCTGGTGCGCGAAAACCTTCTGCAAAATAGCGCCGCTGGCGCGGAATTTGTTCCGCTCTTTGAAAATCCCGACGCGGAAAATGTTGGCACCCTGGATGTCGTTGTCCTCGGCATGGGAAGCGATGGCCACACCGCGTCGTTCTTCCCCGGTGGCGATAATTTGAGCGAAGCGCTCAATCCAAAAACCGGAAAGCGTATCGTCGAGATGTCCGCGTCTGCCGCCGGAGAGCCCCGGCTCACCTTCACCCTTCCCGCCCTTCTCGATGCAAGCCTTCTCTGCCTTCACATTGAAGGACAGGAAAAGCGCGACGTGCTAAACCAGGCCCTTGCGGAAGGCCCGGTTGAGGCCATGCCGGTCCGGGCGGTCCTGCGGTCAAAGAAGTCCCTGACGCTTTATTGGTGTCCCTGACGGAGTTAAGCCAATGTCTGTCCATGCAATCGTCTCTGCGGTCACGGAGAAAATCATCGAGCGCAGCAAGCCCACGCGCAGCCGCTATTTGGCGCGTATTAAGGTTGCGGCCAGCTCGCAACCCAAACGCAAGGCGCTGGGCTGCGCCAACCTCGCCCATGGCTTTGCCGCCTGCGGCCCCCATGACAAGAATGAGTTGCGCAGCGGCCAAGGCCCGAACCTTGGCATTGTCACCTCCTATAATGACATGCTTTCCGCTCACCAGCCTTTTGAAAATTACCCGCAAATCATCCGCGATGCGGCCCGCGAGGCTGGCGGCACGGCGCAGGTCGCGGGCGGCGTTCCCGCCATGTGTGACGGCGTCACCCAGGGCGAAACCGGCATGGAACTGTCGCTGTTTTCGCGCGACGTGATTGCCCTTTCAACCGCCGTGGCGTTGTCCCACCAGATGTTTGATGCCGCCGTTTACTTGGGTGTCTGCGACAAGATCGTGCCGGGCCTGATCATTGGCGCACTGTCATTCGGTCATTTGCCGACCGTGTTCATTCCCGCCGGCCCCATGACCTCCGGCCTTCCCAATGATGACAAGGCCAAAGTCCGCCAGCTCTATGCCGAGGGCAAGGCTGACCGCGCCGCATTGCTCGAGGCGGAGGCCCAATCCTATCACGGCCCCGGCACCTGCACTTTCTACGGCACCGCCAATTCAAACCAGATGCTGATGGAAATCATGGGCCTTCATTTGCCCGGATCAACTTTCGTCAATCCCGGCACCACGCTTCGCGATCAAATCACCAAGGCCTCCGCCAAGCAGGCCCTGTCGATCACGGCCCTCGGCAACAACTACACACCCATTGGCCGCATCTACGACGAGAAGGCCGTGGTGAACGGCGTTGTAGGTCTATTGGCAACCGGCGGCTCCACCAATCACACGCTGCACCTGATCGCCATGGCCGCCGCCGCCGGCATTGTGCTGACTTGGAAAGATCTTGCCGAACTTTCCCACGTCGTGCCGCTGATGACCCGCATCTATCCCAACGGCAAGGCCGATGTGAATCATTTCAATGCCGCTGGCGGCATGGGATTCCTCATCCGCGAATTGTTGCACCGGGGCGTGCTCCATGAGGATGTCACCACCATCATGGGCACGGGACTCAAAGGCTATCTCGTTGAACCCAGGCTCAGCCGTGATGGCGCCTTGGAATGGAAAGACGCCACTTCGGTCTCCCATGATGACACGGTTTTGCGCGGCTGCGAAAATCCGTTTCAAACCACCGGCGGCCTCAATGTACTCGAGGGCCCACTTGGGCACGCCGTGATTAAGACCTCTTCAATCCCCGACGATCGCCATTTCATCGAGGCCCCAGCCCGCGTCTTTCATTCCCAGGAAGAACTGCACGCCGCTTTCAAGACAGGCGAACTTCACCGTGACCTGGTTGCTGTTGTGCGCTTCCAGGGCCCAAAGGCCAATGGCATGCCAGAGCTTCACCGCATGACACCGCCGCTCAGCGTGTTGCAGGACAAAGGGTTCCGCGTGGGACTCGTCACCGATGGCCGGATGTCCGGCGCATCAGGGAAAGTTCCGGCCGCCATTCATGTGACACCCGAGGCCGCTGATGGCGGCGCCATTGCCAGGATCAGGGACGGCGATATCATCCGTATCGATGCGGACAATGGCCGCCTGGAAATTCTGGTGGATGCCAGGGAATTTGCGGCGCGCCTTCCAGCGACCGCCGATCTTTCAAAAAATGAGGAAGGCACGGGCCGCGAACTGTTCAAGGCCTTCCGGAATCTCGCCGGCCGCGCCGACCAGGGCGCATCAATTTTCGAGGTTGCATGATGACAAGGGATTTGCAGGCAGGCATTGAAGCCATTCTCAAGGCGGCCCCTGTCGTGCCCGTGATGGTGATTGAGCGCGTGGCCGATGCAGTGCCGTTGGCCCGCGCCCTTGTGAAGGGCGGCCTGTCGGTTCTCGAAATCACCCTGCGCACCAATGCCGCCATCGAATCCATCCGCGCCATCATGGCGGAGGTTAAAGGCGCCGTTGTCGGCGTCGGCACGGTGATCACACCTGCCCAGATGGCTGATATGGACAAGTTGGGCTGTGCCTTTGCCGTTTCACCTGGCTCGTCGCCCCTGCTGCTTAACGCCGCAAAGGATATCGAAATGCCGCTGCTCCCCGGTGGTGTTACCGCCTCGGAAGGCATGAATCTTCTCGAGCAGGGCTACAGTTTCCAGAAATTCTTCCCCGCCGAACCGGCAGGCGGCGCCGCTTATTTGGCGTCACTGGCGCAGCCCCTGCCGCAAATCCGCTTCTGCCCCACCGGCGGAATAACCCTGGAATCAGCCTCCAAGTACCTGAAACTCTCGAACGTCATCACGGTGGGCGGCTCATGGATGGTGCCGAAGAAATTGATCGAGGCCGGCGACTGGGCGGGAATAGAAGCGCTGGCCCGCGAGGCGTCCAATCTGAAGCGCTGATTACTTCTTCAAGTCTCCCATCGCATCAACATAGCGTTCGATTGCCAGCGCCGTGGTGGAAAATCCCTGGCGGTAGAGCAGCAGCCCGCTCATCGCCGCCGTCATGACCATGCAGGCGTAGGGACCTACAAAGAGGAAGAACGCCGCCAGCGCGAAGTAATAACCGCGAATGCCGTTGTTCAGGCTTTTCACCGCTTCGGTCATCACTGTCGCCGTCTCCAAAACCATGATTTTTGACTGGGGATCATCGCCCGGCGCTTCGCTCAACCCGCCGATCATCGCCAGCGTATAGGCCAGTTTCCGCAGCGCATAGGTGAAGGAGAAAAAGCAGATCGCCATGATCAGGGTAAGCGTCACGAAATAGATGGTGAAAAGTTCCAGGCTGATGATGGGTACGAATTTAATCTCCATCACCGCCGCATAAAGCCTGCTGATATTGGCGAGCGTACCCAGAAGGCCCGCCAGCACCAGCAGCGTGGCCGATCCAAAGAAGGCCATGGAATTGGAAATATGCCCCATCATCAGCGCATCGAAAGTGCGGTGGTCGCGGTGGGTTTGCAGCAGCATGCGCATCCAGCGCATGCGCACCACATGCAGTTGCGCGTTCAGGGTGCCGCGCCCAAGGGCGCTGAGGATCGGGCTGTAAAGCCCCCACATGGCGAAAATCAGGGCAATTGCAAGAATGCGCGGCAGGTCAAGGTCAGTTGGCAACATGATGTTTGCTCCTTAGGCGGCCTTGTGCATTTCCTTGATTTCGGTGGCCTTGATGTCGGGCGCCCGTTCCAGCGTGTAGTTAAGGCTGAAGGCTGATTGTGCCATCAACACGGGCGAACCATCAAGGTCATTGGCAATCGAAAAGCGGTTTGCCATGATGAAATCATCCAGTTTCTTGGGATCATCGCAGGCAATCCAGCGCATCACTTCGTGCCGCGTCGTTTCAAACTCGACCGGCACGCCATATTCATTTGCCAGACGGTCGGCCAGCACATCAAGCTGCAAGGCGCCCACCACCCCCACAACGGCGGCCGAGCCATCCGCCGGGATAAAGAGCTGCACCACACCTTCTTCGGCAAGCTCTTCCAGGGCGCTGCGCAGCTTCTTGGCCTTCATCGGATCGCCGAGCTTCACCCGGCGCAGGATTTCCGGCGCGAAGCTTGGTACGCCCGTGAAAACAATGTCCTCACCTTCCGTCAGCGTATCGCCAATGCGCAGCACACCATGATTGGGAATGCCCACAACATCGCCGGCAAAGGCTTCCTCGGCCAGCGAGCGGTCCTGGGCAAAGAAAAATTGCGGGGCATTGAGCGCAAGGGACTTTCCGGTGCGGACAATCTTGACCCGCATGCCGCGCGTCAGCTTGCCGGAAGCAAGCCGCATGAAGGCGATGCGGTCCCGGTGGTTGGGATCCATGTTGGCTTGTATCTTGAATACAATGCCGGTCATTTTGCCTTCGTTCGCGTGAACCACGCGCTGCCGGGCCTGCTGGTCGCGCGGCGGCGGCGCATGGGCAATGAGCGTATCGAGAAGATCGCGCACCCCGAAGTTTCGCAGCGCCGAGCCAAAAAGCACCGGCGACAGGTGCCCTTCAAGGAAGGAGGCCCGGTCAAAGCTGTGGCAAAGGTCGCGCACCAGTTCCATCTCGTCGCGCCAGGTCGCAAGTTGCGGCGGCGTCAGCAGGGTGGTGAACAGGGGATCATCAGGGCCGGACACCGGCTGCCCGGCGGGGTCTTCGTCAAGCCGCCGGACCCGTGGCGTATTGAGGTCATAGGTGCCCACAAAAGTCCGGCCCAGGCCGATGGGCCACACCATGGGCGCAACCGTCAGCGCCAGGCCCTTTTCAATCTCGTCTAGAAGGTCAAGCGG
The DNA here is from genome assembly GCA_030680855.1 of Aestuariivirga sp. GTDB lineage: Bacteria > Pseudomonadota > Alphaproteobacteria > Rhizobiales > Aestuariivirgaceae > Aestuariivirga. The sequence continues at coordinate 12,954 of JAUXUN010000071.1, forward strand.
TTCACGGGTGTCACGATCCATCTTGTTGATGAAGGTGATGATCGGAATGTCGCGCAGGCGGCAGATTTCGAAAAGCTTGCGGGTGCGCGCTTCAATGCCCTTGGCCCCGTCGATCACCATCACCGCCGCATCAACCGCTGTCAGTGTGCGGTAGGTATCCTCGGAAAAGTCCTCGTGGCCCGGCGTATCCAGCAAGTTGAACACGCAGTTATTGTATTCAAAGGTCATGACCGACGTGACCACCGATATGCCGCGCGCCCGCTCGATCGACATCCAGTCCGAGCGTGTCCGCCGCCGGTCGCCCTTGGCCCGCACTTGCCCCGCGAGCTGGATGGCGCCGCCGAAAAGCAGAAGTTTTTCGGTGAGCGTGGTTTTGCCGGCATCCGGATGGGAAATGATGGCAAAGGTCCGCCGGCGCGAGACCTCTGAAGCTATTTGATCGGTCACGGAATTTCCAACTGGTTGAATTAAAACCGCTTCCTAGCGGAAGTCATGGCGATTGGCCAGACCACTGCCGCTCTTGCCCTCTAACGCTGGCCGTGGCAGTGGAGGGCAGAGGATAGAATGACGGAATTTGCACTTGTCGGCGACATCGGGGGCACCAACTCCCGCTTTGGTTTGGTTAAGCAGGGTTCCATGGCGATCCAGCACATGGAGGCCCTGCGCAACGACAATTTCCCGTCGCTTGAAGGGGCAATTCAGCAGTATTTGCGTAACAGGGAAGTCACTTCACTATCGTCTGCCGCCATTGCCGTGGCCGCCCCGGTTGACCGCGAGCACATTTCCCTGACCAACTACGACTGGTCATTTACCAACGAAAGCCTGCGGCTGGCCGCCAAGGCGAGACATCTCAGGTTGTTGAATGACTATGAGGCGCTCGCCCTTTCCCTCCCCCATCTCAAGGGCGATGACCTGGTCCAGATAGGCGGGCAGGAATCACCGGTCCCCAGGCTCAAAATCGTCATGGGACCCGGCACCGGCCTCGGCATGGCAGCCCTGGCGCCCCTGCCGCAAGGCGGCTGGATGGCGCTGCCCGGCGAACTTGGCCAGGTGACGCTGCCAACGGTGACGCGCGAGGAATTTGACCTGCGCGAGCGCATGAAAAAACCCGGCAGCCTATTTATCGCCGAAGATGCGGTCAGCGGCAGCGGCCTTTATTTGATTTACAAGACACTTTCTCCCCAGGGAAAATTAACCAGTCCCGAAGCTGTCATTCGGGCAGCCCTGAAGGGGCAGGACGCGGTGGCCGTCAAAACCCTCGATCAATTCATTTCATGGCTGGCGCGCATTTCCGGCGATGCGGCCATGGCGCTGCAGGCCCGCGGCGGCGTCTATCTCGCAGGCGGCATCGCCCCTTCCATAATTGATAAGCTGAAGAGCGGTTCCTTCCGCGCCCTATTCGAGGACAAGGGCAAGCTTTCGGACATCATGCGGCCCATTCCCGTCTACGTCATTGTCGACAAGTTTCCGGCTTTCAAGGGATGCGCCGCATCCCTTGCCCAGTGAGGTTGCCATGCAGACCAGTGAAAACGAAATTCTTCTCGTTGTCGACATACAGTATGATTTTTGCTCAGGCGGAAAACTGGCCGTGCCCGATGCCGATGAAGTGGTTCCCCTCATCAATGATTTCGCAAAAAATTTCAAACACGTCGTAATGACCCAGGACTGGCATCCCGCCGGGCACTCCTCTTTTGCATCATCGCACCCCGGCAAGGAAATTTTCTCGGAAATTGAGATGCCCTATGGCCCGCAAACCCTGTGGCCGGACCACTGCATTCAGGGAAGCCATGGTTCTGCTTTCCACCGGCTTCTGGATATCCCCCAGACCGAGCTTATTGTGCGCAAAGGCTTCCGCCATGAGGTCGATTCCTATTCGGCCTTCTTTGAAAACGACCATGTGACGCCAACCGGCCTCGGCGGTTATTTGAAGGAACGGGGCTTCACCCGGATTTTTTGCGTTGGCCTCGCCTTCGACTATTGCGTGCGCTATTCGGCGGAGGACGCGAAAAACCTGGGCTTTGATACGGTGGTGATCGAAGAGGCCTGCAAGGCCATTGATCTCAACGGCTCGGCCAATGCCACCCGCAAACTGTTCCGCGAGCGGGGCATTGAATTGATATGAGTTGTATCACTGCCGCTTAACCCGCAAGCGTATAAGCCGTCTTGACCGACGTGTAGAAATCAGCCGCGAAGCGGCCCTGTTCGCGCGCCCCGTAGCTTGAGCCTTTGCGCCCGCCGAACGGCACGTGATAATCCACGCCCGCCGTCGGCAGGTTGACCATCACCATGCCCGCCGCAGAATTCTTGCGGAAGTCCGTGGCATATTTCAGCGAAGTCGTGAAAATGCCGGAGGACAAGCCGAAAGCCGTGTCATTGGCAACTGCAAGCGCCTCGTCGTAGCTCCCCACCTTGATGACGGAGGCCACGGGGCCAAAGACTTCTTCACGGTTGATCCGCATCTCGTTCTTTGTGTTCGTGAACAGGGCAGGCGACAGGTAATGCCCCTTGGTGTCACGGTTCAGGCGCTCACCGCCCCAGGCCAGTTCGCCACCTTCTTTTCTGGCGATGCCGATGTATTTCTCATCCTGAGCCATCTGGTTTTCGTCAACAACGGGGCCAACTTGCGTTCCGTCCTTCAGCGCGTTGTCCACCTTCAACGCCTTCATGGCGGTAACCATCCTGTCAACAAAGGCATCATGGATTTTGCTTTGAACGACGAACCTTGACGAAGCCGTGCAGCGCTGCCCAGTCTGATAGAATGCGCCATCGATGGAAGCGGCAACCGCCGCATCGATGTTCGCGTCATCAAGAACCACCAGCGGATTCTTGCCGCCCATTTCCAGCTGATACTTGGCGCCGCGCCCTGAGCACGCCAGAGCAACCTTGGCGCCCGTCTCTACGGAGCCGGTAAACGATATGGCGTTCACGCCGCGTGAATCGAGCATGGTCTGCCCCACCACCGAACCGCGCCCCATGACCAGGTTCAGCACGCCCTTGGGCAGTCCGGCGCGCGACAGGATTTCAACCAGGGCCCAAGCCGTGCCGGGCACGAGGTCGGCTGGTTTGAACACGACGGTATTTCCAAAGGCGAGCGCCGGGGCCAATTTCCACGCCGGAATGGCAATGGGAAAATTCCACGGGCAGATGAGGCCAACCACACCAAGCGGCTCGCGGGTGATGGCGACATCCACGCCGGCCCGCACTGACGCCACGGAAACGCCTTCAATGCGCAGCGCCTCCTGAGCGTAGAATTTGAAAATCTGGGCGGCTCGCATGGTCTCGGCAATGCCGTTGGCCAAGGGCTTTCCTTCTTCGCGCGACAGCAGCCGGCCGATTTCTTCCCGCCGCGCCAAGAGCTCAATGCCCGCAATTTCCAGAATATCGGCCCTTTGTTGCGGTGTTGTTGCAGCCCAACCGGGGGCTGCTGCCTGTGCTGCGGCAATGGCGGCTTCGGTTTGCCCCTTGTCGGCCTGCGCATACTCGCCAACGATGTCGGTGACATCGGAAGGATTGATGTTTTCCTTGGCGCCCGTGCCCGCAACCCATTCGCCATTGATGAAATTCTTGTGTAACGCCATGGTGCAATTTGCTCCTGTTTGAAGGGGCAGAAACTAGCATGGGACGGGGTGGAGGCAAGCATGAGAATTGGTTTCATAGGTGTTGGGCTAATGGGGCATGGCATGGTGCTCAACCTGCTGAAAGGCGGCCATGAGGTTCACGCCATTGCCCACCGTAACCGGGTGCCCATTGAGGATTTGCTCGCCAAAAGCGCTCGCGAAGCCGCCAGTTTGAACGAAATCGCTCACACCAGTGACTGCATTATGCTCTGCCTTTCCTCCTCAAAAATTGTTGAGGAGACCGTGGCCGCCCTGAAGCCTGGCTTGCGCTTCGGGCAGATCATCATCGATACGAGCACTTCGGAGCCTGAGTCGACCCGCCGTCTGGCAGGCAAATTGGCACTTCTGGGAGTTGCCTATGCCGATGCGCCAATGACAGGCGGTCCCGAACAGGCTGCAAGCGCCGAACTTGGCGTGCTCTGCGGCGCCAGCCCTGAAACATTTCGAGCCATTTTACCTGTGCTGTCCTGCTTCGCCACGACTATTCGTCACATGGGGCCCGTGGGCTCCGGCCATGCCGCCAAGCTCATTTCCAATTTCCTTGTCACCGGCATGATTGCCCTCGTGGCGCAGGCCTTTGAAACCGCCCGCAAGGCCGATATCGACTGGCGCAATCTTTATGACGTCATGCTGAATGGTTCAGGCAATTCCGGCGTGTTGCGCAAGATGGTGGCCCCGGCCCTTGACGGAGACTTCGAAGGCTACCGGTTTTCCCTGGCCAATGCCGCCAAGGACATTGGTTATTTCAAGTCCCTCGCATCCGGCCTCGGCCTGGAAACTTCGCTGGCCGATGCCGTCGAAGACGTATTCTCGGCTGCAATTGCCAGGGGACATGGCCAAAGGAACGTAAGCCATTTGCTGGACTTATGACAGCCGCAGGGCTATCGCCCCCAGGACCACAAGAACGCCCCCGGCCACGCGGGCCCAGCTCATGTGTTCCTTCAGGAATTTTGCCGACATGAGAATAACAAACAGGATGCTGGTTTCGCGCAGCGCCGCAACCGCTGCAATCGGCGCCTCCGTCATGGCCCAGATGACAATCCAGTAGGAGGTAGCGGAAAGCAGGGCACCCACAATCCCGCTTTTCCAGAATGGGGCAACCTTCATCAGAATGCCGGGCCCTCGCATATAGAGGCCGGCCACAAGGAAGAAAATGGAATCCAGAACGAAGACAAGGGCCGCATAGCCGGAAGGCGCTCCCGAGGCGCGCCCGCCAAGCCCGTCAACAACCGTGTAAGCGGCGATGAAGCAGGATGTGCCAAGAGCGAAGAACAGCGACACCCTGTCAAGTTTGAGGGATTTTGACCGGCCGACGGCAACCAGCCATATGCCGGATACCAGGACGCCAATTGCGATGGCGGTCATGGCGTTGATCTGCTCGCTGGCCACCAGCCACGTCGCCAGAAGGGTTATCAGCGGGGCGGTGCCGCGGGCTATGGGATAAACCAGGCTGAGATCGCCATCGCGGTAGCTGCGGGCCAGGAAAATATTATAGCCCGTATGCAGGATTCCGGAGGCCAGGGCATAGGGCAGGCTTTCGCGCGAGGGCCAGGCAAAAACGAAGAGCATGCCTATGCCCATGAGGCCCATCAGGTTTTGCAGGAGAAACAGCGACAGAAACCGGTCCAGCTTGAGTTTAACCAGCAGATTCCAGCTGGCGTGCATGAGGGCTGCAGCCAGAACAGCAAGAAAAACAGTAAGTTCCAATTATTTGACTCCGGGAATCATGCCCCTATACCGCGAGTTCGGCCGTCATGCCAGAGCGCGGAAAAACATTGTTATTGGTCTGTGGCGAAGAACCGGGAACAAAAAAAGGGAGCTCGTCATTGGCTCCCTTTGGCAGGTCGGTTGGCTGAAGCTGCGTTACGAGCAGACGGCTCCGCCTACAGTCGTGTTATAGCAGGTCAGCTTCAGTGTGGCGCGCGGCCGTTGCGTAATGCTTTCGCTGATTACAAATGACGAACCATTCACGATGCTGTGCCCCAGAAAGTTCGCGGCATAAATTTCGTAGGTTGTGCAAACGCGCGCGACCACAAGATCGTTTCCTGCAACCATGAGCGGCGCCATGGCGGTCGTGGAGGGATCCGCGCCGCATGAGGTAGCTAGGCCATTGTTGGTTTTCCATATCAGCGAAACCGTCGAGCCGGCTATGCGATAACCAAAGACTTCAACGCGAACCGCGGATGACGGAATTGGCGACATAACCAGATTGGCGGCGCTGTAATAGTCAGTCAGTTTGCTCTTCAGCACCGACGTCTTGTTCTGGGCCACCAGATCCGCCACGATGCTTGCGGAGTAGGTGACTTTTCTATTCACTGAAACGAGGGCCGTGATGTCAAAAAGCCCGAAATAGAGCAAGAGCATGAAGGGCATGATGAATGCGATCTCGATCGCGGCAATTCCCTTGGTTTCGCCAATGAATTTTCTGAATGTGTTTCTCATCATTTCTCGGATTCCTACGAAGAACACGCCGTGCCGGCGGGAAACGGTTCATTCTGGAAAATTGCGATGCCGTACAGCCGGCGCGTCTTGCCGCCATTGAAGTTCCCCAAGAACGACATGAATGGCATGGTAAAATTCCAGTCATAAGTGGCAAGCACGCCAGCAGCCTCTTCAGGCGCCCCACAACTGTAAGATGTTGGATTTGGCGTTCCGTCAGGTTTGGCGCCGACATTCATGAAATTGGGCATCACCGCTGCCAGCGCTGAAAAGGAGGCTGCGGGCCTTACATACACAGTGACCTTGCTTTCACAATCAATGACGATGCCGGTGATCTCGCAGATCTTTGATTTGAAATTTTCGGCGCTCATGCTTGAGTTTTGCGCCTGCCCGGTCCTGATTTGCCGGGCCGCATCCTGGACACCGGCCTGCAGGGAATATTCGGAAAAAAGCATGATCCCCGTTTCGCAAATGCACCCCATGACCATGAAAAATGGAAAAGCGACCAGCGAAAATTCAACCGCGGCCGCGCCATCTTCAGACTTGATCATGCGGCGCATGAACTTCGGACAAAACCTGTTTAGCAAGGCCCGCATGGCATTCTCCCGTAATGATGCGGCCCGTGGATAGAGTGAACCGTATCCGCTTCCATATTATAGATTCTTATCAACAAGCCATTTCCGCCAACTGAAAGAATTCATTCAAATTGTAACAAGTTTGCCCGGGCGGGGGGGCCAAAAGGAAAAGAGCCCTGCTTTTGCAGGGCCCCGGATAGCGTTAATTATGTTTGGATTACTGGGCAGCGCCAGGCGCATCCGTTTCGCCGCTTGATTTGCCCGTTGCCGCCCCGGATTTCCTTGAGTCCATTTTTGAAATATCGCCGAAGAAGTCAGCCGCGTCGCCGGATTGCAGGGTTCCTTCGCACATTGGCGCGCATACAAAGGAAAAGCGCGCCCCAGCCTTGTAAACCGCCATATTGTTCTCGCCGCCTTGCTGCACGGTAATGTCGAGGGCGGAAAGCTGATTGCCGTTTTCATCGAGAATGATCAGGTTTGTCGAGCCGTAGGCGCGGCCGTGGACAAACAGCTTGTTTCCATGGACGGTTGCATCCGCAATGCTCGGATTGCCGATGACAATGGCGCCGGGATTTCCCGATATGCTGATCAGCTGGGTCTGGTCGGTTTTTACGATCAGTTCCTGGGCGGCAAAGGATGCTGAGGTCTGGAGAAATGCCAGCGCCAGGGCAGTTGAAGTAATGCGCAATAGTTTCTGCATGTCACGAGTTTCCTTAATGGCTGTCCATCGGTTGCCTTGCAATGGCCTGTCAATGTGCACGGGAATGGTGAATCTTCTGTTACGAAATTGGGAAACCCGGAATTTGTTAATATTCGGGGCAAAGTACTTGCCTGTGTGAACCAATAACGCATAGGCCCAGTGAATGGGGATTAAATCCATAACGCAGTGACTTCAATATAACATACGCGCATTTGCGGAGAGATCATCAATTGAACTATACTATATCTCAAGAAGTTCCGATTGCGATATAGTATATAAATGACAATTAGAATGTATACTGTGAGGTAATAATTGATTTACCAATAAATATTTGAATATATAAAATAGTAAAGAATAATACATTGAATTGATAACCAAAATTGCCAATGGACACCACATTTATTCATTCAAATTGGAAGATTTACTTGGCATTAACAGGTGGCGGTTATGGTCGCTCCATGGTTCACGGATACGGCGCATGAAGCACCGCTATATGATGGGCCAGGTGCTGTAGAGTAATCTTGGAGATTTAAATGAAGAAGTTCATCAACGACGAGTCCGGCGCGACGGCTATTGAATACGGCCTCATCGCTGCCGCCATGGGCTTGATGCTCGTGATCGTAATGCCGATCTTGGCGACCGCCGTTTCGGGCGTGTTCGGCAAGCTCAAGTCCGGTCTGGATGGCATGGGCAGCTAATATTACTGGGCCGCGGTAAGCGGCCCAATAGTATAATTCAAAAATGGAACCACTGGGCCCGTCCCGGTGGTTCTTTTTTATGCAACGATTTGACAAGGTTAACTCTGTCTTTACGCCAGGCATGAGATGATGGCGCCGCGCGCATGATTCCACTTGCGCGGCAATCTCTTGGGATTTCATGATACACTTTCTCTCAATCTCGATTTTTCCGTTTCTCATGATCATTGCCGGCGCGGGCGATGCCCTGTCGCTTCGCATTCCCAATTGGCTGACTCTCACGATTTTCGCGGCGTTTTTCCCTTTGGCTTGGGCGACAGGCATGCCGCTCGCTGTTTTTGGCCTTCACGTGCTGACGGCGGTCGTTCTGCTTGCTGTGGGCTTCGCGCTCTTTTCCTTCGGCGTTTTTGGCGGCGGTGACGCCAAATTGATGGCCGCGGCGGGAATTTGGTTTGGCAGCACGCAGGCTTTGCCGTTTTTGGCTTTTACGGTCATCGCTGGCGGTGTTCTGGCGCTTTGTATTTTGCTGTGGTCCGTCATTTCCATGAGCTGGGAAATTCACGATGTTTCCTGGGCAAAAACATTATCCCGCCTGAAACCAAGCGTTCCTTACGGCTATGCCTTCGCAATAGGAGCCATTCTGGCGTTTCCCGAAACCTGGTGGATGGTGGCGTCCGGTTAACGGAGCAACAACAATCTGCCGGTCATTAACCTAAATTTGACCATTCCGTCCGAAAGTCTGAATTCCAATTGGCGCCAGGGGCGCGAGGTAAGGGTACGAAATGAGTAAAATGCGCATTGTCATATTCGGTCTGGCTTTCGGCTCGGCGATCATGGCCGGCCTTCTGGCAAAGGGCTTCATCGGCCAGAAGCCGGAGAAGGAAATTGTTGAAATCAGCAAGGTCAAAACCGTCGATGTTCTGACCGCCCTGAAAGATATCAACATGGGCGAGCGTTTTGTTGATGGCTCGACGACCTGGAAGCCGTGGCCGGTGGAAAATGTCACCGGCGCCATGATTACCCGGGACAAAAAGCCCGATGCCCGGGAATCCTACCTGTCGGCCCGAGCCAGAATCACGATATTTGAAGGTGAAACAATCCTTGAAAAGAAACTGGTTCTGCCCGGCGAATCGGGCTTCATGAGCGCCATCCTGCCGAAAGGCATGCGGGCAATCTCGGTTGCTGTTTCCGAACACTCCGGCGCCGGCGGCTTCATTCTTCCAAACGACCGGGTTGACGTCATTCTCACCAGGAAGCTGGATAATCCGCAGGGCTCGGACAAGATTGTCAACAGTGAAATCGTCTTGTCCAATGTGCGTGTTCTCGCCGTCAATCAAACCTACCGGCAGGACAAGGCAGGCGAACAGGTGACCGTCGCGGAGGGCAAAACCGCCACTCTGGAGCTGGATCCGCGCCAATCCGAGATTATTGCCATGATTGAGTCGGTTGGCGAGCTTTCGCTGGCATTGCGCTCGATTGCCGAAAATGACGGCAAGAACATGCAGGAAGAAGGCCCGCAGCTTTCCGAAAAATACTCGGGGAAGAAGAAAACTGGCGGTAGCGACACGCTCTTCGTGCGTTACGGCCGCGAAACCTATTCGTCTACTCGTTGAGGCATCAGGTCATGTTGTTTAAGAATCAGAAATCACCGGCGCTCAAATCCAATCGCATGAGCCGCAAGCTGGCGGCGCTTCTTTTGAGTTCGCTGGTAATGGCGCCGGTTGCCGGCGTGCTGCTGCAAAAGGCAGCTGCAGCCAGCGATCTGGAAAGCATCCAGGGCGCGGCAGAGAGCGATGGCCACTTCGTGCGCATTGGCCTGAACAAATCCATTGTCATTCGCCTTCCCGCCGAGGCCCACGATGTCATCGTCGGCAATCCGGAAATTGTCGATGCCGTGGTCCGCTCAAAAAATACCGCCTACCTGTTTGCCCGGACCATCGGGCAGACCAACATTTTCTTCTTTGATAAAAGCGGGCAGCAGATTCTTAACCTTGACCTGGAAGTCGCGATCGACGTGACGGCTCTGCGCAATCTTTTGCACAGAAGCATTCCCGGCACGAAAATTACCGTCGATACGGTCAACAACAGCGTTGTCCTGGGCGGCACGGCCCCCAATGCGGCGGAAGCCAAATTCGCTGAAGACATCACCACAAAATTTTTGACTCGCGAAGTTGACAAGTCCACGGCCGCGGGATTCGTCAATACAATCAAGATTACCGGTGAAGACCAGGTGATGCTGAAGGTCCGCGTAGTTGAAGTGCAGCGCGATGTCCTGAAGCAATTTGGTGTTGACCTGCAGGCGCTGCTCTCCGTTGGAAAGTTTGCGTTTAATCTTGCGAGCATCACCCAGGTCGGCGGGGCCATTCTCCCTATCACTCCCAATACGGGTTACAAAGGCGTCTATACCGACGGTGCAAACAGCATAACGGGCGTGATACGTGCGATGGAACAGGACGGTGTCCTGAAAACACTGGCCGAGCCCAATTTGACAGCAGTTTCGGGTCAGCCCGCCAAGTTCCATGCCGGCGGCGAATATCCTTATGAAACCTGTACTGGCCTTGGCGCCGACAGGGAATGCACCGTAACCTTCAGGGATTTTGGTGTCTCCTTGGGCTTCACGCCTGTGGTTCTATCTGAGGGCCGCATCAATCTCAAGATATCAACCGAAGTAAGTGAATTGAGCTCGCGTGCAATTGGCAATCTTCCCATTCTTGATTCGCGCAGCACCGAAACCGTAGTCGAACTTCCCAGCGGAGGTTCAATGATGCTGGCGGGCCTGATCAAGGACACCACGCGGCAATTGGTTGACGGAACGCCCGGTCTTAAAAAGCTGCCGGTGCTCGGTGCGTTGTTCCGCAGCCGTGATTACAAGCACAACCAAACTGAACTGGTGGTGATTGTAACGCCTTATCTCGTGGGGTCCGTTGCCGAACGGCAGCTTTCAACACCGATTGACCGTCTCAACACGCCCACCGACCGGCAGACGATCCTCCTTGGACGCCTGAACAAGGTCTACGGCACGGCCGGGCAGAATCCGGATGGCGTTTATCACGGCAACGTCGGTTTCATTGTAGAATAAGTGTAAGCGGAGACCATTATGTACAAGTATCTTCCCGTGCCGGCCGCTTCCAGGATGAGCGCCGTTTTGCTCATCGCCATGTCATCGGCGCTGGCCGCATGCAGCAATGGCGAACTGGCGCTTGATGACTCGTATGTACCGGCAGCCCACTATGAAAGGTTTCCAATTGAGGTCACCAGCGGGCCGGTAAGAATGGAAGTTTCATCGCGGCACGGAGCATTGCAATCATCTCAAATCAACGCGATCTCCGGATTCTCGCGTTCAGCCGGCAGTGGCTCATCCAGGATAACCATTCTTCGCCCGTCGGCCGGCGGTGCATCCGGCAAGGTGGCCAGGCAGGTCTATCAAGTGCTCGTGCAAAGCGGCATTTCGCCCGGCATGATCGCGCAAAAAACCTATCCAGGCCCTGCCAAGGGGCCGGTGCAGCTTACCTATATTCGCAGTGTTGCGGTCACCAAGGAATGCGGTGATTGGTCGTCGGATATGGCGGATACATCAGGCAATGAACCGTATTCGAATTATGGTTGCTCCACACAAAACAACATTGCTGCAATGGTTGTAAACCCCAATGATCTGGTTGTGCCCCGTCAAATGACCCCGGCTCTTGCGGCAACGCGGACGCCTGGAGTTACGCCCACAATGACCATGCCTACAGCTTCAAGCTCTGTGACCACCGCTCTGCCATAAATTTCCGGATTTTGCTTCTGACATGCACGACGTTTAGAAAAGTTTGAGAACAGGTCAAAAAAATGATCAACGCAACTGCCCAAAGTAACGCAATGCCGCAGGACGGGGAGTTTCCCGTCGCCTTGGTGCCGCGCGTTAACATTCACACCTTTTGCGACAACCAGCAAACCGCCGAAACGCTGCAGGCCGCCGCAATGGACCGGCGCATGTCCAAGGCCCACGTCACAATTCAGCTCGGCGGCATTCTGGCGGCTGTCCAGGTCTACCAGACGCAGCCGACGCCAAATGTCCTGGTTGTCGAATCGCATAGCTCACGCGATGGGATACTGGCGGAGCTCGGTCAGCTGGCCCAGGTTTGCCAGCCGACAACCAAGGTCATCGTAGTCGGCCACCTGAATGACGTCATTCTCTACCGCGAATTGATCCGCCAGGGCGTCAGCGAATACCTCGTGGCCCCCCTGGGCCAGATGCAGATCATTGAAACCATTGCGGCGCTCTATCAGGATCCGAAGTCGGAACCGCTGGGCCGCATCGTGGCTTTCGTGGGCGCAAAGGGCGGCGTGGGATCAAGCACCATTGCCCACAACATTGCCTGGGCCCTGTCAAAGAATCACGAGCTGGAGACAGTCATCACTGATCTCGACCTGGCCTTTGGCACGGCCGGGCTGAATTTCAACCAGGATTCAACGGGCGGCATTCTTGATGCGCTCGGCCAGCCGGATCGCATGGATGCCACGCTGCTTGATCGCATGCTTACAAAACTGGGAGAAAAGCTCAGCCTTCTGAGCGGCCCTGGCGGCGTCGACAGGGAAACCACGATTGAAGCAGGCGCAATAGAGACAATTCTCGGCGTGGTGCGCCACAGCGTGCCATGTGTTGTGGTTGATGTTCCAAACATGTGGGCCCCTTGGATCAAGCACACCTTGCTCAATGCCGACGAAGTCATAATTACCTCGACGCCTGAACTCGCGAGCCTGCGGAACGCCAAGAGCCTGATCGACCTTCTCAAGGCATCGCGCCCCAATGACAAGCCGCCGCGCCTGATCCTGAACCAGGTTGGCGTGCCAAAGCGCCCGGAAATTCCTGCCGCGGATTTCGCCAAAGCCGTTGGCATTGTGCCGTCCTTGATCATTCCGCACGATCCGCAAACCTTTGGAACCGCCCAAAGCAATGGCCAAATGGTTTTTGAAGTGGCGCCGAAGTCCAAAACCGCCGAGCTGCTGACATCGTTTGCGCAGGTTATCGCGGGCACCGAAATACCTGGAAAAGCCGCCAAGTCCGGACGGTCATCCCTGTTTAGCAAGCTCCCGTTGCTGAGGAAGAAATAATGTTTGGCAAGAGAAGTGATGTAGGCGCTCAGCAAAAGCCCGTATTGCCGATTCCGCAACCTGTTGCGCCCAGCAGCGACGCCTTTGCCGGTGGAGCCGCTGCCCCCAGCCACATTCCGGACCTGGGTATTACGGAAGCGGGTGCGCAGTTTAGCGGGCAGGCGGCACGGCCCGGATCAAAAAGCATACAAGCGGATGCGCCCAAAGCCCCGAAATCCGAATCCGGTTTGACGGCCCGAAAATCTGAATCTTACTATGATATCAAAAGCACGATTTTCAATGCGTTGATCGATGCGATTGATCTTACCCAGCTTGGCCAGCTTGACCGCGATGCGGCGCGTGACGAAATTCGTGACATCGTAAACGAGATCATCACGCTTAAGGACGTGGTGATGTCCATTGCCGAGCAGGAAGAGCTGCTTGAGGACATTTGCAACGACGTCTTGGGCTATGGACCATTGGAGCCGCTTCTGGCCCGGGATGACATCTCGGATATCATGGTGAATGGCGCAAACCTGACGTTCATCGAAGTCGGCGGCAAAATGCAGCAAACCGGTGTGCGCTTCCGCGACAATGGCCAGCTCCTGAACATCTGCCAGCGCATCGTCAGCCAGATTGGCCGGCGTGTCGATGAAGCAAGCCCAATTTGCGACGCCCGTCTGCCTGATGGTTCCCGTGTCAACGTCATCGTCGGCCCGCTTGCCATCGATGGGCCAGCCCTCACAATCCGTAAATTCAAAAAGGACCGCCTCAAGCTTACCGATCTGGTGAAATTCAAGTCAATCACGCCGGAAGGCGCGACGATCCTGGAAATCATTGGCCGGGTCCGCTGCAACGTGCTGATCTCCGGCGGTACGGGTTCGGGAAAAACCACGCTCCTGAACTGCCTCACCGGCTATATTGACCACGACGAACGCATCATCACTTGCGAAGACGCCGCCGAACTTCAGCTTCAGCAGCCCCATGTCGTGCGCCTCGAAACACGCCCGCCGAATCTGGAAGGCGAAGGCTCGATCACCATGCGTGATCTCGTGAAGAACTGCCTGCGTATGCGTCCTGAGCGGATCATCGTCGGCGAAGTCCGTGGCCCGGAGGCCTTTGACCTTCTCCAGGCCATGAACACCGGTCATGACGGCTCCATGGGAACGCTCCACGCCAACAGCCCGCGTGAAGCCCTGTCGCGCCTCGAATCCATGATTACCATGGGCGGCTTCTCGCTTCCGTCGAAGACGATCAAGGAAATGGTCTGCGGTTCGATTGACGTTATCGTTCAGGCCGCCCGCCTGCGTGACGGCTCCCGCCGCATTACCCACATCACCGAAGTCGTCGGCATGGAAGGCGATGTCATCATCACCCAGGATCTTTTTGTCTACGAAATCGTCGGCGAAGACGCCAACGGCAAGATCATTGGCCGGCACAGGTCGACAGGTATCGCCAGGCCGCATTTCTGGGACCGGGCCCGTTACTATAGCGAAGAGAGACGTCTGGCCGAGGCGCTGGAAAAGGCCGAAGCGCGCAACGAACAGGATTAGGTAGTTTGTAGAAGTTGCGCTGCGTCGTGCGGTGCGCAAAATATTAAAGGGTAGATGCTGCTATGTTCGGCCAAGATCTTTCACAAATCGCTTTTGTGTTCATGGTGGCCATTGCTGTAGGCGGCATGGCGCTGGCGATACTCTTTCCGCTGTTTGCGGGCGCGGCGGCATCCAAGCGGATTCAGGCCGTCACGTCGTCAACGAAAATGCCGGCCAGGCAATCGCTGCGCTCGCGCCTGATGGAAGATCCGAAGGATACGCGGCGAAAGCAAATTCAAGACTCGCTGAACCAGCTTGGCGAGCGCGAAAAGCAGCGCAAGAAAAAACTCAATTTGCGCACCCTTATTGCCCAGGCAGGAATTGACTTGTCGATTCGCATGTTCTGGCTGTGGTCGCTTATCACGGGCATTATCATGGCTTTTGTGCCTCTTGTTTTTGGCTTGCCATGGTATGTTTGCGTGGGCTCCGGAATCGTGGGCTTTCTTGGTTTGCCGCGGTGGTTTATCAAGTTCCTGCGCACCCGCCGGCAGAATGTTTTTCTGAATGATTTTGCCGATGCCATTGACGTTATGGTCCGTGGCCTTAAGTCAGGCCTGCCAGTCACTGACGCGATGAAGATCATTGCGAACGAATCGGGCCCGCCGGTTGGTCCGGAATTCAATGAGGTCGTGGAAGGCCAGCGGATCGGCATTTCCGTGGATCAGGGCATTGAACGCATGGTTGAACGGATGCCTTTGGCGGAGGTCAACTTTCTCGCCATTGTGATGACAATCCAGTCCAAGACCGGCGGCAATCTTTCGGAGGCCCTGGGCAACCTGTCCAAGGTGCTGCGCGACCGGAAGAGAATGAAGGCCAAAATCAGGTCCATGAGCCAGGAAGCGAAATCATCGGCGGCGATCATTGGCTCGCTTCCGTTTATCATCATGGCCGCCCTTTCCGTGTTGAATCCCACATATCTGAGCCCCCTATTGAACACAACGATCGGGAACATCATGCTGGGCACATGCGCCGTATGGATGCTGACCGGCATTCTGGTGATGCGCAAAATGATCAATTTCGAAATCTAGGGCCGGGTACCAGAAAAAATGTTGACCTTCATCGAAAACCTTTTCCAAATGGAAGTGCTGATTACCGCACTCGTCGGCTTTGCCGCCTTTGGAACCGTGCTGACAATTGCAGCACCTTATTTTGAAGGCGACAAGCTTAGCGCCCGCATCAAGGGGGTTTCCCTGGAGCGCGACCGGCTGCGCGCCCAGCAAAAGGCCCAACTGATTGGCGGCGAGGCGAGGCTCAGGGAAAAGCCGAGGCGCAGTCTCGTATCGCAGATCGTTGAAGCCCTCAATTTGCGCAGCGTATTCGAGGCCGAGTCGTCGCGCGAGGCGCTGCGCCAGGCCGGCATGCGGAGCGAACGCCAGCTTATTACATTTCTCGCGCTGCGCCTGCTTACCCCCATCATAGTCGCCGTGGTCGTGTTCATCTATTCATCGACGGTTTTTGCCGACCGCATTCCGCCCCAGATGCGCCTGGTTGCAACCACGGTGGGCCTGGTATTCGGTTTTTACCTGCCCAGCATTATCTTGAAAAACCTCAAGACAAGGCGGCAGGATTCAATCAGGAAAGCCTGGTCGGATGCACTCGACCTTTTGCTGATTTGCGTGGAATCCGGCATGGCCATCGAGCCCGCTATGCAGCGTGTCGCACGCGAAATTGGCAGCAGTTCGGTGGCGCTGGCTGAAGAGCTGACATTGACGGTGGCCGAGCTCTCCTATTTGCAGGACCGCCGCAAGGCCTTTGAGAATTTGGGCAAGCGCACCGGCCTGCCTACCGTCAAATCGGTTGTGACAAGCCTTATCCAGTCGGAGCGCTATGGCACGCCCTTGGGTACGGCCCTCCGGGTTCTGGCCCAGGAAAACCGTGACGCGCGCATGCAGGAAGCCGAGCGGAAGGCCGCGGCACTTCCCCCTAAGCTGACTGTGCCGATGATCCTGTTCTTCCTGCCGGTTATCTTTGTGATCATCTTGGGGCCGTCTGTCATCCTGGTCATGAAGATCAAATGAGAAAAGCATATTGAAATGCGAAGAGGCGCGAATGTTTTTCGCGCCTTTTTTGTTGGTCCGGTCTTGAGTATTTAGCCCTGTGTATCGCCCGAAAGCTGCTGCCAGGTATTGGGCTGCGACAGCATTTTTTGCAAGTAAGCCATGTTAGCCTCGACCTCGTTGGCTGGGAGGTCTTCACTGGCAATTTTCCGGGACTCTTCAAAGCGCCCCTGCAGGCCAACGACCAGGGCAAGGTTCTGCCGAAGCCTTGGCAAGGATTTGCCTTCGGGCAGGGCCATGGCGCTGCGCAGGGTTTGCTCTGCCTCTTTGAGGTTGCCCTCAAGCGCATGGGACATGCCCATATTGTTGAGGATGGAAATCTGGTTGGGCTGAAGCGCCAGCGCCTTCTGGTAGGTTTCACGCGCCGTGGCATATTGGCCCTGCTGGTCATAAGCCGACCCCAGCGCCGAAAGAATGCGCCAGTCATCGGTTCCACTGTCGGCCACTGCCTTGAGAACCGGAATCGCTTGCTCTGACCGTCCGGAGGCAAGAAGTTTCTTGCCATAGACCGCCTTGATGTTCGTATTCTGGGGGTGATGTTCCGAGAGAGTGGCAAGAACCCGCAATTGCTGGTCCCCTTGTCCAAGTTTTTCCAGCCCTTCGGCGTAGGCCAGGCCAAGCGCCAGGTTCTTTTGGTCGGCTTGCCAGCGCTCGCCAAGTTCGGCTGTTTTTTTGAATGACACGGGCGCCGTGCTGGCAGTGTTCAGCCCATCAAGGTTTTCCAGGCTGGCGGTCTTGCTCTGGCAGGCCGAAATAGCAAAAGCTGACGCCACAAGCAGCAAGGGCAGTGTAATCCTGCGCAAATTTCCAGTATTGACCGGCACCATCACCCAAACCCCAATAGAATCATGCATATTGCGAAATTGAAGAAGCCTGATCATGGTATGCAGGTGTCAATAAACAATTAACCATATATGGCGTGAAGCCAGGATTGCTGATGAAAGAAGGTGTGTTGATGGATGCCAGAAAAATTCTGCTGAAGGCCGGCGGCGATAAGGCCATTAAAATACAGGTTGCGACGGTGGCAACATGGCCAAAGATACGGGCCCAGCTTCCTCGCGTCGCGCAGGCCTGGGCCGAGGCGCAGAATTTTACCGGCAGCTCCGGAACGAGCCTGCAAGTTCCCGATGGAAAGGGCGCCGTAGCGGAAGTTATCCTGGGCTCAAATTCGGGCGACGATGGTTTCCATCTGGCGCGCCTGTATAGGCAACTACCGCGCGGCTCCTATGCTTTCAAGGGCACGAAATCCGAGTCCCCCAAATTTGCCGAATTGGCCTGGTGCCTCGAGGCCTATAATTTTGCTCGCTACAAGGCGAACGCCAAAAAATTCCCCAGCCTCGTATGCTCTCCCCACGTTGATTATGAAGAGATTGTACGGCTTGCCAACGCAACCTACCTGGTGCGCGATCTCATCAATACGCCGTCCAATGATTTTGGCCCCGACGAGCTGGAATCCGCCGCCCGGAAAGTCGCCTCCCGCTACAAGGCAAAATTCGCCGTCGTAAGGGGTGAGTCCCTCAAGCGCCGCTTCCCGATGGTTCATGAGGTTGGCAAGGCAAGCCCCAGGCATCCGCGCCTCATCGATTTTTCCTGGGGCTCGGCGCGGGCTCCCAAGGTAACCCTTGTCGGCAAGGGCGTGTGCTTCGATACGGGCGGCCTTGATATCAAGCCAGCCTCCGGCATGGCCCTTATGAAAAAGGACATGGGCGGTGCCGCCAATGTGCTGGGGCTCGCCCAGATGATCATGGATGCCAGGCTTCCCGTGCGCCTGCGCGTGCTCATTCCCGCAGTTGAGAATTCAATCGCGGGGAATGCCTTTCGCCCCGGCGATATCCTGAAAAGCCGCAAAGGCCTGACCGTTGAGATTGGCAACACCGATGCGGAGGGTCGCTTGGTTCTTGGTGATGCCCTGGCATTGGCCGATGAGGAAACCCCCGATCTCCTGATCGACATGGCAACCCTTACGGGCTCCGCCCGTGTCGCTCTGGGGCCGGACCTTCCACCCTTCTATACCAGCGATGAAAAACTCGCTGGCGATGTCACCAGGCACGCTGAAGGCCAAAGGGATCCCCTTTGGCGCATGCCGTTCTGGGAACCCTATTACGCCCTGTTTGAATCACCCGTTGCCGATATGAACAACAGCGCCGACACAAGCTTCGCTGGCTCCATAACGGCGGCTCTTTTCCTCAAGCGCTTCGTGGAAAAAGCCAAATCCTACCTGCATCTGGATATCTATGGCTGGACCCCGACGGCCAAGCCTGGCTTCCCCAAAGGCGGCGAAGCACAAGGCATCAGGGCCCTGTTTTCATTGATTTCCGAGCGTTACAAGAAATAGGCTTGCACCTTTTGGCTCAATGCGGGAGAAAGAAACGCATCCGTAACGATTGCCGAATCACAACATGTCAATTCCGCTGGGAACCGCGCAGGCCCTCAAACTTTGGCACGATGTGAGCCTTGCCCAGGTGCATGGCGCTGAGGCTGATCTTTCGACGCGGCAGGTGAGCATCCTGCTGACCATCTACATGGAAGCCCCGCCCCATACAATCCGCGATCTCGCGAAAAAGCTCAAAGTCTCAAAGCCTGTGGTCACGCGGGCCCTGGATTCCATGGGCAAGCTTGATCTCGTGGCGCGCCGCCGTGACGATGCCGACCGCCGCAATGTCCTGGTCCAGCGCACCGTAAAGGGCGCATTGTATCTGGACCGCTTGGCCGACCTGATCGGCAAGAATTCGAAAAACCTCTGATGGCTGATCTCGATTCCAGGCTGCACGCCTTTCGCCCCGATCTTGCCGATGTAAAATTGCAGGGCCGCGTTGACGCCAAAAAATTTGTCGAAGGCGTGGCCATGGAAGTAATCGTACCCATCGCGACGATGCACCGGGAAGCGTTGCCGAACGCCATGCAAACCACCCAGGCCCTTCTCGGCGAAAGGTTAGTGGCCTTCGAGATCGCCGGTGACTGGGTGTGGGGCCAGCTCAAACGTGATGGCTATGTGGGCTACATTGCCAAATCCGCTGTCTCCGCGGATTTGAGCAACCCCACACACCGGGTTTCCGTGCCCGCCACCTTCTTATATCCGTTGCCGGACATTAAATCGCAGCCACCCGTCAGCCTGCCCATGAATGCCCAGCTTGAGATAGTTGAAAGCGATGAAAAATTTTCAAAACTCGCAAACGACCGCTATGCCTTCACCAAACACCTCCGGCCCCTGAATGTAACCGAATCAGATTTTGTCGGCGTGGCGGAAGAATTTCTCCATGTACCCTATTATTGGGGCGGTAAAACTTCGCACGGCCTGGATTGTTCAGGCCTCGTGCAAACCGCGCTGGAAGCCTGTGGGGTTTTCTCGCCGCGCGACACCGACATGCAGGAAAAACAACTCGGCCATAACCTGCTCGTCAATGATCTCGATGGCCTGCGCCGCGGTGATCTGGTGTTCTGGAAGGGCCACGTGGGAATCATGGTGGATCAGAAAACCCTGCTCCACGCCAATGGTTATCACATGATGACCGTGAAGGAGCCCCTCTCTGAAGCGGTGGCCCGGATCGCCAGCGTGTACGGGCAGGTCACCGGCATCAGGCGGTTCTAATAGCCGCGCTTGACGTCCACCAGGTTGAGCAAGGGCAATCCCTTTTGATGCCGTTCGATCTGCGCGGCCACATAGGCGCAGATCACCTCAGGCTCGGAATCCGCCGCGATATGCGGCGTGACGGTCACGCGCGGATGGCTCCACAGGGGATCATCGGCGGGCAGCGGCTCCACCGCGAACACATCAAGTGTCGCCGCATAAAGCTCGCCCGCATCGAGGCATTTCAGAATATCGCTGGCCACATGCTGGCGGCCGCGCCCCGCATTGATGATGATCGGCGCCCCAAACGGGCCTTTGCGCGAAAGTCTTAGGATGGTGGCGCGATTGATGATCTCGTCTGTCTCCGCCGTCGCCGGGAGCAGGGAAATCAGGATATCACTGCGCGCCAGGAACGCATCGAACTCTGAAGGCCCGGCAAAGCATTCAACTCCCGGAATGGTTTTCCGGCTGCGGCTCCAGCCCGCCACGCGAAAGCCCAGGTCGTGCAGCCGCAGCGCCGAATCCTGCCCCATCACCCCAAGCCCCATGATGCCCACCGAAAGAGCCGAAGCGGCGTGGGTCGGAAAACTGTCCCAGATCCTCTGCTTCTGGTTGGCATCGATGCGCCGCTGCTGCCGGTGGTGCAAAAGCACATGCAGCACGATGTATTCCGTCATGCGCTTGGTGAGGTCATCGTCGTTCACCCGCACAATGGGAATGCCGGCGGGAAGGGTGGGGTCCTTCAAAATGGCGTCAACCCCCGCGCCGAGCGAAAAAATCACCTTCAGGTTGGGCAGGCCTTTCAGGACATTGGCCGGCGGAAGCCATGCAGCGGCATATTCAATATCCTCAACCCGCCCCAAACCGTCGGGCCAAATCCGCACCTCAAGCTTTGGCGCCGCCTTGTTCATGGCGGCCTTCCAGAGGGCGGTGGGCCATGTCGGCGTTACAAAAAGAAAGGCCATCATTGTTTCACACTGTTTCCCGGAACCACCCGGAGGTTGAGCGAAGCCGCAAGCAGCGCCTTGGTATAATCTGTTTGCGGATCTTCGAAAATCTGGCTCGCAGGCCCGCGCTCAACCGCTATCCCGTTGCGCATCACGATGACATCATTTGCCAGCGCGCGCACCACCCTGAGATCATGGCTGATGAAGAGGTAGCTGAGATTGTGCCTGGTCTGCAGGTCCCGCAGTAGATCGACAATCTGCGCCTGCACCGACATGTCGAGCGCCGAGGTGGGTTCATCCAGCATGATGAACTTGGGATTGAGCGCCAGCGCCCGGGCGATGGCGATGCGCTGCCGCTGCCCGCCGGAAAATTCATGCGGGTAGCGGTCCATTGTCGTGGGATCGAGCCCCACTTCGGTGAGCGCCTGCTCAACATGCGCGCGGCGCTCCTCTGCATTGCCCCGTTTGCCTTGTACCAGCAGGCCCTCTTCGACGATTTGAAGAATCGAAAGCCGCGGCGACAGGGAGCCGAAGGGATCCTGGAAAACGATCTGCATGTCCTTGCGCAAGGGCCGCATCTCATTGAAGCTGAAGTCGTCAATGCGCTGTCCCTGGAATGAAATCTCGCCTTCCGAAGAAATCAGCCGCAGGATGGCAAGGCCGAGCGTGGTTTTCCCTGAACCCGATTCCCCCACCACACCCAATGTCTGGCCCGCCCGAATGAGCGTATCAAGCCCGTCGACAGCCTTGATATGGCCAACGGTGCGGCGGAAGAAGCCGCGCTTGATGGGAAACCAGACCTTCAGGCTTTTCGTTTCCACCACAACGTCAGCGCTCGTGTCGGATTTCGGTGGCTTGCCCTTGGGCTCCGCCGACAGCAGCATCCTGGTATACTCGTGCTTCGGCTTGGCAAACACCGTCTTGGCATCGCCGGCCTCAACCACCTTGCCCCGTTGCATCACGCAAATCGTATCCGCCATATGGCGCACGATTCCAAGATCATGGGTAATCAGCAATAAGGCCATGCCATACTCGGCTTGCAGTTCCTTCAGCAGCTTCAGGATTTGCGCCTGCACCGTCACGTCAAGCGCTGTGGTGGGCTCGTCAGCGATCAGCAGATCGGGATTATTGGCAAGCGCCATGGCAATCATGATGCGCTGCCGCTGCCCGCCCGACAGTTGATGCGGATAATCCTGCAGCCGTGTCTCGGGATCGCGGATGCCCACCTTGGTGAGCAGGCTGATGATCCGCTCCCGCGCCTGCGCTCCGCTGAGGCCCTGGTGCAGTTCCAGGATTTCGCCGATCTGCTTTTCCACCGAATGCAGCGGGTTGAGCGAAGTCATCGGTTCCTGGAAAATCATGGTGATGTCATTGCCGCGCACCTGGCGCAGGTCGCTCTCATCCGCATCGAGCAATTCCTGGCCATTGAACATAACGGAACCGGAGGGATGCTCAGCCGCCGGGTAGGGCAGGAGCTTGAGAATGGAAAGTGCGGAAACCGATTTGCCCGAGCCTGATTCACCCACAAGGGCCAGTGTCTCGCCCTTCTTCAGGGAGAAGGACACATGGTCAACCGCCAGCGTAGCCGTTCCACCCTGGCGGAAGGCGACGGACAGGTCTTTGACCTCAAGCAAAACCTCGCTCATGCGAAAGTCTTTCGCGGATCAAGCGCATCGCGCACGCCCTCGCCGATGAACACCAGCAGCGTGAGCATGATGGAAACCACGAAGAAGCCCGTAAAACCCAGCCATGGCGCCTGCAGGTTTGCCTTGCCCTGGGCCAGCAGTTCGCCCAGCGAAGGCGAGCCCGGCGGCAATCCGAACCCAAGGAAATCAAGGGCGGTCAGCGTGGTTACTGAACCGGAGAGAATGAAAGGCATGAAGGTTACCGTTGAAATCAGCGCATTGGGCAAAAGATGCTTGAACATGATTTTTGTATTGCTCAGTCCCAGGGCCCGCGCCGCGCGCACATATTCCAGATTGCGGGCCCGCAGGAATTCCGCCCGCACCACGCCCACAAGCCCCGTCCACGAGAAGAGAACCAGAATGAAAAGCAGGAGCCAGAACGTCGGCGTGATGAACGCCGCCAGGATGATGAGCAGGTAAAGCGTCGGCATCGATGACCAGATATCGATGAAGCGCTGGAACAGCAGGTCAGTCCAGCCGCCAAAATAACCCTGCACCGCCCCCGCAGCCACGCCGATGATCGATGAAAGAAATGTCAGGATGAGGCCAAAGGCCACCGAAATCCGGAAGCCGTAAATGAGCCGCGCCACCACGTCGCGCCCCTGGTCATCGGTTCCCAGCCAGTTCAAATTGCCGAAATTGCAATTGGGGTCCGCAGCCCCCAGCGGATATTTGACGCAAGCCTCGTCGCGCGTGAGTTTGGGCGCCGGGGTGGATGGGGCTGGCCGTGGCAGTTCATTGTTCACCGTGTTGTAGGAATAGCGGATGGGCGGCCAGATCATCCAGCCATTGGCGCTGATCTCCTCCTGGTTCACCGGATCGCGGTAATCCGTGCGCGCCAGGAAGCCGCCGAATTTAGATTCCGGGTAATTGACAAATGTCGGGAACAGCAGCTCACCCTTGTAGGACACCAGCATCGGCCGGTCATTGGCGATGATTGGCGCAAACACGCTCATCAGGAAAAGCGCCCCGAAAATCCATAGCGACCAAAGCCCCCGGCGGTTGGCCTTAAATAGCTCCCAGCGCCGCTTGTTCAGCCCCTTGAGGGTAAAGAGCGCCATGCCCTAGACCTCGCGCGATTCAAAATCGATGCGCGGATCGATCATCATGTAGGTGAGGTCGCTGATGAGCGCCACCACCAGGCCCACAAGGGTGAAAATATAGAGATTTGCGAACACAATGGGGTAGTCGCGGTCAAGTGCTGCCTTGTAGGTAAGGTAGCCAAGGCCATCAAGCGAGAACACCGTTTCGATGAGGAGCGAACCGGCAAAGAAGGCGCCGAGGAATGCTCCGGGAAAGCCGGAAATCACCAGCAGCATGGCATTGCGGAACACATGGCCATAGAGCACCTGGGGCTCGGTCAGGCCCTTTGCCCGCGCCGTAATTACATACTGCTTCCTGATTTCGTCGAGGAAGGAATTTTTGGTCAGCAGCGTCATGGTGGCAAAGCCGCCGATGCCGAGCGCAAACAGCGGCAGCGCCATATGCCAGGCGTAATCGGCAATTTTCCCATACCAGCTCAATTGGTCGAAATTGTCCGAGGTCAGGCCGCGCAAAGGGAACCAGCTGTAATAGCTGCCGCCGGCAAACAGAACGATCAGCAGGATCGCCAGAATGAAGCTGGGAATGGCATAGCCCACAATGATCACGGCCGAGGTCCACACATCGAAATTTGACCCCGCATGCACCGCTTTGCGGATGCCAAGTGGAATGGAAACAAGATAGGTGATGAGCGTCAGCCACAGGCCTAGCGAAATTGACACCGGCATTTTCTCGATGATCAGGTCGATGACCGTGCGGTCCCGGAAATAGCTCCTGCCGAAATTGAACGTTGCGTAATCGCCGATCATCAGCAGGAAACGTTCATGCACCGGCTTGTCAAAGCCGAACTGTATTTCCAGCGACTTGATGAATTCCGGGTCCAGCCCCTGCGCCCCCTTGTACTTGATGCCGGCGTCGCCCCCCAGCTGCGATTGTTCGCCGCCGCCAGCCTCGTTGCCCACATTGCCGCTGATCCGCGCCGTGGCGTCCGTGTCGGTCCCCTGCATTTTTGCGATGATCTGCTCGATAGGCCCGCCGGGAACAAATTGGATGACGGTAAAGGTCATTAGCATGATGCCGAGAAGTGTCGGGATCATCAGCAATATGCGTTTCAGGATATAGGCGCCCATGGTGAGATTCAGTTTCCTTTAGCCGTGTCATACCACCAGGTATCGACAATGCCACGGTCATATTTGGGCTTTATGGCGGGCCAGCCGTAACGGTCCCAATGGGCGATCCAGTGGCTGGCCTTGTGCCAGTTGGGAACCCAGAAATGTTCGGCGCGGAGAACCCGGTCAAGGGCCCGGCCGGTGATATCAAGCTGCTTGCGGCTCTCGGCGGAAATGGCGTCTTCGATCAGCGCGTCGATGGCGGGGCTCTTGACACCGGAGACGTTGAAACTTCCCGGCGCATCGGCGGAAGCGGTTCCAAAGAAAACCCGGAGCCCGGTGCCCGGCGTCACGCTGGAGGCAAAGCGGCTGGAGAGAATGTCATAGTTGAAGGTCTTGCGCCGGGACTGGTATTGCGCATCGTCGATAATGCGGATGCTGGCATCGATTCCGAGGAGCTTCAGGTTTTTCACATAAGGCCCGAGGATCCGCTCGAAGATCGGGCTTTCGATGAGGAATTCAGCCGAAAGGATTTCGCCCTTGGCATTTTTGCGCAAGTCATTGTCTTTGGCCCAGCCCGCCTGGTCAAGCAGGTCCGACGCCTGCCGCAAAAGCTTCCGGTCCTGGCCGGAACCATCGCTGACTGGCGGCAGTTCGGGCGCTGAAAAAACTTCCGGCCGCAGCATGGCGCGCATCGGCTCGAGAATGGCAAGCTCTTCGGCTGGCGGGGCTCCCGTTGCTTTCAGGGGCGACGATTCAAAGAAGCTCGCCGTGCGGTCGTAAAGCCCGTAGAAAAGATTTTTGTTGGTCCAATCAAAATCAAAGGCCAGGTTGAAGGCGCGGCGCACCCGGATGTCCTGGAATTTCTCGCGCCGCAGGTTGAAAAAGTAACCCTGCGCCCCTGAAGGCGTTTCATCAGGCAGCGTGGTTTGCTTGACGCGGCCATCCTTCACGGCCGGGAAATCATAGGCCGTGGCCCAATCGCGCGAAGTATATTCCTCGCGAAGGTCGATGACGCCGGATTTGAGCGCTTCAAAGCCCGCCGTGCGCTCGCGGAAATAATCAAAGCGCACTTCGTCAAAATTGAAGCGGCCGCGATTGACCGGAAGGTCCCTGGCCCAATAGTCGGCGCGCCGTTCGTAAGCCACATATTCGCCGGTGCGGTAGTTCTTGATCTTGTAGGGGCCGGAGCCCAGCGGCGCCTCAAGGCTGGTCTTGGCGAAATCATGCTGGGCATAATATGCCTTGGAGAAAATCGGCAAGGCCGAGATGCTCAGCGGCAGGTCGCGGATGCCGGCGCTCTTGAAGCGGTAACGTACCGTATGCGGCGCCAGCACGTCGCAAGCCTCAACGTCCTTTATGGTGAGCCTGATGTTCTCATGGCCAAGGGTTGAGAGCAGGCGGAAGCTGTCGCACACGTCCTCGGCGGTGAGCCCAGTGCCATCAGTGAATATTGCTTCCGGCCGCAGTTCGAAAACGAGGCTCTTGCGGTCTTCTGACAGATCAGCGGTTTTCGCCACCAACCCGTAAACCGCATCCGGCTCGTCCATGGCGCGCGCCATGAGCGTGTCGAACAACAGCGCCAGTCCCTGGGCCACGTCACCCTTGAGGATGTAGCCGTTGAAGCTGTCGAACGTGTCATTGGCGACAATCCCGATCAGCGCCATGCGCCCGCCCTTGGGGGCATCCGGGTTCACATAGTCGAAATGGCTGAAACTCGCCGGGTATTTGAGTTCGCCGAAAACCGAAAGTCCGTGCATTGGCTCGGCCTGGCTGGAAGGTGCAAGAAACTGTGCAGCGCAAAGGGCGATGCCAAGCAGGCGCAGCCTCATCTCTTGGCTGCTTTCTTGGCTCTTTCCTCATCCCACCACCAGATTGTTGGGAAACCAATGGAATAGTCCGGCAACTTGTCCGGTTTTCCAAAGCGGTCCCAGCGCGCCGTGCGCTCATAGGGAACATACCAATGCGGAACCACATAGTGGTTCCAGATCAAGGCCCGGTCCAGCGCCTTGCAGGCCGTGGTCAGTCCTTCCCGGTCTTTGGAAAAAATGACCGCGTCAATAAGCTTGTCGATTGCCGGGTTTTTGATGCCCACAAAATTGCGGCTGCCTTTGGCGTCAGCGGATGCCGATCCCCAAAAGTCCCGCTGCTCATTGCCGGGCGACAGCGATTGTCCCCAGTTTCCAACGATGATGTCGTAGTCGAAAGTCTGGGTCTGGCGTTCGTATTGCGCGCCATCAACGGTCTTGATCCTGACGCCGATGCCCAGCAATTCCAGTTGCTGCTTGTAGGGCAGGGTAATGCGTTCAAAAGTCGGGGAATCCAGCAGGAACTCGACTTCCAGCCTTTCGCCAGCGGCATTTTTCAAGACAGACTTGTTGCCGTCCTGGGTCACATTCCATCCCGCCTCCGCCAGAAGCCTGGAAGCCTCGCGCAAATTATTGCGCCGCTCGGTGGAATTGTTGCTCACCGGATTGCTGTACTCCGCGGTGAAAACGTCCGTTGGCAGTTGATCCTTCAACGGCTCGAGCAGCACCAGTTCTTCCGGCGAAGGCAGGCCCTTGGCTTCCATCTCGGAATTGTTGAAGAAACTCCGCGAACGCGTGTACTGGCCATAAAACAAATTCGTGTTCGACCATTCGAAGTCGAAGGCATAATTCAATGCCTTGCGGACCCGCACATCATGGAATTTTGCGCGGCGCTGGTTGAGAACAAAGCTCTGCATTCCCTCCACTTGCTTGAGGGTGATTTCTTCCTTTATGCAGCGCCCGTCTTTGAGGGCCGGAAAATCATAGCCCGTCGCCCAGTCCTTTGAGCTGTTTTCAAGCCGGTAGTCATATTGATCGCCTTTGAAGGCTTCAAGCACCACATTGGCATCACGGAAATAGATATATTCAATCTCGTCAAAATTATTCTGGCCCACTCTAACCGGCAGATCCTTGCCCCAGTAGTCTTCAACCCGCCTCAGGGCAATCGAAGCGCCGGATTTTACATTGGCAACCATGTAAGGTCCGGAACCCAGTGGAGTTTCCATGGTGGTTTCCTGGATGTTCCGTTCCTTGCCGTTGGCATCCTTTCCCGTCCACCAATGCTTTGGCAAAACCGGAAGCTGGCCCGTGATAAGGGGCAATTCGCGGTTGCCTTTTTCCGAAAAGGCGAATGTCACTTCATGATCACCGGTTTTTTCAACCGAGGAAATGTTCTTGTAGTAGGCATTG
Organism: Aestuariivirga sp.; assembly: GCA_030680855.1. Lineage (GTDB taxonomy): Bacteria > Pseudomonadota > Alphaproteobacteria > Rhizobiales > Aestuariivirgaceae > Aestuariivirga. The sequence goes on from JAUXUN010000071.1 coordinate 41,270, forward strand.
TAGAAAGGGTGCGACTCCCGCAAGGCCTGCATGCTCCAGATGACGTCTTCCGGGGTCATGGGCTGCCCATCATGGAAACGCGCTTCGGGCCGCAGCCGGTAAACCACCGAAGACCAGTCCTCTGGAAACCAGGCACTTTCCGCCACCAGCCCATATTCCGTTGAGGGTTCGTCCAGGGAAGATGTGAGGAGCGTTTCGTTGGTTGCCCCGGGGCCGGGGTCCCCCTTGAAAGTGTAGGGGTTCAAGCTGTCGAATGATCCCACCGCGGAAAGCCTCAATCGGCCGCCCTTCGGCGCCGCGGGGTTCACATAATCAAAATTCTTGAAATCCGGCCCGTACTTGATGTCGTCAAACAGGGTAAGCGCATGGCGGAACTGCCGGTCCTGGGCCTGGGCGATGGAAAGCCCGGAAATTTTTGCGAGTGGCGTGAGGCCTGCCAATTTCAGGATGGTCCGGCGGCTGATGCCCATGGGTGCGTCTCTCCAGTCTTGATTCTATATTATAGATACGCATGGCTTGCCTCAAAAGAAAACACCGGCAAACTCTTGCCGGTGTTAATTTTTCGCAACAATTGCAGCAATTACGGGGCAGGGAATGGCTTGGGCGCGTCCGAAAGCGAGGCCAGATAGGCTATAATGTCGGCCCGCGCCTGGTCCCTTTTCACGCCAGCATAGACCATTTTCGTCTTGGGCGTGGCGGTTTTCGGGTCCTTGAGGAAGGCGTCAAGCGCCTCGTAAGTCCATTTTTCCGCCGAACGGGCCTTCATGGCATCTGAATAGGCAAATCCTTCATGGCCAGCAATCGCGCGATCGACCACATCCCAAAGGCCAGGTCCGGTCTTGTTGGGGCCTCCCTTGGCAAAGTCATGGCAGGCAGCACAGGCCTTGGCGCCCGAGGCGCCTTTTGCGGGATCAGCCGAGGCCAGCAATGTGCCCAGTGAAGCTGCCGGGCCGGTTGCCGCCTGGGCTTCGCCGGTGGCGCCTGCCTCGGCAACCTCAATGGCGTATCCCGGCTTTTCTGGTATTTCACTATGATAAACTGCGGCGGACAGCTCTTTCAGGCCAAATACAACCAGTGCAGTTGCCAGGACAGCGCCTGCAATTTTATTGAATTCAAAACTATCCATGGGGTTAGCCGGTCCTTTGAAACCATGTATTTGGGCCGGAAACTAATTGTTTCTCTGCTGCCCTGCAATACGTATAAGGGCCCCAGAACAATTTGCCGCGCCTAGAATCAAGTCCATGATTGAATTCAATAATACCATAGTCGTGATCCCCTCCCGCATGGCTTCCGTGCGGCTGCCGGGAAAACCCCTGGCCGATGTTCATGGCATCCCCATGATCGTCCATGTCTGGAAGCGTGCCGTTGAAGCCAATGTCGGCAAGGTCCTGGTGGCAGCCGCCGAGAATGAAATCGCCGATGTCATCCGCAGCCACGGCGGTGATGCCCTGGCCACCGATCCCGCCCTGCGCTCCGGCTCCGACCGTGTGGCCGCCGCCCTGAAACTCCGTGACCCGCAGGGAAATTTCACCGCCGTGATCAATCTGCAGGGCGATTTGCCCACCATTGATCCCCTGGCCATCCAGCGCTGCCTGGCGGGCCTGACCAATGAAACGGTTGATATCGCCACTATCGCGGCCCGCATTGAAAGCGATGCGGAAGTCCAGAACCTGAATATCGTCAAGACGATAGCTCCCCTCGGCGAAGGCCGTGAGGTGGCTTACATCAGAGATTTCGTGCGCAGCACCGGCCCGGAGCATGACGCGCCCTTCTGGCGCCACATCAATGTCTATGCCTACCGGCGCGACGCCCTGGACCGCTTTGCCAGCCTGCCCGTGAGCACGCGGGAGGCCATACGCAAGCTGGAACAGCTGCGCGCTCTGGACAATGACTTGCGCATGGCGGTTGTGCGGGTTGATTCAGTGCCGCTGAGTGTTGGCGTTCCTGCCGATCTCGAAGCGGCCCGTGCCATATTGAGGAAAAAATCATGAAAGCGAAAATCGCCTACCAGGGCGAACCCGGCGCCAATTCACACATCGCCTGCATCGAGGCCTATCCGGATTTCGAGCCGCTGTCCTGCCGCACCTTCGAGGATGCCTTCCAGGCCGTGAAGGATGGCGAAGCGGCCCTTGCCATGATCCCCATTGATAATTCCGTGGCGGGCCGTGTGGCCGATATTCACCATCTCATGCCGGCCGCCAACCTCCATATCGTTGGCGAATATTTTCTGCGCGTCCATCACCAGCTCCTCGCCATGCCGGGCGTGGACCTTGGCACCGTCAAATCCGTCCATAGCCATGTCCATGCGCTGGGCCAGTGCCGCAAGCTCATCCACGAGCTCGGCTTGAAAGCTGTCGTGGCGGTTGATACCGCCGGAGCCGCCCGTGAATTGTCCGAGAGCAGGGACAAAGCCCGCGCCGTCATCGCCTCGAAACTGGCGGCGAAGATTTACGGCCTCAATATCCTGCGCGAGGATATTGAGGACGAGGCCCATAATACCACGCGTTTTGTGGTGCTTTCGGCCGAAGCAAAGGATGCGGCCTTGGGAACCGAGCCCATCATTACAAGTTTCATCTTCCGTGTACGGAACGTTCCTGCCGCTCTCTACAAGGCCATGGGCGGTTTTGCCACCAATGGCGTGAACATGACGAAACTTGAATCCTACCAGATCGAGGGCCAGTTCTCCGCCACGCAATTTTATGCCGATATTGAAGGCCATCCGGAACAGCGCAGCGTGCGGCTTGCCCTGGAGGAGCTCGCCTTTTTCACTTCCTACATGCGCGTCCTCGGCGTCTACAAGGCAAGTCCCTACCGCGAGGAATTTGCCCGCAGAATGGCGCCCTCTCAGGACGACTAGCGCGCTTCCCGGCAAGGAATGGCGCCAAACTGGGCGTGAACTCATAAACGGACATGGTTAGTCACGCACGTATGTCTGCTTCCAAGGCGAAAGCGGCCATTATCGGCTATCTTTGCCATGTCGCCTAAGGGCCGATTTTGTTGCAGAAAGCATTTGAATTTGCCGCCGAACAGTGATTCCGTTGCTCACAGGGAAACGAGGGCGGAGACGGGCCATGATGGGGCGGCGCAATCAGGACCAGGGCCAACTGTTCTATTCGTTTGATCTGG
>JAUXUN010000072.1 GCA_030680855.1 Aestuariivirga sp.
CCAGATCAAACGAATAGAACAGTTGGCCCTGGTCCTGATTGCGCCGCCCCATCATGGCCCGTCTCCGCCCTCGTTTCCCTGTGAGCAACGGAATCACTGTTCGGCGGCAAATTCAAATGCTTTCTGCAACAAAATCGGCCCAGAGCTGACACTCAAACTCATTGCACCAGCGTCAGCTATTGACCCATCCGAGAAGTGACGGATAGCTTTGTAGATTTCTACTTAGGGCAGCTGAACGGACGTGTCGGGTTCATTGGCGGTTGCCAAATTCCCGATCCCGCATATTCACGGCTTTTCCAATTGAGAAGTGAGGAGGGGAGGGGCTATAAGGAGTGTGCAGTGACCCATTTCGTGTGCGCTACGTGTGCAGCGAACTGAGGAAAATAGGCTTGATGACCGCGAAAACACAGTTTTCTGCGCACAGGTTTTGTTGTGCCCCCATGATGGATTGGACGGACCGGCATTGCCGCGTCTTTCACCGCCACCTGACGCGGCATGCGCTGCTTTACACGGAGATGGTGACGGCCCAGGCCATTCGCCATGGCGACCGTCAGCGCTTGCTGGGCTTTGATCCCTTTGAACAGCCCGTGGCCCTCCAACTCGGGGGTAGCGATCCCGGCCAGCTTTCGGAAGCTGCCAGGATCGGTGAGGACTACGGCTACTGCGAAATCAATCTCAACATTGGTTGCCCCTCCGACCGGGTACAGGAAGGAAGATTTGGCGCCTGCCTCATGGCTGAACCACAGCTTGTGGCGGACTGTGTCGCGGCGATGCGTCTGGCCGTCAAAATTCCGGTCACGGTGAAATGCCGCATCGGGATCGATGACCAGGACGAGGTTGAGGGACTTGATCGTTTTGTTGAAACAGTCGCCGCAACGGGTTGTGATACTTTCATAATCCACGCCCGCAAGGCCTGGCTGAAGGGCCTCAGCCCAAAGGAAAACCGGGAAATTCCACCGCTCAACTACACCCGCGTTCATCAACTGAAGGCAAGCTTCCCGCATCTCAACATCATCTTGAATGGCGGGCTCGCCACACTTGAGCAGGCCAAGGATGAAATGCGCGGTCTTGATGGCGTCATGCTGGGGCGCGCCGCCTATCACACCCCGTGGCTCCTTGCGGACGTTGATAGAGCATTTTTTCAAAAGGCAAATCCGCTGACGAATCGAATCGATGCCGTGACCGGTATGTTTCCCTATATTGAGGAGCAGTTGCGCCGAGGCGATTTTCTTTCAAAAATGACACGCCACATGCTTGGCCTGTTCCACGGCCAGCCCGGCGGGCGCCATTGGCGGCAAATTATTTCTGAACAAAGCCATCTTCCGGGCGCTGGAATTGATGTATTGCGCCGCGGGCTGGAGGCCATTGAAACCCAATCGAATCGCCTTATTGCAGCCGAATGAAGCCGCTGGCTTAGGGACACTATTTTGTGATATGGCTCGGATTGGACGGGGAATTCGAGGATCACTATGCGGATAAGGACAGTTGCGGCTGTTATTTCATTGGCGAGCGTAGTGGGCGGCAGTCACGCTTTAGCTCAAAGCGATTGTACGATACTTGATGATACGTCGGAAACAAACATCACCGCTTGCGCCAAATCTTTGCTGAACCGCCAATCACTTATCAACACCTCGACCTCAATCACCAAGATCATTATCGACAGGTTTGATTTTGGGCCGAACCAGACGCAACCTGCTGGTCTTGAATTAAGTGATCCCAGGGATATTTTGGAGCGCCTGAAGAGCAATGGCAGAATTGCTATTGCACCAACCGCCGATGTGGCGGCTCCCGTTGCCAACCCCATGTGGAATATCTGGATCGACGGAAAATACAGCTGGCTGGATGACACAAACGCATTTACCGATCTTGACGGTTCGCTTGTAAATGGTGTGGTCGGTGCCGACTACAAAGTGTCTGACCGGCTGGTGCTCGGCCTTATGGGTGCCTATGAAACTTCTGATTTGGAAGGACCAGGCGTCACCCTGGATACCGACGGCTGGGGCGGCGGCGTCTATATGGGCCTGACGCTGACCGACAATCTGGTGTTGTCGGCCACGCTCCTGGGAACCGAACTTGATTCTGACGTAAATGGCGGCACCAGCTTTGACTCCACCCGGGTTCAGGCCAGCAGCGGCTTGACCGGCTATTGGTATTCCGGCACCTGGCGTTATTCGCCGTCGCTGACTGTCGCCTGGACCAAGGAATGGCAGGACGCGAGCGGTGCTTTGAATGCCCAGACCATTGAAACAGGCATCATCTCCCCCGGCTTTCAGGTCGGCAATTCCATATCCATTGGCGGCGCGTCAACTGTTGAGCCATGGCTAGGCGCGCAGCTTGATTGGGTCGGGATAAACAAGGTCGTTGACGATGTGACCGGGACTGTATTGGATGACCCCTATACCGATCTTCGCCTGCAGGGCGGCCTCAATTTTGCCTTTGGAGCCAATGCCCAGTTGGCTTTGACCGCCGAAGTGAGCGGGCTTCTCTATGAGGATTCAGACACTTATACGGCTGGCGCCAACTTCTCGTTCCAGTTCTAGGAATTGGCGAGGCGCCCCTGGCGTCCGCCCCGGCGCCGCTTGCGCAACGTGAGCGTTTCAACCCGCTCCTCAAGGCCCGCCATGATCGACTGGCGCTCCACCGGGCTAAGCCCAAGCCAACTGCCTATTTCCATGCGCGTGCGCCCGCAGCCGATGCAAAATCCGGTTTCCGGATCGACTACACAAACCTTGATGCAGGGTGTTTCAACTTCTGGCAAATCAAACGCGTTCATGCCGTTAAGATAAGTATCCTGTGGGTCTTCGGCCATCCGAACGCGCCATTATTAAAGGAAAAACGTCTTAGTTCTTCAGATAAAGCACGCCGTCTTCGACTTTGAAACTCTTGAGTTTACCCAAAAAACTCATGCCCAGCAGCGAGCCGCGCATGACCCCCTCAGGCATCACCAGGCCCTGCACGTCCGAAACGCGCACCCCGTCAATTTCAACCTTGTCCAGGTTGACGCCTGCGGCTTTGACCACCCCGTTGGCGGTGGCAACGGGAACATTGTAATCAAGACTGCCCGGACGAAGACCAACATCCTTGGCATCTTCATAGCTCAAGGCCACGGCCGAGGCCCCCGTATCGACCATCACTCTCACGTTCCTGCCATTGATCTCGGCCTTGACGATGAAATGTCCGTTTTGCCCCGCTTTCAGCGCCGTAGCCGCATTGAGCTGCAGCATTTCCGCCGCCCGTGTCGGCGCTATGCTTGGCAAGCCACCGGCAATCATGAACAGAAAGGCAAGAACAAGCGATGACAACGCACCCGGCAAACGCATGACGCAACTCCCTGGATTCAGTTGCTTCAGTTTGGCTGGCCCACTCTCAATAAGTGTTGAAAATGATTGGAACAATTGTTGCCAAGGTTAACCAATTGTTGCGGCGTAAACCGTGAGCATGGTGAGCTCCGTCAAAACCTGCACGGCGCCGCAGACATCGCCGGTCTGCCCGCCGATCTTGCGCATTGCCAGCGCCCGCAAACCCGCCAAAACGATGCCGGCGGCGATGATGGCAATCACCGCAATTTCCGCCGACAGGACAAGCCCCACTGCCACGGCAGCGCCAATGCCACCCGTCAGAAGTGAAAAGAGGGCGCTGCGTTTTCCGGGCCTTCCCGCAAACACCGAAAGGCCATCGCTGCGGGCTGGCCGCGTGGCCCACAAAAGGTCAACCACGAGGGACCGGGAAAAAGCTGCCGCACTCGCCAAAAGTACCAGAATGACTAAGGGCTCCACCCCAGACAGCGTTTCAAAAATGGCCGCCCGGCCAATGAAGGTAAGGCACAGGGCAATGGTGCCATAGGCGCCAATCCGGCTGTCGCGCATGATTTCCAGGCGCTGTTCCCGTGTGTGGCCACCGCCAAAGCCATCGGCCACATCGGCAAGGCCGTCTTCATGCAGGGCGCCGGTGACCAGAACGCCAGCCGCCAGCGCCAGCGCGGCGGCCAAAAGTGACGGCAGCCCCAACATATTTGCGCCGATCAGAACCGCACTTGCGATGGCCCCGATAATGGCGCCAGCCAGCGGAAAGAAGCGCATGGCTTCCGCCAACGGCGGCAAATCCAGCGTCCGCACAAACGGCACCGGCAGGCGCGTAAGAAAGCGTAAGGCCACCAGCGTCTCGGCAAAAGGCCTGATTTTCCACGCATTTTCGCTCGGCGGCGAAGACATGTCGCTCATGTTGCACTGATACCCCGAATCCCGTGATTAGGACACTAGCAAGAAGATGAAAAGGACGTGATAATGACAATTGCCGCAACGGGTTTGCCCTTTGATGACATCAGGAAATTGATGCGGGATTTGCCCGTGGCTGACCTTGCGGCGGCAGCCCAATGCAAGGCGCGCGATGCGCAATTGACCAAGCCGCCGGGCTCTCTCGGCAAGCTCGAAAGCATGGCCGAATGGGTGAGCGCCTGGCAGGGTAATTACCCGCCAAAAATTGCCCGCTCGGTGGTGGCCGTGTTTGCCGGAAACCACGGCGTTGTGGCGCAAGGCGTTGCCGCCTATCCCGCTGAAGTGACAAAACAAATGGTCCTCAATTTCCAGGGCGGCGGGGCCGCCGTGAACCAGATCTGCAAGACCTTTGACCTAGGTTTGAAAGTGTTTGAGCTGGCCCTCGAAAAACCCACCAAGGACATCACCCAGGAAGCCGCCATGGACGAGGCCGACTGCGCCGCCACCATGGCCTACGGCATGGAAGCCATTGCCGGCGGCTGCGACCTGCTTTGCATTGGCGAAATGGGCATCGGCAACACCACGATTGCGGCGGCAATCTGCCATGGGCTTTACGGCGGCAAGCCGGAAGACTGGGTGGGGCCCGGCACAGGCGTTGACGCCGAAGGACTGAAGCGCAAGGCATCCGCCGTGGCCCGCGCCGTGGCCCTCCATAAGGCCCATCTCTCTGATCCACTAGAGGTTTTACGGAGGCTCGGAGGCCGCGAACTGGCCGCCATGGCCGGCGCCATTCTGGCGGCGCGCACCCAGCGCGTGCCGGTTCTCCTCGATGGTTACGTGGCCACAGCCGCCGCCGCCGTGCTCCACGCCATGCGCCCCGACGCGCTGGACCATTGCCTCGCCGCGCATTGCTCGGCCGAACCGGCGCACCGCAATCTGCTCAAGCGGCTGGGCAAGGAACCGGTGCTCGATCTTGGCATGCGCCTGGGCGAGGCCTCGGGTGCGGCCCTCGCCGCAGGACTCCTCAAGGCGGCGGTAAACCTCCACAACGACATGGCCACCTTCGCCAGCGCCGGCGTCTCCGGCAAGGGCGAATAGGGTGTGAAAACGCGCGAAAAACGACGCAAAAGGGGTGCAAAAAGCGAGCCTTTGTAGACCAAAGAAACATCAATTCTTTGCCTACAGTGCCTCGCGATTATTCATACTAACATGTTAGTATGAATAATCGCGCC
>JAUXUN010000080.1 GCA_030680855.1 Aestuariivirga sp.
ACCGGCATTTTCGCGTAGGCTGCGCTCACGCAACCCTTCGCTTCTCGCCTGCCCCGAAAGCGGCATAACCGTTTTCACCAAGGGCGAAGCTATGCCCGATGCTCATTGAAAATTGAATCACACTTTATCCTCGCCCCATGAAAATGGGGGAGAGGTCACACCCACTTGAAAACCACAAAGCCCCAAATCAGGGCCAGCACGAGGCCGCCCCAGAGGGGGACGCCGTAAAGCCCAAGCCAGGCAAGGAAAATAAAGCAGCTGCCGAGATGGGTGATGAAGAGCCTGTCGCCACGCGTGGTGTCGAGGGCAAAAATGCCCCGGCGCGGATTGCCGCCGGGCGAATAGTATTCCCAGATGCCCATGGCGGCGATGGAACCGAAGATGTAGAGGAAGAAAAAGACGGTGGGCCAAGTCCAGGCCATCCATGAAATGCCCATTCGAGCGCCTCCTTACACGCGGCCCAGGGCAAAGCCCTTGGCGATATAGTTGCGGACGAAATAGACGACGATGGCGCCCGGAATGAGGGTCAAGACACCCGCTGCCGCCAGCAGGCCCAGTTCATAGCCCGAGGCGCTCGAGGTTTTGGTCATGGCCGCCACGATGGGCTTGGCCGCCACGGACGTCAGGTTCTTGGCCAGCAGCATTTCCACCCAGGAGAACATGAAACAAAAGAAGGCCGCCACGCCGATGCCTGCCGAAATCGTCGGAATGAAAATCTTCACAAAAAACTTCGGGAAGGAATAACCGTCGACATATGCGGTTTCGTCCAGCTCCTTGGGAACGCCCGACATGAAGCCTTCGAGAATCCAAACGGCCAGGGGAATGTTGAACAGCATGTGGGCCAAAGCCACGGCGAGATGGGTGTCGAAAAGGCCGACAGATGAATAGAGCTGGATAAAGGGCAGCACGAACACGGCGGGCGGCGCCATGCGGTTCGAAAGCAGCCAGAAGAACAGGTGCTTGTCGCCCAGGAAGCGGTAGCGCGAGAAGGCGTAAGCCGCAGGAAGCGCCAAAGCCACGGAGATAACCGTGTTCAACGCCACATAGGTGATGGAGTTTATATAGGCGCCGTACCAGCTGGGATCGGTAAAGATTGTCCGGTAGCTGGCGAGGGTGAACTCGTGGGGGTAGAGCGAAAAGCGGTTAATAATCTCGTTGGTGGTCTTGAACGACATGTTGACCAGCCAATAGATAGGCAGCATCAGGAAAATCACATAGACAATGGGAACGAGATAGCGCTTGGACATCAGTTTGCCTCGTTTCGCATCATGAGGGTGTAGAACAGCCAGCTGGTGAGCAGGATGATCAGGAAGTAGACGATCGAGAATGCCGCCGCCGGCCCCAGGTCAAATCCGCCCAGCGCCTTTTGCACCAGGTCGATGGAGAGGAACTTGGTGGCACTGCCCGGACCGCCGCCGGTCAACACGATGACTTCCGTATAGATCATGAAACTGTCCATGAAGCGCAGCAGGATCGCGATGGTCAGCACATGCTTGAGCTTCGGCAACTGAATGTAGCGGAACACCGCCCAGGGCCTGGCGCCATCAATCTTGGCGGCCTGATAATAGGCATCGGGAATGGATACGAGGCCGGCATAGCACAGCAGCACAACGAGCGAGGTCCAATGCCAGACATCCATCAGGACAACAGTGAACCAGGCGGCAACTGGATCACGCGTGTAGTTGTAGTGAATGCCCATGGCGTTGATGGTTCTGCCGAGAAGGCCAATATCCGGCAGGGCCATGATGTTCCACATGGAGCCCACGACGTTCCAGGGCACCAGCAAGGGCAAGGCCATCAGCACGAGGCACACGGACACCCAGGGACCTTTGCGCGGCATGCAGAGGGCGATTGTGAGGCCCAGCGGGACCTGAATGAACAACACCACAGTGGTGAAGATGATCTGGCGCCCGAGCGAAGCCCTGATCTGGTCGTTGTCCAGCAATTGCTGGAACCAGATGGTGCCCGACCAGAAGAACTCATTGTTGCCGAAGGTTTCCTGGACCGAATAGTTCACAACGGTCATCAAGGGCACGAGGGCGTTGAAGGCAACCACCAGGAATACCGGAAGCACCATCCACCAGGCCTTGTTGTTGAAGGTCTTGTTCATCGGGCCTCTCCCGCCAGCCAGCCATCGCTGTAGATCTGCGTATGGGCTTTGTCGAAAGCCAGATGCGCCTTGCCCTCGGGGATGGCGGCTCCCTCCGGCACAATCAATTTGACGGAATTCTCGCCGAGCCTCGTGTCAACGACTCGGTAGCGGCCGATGTCGGACACTTTCACAACATTCACCGGCAGGCCCTTGGCGGCGAAGGTCACAAACTCCGGCCGGATACCCAGTTCCAGGCGGCTTGACCCGTTCGAAGACGCGGCATTCTCGGCGGCAATTTCATGGCCGTTCACAAAGGCTTTGCCACCCTTGACCTGGCAGGGCATCACGTTCATGCCGGGCGAGCCGATGAAGTGGCCCACAAAAATGTGCTTGGGTTTCTCGAAGAGCTCGATGGGGGTTCCGGTCTGCACGACTTCGCCGTTGTTCATCACCACAACCTGGTCGGCAAAGGTGAGCGCCTCGGTCTGGTCGTGGGTCACATAGATCATGGTCCGCTTGATGCGGTGCTGCAGCTCCTTGAGCTTGGACCGCAGTTGCCATTTGAGATGGGGATCGATGACGGTGAGCGGTTCATCGAACATGATGACGTTGACGTCGGAGCGGACAAGGCCGCGGCCCAGGGAAATCTTCTGCTTGCCGTCGGCGGTGAGGCCGGAGGCGCGCTTCGAAAGGGTCGCCGTCAGTTCCAGCATTTCGGCGATGGCGGTCACCCGCTTTTTGATCTCCGCCTCATCGACCTTCCGGTTACGCAGGGGAAAGGCCAAATTGTCATAAACCGTCATGGTGTCGTAAATCACCGGGAACTGGAACACCTGGGCGATGTTGCGGCGTTCCGGCGTCTCGCCGCTGACATCACGGCCATCAAACAGGATGCGGCCCTCGCTGGGGTGAAGCAGGCCGGAAATCAGGTTGAGCAAGGTGGTCTTGCCGCAGCCCGATGGTCCTAGAAGCGCATAAGCCCCACCGTCGGCCCAATCGAGATGCACGCGCTTCAAGGCGAAGTCTTCGTCGCGCTTGGGTTCCGGCATATAGGAATGGCGCAGATTTTCGATTGTGATCTTGGCCATCAGGACACCAGCTTTCCGGCAGCATCAAAGAACAGGGCGCGGGAAACATCGGCATGGAATGTTGCCGTTTCGCCCACCTGGTGGGGATGCACGCCATGGGATTGCGACACCCAGGTCTGGCCGCCGACATCGATATGCACCACGCTCTCAGACCCCGATATCTCGGTCACCAGCACCCGGCCCGAAAGGGCGCCACTGGTTTGCGACGACTTCTGCGGCAGCACGTAGTGGGGCTGCAGGCCGATGCTGTAGTCACCGTCAGGGAGCTTTGCAGCGCCGGCGGCCACGGGCCAGGACACGTTGCCATGGGACAATTGCAGTTTCTTGCCCTTTTTCGTGACCCTGGCGATGTTGATGGGCGGATCGGAAAACACCCGGGCTGATGTGAGCGAATTGGGCTTGCGGTAAATTTCCGCCGTCGGGCCAAACTGGGTGATGCGGCCCTGGTGCATGGTCAGTGTCTTGTTGCCGAACAGCAGCGCCTCGTGGGGCTCGGTCGTGGCATAGAACACGATGGCATTGCGGCCTGAAAAGAGCTTCGGCAATTCGTCGCGCAGTTCCTCACGCAGCTTGTAGTCAAGATTGGCCAGGGGCTCATCGAGGAAAATGAGATCGCTGTCCTTTACGATGGCGCGGGCGATGGCGGTGCGCTGCTGCTGGCCGCCGGAAAGCTCGGCGGGCTTGCGGTCAAGCATTGGCGTGAGCCGCAGGATTTCCGCCGCCCTGCCGACACGGGACTTGACTTCGCTTTCCGCCATGCCGGTGACGCGGAGCGGCGAGGCAATGTTCTCAAAGACCGAGAGCATGGGGTAGTTGATGAATTGCTGGTAGACCATGGAGACGTTGCGCCGCTGCACGGGCACATGGGTAACGTCCTTTCCCCGGTGCCAGATAGCCCCGGTCGTCGGCTTCTGGATGCCGGCCATCAGCTGCATGAGAGTGGTTTTGCCGGCGCGTGTTGCGCCCAAGAGGATATTGAACGAGTTGTCATCGAAGACCAGGCTCGTGTCATGGATATGCATGTCAGCGCCGACGCGCTTGGACACATTTTTCAGTTCAAGAGTCATCCGGTGCGATCACCATGTCCATCGAAGCCAATCATAGCATGAATGGGCCGGACACATGAAGTGCCCGGCCCACCACGGGAGGTCAGCAGCAGATTATTCGGTCCACTGCTTGATGATTTCATCATAGGCGATGGTGATGCCCTGCTCCTTTTCGTTTTCGATCTTGGCTTTCGGGCCATCGGTCTTGCCAAGCCACTCGGACGGATCCTTTTCCGCATTCAGGCGCGGGCCGCAACCACCATAGGTCTTGTTGGCTTCGTCCGCGGCCTGCATACGGCCCATGATCTGGTCCATTTCACTCGCAAGTCGGTCCATGGCCTGTTGCGGGGTGAAGGCGCCGGAGTTCACGTCACCGATCTGCTGCCACCAGAGCTGTGCCAGCTTTGGATAGTCAGGCACATTGATGCCGGTTGGCGACCAGCGCACGCGGTCCTTCGAGCGGTAGAACTCGACGAGACCACCAAGTTTGGGGGCGCGTTCGGTGAAGGATTCATGGCGGGCCGTTGAGTCCCTAATGAAGGTCAGACCGACCTGGCTCTTCTTCACGTCAACCGTCTTGGACACGGCAAACTGGGCATAGAGCCAGGCTGCCTTGGCGCGGTCGGCTGGAACCGACTTGAGGATTGTCCACGAGCCCACATCCTGATAGCCGACCTTCTGGCCATCCTTGTAGTAGACACCATGGGGCGACGGGGCCATGCGCCACAGCGGATTGCCATCACCATCAACGGTGTTGTTGCCTTCGCTCTTTGGGGCAACCATCGAGGCGGTGAAGGCGGTGTACCAGAAGATCTGCTGGGCTACGTTGCCCGAGGAGAGCGCCGGCAGTGACTGATAGAAGTCATAGTCAGCAGCACCCGGAGGGGCGAACTTGCGGAGCCATTCATCCCACTTGGCAATGGCATAAACCGAGGCAGGGCCATTGGTTTCACCACCGCGGCTTACTGAAGCGCCCGACGGGTTGCATGAGCCCTCTTCCATGCGGATGCCCCATTCATCAATGGGAATGCCGTTTGGCTCGCCGGCTGAACCAGCACCTGCCATTGAAAGCCAGGCGTCCGTCATGCGCCAGCCCAAGTCAGGCGCACGCTTGCCGTAGTCCATGTGGCCATAAATTTTTACACCGTCGATTTCCTTCACGTCGTTGGTGAAGAAATCGGCGATGTCCTCATAGGCCGACCAGTTCACCGGCACGCCGAGGTCATAGCCGTATTTGGCCTTGAATTTCTCCTGCAGGTCGGGCCGGTCAAACCAGTCCTTGCGGAACCAGTAAAGGTTGGCGAACTGCTGGTCGGGCAACTGATAGAGCTTGCCATCGGGACCGGTGGTGAACTGGGTGCCGATGAAGTCCGCCAGGTCGAGACCGGGGTTGGTCACATCCTTGCCTTCGCCGGCCATGAAGTCCGTGAGGTTCACTGACTGCTGCAGGCGCGAGTGGGTGCCGATCAGATCGGAGTCGTTGACGTAGATGTCGTAAAGGTTCCGGTTGGTCTGCATCTGGGTCTGCACAGCCTGAACCACTTCGCCTTCACCGAGGATCTGATGGTTCACCTTGATGCCGGTGATTTCCTCAAAGGCCTTGGTCAGCACGGTTGATTCATAGGTGTGGGTCGGAATGCCTTCCGACAGGGCGTTGATTTCCATGCCCCTGAAGGGCTCGGCAGCCTTGATGAACCATTGCATTTCCTTCAACTGGTCTTCTTTCGAAAGCGTTGAAGGCTGGAATTCCGCGTCGATCCACTTCTGGGCAGCGGCTTCGTCGGCATAGCTTGGGCTGGCGAACGCGAAGAGCGTCAGGGCAGCAGCCGTCGCTAGAAGCTTCATTTTCATCGATAGTCCTCCCATAAAAAAATGTGGCGCCTTTGTTGGAGCCTTGCCGCAATATCAAACGAAAAAAAATGAACGTCAATAGAAATGTTTTCGAAAGCGTTGTGCACTGCATCGAAAGATATTGCGTTGCAGTATTGCTTAATGTGAAAAAAAATGAAAAAAGGGATGTGAAGAGAGTTTTCCGGATTTCGCCATGCCCCAACTGAGCCCGCGCCAGCACCAAATCCTTGCCCTTGCGCGGACCACGGGCACCGTCCAAGTGGATGACCTTGCGGAGCGTTTTGACGTCACGCCGCAAACCATCCGCAGGGATTTAAACGAGCTTTGTGACGGAAGACTATTGGCGCGCACCCACGGCGGGGCGATGCTGACGTCGGGCGTCGAAAACGTCGCCTATGAATCGCGCCGGCAGCTTGCGGCCATTGAAAAACAGGCCATTGGTGTGCGCGCCGCTACCCTCATCCCCAACAATTGCTCGCTCTTCATCAACATCGGGACGACAACCGAAGAAGTGGCGCGCGCGCTCGTTCACCATGAGGGACTGCTGGTGATCACAAACAATATTCATGTGGCCACCATCCTGATGCCCTGCCCCAAGATCGACGTCATTATCGCGGGCGGTGTGGTGCGCCGGAGCGACGGCGGCATCGTCGGCGAACAGGCGGTGGATCTGATCGGCCAATTCAAGGTCGATCACGCGGTGATCGGTGTTTCAGCCATTGATGATGATGGCGCCATGCTTGATTTCGATTACCGCGAGGTGCGCGTCGCACAGGCCATCCTGAACAATGCGCGCAACATTATCCTGGTTTCGGATGCCATGAAGTTCACGCGCTCGGCGCCTGTGCGCATCGGTCATCTTTCACAAGTTGACGTTTTTGTGACAGACCGTGCTCCGCCCGACGCAATCGTTGAGCTGTGCCAACACAGCGGCGTTGAGCTTGAGATCGCCGACACCGGACAGGGCTACGATTCGACAATACAGGCCGCAGAATGATTTATGATGTGTTTGTTATCGGCGGCGGCGTTAATGGCTGCGGCATTGCGCGCGACGCGGCGGGCCGGGGCCTGAAGGTGTTCCTCGCCGAACAGGGCGACCTTGCCTCAGGCACATCTTCGGCTTCGACCAAACTGATTCACGGCGGCCTGCGCTATCTCGAGCATTATGAATTCCGCCTGGTGCGCGAGGCCCTGATTGAGCGTGAAGTACTGCTCAAATCTGCGCCGCATATCATCTGGCCGCTGCGCTTCGTGCTGCCACACCACAAGGGCCTGCGGCCACGGCCCCTCATCCGCCTTGGGCTTTTCCTCTATGACCATCTCGGCGGGCGCAAGATTTTGCCGCCGACGCGCAGCATTGACCTGCACAGCGACATCACCGGCGAGCCGCTCAAGCCGGAATTTTCCCATGCCTATGAATATTCCGACTGCTGGGTGGAAGACGCGCGGCTTGTGGCGCTCAACGCACGGGACGCCGCCAACAGCGGCGCTCAAATCCATACACGGACAAAATGCACCAGCGCGCGGCGGGTGAACGGCAATTGGGAAATCAAGATTCTGCCCGACGGCGGCAAGGAAGAGACCATCAAGGCCAAGGTGCTGGTCAATGCGGCAGGGCCCTGGGTGAGCGAGGTTCTGGGCAGCATCGTGGGCCGCAACAACCCGGACAAGATCAGGATGGTCAAGGGCAGCCACATCGTGGTGGACCGGCTTTACGATCACGACCGCTGCTATATTTTCCAGAATGCCGATGGCCGCATCTGTTTTGCGATTCCCTATGAGCAGAATTTCACCCTGATCGGCACGACCGACGAAGACCACAAGGGCGAGCCGGGGAACCCGCAGATCACCGACAGCGAAATCGACTACCTGCTGTCGTCGACAAGCGAATATTTCAAGCTGCCGATTGCGCGCGAACAGGTGCGCTGGACTTATTCCGGCATCAGGCCGCTTTACGATGACGGGGCCAGTAAGGCGCAGGAAGCAACGCGTGACTATGTGCTGAAGCTCGACGCGCCAAGCGGCCAGGCGCCGCTGCTCTCGGTATTCGGCGGCAAGATCACCACCTTCCGCAAGCTGGCGGAATCGGTGCTGGAAAAGCTTGCACCGTTTTTTCCCAAGGCCAGGAAGCCGTGGACGGCGGGGGCGGCCCTGCCCGGCGGGGATTTTCCGTTCGATGAAGTGGAAGCGCGTATTGCCGAGCTGCAGCGCAAATACTCGTTCTTTTCGCCGCAGAATGTCAGGCGGATTTTCCGCGCCTATGGCACCCAGGCGGAAAAGATGTTCGGCAATGCGCGCTTTGCCACGGACATGGGCAAGAGCTTTGGCCCTTTGAGCGAGCGCGAGATCAACTATCTCATCGCCGAAGAATTCGTGCGCGAGCCGGACGACATCCTGTGGCGCAGGTCAAAGCTGGGCCTGCATCTTTCAGCCGACGAGCAGAAGGCGTTGCGCGAGCACATGAAGCCTGCTGTAAAAGAAAAGAGTTCCAAGCGCGCGAAGGGGTAAGGCGATGCCTGATTTCATTCTGGCCATTGATCAGGGCACAACCTCGTCGCGCGCCATTGTGTTTGACGCGAAGCTCAGGCCCAGGGCCTCGGCCCAGAAGGAATTCAAACAATATTTCCCCGACTCGGGCTGGGTTGAACATGACCCGGAGGAAATCTGGAAATCGGTACTGGCAACCTGCCGGGCTGCAATCAGAAAGGCCAAGACCGCGCCCAAGACTGTTCGCTGTCTCGGCATCACCAACCAGCGGGAAACCACGGTGGTGTGGGAACGCAAGACCGGCAAGGCGATCCACAAGGCCATTGTCTGGCAGGACCGGCGCACGGCGGAGATTTGCGCCGGACTGAAGGCCCAGGGCCATGAAAAACTCTTCACCGCCAAAACCGGGCTGCTGCTTGATCCCTATTTTTCAGGCACGAAGGTGTCGTGGATTCTCGACCATGTGAAGGGGGCGCGTGAACGGGCCGAACGCGGCGAGTTATGCTTCGGCACGATCGATTCATTTCTGATCTGGCGGCTCACGGGGGGCAAGTCCCATGTGACGGATGCCACCAATGCGTCACGCACCCTGCTCTACAACATCCATAGCGGTGCATGGGACGATGAGTTGCTCAGCATCCTCCGCGTGCCCCGCGCCATGCTGCCGGAGGTCAAGGACTGCGCGGCGGATTTCGGCGCCTGTGAGGCCAAGTTTTTCGGCGCGACCATTCCCATTCAGGGCGTGGCCGGCGACCAGCAGGCGGCCACCATCGGTCAGGCCTGCTTTGAACCCGGCATGATGAAATCAACCTATGGCACGGGCTGCTTTGCGCTGCTCAACACGGGATCCACCGCTGTTGCCTCCAGCAACCGGCTGCTCACCACGGTGGCCTATCAGCTGGGCGGCAAACGCACCTATGCGCTGGAAGGAGCGATCTTCATCGCGGGTGCGGCGGTGCAATGGCTGCGTGATGGATTGAAGGTGGTGAAGAAGGCCGCCGATACGGGGACGCTGGCCAAGGCCGCTGACAAAAATCAAAGCGTCTATCTGGTGCCGGCATTTGTTGGGTTGGGGGCGCCCTATTGGAATGCCGAGGTGCGCGGCGCGCTTTTCGGCCTCACCCGCGCCACCACGAACAAGGAACTGGCGCGGGCCGCATTGGAAGCGGTGTGCTACCAGACCAACGACCTGCTTGAGGCGATGAAACGGGATTGGGGGGCCACGGGGCAAACCATCTTGCGGGTTGACGGCGGCATGACGGCCTCCGACTGGACCATGCAATTCCTCGCCGATATTCTTGGCGCGCCAGTTGACCGGCCCATGGTGCTGGAGACGACAGCTATAGGTGCGGCCTATCTGGCGGGCCTGCAGGCGGGCCTGCTCCCAAGACCCGAAGTTTTCGCCAAGACATGGAAACGGCAGAAACGCTTTACGCCGAAAATGGACGCAGAAACCCGCGCGCTGAAACGGGCGGGATGGGCCGAAGCGGTGAAGAAGCTTCTGGCTTAGCTAGCAGAAAGAGGCCCTCATCTGGCCTTCTCACGGTCTGGATACAGGGCCGGGGCCAGTTTTCACTGTTTTGGCAGTTTCTCCCACGCCGCCCGCAGCAGCTTTTCCTCATCTGGTGAAATTGGCGCCGTAGCAGAAACTTTCTTGAGAGTGGCTGGCGGCGGATAGAGGCCTTTGTTTTTCAGCAGCGCAGGTTCGATATATGGGGTCGACGTCAAGACAGGGTTGGCATAACGCAGGAAGTTCGTGTTGGCGGCGGCAATGTCTGGCCTGAGCATGAAATCGATGAACTGGTAGGCAGCATCCTTGTTTTGGGCATTGGTTGGGATAACGAAGTAATCCAGCCACATTGAGGTTCCCTCCAGAGGAACGCTATAGGTAATTTGCCCGGTGCCCTTCTTCTTTGCTTCTTCTGCCGCGCGAAATGTGGCACCCGGAAAGCCGATGCTAACGCAGTACTTGCCTGAGGCCATGCTTTCATTCCAGCCTTCGTCTGGCACGCGTTTCACGTATTGCGAAATCTTTCCAAGAGCCGCATCAAGCGCCTCAATATCGGCGATGCCAATATTCCTGATGTCACCGCCGAGATAGGCAATGAGGGTGGGCGTGACGTCAAGCGGCTCATCGTTCATGGATATGCCGCATTGCGCCAGCGATGCGGCAATCTCCGGGTCCATCACCAGGGATGTGCTGTCAAGCTTGAGGTCTGGTCGAAGGGCCTTGACCTTATCGACATTGACTGCAAGTCCCATCGTTCCCCACATATAGGGCTCACTGTGCAAATTGCCTGGATCCAGAACGTCGGAAGCAGTGCGCACTTTTGGATCGACGTCAGCGGAGTTTGGAATTCTGGTGCGGTCCAGCACGAGGACCGGGTCCTTGCCTTCGAGCACCAGTCGCATTTGCGATCCGGTTTGTATGACAACATCATATTTGTCGCTTCCGGCAAGCAACACGTCCTTCGACTCGGCTGAGCTTGTATAAGTGTCATAAGCCACCCGGATGCCGGTCTCCGTTTCAAATTTGTCGAGAGTGTCCGGATTGATATAGGTCGTCCAGTTCAGCATATGGATGATCGTCTGGGGGGGCTTGCCGGCAAACTTGAGCGCACGAGTGATGTTGTGGGATGTGTCTTGCGTGAGTAGCCCGCGAACCTTCATTCCCGCGTCTTCCTGGAAAGATTCGATTGCTGCGAATGTTGCGGGGCCGAAAACACCGTCCACAGGACCCGGCTCAAAGCCGAGTCTTTTCAAAACCTGCTGCGCGCCCTTTACCTTGTCCTTGTCCACAACGAGGTCTTGGCCGTCGACGCTGCCCGTACCCCAGCCTTCCTTTGCCCACGCTTCGGTGAACAGCGAGCGGATGGCCTGTGTGGCATTCACGGTTTGGATCGGTCCCACGGCTGCAAAATGTGCATCCAGGGCCGCAGCGGTCGACTCATCCATCTTGTGCGACAGGTGTTCAGTTTTCAAATATTCCAGGCGGCGCAAGAGGCGTTGCACGGTCACAATTTCCTGCTCGGACGCCTGTGCAATGCTGGCGTATTGCACTGTCAGCTGCCCGGTATCAGGCGCGGAAACCATGCCTTGTCCGAAAGCGGCGTCAGTTGCACTGAACATGATGCCCAAAGAAAGAGCAAGCTTCACGGTTAGGGAAATATTACGGTTCATTTCACGTTCTCCAAGTTTGGGGTACAAAATATCAAGGCAGTGATCGAACAGCGCGAAATCCGATGGAATTGGTTTTCCGGCTGGATTTTTCCCATGCGGCGGCTTGTCCGTTCACTTCGCTTCGATCAGTGGACCATGCGCCGCCAAGAACAACTCGTTTGTCACAGGTATTGGAGCTTGCGTTTGGCGCGTAGGAGAACGGCCGCCAGCAGTCCGCCGACCACTCCCACACATTGCCTTTCATGTCATAGAGGCCGAGCGCGTTCGGCGTGAATGAACCAACTGGTGCCGTGCCATTGTAGGTGTCCGGACAGTTTCGGGCTGCTGGTCCGGCGGCGTTAAAGCAGTCTTGCGAAGCATCGCCAATTTGGCCTTTCGTCTCCGCAGCACCTGCTCCACCAAGCGCTGCATATTGCCATTCATCCTTGGTGGGCAGGCGGTACTCTTTGCCGCTGAGCCTGGAAAGCCAGGGCAAATACTGCGTGGTCGCATCATCAAAGGACACGAAGATCAACGGTCTGCTACCTCGGCCCCAACCTGAATCATCCGCAATAGCCTTGCACGCGCTATCATCTACGCACCTGTCCCAATCATCAAACGTGATGTCATTGCGCCCGATGGCGAAGTCGTGATCGATGTTGGTAGCTGTGGAACCAGCTTCATCCACTTTCGTGGAGTTCCCGGCCGAAACGACAACAAGCTCAGGGCAATCGGCGCAATCGCGAATAACATCGCCTTGTTGCCGTGGAGCCACGACAGACGTGGACGGCGCATCCTGTTCCGCCGTATCGGCCGGCTTCTCTGTTACTGGCGCAGTATCCGGCAAAGGGTTTGGCGCCAGTTCTGCAAGTTTGGCGGTATCGACGGTCACCTGTGGCGGTTCTTGCGGCGGAATTGGAAGTTGAACTTCCGGCTGCGCAACTGCTTCAACTTCCGATGGCAATTCGGAAGAAAATGTTAAATCGGTCACATTTGGAGTTTCAGGCGCAGAGAGTTCATTGCCCGCTTCAGCGCTTGGGGAGGACATCAGATTGGACTGGATGAAGTGCCGTATTTTCCCATCGCTCGCCAAATCAAATACGATGCCAAAGCTCGCCAAGCCCATCAATGCGACGATGGCGACAGTCGATCGCCAGCCGCCGGGTTGCCTAGGTTTTCGCGTGTGTTTGATGGTCTTTGCACGTTTCTTCACGAGTGCTGGCTCATGTCTCTGATGGTGATATTCATCAGTTGATTGTGCGCCGATGCCTTGCCTTCCGAGCGCCGCACTGCCACTAAGATCTTGAAATCGCAAGTCTGGCCAGGAATTGTCGGAAAGCGGCCGATCGAAATCAAAGCGGCTACAGGTGCGATTTTGCTTCTTGTCGCCCAGGGAATGGCTCATCGCTCATGCTCCAAAAGCAGTTGCTTTTCCAGGTCACCGGTGGCGTGATCCCACGACGCCGATGACCTGCAAAATTCCACCCATGCTCTGTCAAGCGCAGGCAGAACTCCGGGCCGTCCCAAAATCAGAATTCCGAATTACAGCTAACATCAATTACAGCCAACATTAAGGCGGTTGCCTCCCGCAACCGGCTGCTCACCACGGTTGCCTATCAGCTTGAGGGCAAACGCACCTATGGGCTGGAAGGAGCGATTTTCATTGCAAGTGCGGCAGCGCAATGGCTGCGTGACGGATTGAAGGTGTGAAGAAAGCCGCCAATACGGGCGGGCTGGGCTGAAGCGGTGAAAACGCTTCTGGCGTGAAATGGCGCGGGGATGCCGCGCCATTTCCAACTCAAGAATTCAAAGCCCCCAATAGGGCGGTACGTTGTAATGTTCGTGGACGCGGGTTTCCCAGTCGCGGCTTTGCCAGGAGTCATCGCTGAATTCCGGCGAATCACGCAGCTGCTTTTCGTCCACATCGGTGCGGAAGCCGTCGAGCTTCGTATCATAGCTCAGCCTGGCCCAGGGCAGCGGGTAATGATTGTGGCCGATGCCGATGAAGCCGCCAAAACTCAGCACGGCATAGACGACCCGGCCTGAAACCTTGTCGATCATCAGGTGGTCGATCTCGCCGATCCGGGCTCCCTTGCGGTCATAGACCCTGGTGCCTTCCACATCTTCGCTGGAGATGAAGGCATGATTAGGATGTGCTGTTTCCATTTTTGCCACTCCTCATAGCTTGGCGGTCTTAGAAATCTTCCGCGGCGCCAGGTGAAAGCGCCGCGGAAGTACCAATGCAATTTACTTCATCGCTGTCCGGTCAAAGACCGGCAACGCTTCCAGTTGCTCCTTGGAGGCGCTGATCGACAGGCGAAGAATGTTGTTCTCATCCTTGACGGCCGTGATGTCGCCCATGGGGATGGCCACATCCTTTTCACCGATTCCAAGGAAGCCGCCGACGCCGACAATGACTACGATATTGTCAAGTTCCTTGTTCATGATGAGATCATTGATCTCGCCAACGTTCTCGTTGGCGGCGGTATAAACCGCCTGGCCCATGAACTGGGAAGCAAGCACGGCATCGGCCGGAATTTCCGTATTGCCGACAGTCGTTGTTGCGCTGTCAGGCGCAGGTGCGGCGGGGGTTTCAGCCGTATTTTCCTGCATCGGAACTTCGGTTGTGCCGGTCGTTACAGCAGGATCCGTGGACGTTGCCGGGGCGTTCGCGGCACTGCCCGCGGCCTTGCACTCGGCAGAGAGGTCAGCCTCAGGCACTGTGCCTGCCGCCGGACATTCTACTTTGTTCAGCATCTCAGGTGCCGGGACCGCTGGTGTCGACTCCTGGGCATAGGCCACGCCTGATGCGCAGAGCAGTGCCAGCACGGCAACGGTATTTTTGAAATTATTCATCGTATGGTCTCCTTTCATGGTTGGGTACCTACCGAACGGGTGAGGGGCCGAGATGTTCCCCGCAATCGGAGTTCAACTTGCGAAAATGACCAGCGTCATGGCGAGCGCGAAAATGATTCCCAATAGGCCAAATACCAGCACATAGCGCACGCCATGTCCGGTCACCCCCTGCCGCGCCCGATCCGTTGTCATAGCGGTTTCGGGTTCCAGGTCTTCCACATCGCTTTGGCGCAGAGGCTGCTGCATGTTCTGTCCTTTGCCTTGCATAGCACGAATAAACGTTTGGCCGCCGAGATGGTTCCAGCGCGAAGCCGGATAAAAACGAGAAGTCCCCCCGCAAGGGAGGGACTTCAAGTGATGCAGACGTCTGTTTAAGTCGAGAACCGCTATTGCGTCGTGGTCGCCGGAGGTTCAGTGGCTGGTGCGGGCGGAGCCTCAGCGGCGGGCGGGGTTGCCGGTGCCGGCACCAGCGGATCCGATGTAGCCGGGGCCGAGTTATCCGTGACGGCCGGCGTTGTGGACGTTCCGCTCCAATCGAAGGAAAGCGCGAAAAGAATACCGAGCACCACGACCAGGGCCGCGATGATTAGGCCCGTCGAGCTGCCCGATGGCCGGGCCGTCTGGTCGACGTAAACATTGGGAGGAACGGGATCGGCAATCGTCTGCCGGTAAGCGGGATCATCTTCCCGGTATTCGGGATCAAGTTCGGGCACGATCCTGGGCTTCTGTTGGGGTGATGCCATGATGGTTACTCCTTGCAGGGTTGATAACAGAGGTCCAAACGTGCAGGCAGGCAGAATTGCTCCAAGGTTTTTTTGAAGGCATCGGAACTATTGGCGCGGGCACGCATTTCTACCCGCCTTGAATGTTGTCCACCGGCTTGCTCATGCTTGAGGCCCCCACAGCCAGGTGTGCTGTCACGGCAACAAAGACAATTGCGCCGCCGATCATCGTGCCCGCGCCGGGGGTTTCGCTGAAAACCAGCCATACCCATAGCGGGGCCAAGGGTGCATCGAGCGCTCCGATCAGGGCGGTTTCGATGGCGGGCAAAAATTTGGCGCCGAGGGTGAAGAGCGCCAAACCGACGGCCGAGTTTACGATGCCAAACAGGGCGAGCAGGAAAAGCTCATGGCCGGTTACCGCCAAAGGGTCACCAAGCGGCCAGCACACAAGCCCGCTCAGTAGGGCTGACAGGCAGGCTGCCGGCATGACCGGAGTGTCGCGATATCGCCGGGCAATGACCATCATCACAGCCACACACAGGGTCATGCCAATGGCCAGGAGATCGCCGAAGATGCCGCCTTCCAGGCTGAAGCCTACCATCACGGCGACACCCGCCAGTGCAACAAGGCTGGCGACGCTTGCGCTGGCCGTTGGCTTTTCACGCATGAACAGCCAGCCCAGCCCCGCGGCGAGAAACGGAACCGTGGCATAGATCACCGCGACATGGGCGACCGTGGTATTGTTGAGCGAGGTGATGAAGAAGATCATTCCCAGCGCCGAGACGAGGACGAAGAGCCAGCCCGGCCAGCCCATGGCACGGAATCCTCCGGCAAAATTCCGGCGCTGCAGGGCGAGTATGACGATGGCCAGGCCAAGCGCTCCAAAAATTCCGCGCCAGGCAAGCATGGTCCAGCTGTCCAGCGGAATGAGCCTGGTGAACAGTCCCGCTGTGCTCCAGGCCACAGCCGATGCCGTCACCAATATCAGGCCCAGGCTATATCCCGCTGGTTTCATGACGATATGCTCTCCGGCTTGCTTTTCAAGTCACCGGTGGTGTTCCACCAGCGGTTTGGATTCTTGCTGTCGTCGAGCCCCTTGGTGCGGCTGGCCAGAATGTTTTGCTGGCGGATCACCGGTTCCTGATAGCTGTGGGTTTGAAAAATTGTTTCGATGACTTGCTCAATCTTTTTCCGGTCGTCCGGCAATTCAAAACTGACTTCAACAATGCGCGGCCGCTTCCTGAGATCGGTTTCGGGTCCTGCTGCGGCCCCCTCAAGAGGGCGATAGCTTTCAACCCCCTCTCCTGTCTGGTATGCATTGCCGTCATACTTGCCCATCATTAATGGCACGACTTTTACAACCGCTTCCATGATGCGGTCCACATCATCGGCGGGAGCCTGCAGGCTGAGCAGAACCATCCGTTCCATCCGCGCTGATTTGGTCTCGAAATTGCCGTCAATCATGGGAATTCCCTCGCCAAAGCCCGCGCATGATTTCACCATAGGGCATCGATGACACCAGATTGTCAGCAGTGTTTAGAAGTTTGCACAAGAAGGCATTGGATCAACGCGCCATTGCCCGGTTCCCAAAAATGCACCACACTCGCGGCATCAAACAGGGAGAAAACAACGTGAGTGCTGCCGAAACTGCCGCCGTGTCTGCCTGGCTCTCGAAATTCGAGGCCGCCCTTTCCAAATCCGATGCCAAAGCAGCCGCAGCGCTGTTTGCCGATGAATGCTACTGGCGCGATCTCGTTTCCTTCACCTGGAACATCATGACGCTTGAAGGCCAGCCGGCAATCGAGGCGATGTTGAAGGAAACGCTGGCCACGGTGAAGCCTTCCAACTGGAAATTCGAAGGCGAAGCGAAGGCGGTCGATGGCGTTACCGAAGGCTGGTTCAGCTTTGAAACGGCGGTGTCGCGCGGGCGCGGAATCCTCCGGCTGAAAGACGGCAAGTGCTGGACCCTGCTTACCACCATGGTTGAGCTGAAAGGCCATGAGGAGCGCAAAGGCCCGAAGCGCATCATGGGGGCCGAGCATGGCGTTGCGAAGAACCGCAAGAATTGGCTGCAGTTGAAGCAGGAAAACGAAGCGCGGCTTGGGATAACCGAGCAGCCTTATTGCCTGATTGTGGGCGGCGGCCAGGGAGGCATTGCGCTAGGCGCGCGCATGAAGCGGCTTGGGGTGCCCAGCATCATCGTGGAAAAGAACGAACGGGCCGGCGACAGCTGGCGCAAGCGTTACAAGTCGCTCTGCCTGCATGATCCGGTGTGGTACGACCACATGCCCTATATTCCCTTCCCTGATGACTGGCCGGTTTTCTCGCCCAAGGACAAGCTCGGCGACTGGCTGGAAATGTATACGAAGGTCATGGAGCTGAATTACTGGGGCTCGACGCTTTGCGAGAGTGCTTCTTATGACGAAGCCAAGCAGGAATGGACGGTGAAGGTGGTGCGGGGCGGCAAGCCCGTCACGCTCAAGCCCAAGCAGCTTGTGCTGGCCACGGGCATGGCGTCGGTTCCAAACACGCCAAAATTCCCCGGAATGGAAAAATTCAAGGGCGACCAGCATCATTCCAGCAGGCATCCCGGTCCCGACGCCTATGCGGGCAAGAAATGCGTGGTCATCGGCTCCAACAATTCCGCCCATGATATTTGCGCGGCCCTGTGGGAAGCAGGCGCCGATGTCACCATGATCCAGCGCTCGACCACCCATGTGGCACGGTCCGATTCCCTGATGGAGCTCGATCTGGGCCCGGTCTATTCGGAACAGGCGGTAGCGCGGGGCATCGATGTCGACACGGCGGACATGCTGGTTGCCTCGGTGCCCTACAAGCTCAAACCCAAACAGCAAATCGAGGTGTTCAAGGAAATCGCCAAGCGCGACGCGGAGTTTTATGCGCGGCTTGAGAAGGCAGGCTTCATGCATGACTGGGGCGATGACGGCTCGGGGCTTGGCACGAAATACATGCGGCGCGGTTCCGGCTACTACATAGATGTCGGCGCTTCCGAGCTTATCTGCAATGGCAGCATCAAGCTCAAGACGCGGGTTAGCGTGAAGGAAATCAAGGAGCATTCGGTGGTGTTCAGCGACGGCAGCGAGCTGCCGGCCGATCTCATCGTTTATGCCACGGGTTATGACTCGATGAATGGCTGGGCGGCGCAGCTGATCAGCCAGGAAGTGGCGGACAGGGTCGGCAAGGTTTGGGGCCTGGGCTCAAACACCACGAAGGATCCGGGCCCCTGGGAAGGCGAGCCGCGCAACATGTGGAAGCCCACCCAGCAGGACGCCCTGTGGTTCCACGGGGGAAACATGGCCCAGTCGCGGCAGTATTCGCAGTTCCTGGCACTGCAGCTCAAGGCGCGGAAGGAAGGCATCGCCACACCGGTTTACGGAAAGGCGGCGGTGCATCACACGTCGTAAAACTTCGCATTCAGGATACCCGGGAGGCATGACATGGCGTTTGTTTCCTCAAGCCTTGATCAATTGATAGCTCGTGCTTCTTCCGCCTGCTGCTTCCTTCGCGAGTATCCTCCGCTTGAGAAGATCATCAATGTCGCGCAGGGCCGTGTCCTGCGAACTCTTCGCAAGTGCTGCCCATTTTGATGAGGTGAGTTTTCCTTCAAAGCCATCGTGCAGGCGGTTGATGATGGCGCGCTGGCGATCATTGAATTTTTCGCCCGCATGGGCTTCCCAGAAACGCGCCTTTTGCAGCACGGAAGCCAGAATTGTTTCCGCTCCAACAAATGCCTTGTCGAGGCAGTCGAGAAACCACACGAGCCAGGTGGTGATATCGAGCCCGCCTTTCTGCGTGGCCTCAAGCATCTCGTAGTAGGCGTTCCGCTCCAGGCGTATCTGCGCCGACATGCTGTAAAATCTTTGTGCGGTTTGCTCCGACCGCGCCAGGGCGAGTTCGGCAATGGCGCGCGCGATGCGGCCATTGCCATCTTCGAAAGGATGGATGGTCACAACCCAGAGATGGGCGACGGCTGCTTTCAGAACCGGATCGATCTTAATGGTTGAATTTTCAAACCAGGCGAGGAACGTTTTCATTTCGCTCTCGATGCGCGTGGCATGGGGCGCTTCAAAATGCACGCGTTCCCGTCCCATCGGCCCTGAGACAACCTGCATCGGGCCGGAGTTTTCATTTCGCCAAGTGCCGGTGATGATCCTGTGCAAACCGCTTCGGCCGGTTGGAAACAGCGCCGCGTGCCAGGCAAAGAGTCTTTCTGCGGTGAGCTTCCGCGCAAAATTTTGCGTGGCATCGACCATCATTTCGACGACGCCTTCCACATCGCGGTCAGCGGGGACGAGCCCTGCGATGCTCATCCCCAAACGGCGGGCAAGGGAAGACCGCACCTGTTCCTCACTGAGGTGTGCGCCTTCTATTTCACTCGATTTCAGAACTTCCGTGGTGAGGGTGCGGAGAACCGCTTCTTCGCGCAGGGGAAAACCCAGTTCTTCCATGCGTCCGATCAAGCGGCCCTGCCTGTGGCGCAAGGCGGCAAGCCGCGCAGTCAGACGCACGCTGCTCCAGGTAAAGTCCGGCCAGTCGCTATTTTCATGGATATAGGGCATATTCACCGCGCATTATGCGGTGAATATCCCAGATAATCGCCGCAAAAGCAAGATTATACTCCGCATAATATGCGGAGATTAACCCTCTAATTCACCGGATGGCGTTAAATTGGCCCTTATTTCTCAATTCCGCGCATTGGGCTCCGGGGCCGTCTTTCCCCAGAATTGCCTCTTGAAGACAATGCAGATTGCCGCTCAATTGAACTTGTTTGGCATTGGGGTTGGGGAAATAGGCTGTGCCCGGTCAATTGCGGATCCTGCGTCTGGTTCTCCTGATTGCGTGTTTCTTTATCCACGCGCTTCCGGTCGAAACCGCCACGACCAAGAAGAAGCCCGTCGAAAAGACGCCGGTTTCGCCGCCCATGGTTTTTGCCATCGTGCGCAGCGCGACTGTGGGCTGCGAGCCCAATTGCCCGCAATGGATTTCAGCCGAAGGGCAGATCATGCCGGGATCGGCCAGCCAGTTCCGCAAGATTCTCAAGCAGGCGGGCAAATTGCGCCTGCCGGTGGTGATCACCTCGCCGGGCGGCGATGTCGAGGCGGCCCTGGCAATGGGCCAGATGATCCGCCAGAGCAAGCTTGACGTGCTGGTGGGCTGGACGCTTTTTACCGGCTGCAATCCCACGGTTAAAACCTGCAAACTGCCGAAGGAGCAGAAGGGCGTTTACGCCGGGCTCACCATGACCAGCAGGGGCTATTGCCTTTCCGCCTGCCCCTTCGTTCTGGCCTCGGGGCAAAAGCGGATTCTCGGAGCCGGCGCCATTCTCGGCGTGCATGAGATCACCACCCAGCCCATCACCCAGCGCATCCGCTACAACGAGACCTACCGGATGGTGAACGGCAAGAAAAAAGTTCTCAGCCGCAAGGTGGTGAGCCGGAAAAACATTATCGGTAAACCGACAACGAAACTGAGCAAGCCGTTCGACAAGAAACTGAAGGCTTACCTGAACACCATGGGCGTTAGCCTTGCCATGCTTGACCTCCTGCATCTGGCACCGCCGTCGGCCATCCACACCCTCAGCTATGATGAAATGAAATCCACCAATCTGGTGACGGCGTTTGGCGATGCGGCGGATTTGGTGTCACACAGCCTGTGCAAGACCGCGACGCCCGCGGACAACTGCAAGGTGGAGAAGAATTTCGTCGTGGCGCTGGCCAAGCCGCCTGCGCCGCCAAAGGAATTTCAACCGGGCCGGTCCACCGCCGGACCCGATATGACCTTTGCCATCGTGCGCAGCAGCCTAGCCGGGTGCGAGCCGCTCTGTCCCGAGTGGATTTTTGCCGAAGGAAAAATCACCGCAAAAACTCCCGCGCTTTTCAAAGCAATTCTGGCAAAGACCGGAAGCCGGCGGCTGCCGCTCGTAATCCGGTCCGATGGCGGCGATGCGCTTGCCGCCATGGCGATGGGCCGGCTGATCCGGACCCGGAAAATCGATGTGACTGTCGCCTCAACCCTGTTTGCCGGATGCCCGGTTGCCAAGACTGATTGCAGGTCAAAGCTGGACAAGGGCGGCTACTACCGCGGAGTGCTCGAAAGCAACAAGGACTATTGCAATTCCGCCTGCACTCTCGTGCTTGCCGCAGGGCGGAAGCGGCAGGTGGAGTTGCGGGCCACGGTCGGAGTTCAAAAACTGGCTCAAACAGACGACAAAGTTTTTGGAACCTCCGCGTCAAAAAAGCCCCAAGATGATTTTCAGCGCGGTCTTGACTCGTATCTTGATGAGATGGGCATCAGCCGCGAGCTTCTTGCGGCGATGAACAAAGTGCCCGCCGGGGGACTTCACAACTTGAATGTTGCCGAACTGAAGGCCGCCAAGCTGGTGACTGAGCCTGCACTTGCCGCGCGCGAGGTGAGTAGCGCAGTGTGCCAAGTGTTGCCAGTGCCCGACAATTGCATTTGGCGCTAACATTGCCTGCATGGCGGTACAACGCTCAAGGGCCAGTCTGGTCAAGCAAGGCGAGATCTGCGGCGGGCAATTCCAGGCTTGCGGCGCGGATGAAGGATTGCACCTGCTCAACCGAGGTGGCCGATGAGATCGGCGCTGTAATCCCGGGCTGGGCCATGACCCAAGCAAGCGCCACTTCCGCCGGCTTCGCATTGTTGCGCCGCGCAACGTCGTCGAGCACCTCAAGCATGCGCATGCCGCGGGGCGTCAGGTAATCGGCAACATCCTCGCCGCGCTCGCTTTGCCCGAGATCGGCAGGGGTTCGGTATTTTCCGGTGAGGAAACCTTTGGCCAGGGCGAAATAGGTGATGACACCGATGCCCTCGGCCACGCAGAGATCGCGCAGGGCGCCTTCAAAGCCAGAGCGGTCGTGGAGATTGTACTCGGGCTGCAGAACATCATAGCGCGGCAGATCATGGGTGCGCGACACGTCAAGCGCGGTACGCATCTGGCCCGCATCGAGATTGGAGGCACCCACCGCACGCACCTTGCCCTTCTTCCGCAATTGCTGAAAGGCGCCAAGGGTTTCCTCATAGCTTGTTGCTGGATCGGGCCAATGGGACAAGTAGAGATCAATGACGTCAACGCCGAGCCGGCGCAGGGACGCATCGGCCGCCTGCTCGATATATTTCGCGCCGAGGCCCTTGCGGTCCGCGCCCATGTCGGAGCCCACCTTGGTGATGATCACCATGCGATGGCGGTTGGCCCGCGACTTCATCCATTTGCCGATGATCGTTTCGGATTCACCGCCCTGGTGGTTGGGAACCCATGAGGAATAGACGTCGGCGGTGTCGATGGCATTGAAGCCGGCCTCGGCGAAACGGTCGAGAATGGCGAAGGACGTGGTTTCATCGGCCGTCCAGCCAAACACATTGCCGCCCAGGACAAGCGGGGCAATGTCAATTCCGGTACGGCCAAGGGGACGGGTTTTCATGGGGGAGCTCCAAGTGCGGTCACAGGTTTTCAACCGCACGGGAGACGCTGTCAACTTGGTCTTACTGCTTGCTTAATGACAGAGGGATTGGCGCACCCGAAGGGATTCGAACCCCTGGCCTCTGCCTTCGGAGCTATGCGTATATAGGCTATCTCTTTGATTTTGTTCAAGTGCCTGTAACTCAAACACCGTGAACAGAACGGGAAATTCACCGCATTATCCGGACAAGTGCTGCTGGCCTTCGCGATCTCATTCGGCATGACTACGGCCCGCCGCGCCACGGCTCACCCGGCAGCCGCTCGATGAGCGCGGCCTGGACCTGTGCGGCTGCCGTAGTGAAGTCCCATGAATATCCGCTTGCCAGCAGCGGGCCGATGTCAGCGGTGAATTGCGGGTCGGTGCGTTTCTGTTGCATGTTCTGTTCGAAGAGCGCGCGGGTAACACTATGGCCGTCATGATCCATGTAGGCCGCAAAGGTCTCGACCACGAGGACAGGATCAACACCGCCTTGCGTAAGGGCCACCGCCAGATCGAAGAGGTCGCGGCCTTTCTTGCGCTGATACAGCGCGCGCAATTTCGTGCCGAGCAATTCGTCAAGCTCGTAGGTCGGTATCTCGCAACTGCCCTCGAACCAGCGTGATGCGACGCTGAACGGAACGCGCTTGAACCCGTGAACCGCGAAATGCTCCCGTGAGTTGATTTCCACTTTCAGCTTCATGTTGATCGGCGGGGCGTCTTCCGACGCATACCGGTATACGAACGTGACGCGGCCTTCGGTCTGTTTCCAGCGAGGTGCTCCCAACCACGGGTCAAGGACAGAACGCAGCGCGTCCATCACCGGTCCCGCCGGTTCGGCGCGCATCTGCACGAGGTCGATGTCCTCGGAATAACGCGCAGCTGGTTTAAGATAGAGTTTGTAAAGCGCCGTCCCGCCACGGAAGGCCAGCGCCTCCGCAAGCACAGGGTTAGAGAATATCTCGACCAAGGCGCGGCTGATGACAAGGTCCTGCTCGACCTGGATATCCTGCACCCAGGAGGCCTGCGACCGCCACTCAGTAATATAGTCACGTGGGATCACTGCTCGGCCTCCACGTCGGCGTTGATATCGAGCTTCCAGCCTTCGTCCCGCCGGGAACCTTTATCCGCCGCCGTCGGCAACAGGAGCGTTGTCTGCCGGGCGTGCGCGCGCACATAGGACTTCAGAGCCGGTGCACGCGTGCCCGCCTCCACCCGCTCCAATAGGTAGCCCAGCCGCTGTGCCCAAGACATAGGCGCCGTCTGCGCCGCCACTACGAGCTTATCGGGGTCGAGATTGTCGGCAAGTTCACCGAGAATCGTCGCCACCTGGTCGAGGCCACCGACATGGTTGTAATAGCCGACAAGATCGACGGCCGTTGCCTCGGGGGTTGAGACGAGGACGGTGCCGCGCGGTGTGTTGAAGCTCTGCACGGAAACAGCACTGATGTTCTTGCGCACGGCGAAGGCGACGCGCACCGCGCCGCAGACGATGGGGCGGCGTGGTTTTGCCACCATCACTTGGTATTCTTGCGGGCGGTGATGGGCAGCACCATGATATTGTGCGGCGGAGAGCAGGCCCGTGTAGTAGGACATGCCCAGCCTCTTCATCAGCGCCGGGATGAACTGGTCGGCGGGCAGACAGCCGAGGGAGCGGTATTCCGGGGGGATGATGACGTAAAATCCCCGGGCCGGTGATGCGACCAGTCCCTGCTTGGCAAGACGGTTCAGGGCGAGCTTGGCAGCGTCGGCCGAAACGCCCAAAGCGGCCTGTGCTTCAGAGGAGCTGAAGTGATAGTGACCGCTGGCTGCCAAACGGGAAATGTAGTCGCGGGCGTTCAAACGAGATTCTGATTTCATGTGCATAAAGTATCATTTTTTGATACTTTATGCAATTGATTTAGATAAATGGTAAAAGGGTCGGCATCCATACAAGATATTGATGGAGTGTCTGTGGCCCAAACGCAGTGAACAGAACGTTAATTTCATCGCATTCTCCGAACACTACCGGGACGGCCGCTGATGGCCTCCGCAATCTCATACTGGTGGTCCGGATTATGGTGGCCATAATGTTTCAGCAGTGTTGGAACGCTGGTTGCAAGGAAATCTGAAATCTTAAACGGGTCCTTGCCAGATTGCATGAGCCAAGTGGCTGCCGTATGCTTCAGGGTGTGAGGCGAAACGTTCTTGAGGTTGACACGGTCAACAGCATTGTTGAATGCCGTCTTGATGTCTGCAACTGGCTTGCTTTCCCAAAGGATGACGTGCCCGATGTCAAACTCCAACTTTCGCGCCCGTCGAAGATGCGACAGCAAGCGCGAAGGTATGGCGCATTGTCCACGTTTCTTTTTGGTCTCGGCAAGACCATCCCTTCGAAAATCTATCTTGCGACGAGCCAAATCAACCTTCGGCCAGCGCAGCGACAAGATCGCTTCCTTGCGTCTTCCGGTATAGAGCCCAATGAGGATGAACAGCGCCAAATGATATTGAGGGCGCGAGGTGCGCCTCCACTTCAAGGGCTGCCGATTGCTTATGTCAAACAGGATCGGGGAAAAGCCCAAAGCGCCCGCCAACAGCATCGCTGCTTCTTGCCGTGTAAGCCAGCGCTCTCGCGCTGGCGATTCGGGTGGGCGGGCAATTGATACGAGCCGGGTAATTATTTGCGCATCCAGTGCGCTCTTGATGGCACTCTGCAATATGCCGAGATCACGGCGTACTGTGCTTGGAGATGCTTTGCGCCAAATTCTAAATCCTTCACACAGAGAAGGTGCCTCCGCCAAAGACTTCCCCATGAAAAATTCCGAAAGTGGAACAGCTGCGTATGCAGCCCTCTCGCTGTCTTTGCCGTTTGCCTCAAGCCGTTCCAGATAGTCAGTCAGAACATCGGTCACGAGGATTTCTGCGGGCTCGCGTGACCCACGTTTTTGCGTGTAGCGTTGGAGAAATTGCGCGAACTTGATTTGAGCCTCTGCGCTGTCTGCCGTACCAGTGCTGCGCTCGCGGCTGCGGCCCCGTTCTGTCCAAAGGATGTAGAAGCACCCGCGCTTAGCAAGAAATTTGAGCTTTGGTCCTTGATTGCGTCTCGACATGGTCCCACCGTGTTTGTTTCGATGTAAACTTCCCATGTGCCAGGAGGTATCCGTCGTCGGGTTCCAATTTGGACAAATGAAAGCTTACCATCATTCATCAACCGATGGATAGCCCCAACGGAGAGTCCGACTCGCGTTGCGAGTTGCTTTGGAGTTTCAAGCAGACAGTTCATTTCTCGATCTCGATCAAGGTAAACGACATCACTCAAAATCAACCCACGATCAGATTTAAGCAATTGGGATAGGCGGGAAAAGGCGTGAAGATAGATCACGCGGAATGACTCAGGCGAGTTCATACTCTTCCACCAATGCTTAGAATCTAAAGGTGCATCATCGCCAGATATCGACATTCATCCTCCACTACCGCAACTGAACCCAGGGAGATCCCATGGGTTGGGAAACTCACGGTCACTTTCTTCCCGCATCTGAAACCCAGAGTGGGGTGGGCGGCGATTTGCGACTGAAGAGGCCCGCTGAATGAGGTGGGCCGCACCGAAGGCCGGAATGAAATGGAGGACTGCGCGAATGCGAACCATGTCGAACAGAATGATCTTTGAAAGCTTGCGCAGTTGCGGCCCACCGCAGCGGGCCTAGAAAGGAGCGCCGCCTACCCCGCGATCGGGGATCAGCAAACTAAAAGAGTCATCGCGCAGCGATGGCCATAAGGTGACCAGAGACGACCACAACATCAAAGAGAGGGAGACGAAGATGCAAATCGAAACACCCGAACATACAGACATTGAGCTACCTGTGACGACGACACTGAATGCGATTTTTGCGCCCTTGGAACTGAGCCGATCAAAGTGGCTCGTGACCTCGCTGTTGCCTGGTGGCAGCGAGCGCATGTCGAAACATACCCCCGACCGCTGTGAAGGTTTCGATCTGGTCATCGTTTGACGTGGCTGCGAGTATGGCTCTCGACGTTGGTCGACGCGAAGATTTTCACGAACTGTTGACGTCATGCCGCTACGAAATCCCCAAGCCCTTTTTCCGGCTCCCCCAATCCCAGGAAATCCCTTGGTTATTCGCTGTTCCAGAAATCACCTTACCCTTTAAATCTTCAAGACTTGGTTTCCATGGCACGAGTACAAATTCTTTGGCGTTCTCGATGATCGCGTACTTGCCGCTCGCAAGTGTGACGGAGTGCTTGTAGGTGCCGGAGAATTGCTCACCCTCAAGCGGGTTGGCGTGGCCGAGTCCTGATCTGGTGGAAATGC
The DNA here is from genome assembly GCA_030680855.1 of Aestuariivirga sp. Lineage (GTDB taxonomy): Bacteria > Pseudomonadota > Alphaproteobacteria > Rhizobiales > Aestuariivirgaceae > Aestuariivirga. Next base: position 27,083 of record JAUXUN010000080.1, read on the forward strand.
CAACAGCGGCGCGCTGCAATTCTCTGCGCCCCAATTCTGCAATTGATGCTGCCGATGGCCGTACAACGCCGCCGTCAATTTGCCGGGCAAAGCCACGCTCTACGAGCCACTGTGTCCGGTTCCGCAGTGCAGTTTTCACGTCAGCCCCGAATCCTTGGTCCACAATCGGAATTGGGATCTTGCTGGTGAGCGCCTTGTCGAGCCAGGTCGCGCCTTCTGTTTCGACCAAGTTTTCCAGTTTGAGGTAAGACAGGATTTGTAGGCGAATGCGCTGCCGGTTGTTCTCGCCCGCGTTGGCGGCCTCAAGTGAGACGATCATGCCCTTCTCAGGAAGCAACTCGGGTCTGGTCTGGCCCATATCAGCATAGTGAGCTTTGCCGTCCACACCATCAATTACGACAAAGTACCGGTCGCTGATCTCGTCGGTCAGTCCGAGACCTGCCACGCGACCAATAAGTTTAGCTTGCTGTTTGGAGCTGTCGTGGATTGTGAAGTTCCCTGCGGCGCGGTCAATGCCAGCTTCCCGCATAACCCGGTGCATGGTCTTGATGATGTCGCCGCGTTGCCCAAGTGATTTGAGTTTCTGCTCAGTGTGCGGGTCAATCTCCCAGACACCTGTCTGCCTTTCGATTGCTAATCCGAAGTTCTCCAGCTTGCGTAGCCGTGACATTTGGGCAGCATGGGCGGGTGGGTCCGAGGGTGGCAGGGCGCTGACCACGAGAATGCCTTGGTCCATGTGCTTCAGGATAGACCTATCAAGCTTGGTAAACCGGTCTGCGTCGACTTCCCGCGCCAGCTTCAGCCTCATGTCGAATTCGTTTTCCGGCCCCAGCTCAAGGGTCAGAAGCTCTCCGGCCCGTTGCCGGATGCCATGCGAGATATAGTCTTTCGCAATGATCAGGTCCTTGCCATCTTCGGCCTTGCCCCTGATCACGATGTGCGTATGTGGATGTCCGGTGTTGAAGTGATCGACGGCCACCCAATCCAGCTTTGTCTCAAGGTCTGACTCGACACGCAGTATCAGTTCCCGAATGAAGGGTTTTAGATCCCCGATTTCAGTTGCATCGTCTGCCGAAATTATGAACCTGAATTGATGGCGGTCACCGTCACATTTCTCAATGAAGGCTGATCCGTCGGCTTCATCAGTTTCGCGCCCATAGAGCTGCCCCGCCTCACCTTCCTGAGTCACGCCATCTCTCTGAATGTAGCACATATGGGCGCGGGCCGGCGCGAGGTTGCCCGGCTTCAACTTCGCAATGCGACCTTTCACGATAGCCCGACGCTTACCGCCAGGAACCAGCCCAGCTCCCGCCAGTGTTCCGAATGCAACGCCGCGTCCAATCCGGCTTCCGGTAAACGACGACCTCCGCCTCGATTTCATGCCGCTCTTGTAGGCATAGTCCAGCACGCTGCGCAGATATGTACCGCTACGTCCGCTCTTGTTGCTGCCGATGCGACCGAGATGTGGTTCTAATTCTTCTGACATAATTGCGCAAACACCGCAAAATGATTGCTACATGTCGCAAGATGTGATGGGTTGGCTAGATTACAAGATGGTGATTATCGCTGAGTTAAACATCAATGTGATGCAAGGATGTTGGTGATCGAGAGAAAAACCTGGTGATACATCAACCTGAGTCAAATCAAACTCTTCCAATCACAATGACGCTACTGCTTTTATCCTGCTTTCCTTTCTCCATTCGATCCGTATACTGAGGACTTCACGGAATTTCATACGTGACTATCTATGACGGCTATTCCATCATCCAAGTAAACTACGTGGCACTGCACGAACGAAAGGTGGGAAGCCAAGGCATTCGGACATTCTGCGACGGCCAATTCACGTTTAAAGCTCGATGTCTGGATCTTATTTTTGGTGCCCACTTATGTCAAAATCGATCTTCAAAACGAGTTTGGAGGATGTATGTCGAAGGCAATTATTGACTTCTCTAACCTACTAAATGTGCATCGGAACGCCAATATTTCGTTGTTCAATGAGGCAAGGAACGGCGAGCAAAGGCGAGTGAAAAGCATCATTTGGTGACGTGATTCAAGCCCTGCTCGCCGCCCAATATTTAGTAGTCTGACGTAGACCAACGCCTGTTTTTCAATGACCATTCTTTCAGTTTATCAAGATGGTAGAAGATGCGCCCACCGTGCTTGCGGAACTGTGGTCCGGTACCCATTCACCGCATGTTGTCGAGCGTCCGCTTCTTCAAACAAAGGAATTGATCCGCTTCAGAAATGGTGAGGAATGGGCTTTTGGTTTCGTTGTACATGGAAAACTCCCGTTGTTTTGTTGTTTCAGGAGTGTTCCGCGAATATCGGATGCAAGTGAATAACTGGGGACTACGTGACTACGTCACACCTTTCTTTCTTTATCAGATAAACCGAGGAAAGCGGGGTGGACGGCTAAAAAGCGACTGGCAGGACTAAATTGACCGACCGCACCCAAAAGGGCCGAAACAGAGCGGAGGACTGTGCAAAGTAAGAGATCATGGAGTGCTAAGTTGAACATAAAGTCCTGAGCGCCGCGCGGTTGCGGGCGGACAATTTTGGCCTACCTGCGAACATGGGAACATCATTGACATAGCCGCTGCCACTTTGAGGCGCCCATGCGCAGGCTAGAGGACTTCGTGCGCTAGGAATGGACGCCCGGCTAATGACTCAAGCTATGAGAGACCATGTTCTGTTTAATACACAATGCCTGTGGCGGACTAAATTCAAGTAGGTACCATTGATTGAGAAATTGCTCTAATAAGCTTGGCAATACTCAAGTTTGGTGCAGACGCAAATTCAGAATGCGCGCATATCGTTTTTCCCTTGCAATGATCAAATCAATCAAAAGATCGATGTTTTTCCTTCCGCGAATGTATGCCTTGATTTACGCACTCAGAGCGGTAGGCATCGATTCGCAACGAGAAATCGTTTGTTTCAAAATAGGCAGCAAGTCATGTTCTTTATGCTTTCCAAAGGTCTCGCGTTTATTCTTACACCATCTAATTTTGTGATACTCATAGGCCTGTTCGGTTTGGTGCTAGTTCTGCTGCGATGGCCGAAGTCTGGTTGGCCACTTCTGATCATGAGGATTCTGGGCGTTGCATTGGCAGGATTGTCACCGCTTGGTCCGGTCCTGTTGATGACGCTTGAGGACCGTTTTCCCAAACAGGAGGTGCCACCAATAATCACCGGAATTGTAATGTTGGGCGGCGCCGTTGACATCCACGTCCCCCAGGCACGGGGAAGCGAGGCCTGGAATGATCAGGCAGAACGCATTACCGCAGTCGCCGAACTGGCCAACAGGTTTCCCGCTGCGCGGATCATTCTCTCGGGTGGATCGGGCCATCCAGACGCAATCAGTGAGTCGTCGATTGCAAAACAGGCATTAGCGGCAATGGGAGTTCCTAAGGGGCGAATGGAACTTGAAACAAGGTCGCGTAATACCTGTGAGAACGCCTCAGAAAGCGTCATAACGGCGAAACCCAAGCCCAGCGAGGTCTGGCTTCTGGTAACATCAGCCTCCCACATGCTGCGCGCCATCGCTTGCTTCAGGGCAACAAACTTTCTAATCACACCCTTTCCGGTTGACTATCATACGCGCGGCAAAGAGGACTTGCGCAGAATGCAGGAGTCGGTTGCTGAAGGTCTAGCCCATGTCGATATCGCAGCCCATGAGTGGACGGGACTCATTACCTACCGGCTGACAGGATTGACTCACGAATTATTTCCCGGTCCATAGTATCGGCTGATAAGAATTTCAAAGGGACAAAGCAAAAATTCAATGAAGCTTAGGGATGCTAATTCCGTAGATATCACGGAGGTCGACGCCAAAGGAGCTCAAGTGTCGCCCGCGCTTTCTCCGTCAGCAGTTGTGTGGCTTCTGCATTGGGTTTCAGCGCTGCTAGTGGTGTTTCTTCTTGCAACTTCTCTGGCTTCAGGGCTTAGCCTCACAACACGTTGGTTTCCCGCAAGATGGATGGATTGGCATTTGTCAGCGGGCGTTGCGCTGCTTGCCGTCACCGCTATCAGATTTAAAACTTCACGGCCATTTAAGGGTATGGCCAATGTATTTGCATCCAGGAAGCCTGATGCTCAAGCGATCAAATCGTTTCTGTTTCTTGTAGTCCTTGCCGTTGTGTTATCAGGTCTCACGATCTTCCAGAAGCCACCATTTGGGCGATCCGGAGTTCTTTTCGGGTTGTTTCCGATGCCGACCCTTGTACGGCTCGATCATTCGATTCACTACGTGATCATCGATATCCACATTGTCCTGTCATGTATTATTGCCTTTTTTCTGATAGCACACATAATTGCCGGGTTGCAGCGTACCCGCTCGGGCGGACAGTCGCGGCTTGCAATCATGCTATGGCCCTGGCGGAAAGGCTAGTGGCTGTGTGCTTTCAAAGCACACAGCCTTTTTCTGGACAATCCACTTTACTTCCCGTTTTTCGCAAGCCAGCCGGTCATGAAGGCTATCTCGCCTTCCTGCGCCGTGATTACGTCCTGGGCCAGCTTCAAAACCTCCGGATCCTTGGCGAACTGAAGGGCAACTTTCGCCATATCAATCGCTCCCTGATGATGGGGAATCATGCTCTTTAAAAAATCTACATCCGCGTCACCCGTGTAGGGTACCGACATGTTTTTCATCATGGTGGCCATGGCTTGCTCGTTACCGGTTGTAGACTTGGGATCAGCGACGAGGACCGATTGGTCGATTTTTCCGAGCCAGGCCTTCATCATGGCAATCTCGCCTTCCTGGGCCTTGATCACGTTCTCAGCCAGCGTATTTACTTCTACATCCTTGCCGTATTGCAAGGCCACCTTCGCCATGTCGATAGCGCCCTGATGGTGCGGGATCATGCCCTGCATGAAATCGACATCCGGCTTGCCAGTCAGGGGTGCCTTCATGCCCGCCATAAAATCAGCCATAGTCTTTTCGTAGGACTTCGTGGAAGCCGGTGCGTCGGTCGGAGCCATCGTTGAATGGTCCATGCCGGACATCGCATCCGGCCCGCCCTTCGGCAATTGCGTATAGGCTAGAGCGCCCAATGCCGCGACGACGGCGGCGCCGATCATGATTGTGTTCGTATTCATGAGTTTTCTCCTGTCTCAAGTTGGTAAAGAACAAATTTTGTCGGCCCAAGATTGACTATTTCGCTCAATTCGCGCTCGTTGAAATGGCAACCAATGAGGAAAGTTGATCAGTTATTTCGGAAGCATCCCACACCGTGGGGCCTATCAACCGTGCTATTTCCTTTCCATCGTGATCGATCAACAAGGTTGTAGGTAAGCCCAGGATCCCTAGAGTCTCAAAAATTTCGGCCTGATCGCCCTTGTAAATGGCCAAGTTGCTGATGCCGACAATAGAATAGAAGGCGCGCAATTGATCTAAACTAACGGGGTCTACCGAGATTGCCACGATCTCTGGCTCGGCTTTTAGGCCAAGTTTTGCCTGAAGCCTGTCCAACGCAGGCATTTCCTTCCGGCATGGCGGACACCAAGTGGCCCAGACATTGACCAAGAGATGTTTTCCTTGAAAATCTGAAAAAACTCTCTGCTGCCCCGCGCTGTTTTCGAATACTACCGGCTGAATCGGGATCGGCGTTGCATGAGTTTTCAATAGAGGAACGCTGGCAAGATAAGACGCGAGGGTCTCTCGAATTTTCGAGAAAGCAAACGGGATCATGGCAATACCAGCGAGAATTGCGAGGGAAGTGCGTCTACTTGACATACTTCAAACCCACGCCGGCCTTTTGCGCACAAGACGCCATGGCTCTACCTGTCGCTTCGCCCCAAAACATCGATGATTTCGGATATTTTTTTGCGCTGTTCATTTTTGTTGCCGCTGGTGATGGCATGTTCAACGCAGTGGCCCACATGATCCCGCAGGATTTCCTCTTCGGCGCGGCGGAGTGCCGCCCTCACCGCAGTTACTTGGGTGACAACGTCAATGCAGTAGCGGTCTTCCTCAACCATACGGGACAGGCCCCTGACCTGGCCTTCGATGCGATTGAGCCGTTTCAGTACGGCGGCTTTTGTTTCAGTTTGCATGCTTGACATATACCTATAGGGGGTATAGTTGTCAAGCAATGATTATACCCCCAAGGGGTGTTACCGAGATTTCCTGAAGAGAGGCCTATCATGAACGTTCAGCAACAAAACACCAAGCATAGTGATGGTTCGGAATGCACCTGTAGCCACGAAAATAACAGCGATCACAAGGGCCATAACCATGGTGATCACAAAGGTCATGGCTCACACCACGAGCATCCAAACGATACTATGGCCCATTCAACCCGGACCGCGACTGCCATTGATCCGGTTTGCGGAATGACGGTGGATACCGCGAGCGCAAAACACAAGGCTGATCACAAGGGGCATACCTATTATTTCTGTTCGGCGGGCTGCAAGGCGAAGTTCGTGACCGATCCGGCAAAATATCTGGAGGCGAGCGCCAAGCCCGCTGAGCCGGTGCCTGCCGGCACCATCTATACCTGTCCGATGCATCCGGAAATCCGCCAGGAGGGTCCGGGCTCGTGCCCCATCTGCGGCATGGCGCTGGAGCCCTTGATGGTGACAGCCGAAAGCGGCCCCAATCCCGAACTCGCTGACATGACGCGGCGCTTCTGGATCGGGCTTGCATTGACCATTCCGGTGTTCGTGCTGGAAATGGGCGGGCATTTGACAGGCCTCACCATGCTGCTGGGCCAGCAGCTTTCCAATTGGCTGCAGTTTTTGTTCGCAACCCCGGTTGTCGTATGGGCGGGCTGGCCGTTTTTCGTGCGCGGCTGGCAATCGCTGGTCACGCGCAACCTCAACATGTTCACGCTGATTGCCTTGGGTACGGGCGTTGCCTGGGTTTACAGCGTCATCGCAACTTTCGCGCCGCAGATCTTTCCTGCTGCATTCCGCCAGATGGGTGGTTCAGTTGCGGTTTATTTCGAGGCGGCGGCGGTCATCACGGTCCTGGTTCTGCTCGGGCAGGTGCTCGAATTGGGTGCCCGGGAGCGCACATCGGGAGCGATCAAGGCGCTTCTCGGCCTTGCACCGAAGACGGCCCGGCGCGTGGGAGCCGATGGCAAGGATGAGGACGTGGCCCTTGAGCATATCGCGGCAGGCGATCTTTTGCGGGTGCGCCCCGGCGAGAAAGTGCCGGTTGATGGCATGATCATCGAGGGGCGTTCGTCGCTCGATGAATCCATGGTGACGGGGGAATCCATGCCGGTCACCAAAGAGGTAGGCGGCAAGGTGATTGGCGGCACGCTGAATGCCAGCGGCGGCTTTGTCATGCGGGCGGAAAAAATCGGCAGCGAAACCATGCTGGCGCGCATCGTGCAAATGGTTGCCGATGCACAGCGGAGCCGGGCACCCATTCAGCGGCTGGCTGACCAGGTGTCCGGTTGGTTCGTTCCCGCCGTCATTGTCGTTTCAGTTCTGGCCTTCGCTGCATGGTCAATGTGGGGACCGGAACCGCGCTATGCCTATGGGCTGGTGGCTGCCGTGGCGGTTCTCATTATCGCCTGCCCCTGTGCGCTGGGGCTGGCAACGCCCATGTCGATCATGGTTGGGGTTGGGCGCGGTGCCCAGGCCGGGGTTCTCATTCGTGACGCCGAAGCGCTGGAGCGCATGGAAAAGATCGATACGCTCGTTGTCGACAAGACCGGAACGCTCACGGAGGGCAAGCCTTCGGTCACGGCCATCGCCACGATCAAGGGAGGGGACGAAAATGAACTGCTGGCGCTGGCGGCATCGGTAGAAAAGGCGAGCGAACATCCGCTGGCCGATGCCATTGTCGCCGCGGCAGACAAGCGTGGTTTGGCCATAGCCAAGGTCATGGGCTTTGACTCGCCGTCGGGCAAAGGCGCCATCGGCATGGTGGGCAAGAAGCGAATTGTGATTGGCAATGCGAAATTCTTGGGTGAACTGAAAATTGCCACGGATACGCTTGCCGGCAAGGCCGATGCAATGCGCCGGGAGGGGGCCACTGCTGTGTTCGTGGCCATCAATGGCAAGGTTGCCGGAGTCATCAGCATTGCCGATGCGGTGAAAGCTTCAACCCCGCAGGCGCTCGCAGCGTTGCGTGAAGCCGGCATGCGCATTGTGATGCTCACGGGTGACAATAAAATCACGGCGGAAGCGGTGGCGAAGCGGCTTGGCATTACTGAAGTCGAAGCTGATGTGCTGCCCGACAAGAAAGCCGATGTCGTTGCCAAGCTCAAGGCCCAGGGCCGGGTGGTGGCCATGGCGGGCGATGGCGTGAATGACGCGCCGGCCCTTGCCGCGGCGGATGTTGGCATTGCCATGGGAACGGGTACCGACGTTGCCATGGAAAGCGCCGGGGTGACCCTGCTGAAGGGTGATCTTATGGGCATTGTCCGGGCGCGGCTCCTGTCCAAAGCCGTGATGAACAACATCCGGGAGAACCTGTTCTTCGCCTTCATCTACAACGCGGCGGGCGTTCCCATTGCGGCGGGCGTGCTCTATCCCACGTTCGGCATTCTGCTGTCGCCGATGATTGCAGCCGCCGCCATGGCGCTGTCTTCGGTCAGCGTCATCGGCAACGCCCTGCGGCTGCGCAATTCGTCGATAGGTGACAGTCGGTAAGCTACCGACGAGATGACGATGCGATAACTGCAAAACTCTGATATGGCGCATCCCTAATGGAGCTTGCAGTATATTGGGGGCTTTTCCTGATTGCGTTTGGCGCTGCGACGATTCTTCCGCTGCAATCGGAGTGGGTCGTTGTGGGTTTGTTACTTGACGGAAACTACCCATGGGAAGCTATTGTCATAGCTGCCAGTCTCGGCAACATCTTGGGATCAACAGTCAATTGGCTCTTGGGTCGCTCGTTTGCTCAGTTTCAAGACAAAAGCTGGTTTCCTGCAAATCGAAAAAACATGGCACGGGCAACGGATTGGTATCATCGCTATGGCAGGCTATCTCTGCTCCTGAGCTGGGTTCCGATCATTGGTGACCCGCTAACCGTCGTCGCAGGTGTTCTGCGCGAGCCTTTGTGGTCTTTTACTTTACTTGTTGGAATTGCCAAAATTGGTCGATATCTAGCGCTTGCTGCGATCACATTGAACTGGATGTCGTGAACGTCGAAGGCAAAAGATAGAGCACGGATATGTTCAAATTTGCCCTGGGCGGTACGGTCCACGATCATCGTCCCGTCAAAGGTCGCCGTCTAGCGGCGATGTAACGAAGATGGCTTTAGCGGCATGAGAAAGGGTCAACGCGGGGGGCGTAACCCGGCCAGAGTGACTTTGACGAGCCGCCGGACTGCGGCCTTAGAAGGCAGGTTGCTGGCTGCTGTGAGAGCATGAAGGCAGTAGCTCGCGAGTTCTTGAGGCGCGACATCATCCCGAAGGTCGCCGGTTTTTACGCCTTCAGTCAGCAGGTCCCGGATTAAGGCGCAGAGTTGATGCTGGGCGCGGGCGACGTGCTCGCCCTGATGCAGGAGCGCCGCGAGTTCAGTGTTGTGGCGCTCGCGGGAGATGAGCGCGTAGGCCTCAAGCACGGCTTCAAGCTGCTCGCCAGCATCGCCAGCTTGGTCCCGGATTTCGGCGAGATGCTCAAGGTGGCCAGTGATTTGGCGTTCGTGCCAGGCAATCAGGATCGACTCCACGTTTGGGAAGTATTTGTAAAGCGTCGCGCGTCCAATACCGGTTCTCTTGGCGATCTGCGACATCGTCACCGTCGCCAGCCCATGCTCGGCCACAAGTGCTGCTGTGGTGTCGAGCGTCGCGTCGCGCACGGCGCGCCGGTGGGTATCAATAGTCTCGTTCCAAAGCTTTGGCATCGCACCAGTATAGGCAACGCGGCGTCCATGTCCATATGCAGGACATATTGACTTGACATAGACATAATGTCTCGATAAATAAAGACATGAAAACTTCGACACCCGCGTGCAGTCAAGGAGGCGCCCATGGCTGACCTCACTCCCGGCGACGGCACGCCGCGCTGGGTGAAGATATCCGGGATTATCGCCGTTGTTCTGGTTCTGCTGTTTGCCGTCCATCTCATCTTCGGCGGAATGCCTGGAACCCATGTGCTGCCAGAGGGTGAGCAAACCCCGTCATGATCATGACACCTTTTTTCCGAAAGTTTGCGCTCACTGCGCACGTCACTTCTTCGGTCGGCTTGCTTGGCGCCATCGCTGCCTTCCTGGCGCTCGCCATCACCGGTCTGACCAGCGGGGATGTTCAGACGTTGTGTGCCGTCTATCTGGCGATGGAGTTGGTTGCCCGGTTCGTGATCGTACCGATGTCCTTCGCGTCGCTGCTAACTGGACTTGTCCAGTCACTGGGCACCCCATGGGGATTGTTCCAGCACTATTGGGTTTTGGTGAAACTCTTGCTCACCGTCTTTGCCACCATCGTCTTGCTGGTCAAGATGGAACTCATTGGTTACACAGCTCGCCTGGCCGCAGCGACGACATTGCCCCAAGCCGATCTCCGCGCGGCGGGAATCCAACTCATGGTCCACGCCACTGGCGGCTTGCTGGTGTTGCTCGTGCCTATGGCGCTGTCAGTGTACAAGCCGCGAGGCAGAACTCGGTACGGACGGCGCAAGCAGCACGAGCAGCGTGCGGCGCATGTGCAGTAGGCGCGGCGATCCTGTTCGGCCTCGACCGGTGCGACGTTCAAAGAACATACCATGGGCAAATGAAACGCGGCCCGGTCAGGAAATTCCGGGCCGCGATCCATTGCTACATGCCACCGCTAAACGCCGAGAAGCTGAAGTGCGTCGTTGAGTGTAGCGACCGACTCATCGTGCTTACCTTCATCATGCTGAGTTTTTCCAAGAGCGATGCGATCCATCACCTTGATCATCGCCGCCTCATCAAGAGTCGCGGCCTTCAGCTCGTCCCCAGCCTTTTGAATGAGTGCCGGACACTCTCCCGCGAACGCCCGTGCTGCAACTCCTGCAAGAATTGCAGCCGCGATCAAATATGACTTCATAGTGTTTTCCTTCTGTTATACAGAGCCAGCGAATAGACCATTCCGGTATTTCAAACTTTCCTCTGTCTGACTGAAAAATCACAGCAAAGAACATTTTTAGATCAAGCGAACATCGTGGCGTAACTGTATAAAATCACACATATGGTATTTATTTTCTTAGATAGTATTGATTAAAAGAAGCAAGTGTCTGTGCGCCGCGCGCGTCGCCGGTTGTTCGCTTCCGCGCTTGATCCTTTGACTACCGATCTCGGCCAAAGAGGCGATCCAACAAAAATCCCTTCCGCCTAGGCGGCAGCCCGCCGGCAATCTGCGTTGAATTCGAGACGACAACCACTTTCGCACCGATTTGAATCCGCTCGTAGAGGTCGGCGACATCGGCATTGATCATGCGAATGCAACCTGATGACACTGCGGTTCCTATAGTCTCGGGCTGAAAGGTTCCGTGAATGCGATAGAGTGTGTCGATATCACCCTGGAAGAGATAGAGGGCCCGGGCGCCAAGTGGGTTTGTAGGGCCGCCAGGCATGCCATTTGCCCACTTGGCGGCCAGTTCGTCTCTTTCGACCATTTCTTTGGGCGGCGTCCAGCGTGGCCATTTTGCTTTGCGGCGAATCACGGCCTCGCCCGACCACTCGAAACCTTGCCGTCCCACGCCCACGCCGTAGCGCATCGCCTGCCCGGCACCGAGTATCAAGTAGAGATATTTTGAGTATGGATCAACAATAACAGTCCCAGGAGGTTCTTGCGTTTTATATGAAATTTGCTTCCGCCTGAACCTCTTCTTGAGCTTCAGTTTATCTTCTTGCTTGATCCGAAATGGCTCGTCAAAATCGCGGGTCGCATTGGCTGGGCGCGTGAGCAGCGGGGGCGGCAAGATTGCCGCCAGCATGAATGTCAGTGAGGTTTTGCCGAATTGTCGCCGATTCATAATTGTTACCTTCTTATTTGCGTTGAGTTGGACTAACGGACGTAAAACCTAGACTGTTGCATATTGAGCCATCATGCCCGCGTCCTCGTGTTCGAGAATGTGGCAATGGAACATGAAGGGCTTGGCGGCATCGCCAGGTTGATCAAAAGAAACCAGCACCTGGGCCCATTCGTTGACAAGAACTGTGTCCTTTTGCCCCGCCTGATGTGCCGGTGGCGCAGCGCCATCCAAGTTCAAAATACGGAAGGATGCGCCATGAATGTGAAAGGGGTGCGCCATCTCCGTGCCCCGCAGCTCCCAGACTTCCTTGTCACCGAGCTTCACCTCGGCGTCGATACGGGTCATGTCAAAGGGCTCGCCATTGATCCCCATCTTCATGCCCATCGCCAGACCTGACGTATTTTCCGTTTTCATGGCGCCACTCATCGCCGAATGGTCCATGCCTTCCATCGAGCTTGTTTCACCCGTCATTGGCGTGTTGACGGCAGTCATGCTATCGAGAATGAAAGAACGCCGCGTGGCATTTTCAGGCACCAGAGGTGCTGGCAGATCGACTAGCTTGGAAGGAATAATCTGAACGGCGACCGCAATGTCAACAACCGGGTCGAAGCGCATAACGGGGGTAAAAGTTTCGGTGAGGTCTTTGACGATTTTATTCATCTGATCGGTGATGCCATTGGATGGCCTGCCAAGTTTATCTGGATAAGTCAGAAGAGCCACGCTTTCACCATCAGAGAAATCAACGAGAATTTCATATCGCTCGCCCGGCGCTACTGTTAATTCCTTCACCTCAACGGGAGTTGCAAGAAAACCATTGTCATTGGCAATGACATGCATGGCGCGCCAGTCATCAAACACCAGACGGAAGTTACGGGCATTTGCCCCATTCAGCAGGCGCAAGCGGACCATGCCGTGAGGGACCTCAGCTACGGGCCCATACACGCCATTGACGATAATTGTATCGCCGCGTGAACCGTGCAGCACGGCCATGGGAGAAAAATCATAAGTGAGTTCGCCGTCGGCACTGAAGTTTCGGTCCTGGATGATGAGCGGGATATCATCAAGGCCATACCGCAACGGAAGCCCAAGGTCTTGGGCGGAGCCATCTTCGACATATAGAAGGCCCGCCAGACCCATGTACACTTGCCTGGCGGTATCGCCGTGCGGATGTGGGTGGAACCATGCGGTGGATGCGGGTTGATCGATCTTGAGCGCGGGTTGCCACACTTGACCGGGATCAATTGAATTGTAGGGGCCGCCGTCAAATTCAGACGGCACAAAAAGGCCGTGCCAATGCACAGTCGTCACCTTATCAAGTTGATTGGTTACATCCATTGTAACCGTGTCGCCACGATAGAGGCGAACGACGGGGCCGAGATAGGGAGCTGAATAGCCGTAACCTTCGGTTTTTAAATTTGGAAAAAACTCGGTTTCGCCGGATTGAGCAACCAAAGGAACTCGATTGCCGAGTTCACGGGCATCAAGCAGTTTGGGGATCGGCAGAAACGTGTAGAATTCGTTGCTTATTTGTTTGAGATAGGAACTGTTCCGACGACCAGAAATTATTAACGCACCAGCACCAACTGTTACTGCGGCGGCGCTAACGAGGAGTTTTCTACGTGTGAGCGCCATATTGGCAACCTCTCTATTCGAAACAAAAATTAAGGAGAAACGAAGCGCGCCGCCAACGTCTCGCCGGTAGCCAGCTTGGCGACGATCAAAACGGTGGTGCCAGTCAAGAGTGGTGAGGTTGGAAGCGCTGCGAGCAAATTGTCAGCTTCCGGCAAGAGGCGGAGACGAGTCTCTTGACCATTCTGCGCGACAATTGCGTAGGCCGAAATCCCTCCCGCCGAAAACGGTTTCTGCCGTTCGTCCGAAACCGCAAACATCATCACAGCGTCAGCCGCCCCGCCGATAAACTCGACATGATAGGCACCGGCATCAGCTAGTATTCCACCGTTGATGCCGACGCCCACATCGGCCCTGGCCGATGCCGTTGGCAACAGCGGCAACACACCTAATAAGGAAAAGGTGAAGGCATTGGCAGCGGCACGTGCAAATGCCCCAAACTTTGCTGAAATAAAAATGTAAACGATCATCGCATGAACCTCTAAAAACCGCACCCATAACAGGCGTGCGGCCTAGCGGAGGTCACGCACGCGCATATTCTCCAGACGCCGCCCGGGGAGGTCTTTTCAGGCTGTCAGTTTCAGCGGACATGAGAAGCTCAATTGACATGGGCCAATCGTCACTGTTGACAGTGAAGGATGTGTCCAAATTGTTGTCTGAAAGGGAAAAAACCGTCGGTGAGCAAAAACTGCTGCAACAGGGAGATTTCACGTTGCCATCAGTTTTTTGATAGGGACCATCCAGACCAGCTTGATCAAGTCCGGCGGCTTTGTGCCCCATTACGAAAGCGTGAACCTGAGGCGCATCGCCTTGTGCCTTCGCGTCGATGAATGAAGCACAAAGTGGCGTGGAACCGGCTGCATGGGCCACAGACAGTCCGGGGCCGAAGACCGCAAAAACAAGCGCAATTGCGGCAAGCACAGCCGTGAGTTTGCGAACAAGCCTAATGAATCGAAGCCCCATAGGGGTTGGGTGCCGACACTTTGTGGCAAAATTCCGGCAAGTGAGGCTTTCGCACACCAACTTGTCGGCTACAACGTCATCGGAGGCGTGAAACGGGCATCAACCATCATACCTTAGCCAAAGAAGCTTCTATCGCCGGGCGAATTGAAGCGGGGTCCGTTTTGCCATCAAGCTTCCGGCCTGCGACAAAAAATGTCGGAGTAGACTTGAATCCGAACTGCTTCATATTGGCCTGCTGCGTTTCAAAAATTGCCTTTGCAACACGCCGGTCATTGGCACAAGCCTGAAATTCCTGTTCGTTCATCCCGTTTGCTTGCATGAGCCGGGCCAATTCCGTCATGGCATCCTTGCCACGCCAAGTTTTCTGTTCATTCAAGATCAAGTCCAGTGTGGAAAAATACCTGTCTTCGGGAACGCACCGGAGAATCATGAAGGCTCTCATAGCCAAATTGTCGAGCGGAAATTCCCGGAATATAAAACGCACTTTGCCGGTGTCAACAAAATCGGCCTTTATTGATGGCCAATAAACCGCATTGAACTCTGCGCTATTCGTACAGGTAAGTGAGGCATACTCAATCATCACAACGGAGGCGTTGACGTTGCCCATACTGCGTTCGCCAAGAACTGGCACCGTTCCCATAAGCGCTTTTTCCAATTCAGCATCGGAACTGCTGCTTGCAGCACGCGCAATAGCCGAAAAGTGCGAAGCCAGACCAGCACCGACCAAAACGGCAGTAAACTGGCGGCGGCTTGGTGTAATCATTGTCATCCTCTGGGAAAACCGTGGCAGGATTTGGGGCCCCTCATATGACTTTAGCATTCGCATCTCGACTGTGATTTCGCAAGTCACAAAATTGGCATCGCGAAAACCTAAGCAGCTGCCAATTCTGATCACCGAGAAGCTGGTGACTTCAACAGATTAAGCAGGCACCTCTTGCACGAACTTCTTTGATCATGTTTGCCAGTTCATCCTTCGGCAGGTAGCCGGGAATCAGCTTGTCATCTATAATAAAAGCCGGTGTGCCGTTGATGGCGAGTAACTGCGCAAGGTCGCGATTACGGGTTATTATTTCAGCTGTCTTGGGGTCTTCCATGTCCTTCTTGAGCTGCTCCATGTCCAGGTCTTGGGCAGCTGCAATTTCGTCAACGATTTCTGGCGTTATTCTTCCTTCATGCAGATACAGGGCCGTGTGCATCTGAAGGTATTTTACTTGCTTGCCGGCTGCAATAGCTGCCTTGGCGGCATACTCAGAATCGGGTCCTAATATTGGAAATTCCTTCAGTACCACTTTCAGCTCCTTATCCTCATCTATGAGGGCCATAACATCGGGAAAGTCCTTCTTGCACCAGGGGCAGTTGTAGTCAAAAAACTCAACCATGGTGACATTGCCTTTTGGATTTCCGACGACATAATCAGATTTGTCCCGGAATATCTGATCGGCGTTTTTAACTAGTCCGTCTTTTCTTTGCTCGTCTTCGGCTTGTTTCTGCCTCTGCTCCAGAGTTTGGGACATTTCCTGCAATATTTCAGGATGGCTTAGCAAGTAATCCTTGATGATGGATTCCATCTCTTGGCGTTGGCCATCATTGAACTCAGCGGCGTTCGTGGCAGCACTAATACTCCACAGCACCAACATTGAGATTATTAAGGTCCTTAAGGTATTGCGCATGATAATCCTCCTTTTTCCAATCTATTTGCCTAAAAGTTTTGCTTAACTTCAACCCTACTCTGTAGGTTGCGCTTTTGATTGCCGTGTTATCTGCTGTTGATAGGTGTTCTCCCGTTCCGGCCAAGTACTTTTGATGTAAGCCAAAATTGCTTCAATCTCTTCGTCGCTCAGGATGGCCCCGAAAGCCGGCATGTCGCTTTCATAGTTGTCACCGGCAAATGGCTTGAGGCCGAGTTTGGTTATGCCTCTCAGCGCCTCGTCGGTGTGGTGCCATGTGTGGCCGGATTTGTCGTGGGGTGGAGCGGGCAATCGTCCATTGGGCAATGGGGATTTCCAATTCGGTTGCCCCTCAAGATTCTTGCCGTGACATTTGGCGCAATGCACGCCGTAAAGCGCATATCCCCGGGCAATCTGTGCCGCCTTGCCATTGCTGGCCAAAAACGGATTATAAGGTCCGGTCATCAGCACTACGGAACCGATCATGACCACGGCTGCAAGAGCTGTAGCCATAATTGCTATTTTGTACATCAGGATTTTCCGAACGGCGCCCATGTGGCGCCGCCGTCAATGCTTTCAAGCACGCCGTTTTCCTGTGTCGTCAGGGCGTGATGATTGGGATTGGCCGGATCGATGGCACTGTGCAGGGGAATGGCGTTGCCAAAACCGTTTGAAAGGAGGGTCCAATCATCGGGCTTGTTCTCGCCTGCCTTCATGAGGCCGCGCCCGAGAACAAAGGCAAAGAGAGAACCATCCGACCCAACTTTGATCGTGCTCACTACCTCGCCTGCAAATCCCAAGGGCTGCCAGCTTGCGCCGGCATCTGCGCTGACGTAGAGCCCCTGCTTGGTGGCAGCGTATAATTGATCTGCCTTGAGGCTCGACGCGGCAAGAGCGATCAGGCCCGTGGGTGGTGTTCCCGCAACCGACCAGCTTTGGCCACCATCCCGGCTGACCTGCAGTTCGCCATAACTGCCGTAGATTGTTTTGGGATCAGCGGGGCTGACATCCATCTGATGAAAGTCAACCGGCCCGCCCACACCCGGCGATAGCTGCTTCCATGTCGCGCCACCATCAGCGGATTTGAGAAAGCCGGAATTGCCACCGCCTGCGGGGTGCCCGCTTGCATAGTAGCCCAGTGGATCAACGGGATCGGGCGAAAATCCCATATAGTCATGAAGCGGAGAAACCCGCGTGGCTTTGCCGTCCTTAGTTAAGGCGAAAAGACCATGATGCGAGGCGAGCAATAGCGTAGCCGAGCCGGAGCGGGCAAATGCAACGCCGTGGTAGTGGGTCTTGCCCGCAAGGGCCTCAAGAGTTTCAGCGGAGGCGGGCGAGATTGCCGCGAGCGAAATTAGTGAACAGGCGAAAGCGAGTTTTGAAATAATACTCATCATACTCAACGTGCGCGCTTCAGCGTTCTGCGGTTGCTTTTCCATAATGTTTCTCCAAAATGATGTGAAAACTCGTACCCGAAATCAGATGGTCGGGAATCAAGGCCTGAAGGAACAATTCAATCGGAGAATAGCTAGATGGGCGGCGTGGATGGAGCCGATTTAAAATCATCCGGCCAAGCCACTGCGGCATTGGCGTAAGCAGGGCGAGTTGCTGAAACACCAAGATACTCACCGTCGGCTATGACAGCAAAACCTATGCATGTGGCTTGCATGCATCCGACCATATTGTCCCGGGATGTATCACAGTCGGGGCAATTCATTCCGTCCGTTGCGGCCATAGTCACCATGTGAACGGAGCTTGCCATGTTGGCACTAACATTCATGCTTGGCATTACAGTTGCAAGAAACAATGCCACTGCAACAACGATGAACGCAAAACGGCGCAATTTTTCCAAGGCCATATTCCTAAAATAGTCTTGTTTTGGTCATTACTCAAGCAAGCAAAACACTCCGAGCTTCAAAGGCAAGAGAATTATCAGTAGGAATATTCTCATAAGTCTATATGTGGACAGTCGCTTTTGACGGCAGCTCACCGTTTGCCTGGTCGATTTGTGAACCTGCCATTTCCTTGATCCCGATCAATGCAATTGTGTGATTTACAGCTCAAGCTTGTGGGAGTTGGAGGATACGCCTATGGCAAAAGCAATTACCATTCCGGTTTACGCGGTGGGGAAGACGTCATCTGCGGGGCTTGGACTGGTGCCGCTTGTTGCTCTTGCTGTGGGTTCGGTGATTAGCGGAGGCGTATTTAGCCTGCCGCAGAATATGGCCAATGGCGCTTCCCCAGGTGCACTCATCATTGGCTGGCTCATCGCCGGCATAGGAATGCTGGCGCTTGCCTTCGTCTATCAGGGCCTGATCGACAACAACCTCAAACACTGGAGAACGATTATGCGGAAACACAAACAACATACATCCCATACGGAAAAACCCACAGCCAAGGAAGTTGGCTGCTGCGGCGGTGTCCAGGACCATGAATTCGCCAAGCCCGAGGTAAATGCGGCGGAGATGGGCAAGGAACCATCCATGGCGAGCCAGGGATCACACACGCACTCCGCCCATGCGGCGGATGGTTCTTGCGGCTGCGGCGGCAAGCATAAATAGGTATCCGGCCTCCAGACTTACCTCGGCGGCCAGAACTAGCGATAATTCTGGCAAACAGGGTAAATATTGGGAAGGATAACTTCAATGACTGCGATGTCAGTCGAACTTGAAATAAGACCCGTCAAACGGCGGGACTTCCTCTTTGTTGCCACGAGAGCCGTCGCGGCAGTCGGCACGGCACTCGCCACTTGGCCGTTGATAGACAACATGAACCCGGATGCTTCGGTGCTCAGCTATTCCTCGGTAGAAGTCGATCTGCGCCCTATCGCCGAAGGTCAGCGCATCACCGTCCGGTGGCGGGGCGGGCCGGTGTTCATCGACCACCGTGACCCGGCCAGGATCGCGCAGGCCCAAGCTGATGATACCAGCCCCGGCTTGATTGATCCGGCTGCCGATTCAAGCCGGGTTAAGAATCCCGCATGGCTCATTATCATTGGCGTCTGCACACATCTCGGATGCATCCCGCTTGGCCAGTCTGACCAAGAGCCAAGAAGTGAGTTCGACGGCTGGTTCTGCCCTTGCCATGGCTCTAAGTATGATACTTCAGGGCGCGTGAGGCACGGACCCGCTCCGCGGAATCTCAATGTTCCCTCTTATGAGTTCAAGAGCCCAGATGTCGTCCGAATTGGTTAAGTTAAGGTCAATCGCGACAGCGCACGCATTTCGATTCCTTGCCACGCTGGGACTGCTGAACCTCATATGGGAAGTCGCGCAAATTCCCCTCTACACCATATGGCGCGACGGCACTTGGGGCGAGAATGTTTTCGCCGTCGCCCACTGTACTGTCGGTGACGTTCTTATAGCCGCTTTCAGTGCAACTGGTACGATTCTGCTAACAGGGATGCAGTGGCCACGAAACGCACGAGCCAGTTTGATTTTCATTGGTTACTTTATCGGGATTAGCTTGAGCTACACCATTTTCAGCGAATGGCTCAATGTGGTGGTCTGGAAGAATTGGGCTTATTCCGCGATGATGCCGGTCGTCCCGCCTTTGGACACGGGCCTTTTCCCCGTTCTGCAATGGATCATAGTGCCCATAATGGCTTCATGGCTGACTTTGCGAAAATGAACCAAAGGTAATCTTCTCCCGTCTCGTCATCCCCGATGCGGGTTTGATTGAATTCTGACCTTTTATAAAAATGCAAGCATCGGATTGACACAGATCAATGAAATTTGAGGCGATTTCCGGTCATAGTATCCTTAAAATTGATCGGCCAGTCGAATTATGAAGAAACAAACGAAAAGCAACGAATGTGAGCAGCCTGCACCGGCGCCACGACATCGTAGTTTTGTGTATTTTCTGATGACGGTTGCAACGATTTGGGCCACTTTGGTCTTTGCCGCAGAAGGGTATGCGGCAACCGGCACCATAATGAATATCGGGGAGACTGTTCATAATCTTAATCTTGCGGATTCCAACCCAGGTACAAAACTTGAATTCCAAGCATTAGAGCAACCTATCTTTTCGTCGCCGCTGTCCAAATGCTGCGGGCATACCAAGGACCACAAGCAGATGGCTGATTCATGCCAGACTTCGTGCCCTCCCGCCGGGGACACCCTGTCTGCAAATCGGGCTTGGCTGTTGCCAACGCACGCTTTGCTTGCAATGAAATTTGCGCCGCTTGTGGTTGGCGCCCCGGATTCCTTGCTGCATCAGCGACTCAATCGGCCGCCTATCACCGGCCATTCGGCCTAACAGGCCAATTTCTCCACTGTCCGTTTTCCGGATGACTGGCGAGGATTCGCCAAGCTGGGATACTTCCGGAAGACACCGACGCTGAATCGTTTGGCGAAGGAAGGGACAATGGCCACGTGACAGCAATCTCAACCCATCAAACCAATCGGAAATGAAGGCAATGGCAACGAGAACTTTTGAGATTCAAGGGCTATTCGGCGCGCTCGATCATCTGGCCATCGCGAAGAAACTTCAACGGCTCCCCGGCGTTTCATTGGTAGAAGTCAATGCTGCATCGACGACTGCTTCGGTCACTTATAACGAATCCACAACGACGCCCAAACACATCATGCACGCAATCAAGGAGAGCGGGTTTCATTGCACTGGCGAAGCTCTGCCCCTCCATCTCTGCACTCCCGAGGATCCCTCGGAGACCTCTTTAGTCACGGCAAAGCATGTGCATGCAGATCACATGGCCCACAAACCCGACCCACACTCCGGCCACATGACACGTGGTGGAGGCACGCCAGTCTCCGAGGGCCGCGACCTGCATGCGGACATGGGTCACGGCGCAGGCGGCGACATGCAGGCCATGGTCAGGGACATGCGCAACCGGTTTGTCGTGGCGCTTGTCTTCGCCATACCAGTCTTTCTCTACTCGCAAATGGGAACGATGTTCGGCGCAGCCTTGGCGCCACCGTTTGGACTGGACCGGAATGTCTTTCTCTTTATCGTTGCGAGCCTTGCCATCATATATCCCGGATGGCCGTTTTATGTCGCGGCGCTCCGGGCCCTGCGCAACGGTGTGCTCAACATGGCCGTGCTTGTCCTGATGAGCGTCGGCACCGGATACATATTCAGCATCGCCGCGACATTCTGGTTCGATGGCGAACAGTTCTACGAGGCCTCGTCGGTGCTGCTCGTCTTCATTCTTCTCGGCCACTGGCTGGAAATGCGCGCCCGGGCTGGGGCATCCGATGCGATCCGCAAGCTCATGGATCTCGCTCCACCCATGGCAGTCGTTCTCCGTGGCGGAAAGGAAATCGAACTGCCCACCGCAGAAGTCGTCACAGGCGATGTTGTGGTCGTCAGACCTGGGGGCAAAATTCCGGTCGATGGAATCATCATTTATGGCGCGTCCGCGATTGATGAATCCATGCTTACCGGTGAATCCATGCCGGTATCGAAAAAAGCCGGTGACACGGTGATCGGAGCCACGATCAACAAGAGCGGCCATATCCGCTACCGGGCAACCAAAGTCGGCGCCGATACCGCACTCGCCCAGATCGTCAAACTGGTGCAGGAAGCGCAGAATTCGAAAGCACCGGCGCAATTGCTGGCGGACCGCGCCTCGCAATTGCTTGTGCTTGCGGCACTCGTCATCGGCATCGGAACTTTTGTGGTCTGGTATGTCGTGATCGGCGCGCCCCTCATGTTCGCCATCACGCTGATGATCACGGTGTTCGTCATCGCCTGCCCCGATGCACTCGGCCTGGCGACCCCAATGGCCATCATGGTCGGCACGGGTCTCGGTGCCAACAACGGCATTCTGATCAAAAATGCTACCGCTCTCGAAGATGCTACCAAGCTTGATGTGATGGTCTTCGACAAGACCGGAACATTGACGCTTGGCGCGCCCAAGGTTGTCGAAATGGTCACCGCAAAAGGAACGACTGAAGAAGGACTCCTCAAAGTCACGGCTTCAATCGAGAAAGGCTCGGAGCACCCTCTCGCCAAGGCAATTCTGGAACGCGCCGGGAAATTGAAAGTGCCCGTCGCAAAGGGCTTTCAGAACATTGAGGGCCAGGGGGCCCGGGCCATTGTCAGTGGAAAGGAAGTTGTCGTCGGCAACAGCAAGCTGATTGTCGCAAAGAAGCTCGATTGGGCAGGTCTGAAGGCCGACTCAGAACGGCTCCAGGGCGCAGGGCGCACCGTCGTTCATGTGGCACTGGGCAAGAAGCTTATCGGGCTGATAGCCATCGCCGACTCAGTGCGTCCGACATCAAAGGCAACTGTCGCCGCCCTGCGCGCGCGCGGTGTAAAGGTTGCCATGCTCACTGGAGATAATGCCGGCACCGCAGCGCGGATTGCTGCGGACCTCGGCATTGATATCGTCCTTTCGGATGTCCTGCCGGGACAAAAGGCCGACAAGATCAGGGAGATTCAGGCTAAAGGCAACAAGGTCGGCATGGTCGGCGATGGCGTCAATGATGCCCCGGCACTTACCCAATCCGATGTGGGCTTCGCCATCGGTGCAGGTACCGACGTGGCCATGGAGAGCGCCGACGTCGTATTGATGAGGAGCGATCCATTCGATGTTGTCCGTGCCATCCTGATTTCCCGCGCAACGCTGCGCAAGATGCACCAAAATCTGTGGTGGGCGTCCGGTTACAACGTCATCGCCTTTCCACTCGCGGCAGGTATCTTCTATCCCTTCACGCTGAGCCCGGAAATTGCGGCGCTGTCGATGTCGGGATCATCTGTTATCGTCGCAATCAACGCACTGCTGTTGAAGCGTACCAGGCTGGGAGTGAACGGAACAAGCCAGCACGTTGAGAATTTGGCCACTGCGGCGGCGAGGTCCTGAGGACATGCCAGTGATATATCCCCCTCATTTTACAGTTGCCTCACTTCTCTTCGCGACCTTTTTGGTGGCGTTGGGTTACGGCGTGCTGCTGCCTGTGCTGCCGGGGATAGTGGCGCAGCTGAACACAAGCGCTTCTCAGAGCGATACCATCTGGCATACTGGCTTTATAACGGCAGCCTATGCCGGATCCGCATTGATCGTTGCACCGATATGGGGACGCCTGTCAGACGATCTTTCCAATTCCAACATGATCGTGCTTGCGCTTCTGCTGACAGGCATCGCGACAATTGCCGGAGCTTTCGCAGCCAGCCTTCCAGCGCTTTACTTCTGGAGATTCGTTGCAGGAGTCGGCGCCGGGGCCATTGGGCCCGCAACGCAGGCTTGGCTCGGCCGCTGGGATGCTGCTGGCGTTTCATGGAAAACAAGGCGCGTTGTGCTGGTCGGTCTTGCATCCACGGCCGGACTTTTCATCGGGCCCTTCGTTGGCGGTCTTGCGGCAACGATCACGTTCGGGCTAAAGGCGTCATCTGAACCAAACCAGCAATTTCCGCTACTGACGGTCGGATTTCTCCTGTTCGCGGCAGCAGTTGCTGTCGCTGCAACTGTACGGCATCCGCCGCCCCGGCCACAATTGGAAGTCGTCGTGTTTGGCCTTCTGCGGCGGATATCGTTCATGCTCGTGCCTTTGGCCACTACGGCCCTAGCAATTGGCGCCTTTGAGGTGGCCCTTTCGTTCATGGCGCGGGGACAGCGGATGGGTCCATTCGAAATCGGTTTGTTGTTTGCCCAATGCACACTGTTCATGTTTGCCGCGCAGGCGATACTCATCCTGCCGCGTTTTCGCGATAGGTCAATGAAGCCAGTGGTCATTCCTGCACTTGCAGTCCTTGCGGTAGGATTGATGGGGACGGTCTTCGTCAATGGCATCGTTGGGCACGCCATTGCGACGGGTCTTGTGGCAATTGGCGGCGGGCTATTGCCTCCTATTCTCGCGAAGCAAATAGCGGCCATTGATGGGGGAGCGTCGGGTTCAGCAAGCGGATTTCAGTTGGCAGCTAGCCAAGCAGGTCAAACCGCTGGCGCAATACTGGCTGGTTCGATTGCCACCGTATCGGATCCAAGGTGGGTGTTTTTCTCGGCCGCCATCGCCGCTGCCGCCACCGGCGTTTTATTGGCCCGAACCAAAAGGTGGGTAACATTTCAAAGGACAAGCCCATGAAGGACTCACTCAGGACCACAGCCATCGAATTGGTAAAAGTGCAGCGCGAGGTCATCGAGAGCAAGGCAAAGGTCTTTGTGATTTTTGAGGGGCGCGACGCGGCGGGAAAGGATGGCGCAATCAAGTGCGTCACGAAAAACATGAGCCCGAGGGATACGCGCATCGTTGCCTTGGGCAAGCCGGTCGACCGGGAATCTAGAGCCTGGTACTTCGAGCGATACGTGGCGCATTTGCGCGTGGCGGGAGAAATCGCCCTATTCAATCCCAGCTGGTACAACCGTGCCGGTGTCGAGCTGGTGATGAATTTCTGCGCACCCGCCGAATATGAGGAATTCCTGATCACGGTTCCTATGTACGAGCAACTGCTTGCGCATTGCGGCTTTACGATCGTCAAATACTATCTCGACATTTGCAAGGACGAGCAAAGGAAAAGGCTCCGCGAACGCGAAGAAAACCCGCTCAAGCAATGGAAATGCAGTCCGGTGGAAGCCGAAGCCATTCATCTATGGAGAGAATACGGCGTGGCTCGGGACGCAATGCTGAAACGCACCAGCATGGCCTTTGCCCCCTGCACGATTGTCAAAGCTGACGACAAGGCTGCCGCCCGGCTTGCAATCATGCAGGATATTGTTCGCCGCCTGTCGCCTGACGCGGGCAGCAAGCGCCGACCGCCACCGGATGAAAGAATTCTGTTTCCCTTTGACGAAAGTCCACCCAAAAGCAGACACGTCGCCGAGTGACTTGAAGAGGAGCAATTGAAATGTTGAGCAAGCTGATCAGAAAGACCATCTCCAGAGGACGCCTCCATGTCATATTCCCCGGCGGCCGAAGAGAAAGCTTCGGCTTGGAAGGCGGCGTGGAGGCTGCAATCAGGATCTCCGACACGGCAACCATGATGAGAATTGTTGCTTGCCCGTCGGTGGGCTTTGGCGAAGGTTACATGGAAGGCCGCATCGAGGTTTGCGAAGGGTCAATCCGGGACGTGATCGACATTTTGACGTCGAACATGGAGGCGCTCGAGGCAACTCCACTTTTCAGGCTGCGCAATTTCATCGGCCGCCGCAGACGGAGTCTTCGCCAGTTCAATACGCCACGGCGTGCGCAACGCAATGTGGCCCATCATTATGACTTGAGCGAAAGTCTTTACCGCCTGTTCCTCGACGAGGACATGCAATATTCATGCGCCTACTTTGCTTCCCCGCACGACGATCTCGAAACGGCGCAACGGCGGAAGAAATGGCATATCGCCTCAAAGCTGCTGCTTGAACCCGGGCAGTCGGTCCTCGACATCGGATCGGGCTGGGGCGGATTGGCCATTGAGCTTGCATGTCTCGCCGGCGCAGATGTCACCGGCGTAACGCTGTCACGGGAACAACTTAGGGCCGCCAGCGAGCGTGTCCACAAACTTGGCCTTGCGGCCCGCGTCAAATTCGATCTCGCTGACTACCGCCAATTGAGCGGCCCGTTTGACCGCGTCGTTTCGGTCGGCATGTTCGAGCACGTCGGCGTGCCGAACTACCGCGACTTTTTCCGTCAAATCAAGAAACTTCTGCGCAGCGACGGCATCGCCTTGATCCATGCAATCGGGCGCAAGGGGCCGCCAGGCTGCTGCGATTCCTGGATCGAAAAACACATCTTTCCGGGCGGCTATATTCCAGCGCTCTCGGAAGTCCTGAGCGCAGTCGAGCACGAGGGACTCTGGGTGACCGACGTCGAAATACTCAGGCTGCACTATGCAGAAACACTCAAGCACTGGTTTGATCGTTTCCAGGCAAACCGGCGCGCCGCTGCCGTCCTTTATGACGAACGATTTTGCCGCATGTGGGAGTTTTATCTGGCGAGCTGCGAGATGGCGTTCCGCAATGGAGATCTGATGGTCTTTCAGCTGCAACTTTCGCCGGACCGGATGGCGGTACCAATCATCCGCGACTATATGGTCGATGGCGAGCGCAGCCTCGCGTCACAACCCCGCTCCCTCGGATGGATGGAAGCCGCTGAGTAAACACGTAAGATGAAAAAAGGAAAAGTGCCTGCACTTTAACAAGTCAAATTAGCAGCAAAGAGGATAGGAAATCATGCAACATACAGGACATCAAAATAATCACGATTCGGCACCGCGCAACGCCTGGTCACGCGGCAGCATCGTGCTGATCGCATTTCTTGCGATTGCCGGATTCTACCTCATCGCAGAACATCGGGCACATTTTTTCGGCATATTGCCGTTCCTGCTCCTGCTCGCCTGCCCGCTGCTTCACATGTTCATGCATGGTGGGCATGGCGGGCATGGCAACTCCGGGACCACGCGACCTACTGACAAGAGAGATGGAAATCTACCACCACCGCCTGCCGGTGGCGGACATCAACACTGAACCCTGGATATTTGGAGAAACATCATGCAAGAAGATGCACCGGCCTATGGGTTATGGATGCTCGTCGTCCTGAACTCCGCCATATTCATTATATTTGCCTTCAGCTTCTTTAAGCCGCAGACCGGTCGGGACTGGCGGTCATTCGGCGCTTTCAGCGCCTTCCTCGTGGCCCTGTTCGCCGAAATGTATGGCTTCCCACTGACAATCTATATGCTCTCGGGATGGCTGCAGACCCGCTGGCCTGATATCAACTGGCTGAGCCATGATGCGGGACACCTTCTGGAAATGACGTTCGGCTGGAAGTTGAATCCGCATTTCGGGCCATTTCATGTTCTGAGCTTCGCGCTGATTGGCGGTGGCTTCTGGCTCATTTCCGCAGGCTGGCAACGATTGTATGAAGCCCAAAAACGGCACGAACTGGCAACCGGTGGCGTTTACGCCAGAATGCGTCATCCGCAATATGTGGGCTTTATTCTGATCATGCTGGGCTTCCTCGTGCAGTGGCCAACGATCCTGACGCTTGTAATGTTTCCTATCCTCGTGGTGATGTATGTGAGGTTGGCAAAATCGGAAGAACGCGAAGCCTTGGCGGAGTTTGGAGATGCGTATAGGAATTACATGAAAGACGTTCCGGGCTTTGTCCCCAACTTAGGGGGCATAGAGTCGAAAGCCCGCCACAGAGGCGGCGGGTAGGGGCGGTCTTGATGTTCATCCTGGGCGCCGTCGACAACACTCATTTGGTCGGCTAATATTGAGATTGCACCACCATTTGCAGCGTCCCAACTTCTGAAGCACTGGCCCTGCGGGACTATTCCTTTGATTGCTCCGATTTTAACAATTCACCAACACAGAGATGATTTCGTCGAAGTGGTCGAACGCAAGGGACTTGGCCATCCGGACACGATTTGTGACGCGCTGGCGGAGGCATTTTCGCGAAATCTGTGTCGCGAGTATCGGCGACGCTTCGGCGAGGTGCTTCATCACAATGTCGACAAGGCACTTCTATGCGGCGGCAGTGCCGCACCCGCACTCGGTGGCGGAACAATCCTGGCACCCGTTGTTGTCTATCTCGCGGGTCGAGCAACAACAGAAGTCGGCAATGACCGTCTGGATATCAATGCGATTGCGATTGAAGGATCGCGAGCGTGGGTACGCGAAAATCTTCACGCAGTCGATTCGGAGCGGCATATAAAGTTTCAAGCCGTGGCACGATCCGGTTCTCGCGATCTCCAGTCTCTCTTTGCTCACCGCGACCGCGGTAGTGTTGCGAATGATACATCGATCGGGGTTGGCTATGCACCGCTGAGTCGCTTGGAGCTGCTGGTGCTTGAGACCGAACGGCTGATCAACCAAAAGGAGCAGAAGGCCACACATCTCGCATGGGGTGAAGACGTCAAAGTCATGGGCATCCGGTACGGAGACAGAGTTGAGCTCACCGTGGCCTGTGCCATGATTGGCAAATATCTCGTTCACATGGATGACTACTTCGCGCAAGTCGGGGCAGTTGAGCGGCTGGTGCTGGACCTTGCGGCTCGGCATGGATTCCCGGATTGTGAAATCCACATCAATGCGGCGGATAACCTCGACGAAGGCACGATATACCTGACCGTCACCGGAACATCAGCGGAAGGTGGTGACGACGGACAAGTGGGCCGGGGTAACAGGGTCAACGGCCTTATCACTCCCAGTCGGCCAATGAGTCTTGAAGCCGCCGCTGGCAAGAATCCT
The DNA here is from genome assembly GCA_030680855.1 of Aestuariivirga sp. Taxonomy (GTDB): domain Bacteria; phylum Pseudomonadota; class Alphaproteobacteria; order Rhizobiales; family Aestuariivirgaceae; genus Aestuariivirga. The sequence goes on from JAUXUN010000080.1 coordinate 55,373, forward strand.
GTTACACATGTCGGAAAACTCTACAACGTCCTTGCCCAAAGGATTTGTACCAAACTGGTTGAGAAAATTCCGGAAATTGCCACTGCCCAATGTCTCCTCGTCAGCCGGATTGGAGAACCCATAACTGACCCTGCCGCATTGGAATTCAAGATCGCAACCCATGACGGCTTTCTCGCTGACCAACTAAAACGCACGATCGAAGATATCGCCGTCGATCAGCTGCAGGATGTTGACAGTATCATCGAAGATTTCATCGAAGGCAGCATTGGGCTTTTCTGAGCCGTCAGGGGATATCCCGCTCGGAGACCGACACCCCGTCTTGAATCCGATCACTGGGGTGAAGAACAACCCGATCACCAACTGAAAGACCGGAAATAATTTCCGCGACCCGGTTGTTGCGCTGTCCAATTTGAACGGGCGTGAGATGGGTTCGCCCATTGGTGACAGCGAAAACCGCCCAATTGTCATCCTTGCGGAAGAGGGCAGCGACCGGCACGGTGATGGCCTCGCTTGCATTCCAAACGGGGATGTGAACGATAACACGGTAATCGTGCCCCAGCCGCGACCAGGCTTCTGGCGGGTCGACGAAATCGATCGTCGTCCGCACACGCTGCTCTTCGAAGCCGAGCGCGGAAATCTTGACGGAACCCACAGGATCCACGCGGGCAACACGCCCTTGTAATTGTGATCCGCCCCAGCCATCGATCCGCACGGGCGCACCAGGCGCGACCGAGACCGCGTCGGTCGATAGAAGATCAGCAACGACTTCAAGATCAGATGGGTTTCCGATGTCGATCAGCGGCGTGCCTGCCTGTACAACGCCCTCGCTCTCCTGGATGATCCTAAGGATGCGGCCAGTGACAGGAGCACGAATCTGCACGCAGCATGCGGAATCAGTTGGACCGGCACTGCTGGTAAGCGGTTCGGTGAGCCGGACTGCGGCACTGGCTCGTTCGCTGCGACGCACCTCCAGTTGCGCCCTTGCGCTCGCCAGCGCAGCTTCATTGGTTTCAACATCTATTTTTGCCTTCTCCAAGGTCTTCATCGCTATCGTATTTGTGCGGGCGAGCGCCTCTGCCCTTTGCAGGTCACTGCGAGAGAACTCGACGACTTTCTCAATTCTGTGCACTTCGTGTTCCGCCAATGTGACAGCAGCGTCTGCGGCAGCCAGCGCCGCCTGCAATTCCTCATGTGAACGTATGTCATGAAAACTGGGGGCCATAGGCTGCATGACTGCAACCACCGTGTCATTTGTTACCACCTGGTCCCCAACCCGCCCCGGCACTCTCAGGACCATGCCTGCCAATGGCGCCGATACCGTGTATATTTCCCGTACACGCGTTTTCCCCTCGTCATCGACCGTAACCTCCATGGGGCCCTTCGACACGGTCGCCAAATCAACGGGTATCGGCCGCGGCCATGCAAACCAAACGAGGCCTGCTATGACCAATCCGAGGACAATGGCTCCCAGTATTCTCTTCATCCATTTCATGCGCATAATTCAATCCCTGGTTTTGAGGACAGCTACCAAATCGAGTCGGTTCACACGCTCACGCACAATCAGGGCTGACAGAAATGCCGAGACCAGCACGATCACGCTGGCAAGAACATAGGTGGAATCCATAACGACCAGCCGGACGCGCATCAATTCGCCAGCCAGCCTCGTTTGCATGAGCCATGCAAGGTCATAGCCAAAAACCCAACCCAATGGCTGGGCAACAATCACGAGAAATCCGAGCTCGAGGAGAAGAATGCGGAACACTTCGCCACGGGTAAAGCCAAGGACGCGAAGGCTGGCCAATTCCCTTGAACGTTCCGAGAGTGAAATTCTCGCACTGCTATAGACAACGCCGAATGCAATAATAGCGGCAAGCAGGGTGTAAATGCTTGCCATCGTCGTAATGAGCAGGGCCACCGATTCACGAAAATTTGCGAGCGAATCCCGCTGCAGCGCCATGCCACTGACAGCAGGCAGCCGCTTGATAGCATCGTAAAGAACATCAAGTTTGTGCGCGTCAAGACTGAAATGAACGCTGTTCACGGCTGGGGCCTCGCGCATCAACCGGGCCAAGGCTTGGGCATCCATCATGCCCCGAAGTCCGAAATAGTCTTCCACGAGGGCGGTGACCGGCAGACTTACACTCCGGCGTTGTCCTTCAAGCAGGTCGACTTCGACAAAATCGCCCACTTGCACTTGCAGGATTTGGCCAAGCATGCTCGAAATTGCCAGGCCGCTTTCCGGGAGAGTCACAATGCGCAGATCGGTATCGATGATGCGACTCAGATCTGCGTCGCGTGGTCGGCCGCTGATCGCCAATCGGCGCTCCATATTTCCATTCCGGATTAGTGCAGGAACCGCACGATATGGTTCGGCAGCAAGAACCCCAGGCAAATGTCGCACTTCATCAATCACCCGATCCCTGGGGCGTTTGTCCCTGAAGCTTATAGTGGCGTCCTGGCGGTCCGCCATGAAATATGTCACGTCAACGAGTTGTTCCATTGTGTCTCTTGTGAAAAGAGAGACGATGAGTATCGCCGTGGCAAGTGCCATTCCCAACATGGTGAAAGCCGAGCGGAAGGGATGACTTGCAATATTGCGCAGCATCATCATGGTTGGTTGAGACAGTATTCGGTTGATTGCGAACTTCGGCGGCAGGAAGTGGCGAAATCGAGCGGGAGCGGGCGGCTGCATCGCAACTGCTGGAGCCAGTTTAATGACCTCTCGCAGCGCACCCACGCCACCTGCAATTGCAGCCGCCACACTCAGCGAGGTCGCCATCAGGTAGACATCGGGGCTATAAGAGTAAACAAGAAAGGGGAAGCGGAAGAACTCGCCGAACAGCCCTGTAATGTAAATGCCGAGCCATGTCCCGGCTGAGCTGCCGATAGCGATTCCTATGACAACGATCGCAGTAATAAATTTGATGTAGTGAGCAGCTACGGCGAAGTTGCCATATCCCATCGCTTTCAAAAGGCCGATTTGCTCTCGTTCGAGCGTGATGATGCGACTGAGTGTGAGATTGACAAGGAATGCCCCGACCAGCAGGAAAATTGGTGGCAGGGTCCGGCTCATGTTTCTGAGCATATCGAATTCGTGATTGAGCCATGCATGCGAGGTCTGATCCTTGCGCCCGTAAGCAGCCCTACCGCCATAACGGTCAAGGAGCGCGTCAAGCCGCTTGATCACCTCGCGTTCGGAGGCGCCCCGCAGCAGCTTGAGATTGACAGACGAAAATGCCCCTTCGAGATCGTAGGCGCTGGCAAGCGCTTTCTCAGACATCCACACAATGCCGAAGCGGCGGTCATCCGGCATGATGTCACCCGGTCCGATCGAGTAGACAAATTCGGGCGAGAGGGCTAAGCCGACTACAACAAGCTCTCGCTTGCGGCCATTCAATATCGCCGAAAAACGCGCGCCGGGAGTGAATGCGTGAGCGGTGGCGAAGCTCTCATTGATAACAACTTCTTCGGCTCTCGCCGGCTCAGGCATCCGCCCAGCCCGGATATGAAGCTGATTGAGTAACTGCCCGCCTCCATCAGGCACTGAAATGAATTGCCCTGTCGCAGGCTCGGGAAAATTCGGAATATCAAGCAGAGCGAGTGTCGCAATTCGCACATCGACGGCGGCCACCCCGGGAATTTCTGAAATTTGGCGGACCAGCGTCTTTGGCGCGCGGCTTACGGACGCAAAAACGTCTGCAAACCGGTAGCGCTCGTAATACGCTGCACGTGTCTCGTCCAGAGAGCGATAAGAACCTACCGACATCAGAAGCGTCGACGCGCCGCCAGCAATTACAAGCGCCACAGCAAGAACCAGAGGCCAGAGCCGCCTCAGGTCACGGAACAATTTGATGTCGAGTACCCGCATCAATTTACCAACTGAGCCCGGCCGCTTTTCGGCGCGCCTTGTTCTTCTGAATTCTTGCGATTTTGCCATCTGCGAAGAAAAGCACCCGGTCCGCCACATCCTGAATACTGGCATTATGGGTAATGATAAGCGTCGTGGCCCCGAGCTCGACGTTGGCACTCAGTAGCGCATCAATGACCAGGATCCCCGTCTTTGAATCGAGGGCTCCGGTGGGCTCATCGCAAAGCAGTACTTCAGGACGCTTTGCTATGGCGCGCGCGATAGCAACACGTTGCTGTTCGCCGCCCGAAAGCTGGGCCGGAAAATGAGCCATCCGCGCTTCAAGGCCAACGAGCGCCAAGGCTTCTTCCGGACGCATGGGGCGATCGGCTATCTCGGTAACGAGAGCAACATTTTCGTAGGCCGTCAAACTCGGAACGAGATTGTAGAATTGAAATACGAATCCAACATGCCGGCGCCGATAGGCTGTTAGACCCCGATCACCGAGCGCGGTCAGTTCTTGGGTACCAAAAAGCAGGCGGCCGCTTGTAGCATGATCTATGCCGCCCATGATATTGAGAAGCGTCGACTTGCCGCTGCCGGACGGACCGAGCAACACGACCACCTCTCCGGCCTGGATTTCGAGATCGACGCCGCGCAATGCGCGTACTTCCACTTCGCCGGAGGTGTAGGTTTTTGTCAGGTTTTGAGCGCTGAATACAGGCTGTTTCATCGTGTTCCTCGCTTGCGCAAGTAATCCATTCCAAAGATTCCTGTTCCACAAACAACGACGCAAGACCCCCGTGAGGTCCCACCGACGGTGAACCCAATTAGATCGAGGCAAGTCCAAATCATCGCATCACGATTCCTGGGTCTCCCCGCCCTGACAGCGGCAACAACTCTTCCTTCGACAGAAAACCAGCACGGTCCGAGCTCATTGATCTGCAAGCTTCAACGATGACGTGGGCCCAGGTCGCGCTGTGAGCAAACAGCAATCCCGCCGCGTCAAACGTTCCGCCACGATTGCGATAGCCGAGATAGCGGGTTCTTGGAGGTCCGTTGCCCAAGCGGCGCAGCACGCAGATCATCGGCTCCGGTCTGGTGTGGCTCACGATCACGCGCGGGACGTTGGCGGGGAATAGTTCGTTAATCTGTTCGATCATGCTGGTGCGGTTCCCCGGCAGGCCACCGACGCAGTGTTTGTCGGCAATCCGACCTGCACCCCAGGTGAGTTTCTCGCCGACCGCCACCACGGCCCAAGTCAGATCGATAGTCTCGCGCATGTCCAGCCTGTCGCTGGCGCAGGACGTCACGAAGGCAGCCAGCTGAATATCATCGTATGCGTTAAGAGCTGGGTCAAGAATCTCGGGCCGGTTCGTGGCCGAGAGCACAACAATCCCCTCGCGTGAATCGAAGCCATCCATTTCCGCGAGCAATTGATTGAGGGTTTGTTCCTTCTCGTCATGTCCGCCGCCGGGAATGCCGACGCCCCGCGCCCGGCCTAACGCATCCAATTCATCGATGAATACAACAGCCGGCGCTTGGGCCCGTGCCTGTTCGAAGAGGTCGCGCACGCGTGCGGCGCCGACGCCGACGCCGACGCCGACGAACATCTCGACAAACTCGGAACCCGTAATGGAAAAGAAGGGAACACCCGCTTCTCCCGCAACGGCGCGCGCCAGCAACGTCTTGCCAGTTCCGGGTGGCCCGATCAGCAGTACGCCCTTGGGAATTCGCGCGCCGAGTTGGCCATATGTTTTCGGATCCCTGAGAAACCCGACAATTTCGGCCAGTTCCTGCTTGGCCTCATCGACGCCAGCCACATCCGCAAAGGACACTTTGACGCCTGTTTCCGCATAGACCTTAGCGCGGCTCTTGCCTATGCCCATGAGGCCACCGTGGCCTTGCGCCATTGGACGCAGTAGAAACATCCACAGCAACACGAAGCCTGCTGTCGGCAGGAGCCACGAAATGACACTCTCGAAAACGCCGGGGGCCGGCTGGCCGGAGAAGGCAATGCCGCGGCGACTGAGCTCGTCGGCAATTTGAGAGTCAACCCTGACGGTCGTGAAGTGCCGCGATTCCTTGGCCCCAGCTTCGGAGGGTAAAGCACCGGTAATTCGGCTTGGTCCGACCACTAGGTCCTTCACTTCGCCCTTTTCGAGCAACTGCCTGAATTCGCTGTAGGGAATCTCGCGAACATGATTGGATGCAACGAGAAAGTCGCGGATCAGAAGAACAGCAAACATCGCCGCGAGAAAATACAAGATGTCATAACCGAAAACCCGCTTCGTCGTTGGTTTGTCCTGCTTGTTCATCGCCTTGCTTTCCGGTTTAAGGGCGGAGGTATTGGTGCATCGGTACGCCCCGGCCTCCCGCCCTGATTGGCACCTGCACTAATCATCATTCTTCGACGCCGCGTCCCGCGAAATAATTGAAGAGCGGACCGAATATGAGCGCCACATACCAGCCATAGGCGAAGCTTTCGGCGAGGCCGATGAAAAAGCTTGGCCAGTCCAGCAGCCGGAATCCGGGGAGAAACTGAGCCAGCAGCGCGTGAGTCTGCACCAAGTCCGGAAACAAGAGATAGAACAGGATGCAGGCGACATAGGTGATGACAAAGAACAGACTCACACTGATACCAAGCGGAACAACTGGAATGAGAGACGTGCGCGTCGCACCGGACTGTGCCGCCGGTTTGCTAGTGATGTTGTGTGCCATGGGACTTCTCCTTGCCGGACGTTCCGGTGCTTTCAGGGTTGATGTAGCTGGCTGTCGAAGCCTCAAACTTGTCGCGGCAACTCGTCGAACAGAAATAGTGAAGACGGCCCGCATACATGCTCGTCTTCGCCGTGGCGGTTTCAACGATCATGCCGCAGACCGGATCCTTGTCCTTCGTGGGCGGGATCAGGCGCGTTTGATCGCCAGACCCCGCTTTGCCGCGGTGACCGAGCACATGGGCGCCGCAGCCAAATCTCATCATGACCGCGAACAGGGCCGCAATGAGCAGGAAATAGATGAGAGCTTCCATTGGCCGTCTCCGTATTCTTAACCGTTCATGTCTTTCAGCATCGCTTCCTGTTCACGGCGGGGTCCGTCTTTGGATGTTCTATTGCGCAGGCATCATGCCGCCCTGCATCATGCCACCTTGCATCATGCCTAGCGGCATCAGGCCCATATGGTTTGCCAGCAGGTCGTCCGCTGTCTTGCGCTGCTCGGCGGAGAGGGCATCGTAGAGTGGCCCAAACGCCGCCTTCATCGCGCGTACGCCTTCAAGCCGCGCCGTCAGCATCCGCTCTTGCGAGTCCAGCCGTGCGAGTAACTGCGGTGCCAACGCTTCGGCCATCATTGGCATACCCGCCTCCTTCATCTGCGATCCAATTTTCTGCATGGTATCGGCGAAGGCATCCCAGATCTTGGATTGCGCGTCGGTAATCTGAAGTTCTGCGCGCAGGAATGCGATGCGGCCCGCGGTGTGATCGGTCATGCCCATACCACCCATGCTCATCTGAGCGCCGCCACCGCCCATCATTTTCATCATGCCGGCCATCATGTCCATCATCATAGGCGTCGACACGCCCTGTTGATCCTGATTTCCGGGTGCGGCCTCGGCAGAGTGAGTGTCCGGCGTGAGATGGTGCTCAGGTTGGGTTTGGGCAAAGCCTTGGCTCGATGCCGCGAGCATCGCAGCAAGCGTCAATGTGATAAGCGATTTCGATTTTAACATGGTACTTCTCCTTTGGTTGGGTTTTGGATTATCAAGCACGTTTCGGAGTCTGCGGCATGCGCCGCTCCGCGATTGCAATAATCACGGCAAGCACGAGAAAGACCGCCGCGCCACTTCCCCACACCACGGCGCTTCCCGGCATGGCAAACATCGGCACGAAGGCGTAGAGCGCGGCCAGCGCTATCCAGATCAGGCTAACCAGACCGATGAACACACTATCTTCCGTCATGATTTCATCTCCTCAATGAGAACCGCCTGCGGCGCTTGCCAGAGGCAATGCGCGCAAGAGGGCAAAAGTCAGAATAGTTGCGGCATACATTCCGATGACCAGCACCAGAACGCACAAGGGCGCCGTCCACGCCTTCTGGCGGATGGCCGCACTCTCCGTCGTTGCAAGGATGAACGGCTTAGGCGCGGCGAGCACCTGCTGCCTGCCAGCACCAAGTGCTGTCCCCACAAGCAAAGCAACATAAAACAAGAGCGACAACGCCATGATGACTGCGCCTATGCCGATGATCGGCGACATCGCGGTCCAAAGCTGCGGCGCGGTTCCGTCATAGGCCACATCAAGTACCCGCCGCGGCATGCCGTTGAGACCGGCGGTCATCCCGGCAACACCAAACATTGCGAGACCTGCTGTCAGGGTGTAAGGTAGCACCCTCAGAAGGCGTGGCGCCCACAGCGGCCGGTGGAACAGCGCCGGCATGGACCAGGTGAACGCCGCCAAGAGGGTGAGCGTCACCGTCCCGATGGTCAAGAAGTGGAAATAGGCCGGTACGAAAAACGTGTCGCTTAGCAGCGGAGCCAGCCGTTCCTGGATGAGCACGAAGGCGAAGATGCCGCCGAGCGCGAGATTGGCCACAGCCATTCCGATAGCTGCCATGGCTGGCTCTCTCCAGGGCAACATTCGGAGCCATCCAAAGAGCCCACGTGCACCGCGCGCCCGTGCATGGGCTTCAAGTGACGAAACAATTACCAGGAACACTGCGATGGTCGGCACGCTGATAAACAGTGACAGCAGCGACCCCAGCCCGCGCAGGACGGGCGAAAGGCCAGGCTCAAGAAACATGTGGTAGAGCGAAGTTGGGGGAACAAAAATGAGATAGAGTGCGAAGATTCCCTTTGAGAACCGCTGACCGAAGATTGAACCGACGCCGGTCAAGTCCTGGACCAGCGCGTACCAGATGATGACCGTTCCCATGAGTGGCAGGTAATGCAGATTGTGAAACAGGAGGTGCCAGCCGGTCGAATGGTTGGCGGGTTCCTGGCCCCAGCCGAAGGCCCAGGCCGCGGCGGGAAGAAAGGTGTTGAGCGTGGCAAGACTGCTGACCATCACGAGTCCCGCCCAGGCGACTACGGCAAATCCGATGGTGGACCAGACCCGCTGGCCAGAGCGGACTTTGGAAGCGATGGCCGTAGCGATGGCACTGACGGCCAAAAGGAAAAGGCCCAAGGCGAGAAGAACGTATCCAGTGTAGAAGGAGCCGGCCTGCCATTTGTTTTCACCAACAAGGTCGGGTGATCCGTCATAGAGCAGAGGCGAACCTGTCCATGTGCCAATCTGGCTAGCGGCAAATCCCAGTACCATGAGCAGTACCCCTCCCCAAGCCACCGGCGCAAACGCAATACGAGCCTCGTCACTAGACTGAGCAGCGGAGAGCGCCATGAGCAGTGCCATCTGGGCGAAGTAGAGCCAGTAGAAGAAAACCGTGACCCCGTGACCGGTCATCATTCGGTAGCCACTTTGCGGTTCTGCGCCGGCATAACCGGTGCGGATGAGTGCCGTGATCAGGCCGAGGACGACCCCAAATACGAGCGTCGTGAGTGCACAGGACACAAGCGTTTTGAGCAGTACCCGGTCGCCTGCGGATAGCTCGCGCAGGCTTTGCGAAATTGAGTTGCTTCTCATCATGGCATCACGCGACATGAATCTTTCCATTCATGAATTGGTGGCCCTCCCCGCAATAAACGGTGCAGTAAAGTAGGTATTCACCGGGTTCGGTGAAGACCAGTTGGCGCTCGACGAGAACGCCCTTCGGCAGGCGGATGATGTGACTGCCGCGGCCAAGCTGGAGCGAGGCACCGTGGGCCGCATCGACCGCCATCATCCTGAAACGATATGGAGTGCTGGTTCGCAGACGTAGCTCCGACGGGTCGAACGACCATTGTTGCGCGACCATGAAGACATCGACCGGTGACACCGCTTCGTCATGCGCCGACGTTTGCTCAGTCATGCCCGGCATGTCGTGAGCAGCAACTTTTGCGTCCAGGGCCATCGTCATACCGGCCATGGAGTGCGCGGCGGGGCCCGGTTCGACGAGAATGCTGCCGTCCGATTGCTGGTAACGTTTAAGAAATTCATCCGTCATCGTCCGGAACTCGTCGGGCGTCGGACCTTGTGCCGAGCCGTGCTCTTCATGGCCGGCCCCAGCGGCCGACATATCCATTGCATCGCCAACTGGCTCGCCCTGCTCCCAGAACCTCAGAGGTGCGGCTCCAATGCCCGCCCAGAGGCCGTAAAGACTGACCGCGCCCAGACTCGCCGCCGCGATAAAACTGCGACGCGTGGTGAGGCTTCCGGGTTCTGGCCGGATTTGCGCGCGATTGTTTGAAGTTTCGCCCATACTACTGCTCTCCTGTCATCATCATCGGGATAGAACGGCACGAATGCCGCCATCATGCCGGCTCGGAAGCCGGTTTGATTCAAACGAGAATGATGATCTTGGGTGGAGGCAGAGGAGGCGCGACGATTCGTGTTACAAGTTGCGTAACGTAGGCAATCTCAATGGTTGCCGCCAACGGAATGTGCGCGGAAACTTCTTCCGCGGGAACGGTGAAGGCAAAACAACCCGCACCAGGATGACAAGTGGCGTTAACCTTTTGTTCCTTGTCTTTATTATCTGCCGGAACGGCATGGCCGCTCATGGCAACCACTTGCGCGTCGTTATTTGCACAATGTTCCAGATCCATGGACGATGCCGGAACGACACTCGTAAGAATTATGGCGATGCCAAGCACAATCGGCAACGCCTGATAAAGCGTCCGAAAGGCAGAGAATATCCGGCTGAAACCATCCATCTCGGCAATCTGCCCTCGCCAGGCTCCGACCGCATTGATCTGCATCAAGTTAAGTCAATGCAGATTGCGCTTATAGTTGCTAGCTATAGTAGCTCCTTAGCCTGACCTGACACTTAAATCATCACCTCAGATGCCGATTTTCAACTGCACTGAAGCATCCTTGTTGCGAACACTGGTTGCCATCTCCCGATCTTCGCACATTTCAAGCGAGCAAGAAGCGGCTTGAATGTCATATAATCCTGCACCTACCCAAAACATGCCTAAATCAAACAACAAGAGGATCATAATGGCCCATCATTGTGTAACCCGCAGAAGTCCACTCTTCCAATTTCAATTTCTGAAATATTGGTGGCCGCATTCCTGCACGCATAAGTTTCGACTTTAACTTATTTAGTATTCGAGGCCGTCGTATTGAAGTGGCAAGATCATTGAATGAAATCCAAGTACCTAAATCCATGGTTGAATTCATGAGTACCGGACGATTGATTAATGAAGCTGAACTGGAGACCTTGCAGCGCGAGACTTTCGACTATTTCATACACGAGGCAAACCCCGCCAATGGGTTGATCATCGACAAGACCGCGGCGAACTGGCCCGCCAGTATCGCCGCCACCGGGCTGGCGCTCGCCGCCTATCCGGTTGGCGTTGAGCGCGGATTCTGGGCACGGAACGTCGCTGTAGAGCGCACTCTGACCACCCTGCGCTTCTTCTGGAACAGCCCGCAGGGACCAGAGCCGGACGCCACCGGCCATAAAGGGTTCTACTATCACTTCCTCGACATGCAGACCGGCCGTCGCGCCTGGGATTGCGAATTGTCGACCATCGATAGTGCCTTCCTGCTGGCCGGAGCCCTGGCGGCTGGCGCCAATTTTGACGCAGAGACCGCCGATGAACGAGAAATTCGCGGTCTCGCCGATGCGCTCTATCGTCGGGCCGACTGGGCCTGGGCACAAAACGGCGAAGCCACGGTGACGCATGGCTGGCGGCCCGAAAGCGGGTTCATTGACTTTCGGTGGCAAGGCTATGACGAAGCCCTCTTGCTCTATGTTCTTGGCCTCGCCTCCCCCACTCATCCTCTTCCGCAAGAGAGCTATGACGCGTGGCTATCCACCTATCGATGGGAACAATGCTACGGCTATGACTACCTTTATGGAGGGCCGCTGTTCATTCACCAGCTCTCCCACGTCTGGATCGATTTTCGCGGCATCCAGGATGCGTTCATGCGCGACAAGGGCATCGACTACTTTGAGAACAGCAGACGTGCCACCTACGTACAGCAGCGCTACGCCATCGAAAACCCGCTCAAGTTCGCGGGCTATGGCGAGCATTGCTGGGGGATCACGGCCAGTGAGGGTCCCGGGCCTGAAACGATCAAGCTGCACGGCATCGAACGCAGCTTTTTCGATTACGTCGGGCGCGGCGTTCCCTATGGGCCCGACGATGGCACGCTGGCGCCCTGGGCCGCGGTCGCCTCCTTGCCATTCGCGCCTGACATCGTTCTGCCAGCGATCAATTACTGCGTTCACCAGGCCAAGCTCAAAGAATCCAACGCCTATGGCTTCAAGGCCGCGTTCAATCCGACACATCCGGGCGAACCCGGCAATCCTCTTGGCTGGTGGGTTTCGCCGTGGCACTTCGGGCTCAACGAGGGCCCGATCGTGTTAATGATCGAAAACTACCGCAGCGGGCTATTATGGCGCCTGATGCGCGGCTGTTCCCATATCCAACAGGGGCTGCGGCAAGCAGGCTTCACCGGAGGATGGTTGGCTCAATCGGACAAGGGCCCGGAATCCTGTTCTTGAAACAAAGTGGCCAAGCCATCGCCTGTACAGTACCATTCCAGCCGCGCTTGCGGAGGCGACCAAGCTCGTAGATCGCATCAGGCGTAAGGCATGAGTGTTGTAATGGATCAAACTGTCGCAAGAACCGTTTTACCAGTCGGCTTAAGTGATAAGCTCAACGCAAAAATGTTTTTGCACGACGCTTGATCAAAATATTCCTCTGCAGCATCTGAAGATCAACACCAGTCATGAAAATATGCGGGGCGAACTCCAGCTTACACATCCGCATTTGTTTGCCAGCACACCCACCTTCGTTTCTGAGCGAAACTTCCTGGGCATGTTGGCCACGTTCAAGCAGTTGAACGGATCAGCCGTCTTGAGGCTTACCGCGAACAGGTTCTATCTTTCGCGCCGGAGATAGCACGCCATGACTTCGGCCCGCATGGCGTCTTCATGGGGTATGACTTTCACCTAACACCTGAGGGGCCAAAACTCATCGAGATCAATACCAATGCGGGAGGTGCTTTTCTCAATGCCGCCCTTTTGAATGCCCACGGGCCTGCTGCAAAGAAGTGAATGATCGCTTTCTTCTGCCCATTGGCGAAGGTTTCGAAACTGTCATCGCGGCGATGTTTAGAGTCTTTCTGACTTTGACTGAATCACCGGGCCTTCCCAAATCAGTCTGATTTTGATTCAACATGTGTGCTGAACAGAGGTCAGTATGCGTGGCTCGATCTTATTCTTTGGATTTGCGTGGACGCGTTGTGAGATCTGTCGCTGGTGGAAAATCCTGCCGTGCAGCGGCGGCCCTGTTTGATGTCAGCGTTTCGAGTGTGGTGAAGTGGCGGCAGATAGAACATGGAACAGGCAGTGCTGCGGCCAGACGGATGGGTGGCAGAAGACCCTATCTCCTTGAAACCCACCGAGACTTTCTGCTGTCGCGGATGGCTGAAAAGCCTGACCTGACCTTGCAGGCGCTGTTGGATGAACTGCGCGAACGTGAAACGGTTGTGAGTTTGGACACGCGCTGGCGTTTCCTCAAACGCTGCGGCATCAGCTTCAAAAAGACCATTCGCGCCGCCGGGCAGGACCGGTCTGACACCGCCAGAGCCTTCATGTCGGCGAGGCGCTCGCCGTTCGGAGCTATGATCGCAGGCGTCGTACAAGGCTCGGCGGCGGCGAAGGCTGGGCTTCAGCGCGGTGACCTCATAGTCACAGTCAATGGCCGGCCAGTCGTGAGCGCGGCCCAGCTACGCGCTCGTATTGGTCTGGTACGAGTTGGCAAGACGATTGAGCTCGAACTCTTGCGCAACGGCAATCGCCTCAGGTTGAGCGCGCGCGTCGCGGAAGCTGCACAGTGAATCCGGTCGAGCCACGACACGGTCGATGGCGAAAGCATGTGGGCATCAAGAGCCCAATCAGCAGAGTTCCAAGAGCGCCTTGAGGGTTTCGCGCCGGCTGATGACCCCCACGACCCGGTCGCCCGAGACGACGGGAAAGCGGCGGTAGGGCCCTTTCAGAAACATCTCGGCCACAGTAACGATGTCGGTATCGGTGTTCACACTGATGACTGATCGCGTCATATAGTCCGATACGCGGCCCCCGCGGTCTTGGTAGTAGCAACAGCAGAAGCTGACCTTGAAGCAGTCCTTCTCCGACAGGAATCCGACGAGGGCGCCCGTCCTGTCGACGACAGGCGCACCGGAAATCTGTTCCCTAATGAGCAGCTTGATCGCCTCGTGAATGTCCGCGTCGGGGCCGACGCTTACCAGCCGATCCGCCATGAAGTCCCGTGCTGTCTTCGACGCAATCATGCTTCCGTCACCTCGGATTCGCTCGGCAGGGCTGTGCCAGTGCAGCCGCCCCTGCCAGCCGGTTGGCCGCAAGCCTCGCAAGCCGGCGCATCATTGGTTGCCGTGCGGAAGGCTGCGCAGCCAGCGCCCAATCCTCGCCGCCCAGTGAGAATCCCGACGGCCATGCCTATCATGGCGAGGACGAATGCCAGCAGCACGACGGCGAAGATCCCGATCATGCCGGTCGCTCCCCGCGGTAGCGGGCGAAGGACGCGGTCATTCGCTCGCTGAATCCGGTCTCGCTGCGCGAGATGAGCAGCGCCGTGATCTGGTGGCGTTCGGCGAAAGCGAACCCGGCCTCGGGGCCCATCACGAAAATGGCGGTGGAGAGCGCGTCGGATTGCATGGCAGAGCGGGCGATCACCGTGACCGAGGCGAGGCCGTGGTCAACGGGGCGGCCGGTGCGCGGGTCGATGACGTGGCTGTAGCGCCGCCCGTCGACAATGAAGAACTTCCGGTAGTCACCCGACGTCGCGATTGCCGCATTGGTCAGCTCAACGTGACCTTGCGGCCGCGCCGCGGTGAGTTTGGGTGTCTCAATCGCGATCGTCCACGACCGTCCTGCCACGTTGCTTCCCCTGCAGCGGACTTCGCCGCCAAGCTCGACCAGAAAGTCGGAGACGCCGATGCGGTCCAGGGTCTCGGCCATCTGGTCCACGGCGAATCCTTCGGCGATCCCCGAGAAATCGACGCGCAGGCCTTCGCGTTGCTTGCGCAACGCCGGAGGATCCTGCCGCCCTTCGAGGGCGGCATAGCCGATCTGCCTCCGCATCGCCACGACTGCGGCGGCATCAGGAATGCGCACGGATGGCCCGTCCGGGCCAAAGCCCCAGAGGTCGACGAGCGGGCCCACCGTGGGATCGAATGCGCCTTCGGTAAGCCGCGCCATTTCCATTGCCGCCGCCGCGACCCGCGAGGTACCGACCGAGATCGGGACCCATTCGTCGGGCGCTGCGCAGTTGAAGCGCGATACCTCTGAGTCCGTCCGATAGGTCGACATGGTGGCCTCGACGTGATCGAGGATCTCGCGCAACTCGCGGCCGATCGTGTCCGCGCTGACGCCGGCGGGCAGGCGCGGGAGGGTCACGCGGTAAGTCGTCCCCATGATCGTGCCTCTGAGGGCGGTCGTCTCCTGGGCAGCCCCGCCACGGCCTATCAAGGATACAACCGCCGCTGCGCCGACAGCACCCGCAGCGGCGGTCAACAGCGTCCGGCGAGAGTACTGCCGTGTCATTTCGAATCTCCGAAATCGTCGAACAGAATGTTTTCCGGGGGAACGCCCAGGTCGTCGAGCATTCGCGTCACCGCCTTGATCATCAATAGCGGCCCACAAAGGTAGTATTCGCACTCCTCAGGCTCCGGGTGGTCCTTGAGCAGGTGCGCGTGCAGCACCTCGTGGATGAAGCCCGTCGGCCCAGACCATTCATCGCCGGGCATCGGCTCCGACAGCGCCACCTTCCAGCGGAAGTTGGGGTGTGCCTTGGCGAGCGCTTCGAACTGGTCGACATAAAACAGCTCGCGCCGACTGCGCGCCCCGTACCAGAAGCTGATCGGGCGCCGCGTGCCGATGCCGATGATCTGATCTAGGATGAGCGAGCGCAGCGGCGCCATGCCCGCGCCGCCGCCCACGAAGACCATCTCGCGGTCGCTGTCGCTGGCGTGCATGGCGCCGAACGGCCCGGAGATCGTGACCTGGTCGCCTTGCTTCAGCTTGAACAAGTATGACGATACAATGCCTGGTGCGACCGACGGTGCCGTCCTGGGCGGCGGGAGCGCAATGCGGACATTCAGCATGATCCCCGGCTCGCCCGGATGGTTGGCGAGCGAGTAGGCCCGGGTCGTCCCGCGGCTCGTCTCGGCGGCGTAGCGCCAAAGGTCGAGGCGGTCCCATTCGGAGCGATACTCGGGCTCGATGACGAAATCGCGGAACCGCGCGCTATAGGGCGGGCACTCTACCTGAATGTAGCCGCCGGCGCGGAAGGTGAAGGACTCGCCCGCCGGGATAGCGAGTGTGATCTCCCGGATCAATGTCGAGACGTTGCGGGTCGAGGACACCATGCAGACCATGCGGCGGGCAAACAGGATTTCGTCGGGCACATCGATGCGGAGGTCTTGCCGGACCGCCACCTGGCAGGCGAGCCGCACGCCGCGCGCGATGTCCCGCCTGGCTATGCGAGACACCTCGATCGCCAGCGCCTTTCCGGCGCCCTCGTGCACAAGCACGCGGCACTGCCCGCAGGTGCCACGCCCGCCGCACGCGGCCGGAAGATGAATTCCCGCATCCGCCAAACCCCACAGCAGCTTGGCATCCGTGGGGACAACGACCGTACGGGCGTCGTTCACCGTAACGGCGGCCGTGCCGCTCGCCACCATGACTGCGCGCACTGCAAGCACTGCCGCCACGGACAGCATCACGATGGCGGTGAACAGGGCGATTGCGAGGATGGCATCGAGCATGGCTGGTTCCTCGCGCTCAGCCGATCCGAAGGCCAGAGAAGCTCAAGAAGGCGAGCGACATGAGACCCGCCACCATGAAGGCCAGGCCCATTCCGCGAAGCCCCTCAGGCGCATCGCTGTATTTCAATCTATCCTGGATCCCGGCCAGCGCGACGATCGCCAGCGCCCAGCCGAAGCCGCTGCCGAAACCATAGACCACGCTCTCGCCGAAGGTGTAGCTGCGCTCGACCATGAACAGCGAGCCGCCAAGGATGGCGCAATTCACGGTCACCATGGGGAGGTAGATGCCCAGCGCGTTGTGCAGAACCGGCAGATGGCGCTCGAGCGTCATCTCGAGCATCTGCACCATGGCGGCAATGATGCCAATGAAGCTGATGAGGCGCAGAAACGAAAGGTCGGCGTCGAGCCCGAGCCAGGCCAAGGCGCCCGGCCGAAGGAGCTGCGTGTAGATCACGTTGTTGAGCGGCACCGACACCGCCAGCACGAGGAACACCGCTCCACCCATGCCGAGCGCGGTCTCCATGCGCCTGGAGGTGGCGAAGAACATGCATAAGCCGAGGAAGAAGGAGAGCGCCAGGTTCTCGACCAGGGCAGCCTGAACAAAAAGGTTGGCGGCTTCAGTCATCGGACCTCTTCCGGCTGTGCCGCTAGGTACTCCCGCGGCTCCACCTGCGCGGTCTTCCACGTGCGGATCCCCCAGATCAGCAGCCCGATCAGGAAGAAGGCGCTAGGCGGCAGGAGCATCAAAGTGAAGGGCTGGAACCAGCCGCCCTCGGTCGTCGTGAGCAACACGGTCTCGCCGAGCAGCTTGCCCGTACCGAGAAGTTCGCGCACCGTCCCCACCATAACCAGGATGGCGCCGTAGCCGAGGCCGTTGCCGAGCCCGTCCAACGCGCTCAAGACGACGCGGTTGTTCATGGCGAAGGTTTCCGCGCGCGAAAAGATCAGGCAGTTGGTGACGATCAGGCCGACGAAGACCGAAAGCTGCTTGCTCAGTTCGAAGGCGTACGCCCTTAGCACTTGGTCGACGACGATGACGAGCGAAGCGATGATCGTCAGTTGCACGATCAGCCTGATGCTCCTCGGGATATGATGACGGATGAAGCTGATTACGGAACCGGACAGGACGAGCACAGCCATCACTGCCGCCGACATCACCAGCGCCGTGGCCAGCGTCTTTGTCACCGCCAGGGCGATGCACAGCCCCAGGATCTGCACCGTAATCGCGTTCTCATTGATTAGCGGGTTCATCAAGGTCCGGATGCGTTCGTCGTTCATGGTAGCCTCATTGCTGTCGAATCCGGTTCAGGAAGGGCCCGAATCCGTCGTCGCCGAGCCAGAAGCGGACGAGATTGTTGACTCCTTGCGAGGTGAATGTGGCACCGGTCAGCCCATCCACCTCGTAGGGTGCATTCGCAGCAGTCGGAGCGCCCTTGGCGACCCCGATGCGCAACTTTCCATCCGGGCTGAGCACCATCTTGCCCTCCCATCTTGCCCGCCACTCGGGGCTGTCCACCTGGCCGCCGAGCCCCGGGGTCTCGCCATGCTGATAGAAGCCGAGGCCGACCACGGTATTCGCGTCGCCTGCAAGGCCCAGATATCCGTACAGGGTGGAGGCGTAACCCTGCCCGCGCACCGGCAAAACGATGAGGCGAAGCATTCCGGACGATCGCAGCAGATAGACGACCTCGTGGCTGCTTCGGCGTTTGATGCCGGCAATGTCGCGGTCAGACGGAATTGCGACACTTCGCGAAGGATCCTGGGCCGCGGCGCGGGAATCCAGTTGTTCGGGAAGCATGCTGCGGTCGATCTCCCCGGTGGCGAGATCGACGACGAAAGCCTCCACGGCAGCACCCTCGACCCGATCGAACAGCTGCTCGATCCCTGGCAGGCGCTGAACGATCTCCAGCAGATTTCTCTGTCGTTCGCCTTCCAGATTGGCTTCAATGCGGGGTCGCAGCAGGATGGCCGAACCCGAAACCAAGACCGATCCGAACAACGCCACCAGAAGGGCCACGATCAGCGTCTTGGCGATGCCGTCGTTCGGCATCGAGGCGATGCGGCCAAGCCACGACCGGCGACGCGCTCCGTCTCCATCTGGCTTCGCTTCGGTCAGGTCACCGGGCATGGCGCCGCGCCCTCCGACGGATGTTGGCCCACATCACCGCATGGTCGATGGCCGGGGCGAAGATATTGCCGAGCAGAACGGCGAATACCATGCCCTCCGCATGGGCCGGGCCGGCGACGCGGATGATGATCGCCAGGACACCGATCAGCAGGCCGTAGATCCAGCGACCCGTGTCCGTGGCGGCTGCGGTGACCGGATCGCTCGCCATGTAGACCGCGCCGAAGGCGACGCTACCGAGCACAAGATGCCAGGCCCAGGGAAGCGCGAAGATGGACGCGTTCCCGTCACCGCCAACGCCGAACGCCATCGCGGTTGCGACGGCTCCGAGCACGATTCCGGCGATCACCCGCCATGATGCAAGGCCCGTCCAGAGCAGGAGGGCAGCGCCGATGACAGCGGCCAAGGCGGAGGTCTCACCAAACCCGCCAGGAATGTTCCCGAGGAATGCGTCCATCCAGGTCACGCCGGTTTTGGCAAGTGTCGCGAGCCCCCCTTGCCGGGCGAGTTCGAGCGGGGTCGCGCCGGCATAACCTTCGACCGGCACCCATACCCAGTCGGCCATCATCTCGACCGGGTAGGCTACGTGGAGGAACGCCAGCGCGACGACCGCCGGGTTGAGGACGTTGCGGCCGAAGCCGCCAAAGATCTCCCGTCCGAGGACGATCCCGAAGGACATGCCGAGCGCCGCCAGCCACAACGGCATTGTCGGTGGCAGCATGAGGGTGACCACCAGCGCAATGCCGAAAACGCCGGGCCCCATCCGCCGCCCGCGGCCCATCGCGAACAGCCATGTCCAAATTGCCGCAGCAGCGATTACCACCAGCAAGGCGGGCAGGAAGTAGACCGCACCGTGTACGACGGCCGCCACGGGCGTCGAGACATCGTAACCGTTGCCAAGAAGATCGATGAGCTGTCCGCGCCAACCGGGGGCTGCGCCGACACCGAGCCGCTCCATCGCGAGGTTGGCCTGATATCCGGTGTTGTAGACGGCCATCACGGTCGGCGGGATGAGCGACACCATGAAGACGATCATGGCTGTGCGCACACTTATCGCGTCGCGCACATGCGGCGCGGACCACGTCATTGCCGGCAGGCGCACGGAGAGGTCAACCGGTGCCATCAGAGTTCCTTCTCGATCTGCGTCAGAGTCCGGCGCAACAGCGCGCCGTAGTCCAGCTTGCTCGGGCACACGAACGTGCAGAGCGCGAGATCTTCCTCTTCGAGTTCCAGGCAGCCTAGATCCAAGGCGCGCTCGCTATCACCCAGCGCAAGCGCCCGCAGCAACGGCGTGGGAAGGATGTCGAGCGGCATGACGCGCTCGAACGACCCGAGAGGGAGCATCGCCTCCGGCTCGCCATTCAATGCCGTGCTCATCGCGACTGGCCGCCCGCGGAACAACCGGCCGATTCCGGCCATCGAGAAAGAAGGGCGCAGCGGCCGGGCGCCCGAGACGGGCTCGCCGAGCACCGATACCTGCAGGTGGTAGCGACCGAGATAGCCAACTGGTGGAATGGCCTGTCTTCCCGACAGCACCGACCCTGACACGACCCGCACCGGTCCCGCGGCCAGCTCGCCAGCGACGAGCTCTGACACATCGGCGCCAAGCCGGGTTCGCACGATCCGTGGCTGGCGCACCGGCGGACCTGTCAGGGCGACGACGCGCTCGGTCCACAACCGGCCGGTGGTGAACAGCCGGCCGATGGCGATCACGTCCTGGTAGCCGATGTGCCAGGATTCATGCCCCAGGCCCGCCGGCATCAGGATATGGATGTGCGTCCCCGGAAGTCCGGCCGGATGCGGGCCGGCAAAGGCGACCTGTGTGATGCGGTCCGTATCGTTATTGGCGATACCAGCGCCGGGTGCCGTGCACAGGAAGATCGGGCACTCGGCGATCCGGCTGACGATCGTCAGGCCGTGGGCGAAATCGTCGCGATGATCCGCGATCACTGCCTCGGGCCGCGCCGCCAGCGGGTTGGTGTCCATCGCAGTGACGAAGATGGCCTGCGGCACCGCGTCGGGCAGCGGAATGCTTCCGAAGGGGCGGCTCCGCAGGGCCGTCCATGATCCGCTCCGCAGGAGGGTCTCGATGACGGTGTCGGGCGGCAAGCTGGCGAGCGCCGCAGGTGAGTGCGCGGGAAAAGTCACGCCTTCGTCTTCGCCATCGAGCGACAACACCACCGAGCGCAGCGACCGCCTTTCTCCGAGGTTGATGGCGGCGACCGTGCCGGAGCCGAACGCTGTGAACACGATCCTCGCGTCGCGGCGATCGGCCAGAAGGGGGTCACCCAGCCGGACCCGATCACCCTGCTGGACGAGTAGCTTGGGCCGGAGCCCCACGTAATCGTCGCCGACAAGGGCGACCGACGTCGGCGCGTGAGCGGGCTCGATGATCTGGCGTGGGGATCCGGCGATAGCGATGTTCAGCCCTTTTCGCAGATGGACCTGTAATTCGCGTGCGGATGCTCGCGACACGGCGTTCACTGTCGTCACGGTGTTCACTCCACTCTTACTGCCGTAATGTCCGCATTTACGCCAATACCAAGGCGGAGCGGGAAGGAGACGTGATGAAACCGGGTCGTGACGTTGTCGTCGTGGACCGAGAAGGACACGGTGTAGCGCTCGCCCGGCCGCATCGGCTTGTCATCCTCGGGATTGCCAGTGTCCAGCGGACGGGCCCATACCACTGTCCATGTCCCCTGGTCCCAGCTTCCGACAACATCCCGGTTATCGGCGGCCGAGCCCTGCGCGTCGGCACGGCTCAGCACGCGGCTCGGCAACAAGTCGCCGGCCTGCCAGCCGGCATCGGGGTCGTAGGGCGCGGCGTTGCCTTCGCGAACGAGCGCGTAGGGCTCAGACCGGTCAGTGATCTGCTCGAGCGCGAGCGATCGAAACCCGGTACGAGTCTGGTCGAACATGTAACGTGGGGCCTTTGTTCCCCGGTCGAGGTTGGAGACGAACGGACCCACCCCGGCGTCGGACAGCCGATACTCCAGCACGTGGCCGTCATCGGCCATCCCGACCGGATTACTCCGGGCGGCGCGCCACTGCATCAGCTCGAGGAAGGCACCCGCCGCCTTGAGCGCTGCGATGGCTTCTGTCGGCCTAGTGCGATTCCATGAGGCGGTCGTGTCGTCGCGGGTGTCAGGGAGGTACTTCCGGACATCCTCCTGGCCGAGCAGCCGACCCAGCAGCCCATGTGCGCGCACCTGTTCAGCGGGCGGCTGCCGCTGCATATCCCGCATGCCATCGTGACAGGCCAGCCAACAGCCTTGCTGCTCAAACGACGGCACCGTTCCGTCGTCCAGCGCAATCCCCAGCCGGTCCTCGTAGAGCGCCGGCATCGCACCCGAGCGCACCACAGGCTTCGAGCGCGGTCCACCGAATGGCGCCCAACTCTGTCCATCATAGCGCAGAAAATCGTGCACCTGTCCGGGACGGTCCGATTGCGTCGGCCATTGCAGGCGCAGATACAGCCGCTCGTTGTCGTACGCGGCCTGGACGCGAAGCTCAATGGCGCCGCGCTTGCCCGCGATCGGATCTGGCTCCAGGGAGCCGCCGGCGACGATGCGTTCGCCTAATGCAGCCTCCTGGCCGCGATGGCACGCGCTACAGGGGGTGCCGCCCGCAACAGCCGCCATCCCGGCCGGATGATCGGTGCCGCGCAGCCACTGGTAGCTGGACTGACCCGGGTAAAAGAGCATCACCATGCGGGCGGGAATGGCCGCCCAGTCTACAGGCGCGGAAACATCCGCCGCCATGGGAGGAACTGAATGTTCGGTCGCGGACGCCGGAACTGCTCCAATCGGACCAGCGATTCCGATGAGAGCCCAGAAAATCAAGCCGACGGTAAGCGCATGCATGCAAAGCCGCGGTCGCAGTCCAGCCCTGCACACCGAGCCAATGCATGATGCTCCTGGCAACGAGGCCGTGACCGAAACCTGCGCGTCAATGCGGATGCCGATGAGTCTATCCATGCGAGCCAAGTCCTCTGCGCGAGCCAAGTCCTCTGTTTCCCTGCAAATCGGTCGTTTGCTTGCGGGATAAATATCCGTTTCTGTTCGGCCAGGTCTTAAACCTGCATCAAAGAATTCCGGGTCCTCTGGAGCGATCTTCTACCCGTTGAAGGGGAAGCCGCGCTGATCCGTTGGTCCTGCCGGAGTTCACGTGGCCCCACTTGGCCGAGCTTCTTCCCAGGACCCGCGGAAAGCTTGGCTACGGCTGGGACGCCACTCTTGTCTTCATCAACCGTTGCACCGCCCCGTTCCACTGAAGGTGCGGGAAATGCCGCTTCACGGAGGTCGAGTTCATGCCCAACGCCCCGCTCTCTCCCAAGCCAAGCGTCTCGCCGGATGCCGATGGAGACGTCTCGAGACCAGATCGCAGACTGCATCTGTTCTGGCTTTGCATGGGCCTTGGCCTGCTCGCCGTCATCGTCCTCGTGTGGCTGTTCGGGCTCACCTGGTGGACGGTCTTGATCGCCGCTCTCGTGATCGCCTGCCCTACGGTCGTCGCATGGATATTGCTTGGAGGACTTGACACATGGCCGAAGCCGCCAAGGACCCACCGATGAACAAAACGCGCACCCCGTCGCGCGAGTCGGAAATCCCGACTGGCGAACGCGTCGTCGAGTTCGCCGTGCCCGGGATGGGCAGCGACCATTGCGCCGGCATCATCACGACCTCTCTCAAGCGTCTCGACGGCATCGCGACTGTGCAGACCAGCGTTGCTGGCCACAAGGTCTTGGTGCGCTTCGATCCCAAAGTTACTGGAAGCATTGCATTGAAGGCGGCGATCGAGCGTGCGGGCTACGATGTGGCCGGTGTATCCGAGCCCGAGTCCACCGACGGCACCCGTGCACTGCGGCTCATCGTGCCGGGCATGGGCAGCGACCATTGCGCCGGCATCGTGTCGGGCTCGATCAAACGGCTGTCCGGCATCGCCGAGGTCGGCACCAGCATCGCCAGTCACCGCGTGACCGTGCGGTTCGACCCTGCGACCACCGACTCCACGAAGATCAGGGCCGCCGTCGAGCGGGCGGGCTACGACGTCGCCGCCGTCGAGGAGGCCAAGCCCTCCGCGAAAGACCGCGCGGTCGAGGAAGGCATCGAGGAACGCTATCTGGCGCAAGCCTGGAAGCGGGTCTGGATCGCGGCCGTGCCGACCATCCTCATCATGATTCTAATGGGCGTACATATGTTCTGGGCGCCAGTGCCGGAGTATCTGGCGATCGTCGCCATCCTCGCATTCCCCGTGGTGTTCTTGGCGGGCGGCTTTGCCACCCATCGCTCGACTTGGCGCTCGCTGACCAACCGCACGGCCAACATGGATGTTCTGATCAGCCTGGGCAGCGCGCCACCCTATCTGATCGGCCTCGTCGGGTTCCTCTACCCGATGACCTCGTTCATCGAGATGGCGTCGACGATCATGACCTTCCACATGATCGGCCGTTATTTGGAGGCCCGGGCCAAGGGTCGTGCCTCACAGGCGATCCGCAAGCTCCTCACCCTCGGCGCCAAGACCGCCGCCGTGCTGCGCGACGGCGCGGAAGTTGAGGTGCCGGTTGCCGAGCTTCAAGTCGGTGACGTCATGGTGGTGCGGCCCGGCGCCAAGGTGCCGACCGACGGCGAGGTCGTCGAGGGGGCAAGCCATCTCGACGAGTCGATCGCCACAGGAGAGTCGCTTCCGGTGGAGAAGGGGTCGGGCGATACTGTCATCGGCGCCACCATCAACAAGGAAGGGCTCCTCAAGGTCCGGGCGACGCGGATCGGCGCCGACACCTTCCTGTCGCAGGTCATCCGCCTGGTCGATCAGGCGCAAGGCTCCAAAGTGCCGATCCAGGAGTTCGCCGATCGCCTGACCGCAAAGTTCGTCCCCGCAGTGATCCTGATTAGCCTTGCCAGCCTGGTCGTGTGGCTTGTCTTTGCCGACGAGCTACGGCCGATTGTCGTCTGGGGCGCCACCTTTCTGCCTTGGGTCAACCCCGAGCTCTCGCCGCTGATGGTAGGCATCCTCTCGGCCGTCGCGGTGCTGGTTATCGCCTGTCCCTGCGCACTCGGCCTCGCTACGCCGACCGCCATCATGGTGAGTTCCGGGCTAGGTGCCGAACACGGCATCCTGATACGCTCGGGCGAGGCGATCCAGACGCTCAAGGACATTAAGATCGTCGTCCTTGACAAAACCGGCACGATTACCGCGGGCAAACCGGCGCTCACCGACGTGGAGGTGGCGGAAGGCTTCGCCGAGGACGCGGTACTAAAAGCGGCCGCCGCAGTCGAGGCCGGCTCCGAGCACCCGCTTGGCCAGGCGATCGTCATCGGCGCGCGCGAGCACGGCATCGAGGTGCCGAAAGTCGAGGAGTTCAAGGCGATCACCGCCCGAGGCGTCGAAGGCATGGTCGAGGGCGAACGCGTGCGGGTCGGCAGCCGCTGGCTCTTGGGCGAGGCCGGAATCGAACTGGGTAACCTCGACGCCCGGCTTACGGCGCTGGAGACCGAGGGCAAGACCGCCATGCTGGTGGCGATCGGCGACCGTGCCGCCGGCATCGTCGCCGTCGCCGACACCATCAAGGGGGACTCCAAGGCGGCGATCGCCGCGCTGCACGAGCTCGGCATCCTGACTGCCATGATCACGGGCGACAATGAGCGCACGGCCCGCTACGTGGCGGCGCAGGTCGGCATCGACGAGGTGCTGGCTGGGGTTCTGCCCGAAGGCAAGGTCGACGAGATCCGCCGGCTGCAGGACAAGCACGGCCAGCGAGTCGCCATGGTCGGCGACGGCATCAACGACGCGCCGGCGCTGAAGCAGGCCAATGTCGGGATCGCCATCGGCGCCGGGGCCGACGTCGCCATTGAGGCCGCGGACGTGACGCTGGTAAGCGGCGAGCTTACGAAGGTCGTCGAGGCCATCCGCCTTTCCAAGGCGACTTTCCGCAAGATCCTCCAGAACCTGTTCTGGGCCTGGTTCTATAATGTCGCCGCCATTCCCGTCGCCGCAGTTGGCCTACTGCATCCGATGATCGGCGTGATTGCCATGACGACAAGCTCGCTTTCCGTCATCGGCAATTCGCTTCTGCTCAAGCGAGCGAAGCTCACGACAAAGCGATAAGGGCGATGCACGGAGGAGGTACCATGCGACGGAAAAAGACCCTTTTGTTCTTGCTTGCGGCATCGCTGCTATGGGCGCTGACGGCGTCCGGACGCACTTTTGCTGCCGAAAATAGCAGCTAAAAGACAGTCGGCGGGCTCGCCGTCTATCTCGGCATGCTGCCAGCGGAGATGGTCTGGGGGCATCCCAAGGATAATGCGGAGGAGGCGATGCACGGCGGCGTCCCGCGCGGCCGGCACGCCTTTCACGTCATGGCGGCGGTGTTCGAGGCCGAGAATGGCGCGCGGATCGAGAACGCGACTGTCGAGGCGAGCGTGACCCCCGTTGCTTATGCCGCCGCCCACGTTCCCGGCGTGACCCGCCGGCTCGAGCCCATGGCCATCGCCGGCACGGTCACCTATGGCAACTACTTCACGATGCGCGGCGATGGGCCCTACCGGATCGTGCTCACCATCAGCCAGGCTGAAGCAGGCAAACCCTTGATTCTGGAGTTTTCCTATGACCACCGGACCCGATGAGAAGAGCGCCTTCTGACGCTCCCCCGCAGGCTTGACGCTTGGCGTCTTCCTCGTGGTCGGAGCACTGTTTCTCTTGCTCGAACACTGCGCCCACCTCCTCGGGGCATGGCCGCTACTGTTCCTGCTGCTGTGCGGCGGCATGCATTTCTTTATGCACCGCGGGCATGGCGGGCATGGCTCCGATGGGTAAGAGAATAACTCCAAGCATCGCAAGGAAGCCGAAGATGGACGGAGACGCGCCAGCCTATGGCCTGTGGTTCCATGTCGTCATCAACTCGGCGATCTTCATTCAGTTCGCGTTCCGTTTCTTCAAGCCGAAGACGAAGCGTGACTGGCGCTCGTTCGGCGCCTTCAGCGCCTTCCTGGTCGCGCTTTTCACGGAGATGTACGGCTTCCCGCTGACGCTGTTCTTCCCCTCTGGCTGGCTGCAAAGCCGGTTTCCCGAGATTAACTGGCTGTCGCACGACGCGGGGCATCTCCTGGAGATGCTGTTCGGCTGGAAAGCCAACCCACATTTCGGCCCGTTCCATCTCTTGAGCTTCGCATTCATCGCTGCGGCCTGGCGCGTTCTCTACGTCGCGCAGCAGCAGGTGCTGGCCACCACGGGTCCGTACGCCCATGTCCGTCATCCGCAGTATGTCGGCTTCGTCCTGATCATGCTGGGATTCCTCTTCCAGTGGCCGACACTGCTTACGCTCGCAATGTTCCCGGTCCTGGTGTGGATGTATGTCCACCTGACCCGACAGGAGGAGCGGGAAGTGCGTACCCAATTTGGCGAAGTGTATGCGGCATACGCACGCCGCATTCCGACATTCGTGCCGCGCGTCGCCGGCCAACGCGGAGAGATTGCGCAATGAACATCGCAGGGTCACCTTCCCGCGCCAGCGGTAGGCTGAAATGAGCGGCCGATTCCAAGACAATATGCAACGCTACTGGCGCGGGCCTGCCGGTATCATTGACGCGCTTGTATCTCACCTGTGCGGCGGTGCTGACCTCTACCGTCACGGCAGCACCAGGCGACATATTCACGCTTGGCAGCGAGCCACAACTGCCCCACCAGAGCCGGTATTGGCCCGCCCCAAGCGCCGCCGCGGTCCTTTCGTCAGGCTGATCGGCGATACACCTCCGACCGTCTCGTCACGCGCGCTTTGCGCGGGCGCCGGTTGCCGGATCCACGATTGCAGCAGTTCCGGATCGGTGCCCGCGACATCCACCAGCTTGTCGGGGTCGAGAATGCTCAGGCGCCGGTAGCTGAACGTGAGGATGCCCTCGGTCTTGAGATCTCCCAGTACCCGATTGACATGGATCCCGGTCAGGCCCGTCGCGTCCCCGATATCCTCCTGCGTTAACGGGAGGTGCATCTCCTCGATCCGGTGACCGGGCCATCGCGACCGGTAGCGAATGAATAGCTCAAGGATGAGGTGAGCAACGCGCTCGCGCGCCGAGTGTCGCCCGATGCTGGTCAGATGAGCATAAGACATGCTGCTGTCGCGCGACATCAGCCAGCCAAGCCGCAGCCCTACCTCCGGATACTGCCGTGATAGGGGGCCGAGAGCCTTGTGCGGAATGACGCAGACTACCGCATCGGTCAGGGCTTGGGCACCGTAGGTCATCATTGCGCCATTTGCCGGATGAAAGCCGAGCACGGCGCCCGGTAGCGCGAAGTGCAGGATCTGTCGGCGCCCATCTTCGAGCAGGATGTAGAGGATCACCCAGCCGTCGACGAGATTGTAGATCGCGTCGCACGGTTCGCCAAGGCTCAAGAGCTCCTGCCCGGCTTTCACGCGTCGGTCGCCTGACTTGTGGCCAGCGATCTCGCGCAGGTCGTTTAAGGCGTAACCCTGGCAAAGCCCGTCGATGCGAGCTTGGCAAGTTGTGCAGTCTACCGGGATGGTTGCAGGTTTCTTTGTGGAGGTCGCCATAATTGTGTTTCCTGACATCGAATATTGATTCTCACATTGGCGTAACCAATGCACCGCGACTGGCAAAGCCAGCCGCGCGTTTGACGCCAGGAGGGCGCCACTGCCCGCTAGCAAATGTTGAATCCGTGTCTTGGGCACTTGTTCGAAGCGATACCGTGACGGAGACGCGACGAGTGGGCGACCCGTGGTGAGTCCGCCAGCGCGCTTGCGCTCTGCATCGCATTAAGGAAGTAAAGCACCCGTCTCTGTGATACGAACCGCAGCCGACCGATCGATTAGATCAGGGATCGGGGAACCGGCGGGTCCTGTTCGAGGATAGTCGAACGCCGGTTGCGCTCGTTGGCTACCGGCCACACCGCAGAGCGGGCTGCTGCTCGCGATAGAAGAAAGTGAGCTCTTGTAAGAAACGTTTGCGAACACGAAGAATTATCGCATCCGGGCGATGGTGCGTCCCGGTGCCATTCACTCTGACCGTGCCCCCCTGACCCGCCTTGCATAGCCTTCAAAGCGAATCCATCGGCTGCAAGTCCGCTGTCCGCAAAGCTCCCATAGTCGCGTTGTCCGAGCGTGAGCCCGGCGAGGAGAAGCATGGTAGCAAGGAGCAGGAACATTCGTATTGACATCCAGGTTCGTCTCTACTCTGTTACGTGCCGCAAATCATTGTCAAGACAGCCCGCGCTCGGCGGAGCGGAAACATGAACCGTGGCTAAATATGGCAACGCGCGAATTGATCCAAATCAAGCATCTGCGAGGCTTTGACATGGCCACAAGCAAGCGCTTCAAATCACTCGCGAATCCATGCCGGACGTGAGCGGCGCTACGAAATGAGGCATCACATTATATAGACAATACCACGCTTCAGCAGAATATAAACAATACCACGCTTCCGCAGATCCTTCAATCCCGGCGTGCTCCTCGTCACAGTCATTCGTCCCCAGTCCCCAGTCCGGCGCGTCGGCGTGATACCGTCTTCATTGCCTGCGGTTCCGACCATAATCGCCGTCTGCCATGGGCCAACCACAGTGGCCCTCGTCGCTCGCGGCCGGAATGTTTGATCGAGTTTAAAGATGGGCGTGCCCCGTGCTCTATATTGCGAGCGCATCAAACCTATCCTTTGGAGCGGCACCCCATGGCCGATCAAGTCTCTACACCGCGCGCGGCGTCACGGATTGCTGTTACGGTCATGGACCTGGGGTCCGAACCCGTACCCTGCCCGTTCTTCGGCAAGTGTGACGGCATCGTGGTGCACGATGTCGACACCGGCGCGCGGGAATTCCACCGGAATCCGCCTCGTGCGCCTCAGTCCTTGTGCGACCTTCTCCTGACCGCCGGCGTGGACGGGATTATCTGTGGCTTTATCGGCGAGCCTGAGATCAGAAGGCTACGCGCCGCGGGCATCGACGTGCGCTTGGGCTCAGGCAGATACTCGGTCGAGGAACTCATGGCTTGCTTCTGTGATCTCCCGGAGGCGTAGGGATCCCTCGCCTGGAACCCTATCGTCGCGCCATCTTCGATCGATGTGGAACTTACGAGTGCCGTGGAGGCCGCCAGGCATACGCTTTTCGCAACCACTCGCGAATTTCAGCCGACCATGTCTGGCATGGCAGGCATCGTCACTATCGATCTCTGAGGGTGGCGCTAGGCGCTTTCCAAAAGGACGATGTGAACCGCCCCGATCTGTCACCGGGCGCGCATTGACGCCGGCGTTGACTGCAGAGCTTGGCTTCCGGCACCGCGCGGCAGAGCCTGTCGGCGGGATCGGCCGTGGAGCGCTCTTGGCTTCGAAAAGGCTGCTTTGACGCCGTTATCGCCGCTCTGCTGCAGTTCGCCGCTCGTCCCACAAGCTACTTTGGTCGACATCAAAGACCGGCACGGGCATCACCGCTAAAGATCCGATCAAGTCCTTCCTGTTTGCTGCATGAAACGAACTGCCGCAATGGCATCGCAAGTCGGTGACGGGACGGCCCAAACATGCCGAATCCGCGTCCTGTTCGCGTCGCCGGAGGTGTTTCCCCTCGCGAAGACCGTAGGAGTCACGGATGTCAGTGCCGCGCTCTCCGCAGACGGGCTGATATTGGAAATCGGCGTTCGTGTCCAGACCGCGCGCCTCCGGGTCCGCACGAAAGCGTTTCCGGCTGCAGGCAGACTGAATGATGCCCCGGAACGTTGAACCCGCAATTGCAGGAGAACCGACATGCATGCCAAAGACGTCATGACCCCGAACGTCGTCACGGTGAGGCCCGATACGGAAGTTTGCACAATCGCGCGGCGCTTCATCGAGCGGTGGAACAGCGCCGTTCCCATCGTCGATCAGGGGGCCGCGTCGTCGGGATCGTCAGCGAAGGCGATTTAACAGGTTGCTGAAAAACCCTTCGGTTTTGGGATGATATGTGATTCACTGTTGCTGAGCCAGCGGGAATGATTTGCAATGCGCGGACGCGATGACCAGTCAGACGGTTTGTTCAGCTACGTGAGGCTTGAGAAGCAGATACCGGAAGATCACCCGCTGCGCCCAATCCGCATGCTTGTTGATGGCTCTGGCACGAGATCGCCAAGACCCTCTCACCCCAGGAATGCGCCGCCTACCTCAAACATTGCGGTTATGCCAACTAAACGGGATTTGCTCTAGTTGCCACCGCTGCCACCAGCTTCGCTTTCGCGCCAACTGCTTTCGCCGAAAAAAAGTCCCAGGCACAGATTGAACATGACAAATTTTGTGCAAGTCTCAAAGCAACCTACGACGAAGTGTCAATCAGGGCGATGAGTCCCAAGGCGAGCCGCAAAACACACCTCTCCCTCTACAACATTAAACTAATCGGCGAGGAAAACAAATGTAGCTGGGCAACTCAGGCCTAGGGAATTTTGTCCAGTCTATGTTGCTGAGAGTCGGGAGGGGTTTACTGCACTCACTCCTCACGTTCCCACAGTTTACCCACGCATGACAGGTCCACGATATCCGGTTCGGATTGAAAGCGGTCAAAACCTACGGTCAATAATAACGTCTGAATTGGGCGGCGATTTCAATTGATCGACGCAACACTCTAATCTTCGTTGGAAAGATGGAGTGTTGGAATGAGGTACAGGCATCGGATATATTTTACCGCTGAACAGAAGTCCGAAATTTGGGATCGTTGGCAGCGTGGCGAGTCGATGAGTTCGATTGGACGTGGGTTTGATCGGGATTCATCCTCGATCTATCCGTTATTGTCCCGCACAGGTGGTATTCGTCCTCCTGCACGAGCGCGATCAAGGCTTGCGTTGACCCTTGTTGAGCGTGAAGAAATATCGAGGGGACTTGAGAACCATTTATCCCTGCGCTGCATCGCACAGCGATTGCAGCGTTCAGCCTCGACGATCAGCCGTGAAGTCAAACGCAATGGCGGTTGTGATGTGTATAGAGCCGTCTTTTCCGATCAGGCAGCCTGGGATCGGGCCCATCGCCCCAAACTGTGCAAACTGGCTTGCAACCTTGCCTTGAGCCGGACAGTATCACGGAAACTCCAATTGAACTGGTCACCTGAACAGATTGCAGGCTGGCTGAAACGAAAGTACCTCGGAGAAGAACGCAATCAGGTGTCACACGAGACGATCTATCGAAGTCTGTTTGTTCAGGCACGCGGTGTGCTGAAGAAGGAACTCATGCAGTATCTTCGCTCGAAGCGCACGATACGTCGCTCCAGATATGCCAGTTTGAAGCGGGATGGACTTGGCCAGATAAAGGATGCCGTATCAATCAGGCAAAGACCTGCATCCGTGGAGGATCGTGCTGTACCCGGGCATTGGGAAGGCGATCTTATTGGCGGTTCAGGGAACAGTTATATAGCGACCCTTGTTGAACGTCATTCCCGCTATGTCATGCTGGTCAAGG
>JAUXUN010000006.1 GCA_030680855.1 Aestuariivirga sp.
TCGAGCTTGAATTGCTTTAGCCAAAGATGCCCTCATCCGGCCTTCGGCCACCTTCTCCCATCCTTCGGACGGGAGAAGGCACTTGACGGTTATCGCCTTCTCCCGTGCTCTTGCATGGGAGAAGGTGCCCGACAGGGCGGATGAGGGCCCTGCTCTAGAATTTCGTCACCACAGTTACGCCCGATGATTCAAACTTGTCCATGTTCATCAGGGCATCGATCGACTGCTCAAGACTTATGGTTTTGCCGATGAGTTTTTCGGGTGACAGTTTTCCCGACTGGATCATGGCCAGCATGCCGGGATAGCGGTGGGCCTGCATGCCGTGGCTGCCCAAAATTTCAAGTTCATGGGCGATGACCTTGCCCATGGGAATTTGCGGCGCGCCGTGTTCGGCCAGCATGAGTCCCACCTGAATGTGCCTGCCGCGCTTGCGCAGATTGCTGATGGAATTGAAGCAGGTGGTGGCATGGCCCAGGGCATCGACGGAGACATGCGCCCCACCCCTGGTGATCTCCATGACGGCTTCGACGACGTTGGCCACCTTGCTAGCGTTCACCGTGGCGGCAGCGCCCACTGATTTTGCCAGGTCGAGTTTCTGGTCGGCAATGTCGATGGCAACGACCTGGGCGCCAATCGCATTGGCAATCATGATGGCGGAAAGACCCACGCCGCCGCAGCCGTGGACCGCAACCCATTGCCCGGCGGACACCCGGCCCTGATCGACGATGGCGCGGAACGAGGTGACAAAGCGGCAGCCCAGGCTGGCGGCGGTGGCGAAATCGATGGTCTCCGGCAGGCGAACCAGATTGATGTCGGCGTAATGGATGGACACATATTCGGCGAAGGAGCCCCAATGGGTGAAGCCGGGCTGGAACTGGTTATCGCAGACCTGGTGATTGCCGGAGTGGCATTGCGGACATGAGCCGCAGCCGCTGACGAAGGGCACGGTGACACGGTCGCCCTTTTTCCAGTTCTTCACATCCCTGCCCACGGCCTCGACAAAACCCGCCAGCTCGTGGCCGGGAACGTGAGGAAGCCTGATATCGGCGTCATGGCCCACCCAGCCGTGCCAGTCGCTGCGGCACACGCCGGTGGCCATGACCCTGACGACAACGCCATGCGGCTCCGGCGCAGGATCGGGAAGCTTCACGATCTTCGGGGCGACCGAGAAGGCTTCATAGAGAACGGCTTTCATGGGCAGAATATTCTCCTTTCGCTGTCATGGCAGGCTAGTCTCAAACGGGTTCATAGGGAACGGCCCATCCATTCCGGTTTCGCGGCCAGCACATCTCCGACGCCCGGCAAGTTCATATGACCGGATTATACGCTTGACGTATGGCGTATTTCATGGCATGGGAATGCATGATCCTGGGTTACCGCGACAAACGCAGCGAGGCCTTTTCCAGCGGTGCGTT
This sequence comes from Aestuariivirga sp., assembly GCA_030680855.1. Lineage (GTDB taxonomy): Bacteria > Pseudomonadota > Alphaproteobacteria > Rhizobiales > Aestuariivirgaceae > Aestuariivirga. The sequence goes on from JAUXUN010000006.1 coordinate 1,416, forward strand.
TGTCCGTGATTTTCAAGGCTTTGCGGCGCAAGCCAGCAAGCGGCTGGAAATCCTGGAAGCGGCAACCAGCCTTGAAGACCTGCGCGCCTTGCCGAGCAACCGGCTGGAAGTTTTGCGCGGCAAAAGGGCTGGGCAATTCAGCGTGCGCATAAATCAGCAGTGGCGCATTTGCTTCAAATGGCCACAAGGAACGAACGGCCCGTCTGATGTAGAAATCGTAGACTATCATTGAGGAACTTGCCATGACCCGCCATCCCATCCATCCCGGTGAAATCCTGAGCGATGAGCTCGGCGAACTGAATTTGACAGCCAGCGCCCTGGCGCGGCAGATCAAGGTTCCGGCGAACCGCATCAGCCAGATCATTCAGGGCAAGCGCGCCATAACGGGCGATACGGCTTTGCGGCTGGGCCACTGGTTTGGCATGAGCCCGCAGTTCTGGCTGAATCTGCAGAGCCAATATGATTTGCGGCTCGCGGAAGCGGAAGCCGGAAAAGAAGTGCGAAAACTGCCGACGCGCGCCGCTTGAACCAGGCAAAGAACGTATCGCGCAATTCGATCCTGCACACCGATGAAAGCCCGATCTACACGCGGACCGGAAAAGAATTTGCGGCTCACGAAACAGTCACACACTCCAGTCTGGAAAACGTCCGTGGCAAGGTCCACACCAACACGGTTGAGAACGTATGGTCTGTTTTCAAGCACGGTATGAAGGGCATCTATCAGCACTGTGGCGAGGCTCATTTGCCGCGCTATTTGGCTGAGTTTGATTTCCGTTATAACCGCCGTTCGGCTCTTGGCGTTTCAGATACCGAGCGGGCGCATGACGCTATCCGTGGGGCTGCTGGTCGTCGGTTGATGTATCAAGCTACTGGTAAAGCCTAAGACGCCTAGGCAGCTTGCCCGGAAGCTTTGGCGGATAAGGAAACGCAAGCAGCCCGAAGCATGAACATGTCTGGAACAAAGACTCGACTTCTACATCCTGTGGATGTAGGTTAGGAAGGCACAACATCTTGGGGATGTTGTGCCTTAATCTGCCACAGAAGGACAATTTCGATGGCAAACAACCTAAATCTACTTGCTGGCTTGCTCAGCAATAATATTTTCAACGACGAAAAACTGATTCAAGAGGTTTGGGAAAAGGGCAAACCTGTTCCCGGGCTTGATGACAGGCATTGGCGTTATGACGCCGATGGACGAATGATCTGTCGCAGCGACCACGGAAAGCGAGATTCAGCGTACGGTTGGGAGAAGGATCACATTGTTCCCACCGCCGTTGGCGGCTTGGACATTCTCAGCAACTTGCGCCCCCTCCATTGCAAGGGCAACTCCCTGCGCGGCGGGCTTCTGAGTGCATTGTTGCGGAAGTAGTCCGGCAGAAACCCAAACAGCAGCAATTCTGTCTGGGTCATCAACATCGGGGATGGGGCTTACGAATAAGCCCATTCCCTTGAGAGTTTCATAAAGTCTTTCGTTGCGGGTCCATACGTCCATGTGTTCCGGCAAGAGCATTAGCGCGGCTTTTTCTTTTTTGCCGGTTTCGCCTTTAGCGGCTTATGCGGTTTGTGAGGTGTGGAGTTCTGATTTTTTCATAGGTGACCTATGCGAAAGTGCATTTTCTGTTTTCGTACATACGATTTGACTGACGAGCACATCCTATCAGATTTTTTGCACAGCATCCTGCCCGATGCTGAATATCGAGAAGAGTCTTTTGACGGTATGATGGAGGTTGACGGCAAGCTGAAGTACATCGTCATCCCTGTAAGAAATACCCCCGGGGCTGTTCATACCAAAAAGGCCCATTGCGTTTGCAGGGACTGCAACACCGGGTGGATGCAGCGCATTGTAAGCGCCGCCAGTTATTGGGCCAAACCTCTTGTAGAGGGAAGGCCGATTGTTTTGAATGAGATTCAGCAGCGACAGTTGGCAAGCTGGATTGCGCTGTCCGCAATTTCGGCAAACTGGATTGGTAAGGACCGAACCAAAATCACCCAAAGCGATAGAGATTATATGGTCGCCAAAGGCGTTCCGCCGCCGCATTGGTCTATATTTATTGGGAGATGGGATGGGCCTATTCGCGTTTCGGCTATGAGCCAGAGCCCGCTAATTGCGAGTCACCCAAAGAACGGCTCCATCGTGTTCACTATGCACTCGATAGCTTCCATCCAGGGCTGTCTCTATACACTCGTGCACACTCCTGACCCAGTTATCCCATTCCCCGTCCCAGATTCCATCTATCATCCCTATCTGGTTCGGCTGTGGCCCATAACTCGACGCTGGGTTATTGAAGATAAGACTCTTAGATGGCCGCTCGGCACCGCTCCCATCACGGGCCAGTTTTACGAGGGCGCTATTGCCCACGCGCTCCCCAGAGTCCTGAGGCACCGCCTGAGCACAGATCTTTCCTTCATCATTGAACGATTTCTGACCATCTAGAATTTGCGTATCCCTGTCACGGCGCGGCATATCTGAATCCTATCCATCGTCATGTAAAGTGCATAATTATGAATTTATCCCTTGACAGTTATATTCCTATGTACTAGGAATGATTTGTCCATCCCAGAAGGGGTCTCGGTCGCGACGGTGATCATAGATGGGGTGGATGCGGCGCCTGCGGGTTTGATGAAACGTTCATCAGGCACCCGGGAGCTGACGGCTCGGCTCCTTGGATACTACGGTCCAAGCGCCTTAAATGGCTAAACAACCCTAGCGGAAAACCTCAGACACCGTGCGATCTAGGGCTCTGCAAGCGCCAGCCGGACAGCAAAAACCGCCGCAAAAGCGTGGGCGCGGTTTGCGTCAACCGCCGGACCACACGACCGGCATTTTCGCGTAGGCTGCGCTCACGCAACCCTTCGCTTCCCGCCTGCCCCGGAAACGGCATAACCGTTTCCACCAGGGGCGGAGCTGTGCCTGATGCTGATTGATACGTGAATCGCACTTCATCCTCGATCCTCGCCCCCAATGCAATTGGGGGAGAGGTGGCGCGGGCAAAGCCCGTGACGGAGAGGGGGGGCGTGCAGGAGTGTCTCCGGCCGGCACCCCCTCTCCGTCTGCTTCGCAGACACCTCTCCCCCGCTATCCGCGAGGGCGAGGTAGAGCGTTCCCGGCTTTCGCCGGAATGACAAATTGTTGAAGTTGAAACGTGAAACTCGCACTGCGCCCAGAATCATAAGCTACGCCCAAATCCCACCGGACTTTTCGACGCATCGCTTATAACGCCCATAAAACCAAGGCATTACAAGAGTTTATACATACTATCCATTTCTTGACACATTTCACCCCCGTAACTATGGTGCGCTCGATTTTAAGGGGTGGAAATCGCTGTTTTTTCGCTGGAAAATTTGAGTGGGATCATGACGGACTCTGACCGGCTCAAAAATCTCGGCAAGAAGATCGACAAGTCCCTTGAAGAGCGGCGCGGCGCATCCGGTCCTGACAGTCAGGAAGGGTCTGCCGCGGGTCTCGCATTCCGGGCAGTCAGCGAATTACTCGTGGGACTTCTTGTGTGCATGGCCCTGGGCTGGGGGGCTGACAAATATCTCGGCACCGCGCCCTGGATCATGCTGGCAATGATGCCTCTTGGGCTGGCGGCGGGCGTGATGAACGTCATGCGGCTGTCGCGCAGCCAGCAGGCGGAAGATTTACTCGGCGGCAAGGGCCCCATGCCCCCATCCGTCAAAGACGATGATGATGAGGATTGAACGTGGCAACTCCTGAACACGGCGAAAAGATTATCGATCCGATCCACCAGTTCGTGATCGAACGCCTGGTGCCGATCCATGTGGGCGGCGTCGATATTTCCTTCACCAATTCGGCGCTGTGGGCCGTTATCGCCGTTACCTGCGCCTCGCTGCTGTTCATTCTGGCGCCGCGAAATTTGATTCCCACACGCCTGCAGTCGGTAGCCGAAAGCATATATGAACTTGTGTACGACATAACCCACGACGTGCTGCATGAAAATGCCCGCACCTATTTCCCCTTCGTGCTGACGCTGTTCGTCTTCATCCTCTTCGCCAACGTCCTGGGCCTCATCCCCTATTCCTTCACGGTGACCAGCCATATCGTGATCACGCTGGCTCTCGCCCTTGTCGTGTTCATCGGCGCCACGGTCATCGGCTTCATCCGCAACGGCTTCGGCTATCTCAAGCTCTTCGTGCCATCGGGCGTGCCCACCCTGCTCCTGCCGCTTGTGGTGCTCATCGAAATCGTATCCTATTTCATCCGCCCCATGAGCCTTTCCATCCGGCTGTTCGCCAACATGATGGCAGGCCACATGATGCTGAAGGTGATGGCGGGTTTCGTCGTCATGCTCGGCGTGACGGCGGGCTGGCTGCCGCTGGTTGCCATGGTGGGCCTCATGGGACTTGAACTTCTCGTGGCCGCCCTTCAGGCCTATGTTTTCGCACTTTTGACCTGCATGTATCTCAGCGATGCCATGCATGTTGACCACTAACTAAACCCATCCATTCCACAGGAGAAAAAAATGGAAGTTGAAGCAGCAAAAATGATCGGTGCAGGTATTGCAGCTATCGCCCTCGGTGGCGCCGGCGTTGGCATCGGCACAATTTTCGGCAACTACCTGGCAGGCGCGTTGCGCAATCCAGCCGCCGCCGCCAGCCAGCGCGGCACCCTGTTCCTCGGCTTTGCCTTCGCCGAAGCCACGGGCCTCATCGGCTTTGCCGTTGCCATGCTCATTCTGTTCGGCTGATACCGGACATTGACCTCTGGCCGGCGCTGCATGGTGCGGCGCCGATCAAACCTTTGATAGGGCCTGCCCATGCCGCAGCTTGATATGTCCACTTGGCCGCCACAGCTTTTCTGGCTCGCCGTCACCTTTCTGGCGCTCTATTACGTCATCTCGCGCGTGGCCATCCCGCGCACGGGCGGCGTGATAGCGCTGCGCAAGTCAACCATTGACGGCGACCTGGCAAAAGCCAAAAACCTCAAGGACGAAACCGAAAACGCGGTGCGCTCCTATGAGGCTGCCCTGGCTGATGCGAAGGCAAAGGCCCAGGCCATCGCCCTGGAAAACCGCAACAAGCTCAATGCCGAAATCGAGGCCGAGCGGGCCAAGCTTGATGCGGCACTTGGCGCCAAGATCGCCACGGCTGAAAAGAAAGTTGCCGCCTCGCGCGACAAGGCACTGGAAGATATTTCCGCCATGGCGGCTGATATCGCAAGCGACATTGTCCAGCAATTGACCGGCAGCAAGATCACCAAAGCCGCGGCCACCGCCGCCGTTTCCAAGTCCCTGGGCAAATAGGAGCAAGACATGCTGCGTGATCCTGCAACCTGGGTTGCCGTTTCCTTCATCCTCTTCATAGCGCTTGGCATCTATCTCAAAGTGCCGGCGATGCTTGCGAAGATGCTGGACGAGCGGGCCGACAAGATCAGCAAGGAACTGGCGGAAGCGCGGAAACTGCGCGAGGAAGCCCAGGCGCTTTTGGCGGAATACCAGAAGAAGCGCACCGAGGCGGAAAAGGACGCGGCCAACATCGTGGCCCAGGCCAAGGTCGAAGCAGAATCCTACGGCGTAGAAACCCGCAAGAAGCTGGCAGAAACCATCGAGCGCCGCACCAAGCAGGCGGCCCAGAAAATCGCGCAAGCCGAAGCCGCCGCCATTAAGGAAGTGCGCAGCACGGCCACCGAAGCCGCCATCGCCGCCGCCTCCAGGCTGGTCGGCGAAGCGGCCCAGGGGGCTGCGGGCGCCAAGCTGATCGACGAGTCGATCGCCGCGGTGAAGAGCCGGCTGAATTAAACAATTTCACAAGACGAATTAAAACTCCGGCCTTCGCGCCGAAGTTTTTGATTAAAGCACTTGTGGTCAAGAGACCCTCATCCGGCCTGTCGGCCACCTTCTCCCATTCGCAAGCGAACGGGAGAAGGCGATAATCTCTAAGGGTTTTGCCTTCTCCCGTGGCTCTTGGGCCATGGGAGAAGGTGGCCGACAGGCCGGATGAGGGCTCTTCGATGCAGGATTCAATAAGTGACGATCATGCTCCTGCTACAGATTTTCTCTTCCATCCTTAACCACAACCACCGGCTTGCCATACTTTGTAACGGTCTGCGGTCCTTCGGTTTGAGCCCTGCGAATTACTTCTTCGAGATTGGCTCTCGCCTCTCCCATCGACCAGACATTTCCACTCTTGTTCTCCACTCTTGTTCATCTGCATCTCCAAACTTAGAGGGTCAGATTATAGCATTGTACAAAAAAATCTACTCCGCCGCTTCCATGTAATTCGCCATGGGCGGGCAGGTGCAAACGAGATTGCGGTCGCCGTAGACGTTGTCGACGCGGGCGACGGGCGGCCAATACTTGTCATTGGCATAGCCCTTTAGAGGGAAGAAGGCCTTTTCCTTGGAATAGGGATGCTTCCAGTCGCCGAGCAGCAGCCGATGCGTGTGGGGGGCGTTTTTCAGCACATTGTCGAGCCTGTCGGCCCTGCCCTCCTCCACTTCGGCGATTTCCTTGCGGATTTCGATCATGGCATCGCAGAAACGGTCAAGCTCGCGCTTGCATTCGGATTCGGTGGGCTCGATCATCAGGGTATCAACGACGGGGAAGGACATGGTGGGGGCGTGGAAGCCATAGTCCACCAGGCGTTTGGCGACATCTTCAACGCCGAGGCCGGTGCGTTCCTTCAGCCAGCGGAGGTCAATGATGCATTCATGGGCGACAAAGCCGCCCGGCCCCGTGTAGAGCACCGGGAAATGGGGATTGAGGCGCCTGGCCATGTAGTTGGCGTTGAGGATCGCAACAATGGTGGCCTTGCGAAGGCCCTCGCCGCCCATCATGGCGATGTAGGTCCAGGAAATGGGCAGGATCGAGGCCGAGCCCCAGGGGGCGGCCGAGACGGCACCCTGAGACTGATCGCGGCCCGCGGCGGGGTTCACGCCATCCACCACGCTATGGCCCGGCAGGAAGGGAGCCAGATGGGCCTTCACGCCGATGGGCCCCATGCCCGGGCCGCCGCCGCCATGGGGAATGCAGAAGGTCTTGTGCAGGTTCATGTGACAGACATCGGCGCCGAGTTCGGCGGGGCGGACCACGCCCACCTGGGCGTTGAGATTGGCGCCGTCGAGATAGACCTGGCCGCCATGGGCATGGATGACCCCGCAAATATCCTTGATTGCGGTTTCAAACACACCGTGAGTTGAGGGATAGGTGATCATGAGAGCGGCGAGATCGCTTTTGTGTTCTTCCGCCTTGGCCTTGAGGTCGGCCACGTCAACATTGCCCTGCTCATCGCAGGCGACAACAACAACCTTGAATCCCGCCATCACCGATGAGGCCGGATTGGTGCCGTGGGCGGAGATGGGAATGAGGCAAATGTCACGATGGGTTTCACTACGCGAAGCATGGTAGCCGCGGATAGCCAGCAGGCCCGCATACTCGCCCTGGCTGCCGGCGTTGGGCTGCAATGACACCGCGTCAAAGCCGGTGATTTCCGCGAGCATCGCTTCAAGCTCTTCAAAAAGCTGCTGATAGCCTTGCGTCTGTTCAAGCGGCGCGAAGGGATGGAGCAGCGAGAAATTCCGCCAGGTCACCGGAATCATTTCGGTGGTGGCGTTGAGTTTCATGGTGCAGGAGCCAAGCGCAATCATCGCTTGATCCAATGCTACATCTTTTGCCTGCAAGTGGCGGAGATACCTCAACATTTCGGTTTCGGAATGATACATCTCGAAGACCGGATGGGTGAGGTAACTCGAGGTGCGCTGCAAGGATTTTGGAATGGTTTCCTTCGTGTCCTTGTCAAGCGCGTCGATATCGGCGCGCTCTGCCGCGTCGGTTTTGAAGACGCTGAGGAGGCGCTTCAATTCCTCGCGGCGCGTTGACTGGTCAAAGCTGATGCCGAGATGATCGGCATCGACATAGCGAAGGTTGATGCGCTTTTCCTTGGCGCGGGCAAACAGAGCATAGGCGCGGCCGGGGGCATGAATGGTCACCGTATCGAAGAAGGATTTGGTGGTGACTTCATAACCAAAGGAGGTCATGGCACTTGCAAAAATTTCGGCAAAGCGATGGGTGCGTTCTGCGGTTTTGCGGATGCCTTCCGGGCCGTTGTAGACGGCGAACATGGAGGCAATGATGGAGAGCAGCACCTGTGCGGTGCAAATATTGCTGGTGGCCTTCTCGCGCCTGATATGCTGCTCGCGGGTTTGCATGGCCATGCGCAGCGCCCGGTGGCCTTCGGCGTCAATGGACACGCCGATGATGCGGCCCGGCATGGCGCGCTTGAATTCATCGCGGGTGGCGAAGAAGGCGGCATGGGGCCCGCCATAGCCCATGGGAACGCCGAAGCGCTGGGCCGAGCCCACGGCAATGTCGGCGCCCAATTCGCCGGGCGAGGTGAGGAGCGCCAAGGCCAACAGGTCGGTTGCCATGATCGCCATGGCGCCGGCGCCGTGGAGCTTGTCAATAAGCGCGCGGTAATCTCTGATTTCCCCGGAGGAGCCGGGATAGGAGAGAAGTGCGGCAAACACGGTTTCCGGCTTCAGATCCTTGGCAGGATCGCCAATCACAATTTCATAGCCAAAGGCCCGGGCCCGCGTCTGGATAACGCCGATGGTTTGCGGATGGGTGTCGCGGTCAACGAAGAAGATGTTCGCCGTTGTCTTCACCAGGCGCTTGGCCATGGCCATGGCTTCGGCGGCGGCGGTGGCTTCATCGAGCAGCGAGGCATTAGCGAGTTCAAGGCCGGTGAGATCGACAATCACCTGTTGGAAATTGAGAAGCGCCTCGAGGCGGCCCTGGCTCACTTCGGCCTGGTAGGGCGTATAGGCGGTGTACCAGCCGGGATTTTCCAGCACGTTGCGCAGGATGACCTTTGGCGTGACGGTGCCGTAGTAGCCCATGCCGATCATCGAGGTGAAAACCTCGTTACGGTCGGCCATGCTGCGCAAATAGGAGAGCGCAGTGCGTTCGGCCCTGGCCATTGGCAAATCTAGGGGCTTGGCCATGCGGATTTCCTTCGGCACTACCTTGGCAATGAAATCCTCAAGCGACTTGGCGCCAACTTCACGCAGCATGTCGGTGGTTTCAGTCTCGCTCGGGCCGATATGGCGGCGGATGAAATTGGCGCCGGGTTCGAGATCGGCAAGGCTGGCACGGGACATCAATCAGCTCCTCAGAGACTTGCAACAAATTTGTCGTAGGCGGCCTTGTCCATCAGCTCGCTGAACTCGGCTGGATTGGAGATTTTCACTTTCATGAACCAGCCATCGCCTTCGGCGCCGCGGTTGACGAGAGCCGGATCGGCCTCGAGTTCCTTGTTCACCTCAACGACTTCGCCGGTGACCGGGGCGTAGACTTCGCTGGCGGCTTTGACGCTTTCAACGACAGCGGCGTCACCGCCCTTGGCAACCTTCTTGCCGACGGCCGGTAATTCGACAAACACCACGTCGCCCAATTGCTCCTGGGCGTGATTGGTGATGCCAATGGTGGCGATATCGCCGGCAAGGCTAACCCACTCATGGTCTTTCGAAAACTTGACGGACATAGATGATCTCCTCAGCGTTCATAATTATGGGGGACGAAGGGCAGTGTGATGATCTGGGCGGGCATGGGCTTGTCTCGGATGATAAGTTGGATGGCCGTGCCCGGTTTGGCGAATGATGTTTCGACATAGCCCATGGCGACGGGGCAATTGGCGGTGGGACCGAAGCCGCCGGAGGTGATGACGCCGATCTGGCGGCCAGCAGTGTCAGTGACGACAGTTCCTTCACGCGCCGGGGCGCGGCCTTCGGGCTTGATGCCGACACGTTTGCGCTTCGCACCGGATGCGATTTCTTTCTGCACGCGGGCAGCGCCGATAAAGCCGCCTTCGGTTCGGCGGCGTTTCTGGATTGACCAGAGAAGATCGGCTTCAACGGGGCTGGTGGTTTCATCAATGTCGTGGCCGTAAAGGCAAAGGCCCGCTTCAAGACGCAACGAGTCGCGCGCGCCGAGGCCAACGGATTTCACATCCGGATTGGCCAGCAACAGTTGCCAGAGCCGCACCGCGTCCTTGTCAGAGATTGAAATTTCAAAGCCGTCCTCGCCCGTATAGCCGGAGCGCGAGACGTGGGCCTGAATGCCGTCAATGGAAACAGCTGCGTAATGCATGAAGGGGGTATCGCGCACGGCGGGAGCGAGTTTCGCAAGTGCGGCCTCGGCCTTTGGCCCCTGCAGGGCGACGAGCGCCATATCGGCGCCGCGCTGGAGCTTCACATTCGCGGGTAAGTTTTTTTCAATATGGGCAAAGTCGTCGTCCTTGCGCGCGGCATTGCAGACGAGATAGAGCCAGCCTTCGTAACCCGCATAGGCGGAACGAGTGACCATCAGATCATCGAGAATGCCGCCTTCGGGATTGAGGAATTGCGAATAGCGGATTTGATGGGGCTTGAGGCTGGCGATGTCGGCGGGAACCAGCTTTTCCATGGCGGCGGCGGTTGAGGCGTGGTCTGGCCCCACCAGAAAAGCCTGCCCCATGTGGGAGACATCGAAAAGGCCCGCGCTGGATCTGGTCCAGTTATGTTCGGTGAGAATGCCTGCAGGATATTGCACGGGCATTTCATAGCCGGCGAAGGGCACAAGCTTGGCGCCAAGAGCGGCATGCTCATCGTAAAGAATAGTGCGCTTGAGGGCGGTTTCGGTCATCGGAACTCCTGACAATTGACGACAGGCCCAACGCTGACTTGCGCATGGCCTGCCCCCTCTGTCAGAGAACCTGAGAGTTTTCATCCAAACCGTCACTCCGACACGGCCAGACTTGCTCCTACGGTGAGGGGTGTTGCTCCCCTGCTCTCCAGAGTTCCAAAACGCGGCGGTCCTTTTGCCTGAGAGTTTCCGGGGCGGTTGCTCCTTCGGCGCCGGGGTTTCCCCCGGTCTCTCCCGCTTGGCGCTTTACGCGAACTGTGCGGCACACTAGGCCGCCATGGCATTAAGTCAAGACTGGGCTGTTTCCCGATACGCCAAGGCAATCAGGGGGGAAACAACGGCGAATTGAAGAATAGTGAAACCGGTCTCAAGAATCATGAAACTGGACACCGAGGTCATGTTGTATTTCGCCGCCACGGGAAGCACCAAAAAGGACCAGGCAAGGGTTCCGAAGATCAAACCGAATCTAAGGGCGCTAGAAAGCCATTGGCCTTTTGCGGTGCTAAAAAGTCGGGGATAGATCCATGCGAAGATAAGTCCCTGAATAACCATGGAACCGAGGCCCATGGGAACGACGACGTCCTCCCGATATATCGCCAACTGGCGGTAATTTTCGGCAAAAGTGCTCAGATGCCAGAAAAACCCCAAGGGAAAGGTTGGAAGCACATAAGTGGCAACGGCCAGCCAGAATCTCCTATTCATCCCGATCTCCTCCAATTCACTTGCATTTTGCAATCATCATAGCAATTCAATTGCATTTTGCAAGTAACAATGCAAAGATCACGTTGTGCCTGCAAATCAGCCAAACAGCCGGTCCGATTGTCCCATAAGTTTTGGGCTGGACCTCTTCGGCGATAAATGGACCTTGCTCATCCTACGCGACCTGTTGCTTAGGGGGAAAAGCAAGTTCGGGGAGTTCCTTGGCTCAGAAGAAAGGATCGCCTCCAACATCCTGGCTGACAGGCTCGCGCGGCTTGAAAGCAGCGGACTGATTACCAAAGCTGAGGACGAAAGTGACCGGCGGCAAAGCCTTTATCGCGCCACCAAAAAGGGAACGGACCTGCTGCCGGTGCTGGTGGAGCTTGCCTATTGGGGCGCAAGCCATGACCCCAAAACCGGGGCACCGAAGGAATTTGTAAAGGCATACCGCTTGGACAGGAGTGGACTGCTCAAGAGGCTTAAAAACGAAATAAAGGCATGATCCGCAATTCTTGACATTCTGCCCCGCCCCTCGCATGTAAGCCCCATGTTGAAGCCAAAGCTCACAGTTCTGCTGGCGGCGCCGCGCGGATTTTGCGCCGGGGTGGTGCGGGCTATTGATATTGTGGAGCGGGCCCTGGCGCTTTACGGGGCGCCGGTTTATGTGCGCCACGAGATCGTGCACAACAGGTTCGTGGTCGACGACCTCAAGTCCAAGGGCGCCATATTTGTCGATGAACTGGATGAGATTCCGGCGGGCGACAGGCCGGTGATTTTCTCGGCCCATGGGGTTCCCAAGGCGGTACCGCTTGCGGCCAGCGCGCGCAGGCTTTTCCAGATCGATGCCACCTGCCCCCTGGTGACCAAGGTTCACATGGAAGCCCAGCGCCACCACACGGACGGACTTGAAATCATATTGATCGGGCACCGGCACCATCCGGAAGTGATCGGCACTATGGGGCAACTGCCGGCGGGCGCCATCAGCCTCATCGAAACGGTCGCCGATGCGGAAAAGCTTGCGGTGAAAAATCCGCAGAAGCTGGCTTACGTGACCCAGACGACGCTTTCGGTGGATGACACGCGCGACATCATCGTTGCCTTGCAGCGGCGCTTTCCGGGGATTCGGGGACCCGTACGCGAAGACATCTGCTATGCCACTACGAACCGGCAGGAAGCGGTGAAATCCATTGCCAGCAGGATTGATCTTCTGCTGGTGGTGGGGGCGCCCAATTCCTCCAACTCAAAGCGCCTGGTGGAAGTGGGCGAGAACGAAGGCTGCGCGCGGGCCCTGCTGGTGCAGCGCGCCGCTGATCTGGATTGGGCGCAGCTTCAGAACCTGCATACGATCGGGATAACCGCTGGCGCTTCGGCACCGGAAATCCTGGTGAATGAAATCATCGAAGCGTTTCGCGCCCATTATGATGTGATGGTTGAGAATGTGGTGTTGCGGGAGGAAAACGTGTCGTTCAAACTGCCGCGCGAGCTGCGCGCCGCTGCCACCGCCTCATGACTGCAAACAAGGTCATCGTTCATACGGATGGCGCGTGTTCGGGAAATCCCGGCCCCGGCGGCTGGGGCGCCATTCTTGCCTTCAACGGCACGCGCAAGGAATTGTCCGGCGGCGAGGCGGAGACCACCAACAACCGCATGGAACTCATGGGCGCCATCGCGGCGCTTGAATCCCTCAAGCGGCCCTGCAAGGTGGAGATGCATGTGGACTCGGCTTACGTCAAGGATGGGATCACCAAGTGGATTCACGGCTGGAAGCGCAATGGTTGGAAAACCGCCGACAGGAAGCCGGTGAAGAATGTGGAGCTCTGGCAAAGACTGGATGCAGCCATCGCAACGCATGACATCTCATGGCATTGGGTGAAAGGCCATGCGGGCCACAGCGAAAACGAGCGCGCCGATGAACTGGCCCGGGCGGGGATGGCGCCGTTCAAGCGGTGATTACAACTGCTCCAGGATCGTATCGGCGCCGGAGACGTTGACGCCGGGTTTTTCCTCGAGGTTGATCCGGCGGACCACGCCGTTGTCAACGATCATGGAATAACGGCGGGAACGTTCGCCCATGCCGTTATCGGGGAAGAAACGGTTCATGCCGACGGCCTTGGTGAAGGCGCCATTGTCATCAGCCAGCATGATGATTTTTCCCTTGGCGCCGGTATGTTCGGCCCAGGCGTCCACCACATGGGCATCATTCACCGTCAGGCAAACCACCGAATCAACGCCCTTGGCCTTGATCGCCTCGAGATTGGCAAGGAAACCCGGCAGATGGTTCCGGCTGCAGGTCGGCGTGAAGGCTCCCGGCAAGGCAAAGAGCACGACCTTGCGGCCGGCGAAAATCACATCGGTTGAAAGCTTCTGCGTGCCATCGGCGGTTTTCGACAAAAACTCCACCTGGGGCAGATGGTCGCCAACGGCAATGGTCATGGGATATTCCTGAATGGGAGTGAATGCGGATGCTGATTTAGGTGATCGTGAGGGTTTGTTCAATGCCGGAATCGCCGGTTGAAAGAGTGAGCTTCAGGGGAATGCCGCGGAGCTTCGCGGTATCCCTGAGATTCGCGATGGGCAGCCAGACCTCTCCGGTGGCGCCATCAAACCGGGGCTTTCCGAAATAGGCCGAGGTTTCTGATTCCACGAAAATATCCTGGGCCTGCCCTGTCAGGGTCACCACAAGCGCAGGCTTGTTTTCCCGGGTTTCAAAGCGCGCCGCAGTGACAAATGGCGGGGTGCCCGCAGCCGCAAGGCGCGGCAGGCGCTTCAGCCATTCATCCAACAAGGGATTTGCGGCAGAGGCGCTAAGCGCCGCCCCGGCTTTGGCCTTGGCGGGAATGCAGACATCCTTGCACACAGCAAAAAACATATCGAGCTGCAGGCTCGCGGTTGCATCGAGCTTTTCGGGCCTTACGAAGACCGGAAACACGACCCGGTTATGGTAGCCGATGGTTTCGCCCGCGGCATCATTGAACCGGCGGGGGACCGGAAAGCCCACCTCGATTGCCGCGCAGTTCTCCGAGCCCGCCCAATCGAATTGCGGGGGAATTCCGGAATCGCCGGGCATGCGCCAATAGGTCTTCCACTCGGGCTCCAGTTCAACCAGAATGCCCGCCTGCCAGACGCCGCCTTCCTGGCCCCCCGAAATCAGGGAGACCTTGAAGGGCTCGGGAATGTCGCTTCGCGCGGCCGTTGCCATGAGCGGCGCGGCGGCAAGAGCAAGGATGGCCTGTCTCCGGTTCATGTCTTCATTATGGCCCCCGGCCGCCAATTTCCCAATCAATTTCCTGTCACAATGCTTTGCTTTTCTAAAGCTTCAATTCCAGATAAATTGTGCCCATGACTGCTTCGCAATATCTTGAAGGCCAGATCCTCATCGCCATGCCGGGCATTGGCGACCCGCGGTTTGACCGCTCGCTCATTTTCATGTGCGCCCACAGCAAAAGTGGAGCCATGGGGATCATCGTCAACAAGACGGCGCCCATGATGTTTTTTTCCGATCTTGTCGACCAGCTCAAAATTGTGCCGTCGGATGAAATCCGCGAGCTCGCGCCGCCGGTTCTGAACCTGCCGGTTCTCTTCGGCGGGCCGGTTGAGCAATTCCGCGGCTTTGTGCTGCACAGCACCGACTATCTTTCCCACAGCACCAGCCTGCCCATCAACGATACGGTGGCGCTGACCGCCACGGTTGAAATCCTGCAGGCCATTGCCAGGGGCAACGGCCCCATCAAGGTCATGCTGGCCCTGGGTTATTCGGGCTGGGTTGCGGGCCAGCTTGAAAATGAAATCCAGCACAATGGCTGGCTGCATTGCGAGGCGGATGACGACCTCATTTTCGGGGCGGACAATGACGGAAAATACGGGCGCGCCCTCAAGAAAATCGGCGTCGATCCGCTGATGCTTTCATCCGAGTCAGGCCACGCCTGACGCTTCCGGGCTTTCCTTTTTGGGCGCCAGCTTCCGCTTTGCGGTGGTTTTCTTTTTCGGTTTTTTCACCGGCTGGCTCTGGCTCAGGGGGATGCCCGGCAATTCTTCGGGTGCGAGCGTGAGGGGCCGTGGCCGCGGCGCCATGGGAGAGGAGCCGGGCCGCGGCAGCTGTGCAGCGGCCTTCTCGGCCTGAATGGCCAGTGCCACGGCCTTTACCGCCAGCCAGTCAGGATCCTGGGTGTGCAGCGGTTCCAACTGGGGCTGCTCCGCGCTCTCAATGGCATCAGTGGTCAATTCCGTTTCGACCGGAACCGGCACGGGTTCATGGGTGGCACGCTCCCATAGGTTCGACATGGCGGTGCGGCCATGGCCCTTTGCATAGGGCATCGCGGTGAGCGACTCGCCAACCTGCTTGGCAGTCATGGGCTGGCCGATGAAAAATCCCTGGCCGTAATCACACTCAAGATCGACGAGCCGGTCAACCTGGGCCTGGTCTTCAATGCCCTCGGCGACAATCGTCAGGCCGAGGTCATGGGCCAGCGAAACAATTGACTGCAGGATGATGGCGGCCTTTTCATCCTCAACCTCGGGCGAAACAAATGAACGGTCCACTTTCAAGGTATCAAAGGGCAAATGGCGGAGGCTGGAAAGCGAGGAATAGCCGGTGCCGAAGTCATCGCAGGCGAGGCCCACGCCCAGTTGCTTGACCAGTTCGAGAAGGCTGGCGGATTTTTCCGGGTACTGCATCACGGCGGATTCGGTCACTTCAATTTTCAGGGTCTGGCGGTAGACGGTTTCACGGGTGACCGCGGCGCGGATGTCTGCCACGAGGTCCGTATCCAGGAGCTGGCTTGCCGAGACGTTGACCGCCATGAAGACCGGTTCGGAAGGCCTAAAGGCGCGCTGCCAAATTCCAAGCTGGCGCGTGGCTTCGTTCAGGACGAAGCGGCCAATATCCTTGATCATGCCGGTTTGTTCGGCAAGGCCCAGAAAACTTTCAGGCGCCAGAAGTCCAAGGCTTGGATGACGCCAGCGCACCAGGGCTTCAAAGCCCGCCAGGTCCATGTCGCTCAATCTGGCAATCGGCTGGTAATGAACTTCTATTTCATTGCGTTCGAGGGCGCGGCGCAGTTCCGCTTCAAGGGCCACGAGTTCGCCCCGGTCATCGCGCATGGACGAGCGGAAGAACTCAATCATCTCCTTGCCGCGGCGCTTGGCTTCATAAAGGGCAATGGCCGCGTCCTTCATGAGCTGCTCGGCGGTTGAGCCGCCCTCGCGGCCGCTGGCCGCACCGAGGCAGGCGGTCATGAAGATTTCCTGCTGATTGATGTTCACCGGCTTGGCAATTGCCAGGCGCATGCTGTCGGTGAAGCGTTTGATATCGCGCCTTTGCCCGGAGTCTGAAAAGAGGATGGCAAACTGGTCGCCGGGCAGGCGCGCCACCGTATCTTCCGCGCCGAGAAGTGACTCGATGCGGCGGCCAAGAACCGTCAACAAACTGTCGCCGGCATCATGGCCGAGGCCATCGTTCACCGTCTTGAAGCGGTCGATATCGACAAGGATGACATGAAGATTGTCGGAATTGGGCTTGGCGATTTCGCGCTTCAACCGGTCCATGAACAGGGCGCGGTTGGGAAGGCCGGTGACGCGGTCATAAACCGCATCGTTGAGCAGGCGTTCCTCGGTTCTCTTTGCGTTGGTGATGTCAGACAGGGTGCCGATGCTGCGCACCATGCGGTTGTCGGAACCGGCCATGGCGCGGGCCCGCAGTTCAAACCAGCGGTAGGTGCCGTCGGCCCGGCGCAGGCGCAGTTCCTGGTTGATGAGCCCGCGGCCGCGGCGTTCGGCGTTTTCAATGGTGGCCAGATAGGCGACACGGTCGGCAGGGTGCATGATGTCAAGCAAGGAATCGGCTGCTGCCTCGCTCAGTGTTCCCGGCGGATGGCCCAGGGCCTGCTCCAATTCTTCGCTCACAAACAGGTTCTGGTCGTCGGGCTGCCAGTCCCAGACATATTGCTGGGCGCCGGCAAGCGCCAGGCCGCGGCGGCCCGCCTCCTGGAACAGGCGCCGCGAGAGGACGCCGGTGCTGGCGGCACTTTGGGCAAAGCGAAAGGTCATGAAGACGAGAACCGTAACGAGGCCCAGAAGAAGGGCATGTGAAATGTAGGAGCCGCTGTTCTTCGAAAAAGCGGCCATCGTCGCCATGAACGTCCAGATGACGACGGTGGACCAGAGCAGCAAGGCCGATTCCGCCGGGCGGAGCTGGCGCAGGCGGAACAGCATGACGAAGCCAATGATTGCGATGATTGCAAAGGCAAGGCGGGCGATGGCGGAAACAAGCAGAGGATCGACAAAGGCGTAAACCGGGAGCGCTGCGCCCGCCACCGCCAGCCCCACAAATACATTCCGGAGAATGGGAACGGTCCGCCGCAGGTCGGCCAGCGCCGTCAGGCACAAAAGGAGGCCTACGGACATCAGGGATTCGATGACGGCGCGGGCTTCGGCGGGAGAAATCTCAAATCCGAGAAACAGTTTTCTCGCCTGGGCAAAGTAACCGGCCTCCAAGGCGACGAAGGCTACGGAAGCCAGCGCGAAAATGCCGCCGGAGAGGAATGAGGCGCGGGCCCGGGTGGTGTAGAGCAGCAGCATGCTCAGCGACAGCAACACGGCGACGCCGAGAATTGCACCGCGGAAGAAGGCAATGGAGCGCGACAGCGAGTCAAAGGAATCACGCTCCCAGAGCATGGCGGTTGGAGCCTCACCGGTCATTTCCAGCGCGAGGCTGATGTTCGTTGAGGGTTCCAAGACAACACTGAAGGCATCCTGCCCGAGGGCTGAAACTTTTGGCGGTGTTACGGTCCCCGTGTTGGCAATGCTGGCAACAACGCTTCCCGGGACAAGCGGGAGGATCACCTGGGAGCCCGCGAATTTCTGGTGGTCAATGGCCACAATCAGGTTCTTCTGCGCCTTGGTGGTGTTCACCAAAGTCAGAATCATCCATTGGTAAGACGGCGCCGAACGGGTCGCCTTCAGCGCAATGACACCGACTTTCCCGGTGGCATCGCGCGGCAGTTCCACCATGACTTCAGGTTTTTCAGTGGTCAGCCGCTGCAGATAGGGTGCGAGATTTATGCTGGAGCCCATGGCGCCCACATCGAGACGGGTTTCGGCAAATGCAGGATTTGCAAAACTGAAAAAAATCAGAAGCAGAAACGAAGCAAAGCGCAATAACATCCGTCCGTCCTAGTGGAGCCAGCCTCAACTGGTGGGCTACTACGTAACGTGCTGCGACCCGGCTGGCAAGAACTGCCGCTAGCGGCCTTCCTGGAGCTTCGCAAACAGCAGGTGATCCTGCCAATTTCCCGCTATATTCAGGTATTTCCGGGCCATGCCCTCTTCCGAAAAGCCGCAGCGGCGCAAGAGCGCAATCGAGGCGTGATTGGAGGGCAGGCAGGCGGCCTCGACACGGTGCAGACTCAGGCCGTTGAAGGCGTGGCTGACCAGGGCGTTCAACGCATGGCCCATGTAACCCTGGCGGGCATAGGGTTTGCCGATCCAATAACCCACGGAACACATCTGGGCGGCACCGCGGCGGACATTCGAAGCGGTGATAGCCCCCAGGAGATGGTCATGCTCGCGATGAAAAACAAAGAAGGCGTAGGCCGTATCGTTTTTCGCCTGCGTTTGATAGTGCTTGATGCGCGAACGGAAATTGAACTTGCTGAATTCATAATTTGGCGCGAGCGGTTCCCAGGGGGCGAGGAAATTCTTGCTCTCCTGGCGCAGGCGCACCCAGCTCTCGAAATCGGAAAGCACCGGCGGGCGCAGAATCACCGGGCCATGTTGCAATTGCGGCAGCGGGTCATTTGCAAAGGGTGATCTCAAAAAAACCATTTGGCCTTCACATCAGTGTTTGGAAAAATAGCCGGAAATTTTCTTGTGGGCGGAAAGATGCGACAGTTGCCCGACCGCACTGACAGCCGGAACCTTGTCCTGGAACAGCCGTGCCGCAAGATCACGGACCTGGGCCGGCGTTACCGCCTCGATTTTTTCCACCAGGGTGGAAATCGCCGGGACCAGGCCAAAGGCCAGGAATTGCCGGGCGATCTGGTCGGCGCGCGACGAGGCGCTTTCCAGGTTCATCACAAGGCTGGTTTTCAGCTGGGCCTTGGCGCGGGCAACTTCCGCATCGGTCACGGCACTGGTGACCGACATCATCACGCTCGATGTGACATTGAGAAGTTCTTCGGTGTGCTCCGGCGAGCTTGCGGCATAAACGCCGATCTGGCCCGCATCCTCGTAGGCCGAGCCAAAAGCAAAGACGCTGTAGCACAGCCCGCGCTTTTCCCGGACTTCCTGAAACAGTCTTGATGACATGCCGCCGCCGAGAATATTCGACAGGACCTGAAGCTGATAAATCTCGGGATCACGGTAACTTGGCGCCGCAAATGAAAGTACTACATGAGTTTGGTCGAGCGGCTTTTGCGATTTCTGCTCGGTTCCGGAAAAACTGGGGGGTTCACGCTGGGGCTGCTGGCCGCGCCCTATTTTTCCAAAAAGTTTTTTTGCCGCCTCGGCGAATTTTTCATGGTCGATGTTGCCGGCGGCGGCCACGACAATGCGCGAGGCCCAGTAGTTGCGGTCGCGCCAGGCCAGCATTTTTTCGCGGTTGACGGCGGCGATCAGTTCCGAGGTGCCGAGGATCGAGCGGCCAAGGGGATGGTCGCCATAGCTGGCGCTCTGGGCGAGATCGAAAACCAGGTCATCGGGCTGGTCATTGGCGGCGGCGATTTCCTGGAGGATGACGTCGCGCTCGCGTTCCAGCTCTTCATCATCAAGTTCGGATTCGGTGAAGATGTCTGCCAGGATATCAAGGGCCAGGGCCCAGTCATCCTTCAGCACGCGGGCATAATAGGTGGTGGTTTCCATGCCGGTCGAGGCGTTGATTTCGCCGCCTGCCGATTCAATCTCCTCGGCGATGTCCTTGGCGGTGCGGCGCTTGGTGCCCTTGAAGGCCATGTGCTCGAGGAAATGGGCGATGCCGTTTTCTTCCGGCCTTTCGTCCCTGGCTCCGGCCTTCACCCAAATGCCCAGCGCAACGGTTTCGATGTGGGGCATGGCGTGGGTCAACACGTTCAACCCATTTTCCAGGCAGGTAATCTCAACACCCATAACGCAATCCCATTTCAGGCCTTTTTGATCGACAGGACAAAATCCCTGACCGCCGTGGCGCTGTTTGGAAGTATAGTGAAACGTTCCTTGGCATTGAGCAAGTGGGATAGTCTTTGGGGTAAATAGGGCCTTATTCCGCTGGCTTTTTCGACAGCCTCGGGAAATTTGGCGGGGTGCGCGGTGGCCAGCGTGACCATGGGGCTCGTGCCAGCCTTGGCGCGCAAGGCGGCGGCAAAACCGGCGGCACTATGGGGGTCGAGAAGTTCGCCGGTTGCTTTCAATGTCTGGGCAATGGTCTTGGCGGTTTCGGCTTCATTGACAGCGAAGGAGTCAAACTCCTCGCGTATCGCCGCCAGTTCCTTTGGGGCGATGGTGAAGGCGCCGGATTGCGACAGGCCCGCCATCAGGCCGCGGATGGCAGCGGCATCACGGTCATAGACCTGATACAGCAGGCGCTCAAAATTGCTCGAAACCTGGATATCCATGGAGGGACTTGAGCTTGGCGTAACGCCCTGCATTTCATAACGCCCGGTTTTCAGGGTGCGATCGAGAATGTCATTGACGTTGGTGGCGATGGCCAGGCGGTCAATGGGAACGCCCATGCGCTTGGCGGAGTAGCCCGCGAAAATATCGCCAAAGTTGCCGGTGGGAACGCAGAAACTGATCTTGCGGTCGGGCGCGCCCAAGGCCACAGCGGATGAAACATAGTAAACAACCTGGGCCATGATGCGAGCCCAGTTGATGGAGTTCACGCCGGCAAGGCCGACACGGTCGCGGAAAGCATGATCGTTGAACAGGGCCTTCAGAATGGCCTGGCAATCATCGAAATTGCCTTCGATGGCGATGTTGTGAATGGCGGGGCTCTCCACCGTGGTCATCTGGCGGCGCTGGACATCGCTCACCCGGCCATGGGGATGGAGAATGATCGTGGTGGCATTCCGGCTGTTCCTGAAGGCGTCAATGGCGGCCCCTCCGGTGTCACCGGAAGTGGCGCCGACGATGGTTGCGTGGCTGCCGCGTTTCCTGAGCGACCACTCCATCAGGCGGGAAAGCAACTGCATGGCCACATCCTTGAAGGCCAGGGTTGGCCCGTGGAAAAGTTCGAGCAGCCATTGGTTGGCATCCATCTGCTTCAAGGGCGTGACCGCGGGATGGCCGAAGGTTGCGTAGGCTTCGGCGATCATCTGCTTCAGGTCGCCTTCGGGAATGGCGCTGCCGGTGAATTTCGAAACCACGTGATAGGCCACATCCTGATAGGAGCGCCCGCGCAGGCCGCGCAGTTCATCGGCGGAAATCTGCGGCCAAGACTTGGGCACGTAAAGGCCGCCATCACGGGCAAGGCCGGTGAGGAGGACATCTTCAAAGCCAAGCTCCGGGGCCTCGCCCCTGGTAGACACGTATTGCACGGAGGAACCTTTCAAACGGGATTGCAAACTAGCGGGAGGAACCCGTGGCTTCAAGCATCGGTTGTTTTCCGCTGTTTCCGGATGAAAAGGCCGGCAATCACCAGAAGTGTGACCGCGAAGGAAATCCAGGTGATGGCGTATTGCAGGTGATTGTTGCGCAATTGGACTTCGGGGCCCGCGGCGCGCGGAAACCGGTTAGCTGCGCTGCCGGGAAGCTCCTGCAGGATGAAGGGAGCGACCTGCAAGTCAGGGGCGATGGCCACGGATGACAGCATGGCGGGCACATCCCACCAATACCAGAGATTGTCATCGGCATCATTGTCGGGGTCAAAAAACCCGCGTTCTTGGCCGTGGGCTCGCACTACGGCATTTAATTCCACGGGTGCCGGATTTTCGTTCCGTTTGGCGGCGTCCTTCAGGTCAGCGGGAACAACGCCGCGGTCCACCAGGGCCACAATGCCCTCGTCGCTCCTGAACGGCGTGATGATCTGCCAGCCGGGGTTTCCTTCAAAGGTGGCAAGCTTGTGCCTTTCGGACGCGTGATCGAACACACCTCTTACTTTGACCGCGTCGAATTCGATATCGGCGCCCTTGCCGCGGCGCGCGAGAACTTCAGTGAGGGAAAGCGGCGGGGCCGTGCTGCGTTCGGCGATCTCCGCAAGCAGTGCCTGCTTTTCGGCAAGGCGGAAGAGCTGCCATGTCCCGAGTGCGGTGAGTACGGCGATGCCAAGGCCGGCCCAGAACACAATTGGCCAGAGGCGCGGTTTCATGACCCTGTCCGGCCCTCACGGGCCTTGGTTTTCCATTGCTGGCAGAGAAGAAAGCCCTTCACGGGCCGGAGGAGAAGAAGCGGCATGAGAATGAGAACAGGAATGACCAGCAGAATATGCACCCAGTAGGGCGGCGCATAGGCAATCTCAACGCCCAGGATCGAGCCCACGCCCACAACGCAGACGAAGAGCATGACGAACCAAGCGGCCCCGTCGCCGCTGTCGGCAAAGCCATAGGACAGCCCGCAGCTCTTGCAGGATTTGGCGACGTTCAGATAGCCATCAAACAATTTTCCCCGCCCGCAACGGGGGCATTTCCCTGCAAGGCCCGTAGTGAGCGGAGAAAGGTCCGGATAGTAGTTGTCAGCCATCCCGAAATTGCAATTACTCGTGCAGGATCGCCACGCCGGACGAGGCCCAGACATAGATGCAGGCAAAGAGGAAAAGCCAGACCACGTCCACGAAATGCCAGTACCAGGCAGCGGCTTCGAAGCCAAAATGCTGCTGTGGCGTGAAGTGGCCCTTGAGGGCGCGAAGCAGGCAAACGAGCAGGAAGATGGTTCCGATGAGCACATGGAAGCCATGGAAGCCCGTGGCCATGAAGAAGGTTGAGCCATAGATGTTGCCGCCATTGTCGCGGCTGAAGGCAAACGCCGCATGGGCATATTCATAGGCCTGAACGGCGGTGAAAAGTGCCCCCAGGGCCACGGTTGCGATGAGGCCCCAAATCAGGCCCTTGCGGTCATTGTTCAGAAGCGCGTGATGGGCCCAAGTGACAGTGGTGCCCGAGGTGAGAAGGATCAGCGTGTTGAGCAGCGGCAGATGCCAGGGGTCAAAGATGGCGGTGCCCTTCGGCGGCCAGACGCCTTCGGTTGCCGCCACGCGCGAGGCCTGGATGGCTTCATCGGCAAACAGGCTGGCGTCAAAAAAGGCCCAGAACCACGCCACGAAGAACATGACTTCCGAGGCGATGAACATGATCATGCCGTAGCGCAGGTGAAGGCTGACAACCGGCGTGTGATCGCCGGCATGGGCTTCGTTGATGACGTCACGCCACCACATGAACATGACGTAGAAAACAAGCGCAAAGCCCAGGGCCATGACAGCCCAATTGCCGCCATGCATCCAGTTTACCGCGCCAACTGCCAATATAAACGCAGCAGCGCCGCCGATGGCCGGCCATGGGCTTGGATTGACCAGGTGATAGTCGTGGTGCTTTGCGTGGGCGTCAGCCATGTCCCTACTCCTCAATTCGTATTCTGCTTCGGCGGGTTTTGCTCAACCGCGGAAACCGCATCAGGTTTGTCTACTGGAAAAAATGTATAGGACAGCGTGATTTCGCTGATCGATTTTGAATCCGGATCGTCGAGGATTGCCGGGTCGACGAAAAAATCCACGGGCAAATCGGCGCTTTCTCCGGGCTTCAGGGTCTGTTCGGTGAAGCAGAAGCACTCGATCTTGTTGAAATAGGCGCCAGCCTCGGCGGGAGTCACATTGAAAATGGCGCTGCCCGTCAACACCTTGTCCGTGGTGTTGGTGGCGCTGTAATGGGCCATGTTCTGCTCGCCGATCCTGACCTTCATGACGGACTGCACGGGATGGAAATTCCAGCCGAGGCTTCCTGCGGTGTTTGCGTCAAAGCGAATGGTAATGAACTTGCCAGTTGCGGTTTCGGGTGCTGCATCAGCGCGCTGGGTGGTGCCGCCAAACCCGGTGGCCTTGCA
Organism: Aestuariivirga sp.; assembly: GCA_030680855.1. Taxonomy (GTDB): domain Bacteria; phylum Pseudomonadota; class Alphaproteobacteria; order Rhizobiales; family Aestuariivirgaceae; genus Aestuariivirga. The sequence continues at coordinate 25,754 of JAUXUN010000006.1, forward strand.
GAACATGCTGTAGAGCGGCACCGACGCATAGGTGAGTCCCACCATGCCAACGACGACAGTGCCGGCTACTGCCGCCACCCGAAGATTTTTCCGCGCATTGGGAATGACTGGGGCTGGTTTCATCTCACCCCCCGGCCATGGCGGCGAAATTGCTGCCAATCCGCACAATGGTTGCGGCGAAGAAGAGGACCATCAGGGCAGCCAGAACGAGGGCCATGATGACCGAGCGCTTCCTGCGCCGCGCCATGTCCGCCGGGTTGAAAGGCGTGTTGTTCATGGCAGCACCGGGGGGAAACTGGCAATTCCGAGCAGGCGTTCAACGGGAATGAGGGCAAAGACCAGGAACAGCCAGAGGATTGAAAAGCCGAAAAGCTTCTTGCAGGCGCGGTCAGCCGCCGCACCTTCGCGGCGGCGGTAAACGCTGATGGCATAATAAAGGAATATGGCTGAGAGCAGCGTCACGCCGGTGACATAGAGAATGCCGCTCACGCCGAGAAGAGCTGGAAGGAAGGTCAGGGGCAGAAGCACCAGCGTATAGAGCAGGATTTGCCTGCGGGTTTCATCGCGCCCGGCGACATTTGGCAGCATGGGAACGCCCGCCTTGGCGTAGTCGTCCTCGCGGAAAAGGGCCAGCGCCCAGAAATGCGGCGGGGTCCACATGAAGATAATCAGGAAGAGTGAAATGCCGCCGGGATCAATCGTGCCGGTCACCGCGGCCCATCCGATCATCGGCGGCAGGGCGCCGGCGGCACCGCCGATCACGATGTTCCGCGGGGTCCAGCGCTTCAGCCACATGGTGTAAATCACCACATAAAAGAAAATGGTGAAGGCCAGCAGGGCCGCCGCCACGAGATTGACGAAGAGGCCGAGGGCGATGACCGAGGCAACGGCCAAGACAGCCCCGAAGCCCAGCGCTTCACCGGGAAGTATGGCGCCGCGCGGCACGGGGCGCGATCTGGTGCGCCGCATGACCGCGTCAATATCGGCATCATACCACATGTTGAGAGCGCCGGAGGCGCCGGCGCCTATGGCAATGGCCAGGAGTGCGACGAATGCCAACAGGGGATGCAGCGTTCCGGGGGCAGCCACAATGCCGACAAAGGCCGTGAAGATCACCAGCGACATGACGCGCGGCTTAAGCAGCGCAAAATAATCGCCAGCCGTGCCCTGCCCGCCAAGGGCCTGGTCGCTGGCGATATTTAACTGCAAGTCGCTCATCAGCTTACTTGATTACGGGAAGCGTGTTGAACTGGTGGAATGGCGGAGGTGACGAGAGAGTCCATTCCAAGGTGGTGGCGCCTTCGCCCCAGGGATTGTCCGCCGCCTGAACCTTCTTGGCATAGGCCGAGAACACGCCGTAGATGAATATCAGGACGGCGAATGCGGAGATGTAGGAGCCATAGGAGGAGACCTGATTCCAGCCCGCGAAGACATCGGGATAGTCAATGTAGCGGCGCGGCATGCCGGCCAGCCCCAGGAAATGCTGCGGGAAGAACAGCACGTTGACGCCAACAAAGGTGACCCAGAAATGCACCTTGCCAATGGTTTCATTGTACATGTAGCCGGTGATTTTCGGGAACCAGTAATACCAGGCGCCGAAGATCGCAAACACCGCGCCAAGTGACAGCACGTAGTGGAAGTGGGCGACCACGTAGTAGGTGTCATGCAGGGAGCGGTCAACGCCGGCATTTGCGAGAACCACGCCTGTCACGCCGCCAATGGTGAACAGGAAAATGAAGCCGAGGGCCCAGAGCATCGGCACCTTGAATTCAATCGATCCGCCCCACATGGTGGCAATCCAGGAGAAGATCTTAACGCCGGTCGGCACCGCTATGATCATCGTTGCCGCAACGAAATAGGCCTGCGTATCGGCATCCATGCCCACGGTGTACATGTGGTGGGCCCAGACAACGAACCCGACCACGCCGATGGCAACCATGGCGTAAGCCATGCCGAGATAGCCGAATATTGGCTTCTTCGAAAAGGTCGAAACGATCTGCGAGACAATGCCGAAACCGGGAAGAATGAGGATGTAAACTTCCGGATGGCCAAAGAACCAGAAGAGATGCTGGAAGAGGATGGGATCGCCGCCCTTTGACGGCACGAAGAACGAGGTGCCGAAGTTGCGGTCGGTGAGCAGCATGGTGATTCCACCTGCCAGAACCGGCAGGGACAACAGCAGCAGGAATACGGTGACAAGGATGGACCATACAAAGAGCGGCATCTTGTGCAGCGTCATGCCGGGAGCACGCATGTTGAAGATGGTGGTGATGAAGTTGATGGCGCCAAGGATCGACGAGGCGCCGGCAAGATGGACTGACAGAATGGCGTAGTCCATGGCGGGGCCGGGCTGGCCCGTGGTGGAGAGCGGCGGATAGAGCGTCCAACCGCCGCCTACGCCGTAAGCGCCCGCCGGGCCTTCGGCGAACATTGATATCAACAGAAGGCCGAGGGCCGGCGGCAGCAGCCAGAAGGAAATGTTGTTCATGCGCGGGAATGCCATGTCCGGCGCGCCAATCATCAGCGGCACGAACCAGTTGCCGAAACCGCCAATCATGGCGGGCATGACCATGAAGAAGATCATGAGCAGGCCGTGGCCGGTGACGAACACATTATACATGTGCTTGCCTTGGTCGAGTGCGGCCTCGGCAGTGGTGCCGTAAGCCATCTGGGCCAAGCCGGAAAAAATCTGGATGCCGGGTTCGGCCAGTTCAATGCGCATCAGGACGGACAGGAGGCCGCCAATCAGTCCGGAGATGATGGCAAACCACAGGTACATCGTGCCGATGTCCTTGTGGTTGGTTGAATAGACATAACGCCTCCAGCCCGAAGGCAGGGCATGGTCATCGCGAGCAGCGGTTGCGTAGGACATGGGGTTAGCCTCTCAATGAGTTCAATTTTGCGCCAGCTGGCCCTTGGCCTTCAGCATGGCAAAGAGAAAATCGCGGGCTTCTTCAATGCTGGCCGTCTTGGCTTTTTCAGCCCAGGCCGCGAAGTCAGCCTCGGATACGACATGCACTTCGATTGGCATGTAGGCATGGTCCTTGCCGCACAGCTCGGAGCACTGGCCGTAGTACACGCCTTCCGCGGTGGCCCTGAACCAGTCTTCGTTCAGGCGGCCGGGGACGGCATCGATCTTCACGCCGAAGGAGGGAATGGTCCAGGCATGAATAATGCCCTCGGGATCAGACGTTACAATCAGTTTTACCGTCTTGTTGACGGGAACGACGACCGGCACATCGGTAGCCAGCAGATAAGGAACATTGTCCCTTTCAGCGTCCGCCTCCGGTTTCAAATAGGAGGTGAAGCTGACCGCGGCCGAGCCATCATCATTCAGCCCGAGATCGGGATATTCATAGGTCCAGTTCCAGCTTGGGTTGCCGATGACTTTCACGGTCATGTCGGCCACCGGAATGTCGCGCTGTAGGTAGAGCAGGCGCAGGGACGGAATGGCAATGACCACGAGAATCAAAATCGGAATGACGGTCCAAGCCACCTCAAGGAAGGTATTGTGAGTGTTCTTGGAAGGAACCGGGTTTGCCTTGGCGTTGAAGCGCAGCATGATGTAAAGCATCAGGCCAAGCACGAAGAGGGTGATCACGGTGATGATCACCAACAGGAAGTTGTGCAGCGAATGGATAAACTCGGCAACGGGGGTTACGCCGTCCTGCAGGCCCAGCTGCCATGGCTCCGGCTGGCCAGCGGCGGCCCAGGCCGTAACTGATGCGAAAAGGACCAACATCCCCGCTACCGTTGCCGCCAGCCTGCTTGCGATTTTCATCGATACCCCTCTCAATTCGTCATCCCGTAGCCCATTCACCCGGACTGTGCATTGCCATTGCGGAACGCCAAGTTTACCCCAATGGACGGCTGAATGTGAACCACATTCGCAATCCACCCGCAACTAAAGCGGGCGCGGCATAACGTCATTGTAATCAAGCGCTTCGCCCTTTCGCCAGCAATCGCCTGGCACAGTTCGAAATTCCGCCTCAATTATCGATGAAATGCAGCATCGGGCCTTTTACCCTACAGGCCAATTCGCTGTTGTTTTACACCCAACTCGGCTGTATTAGCCGCGCTTCGCATACGAAAGGTACCCTTCCCCGTGAGAATCACCACCTCCCTTTGCACTGTTGCTGTCGCTGGCCTGCTGGGTCTTTTCCATCCAGTTTCGGCGCTTGCCCAGGAGCCGCAACCCTCTCCTCCGGGTACGGCTTTTGGCCCCCGGGTAAAACCAGGACAGGCAGCACCGGCCGGGCAACCCGCAGCAGCAGCACCAGATTCGGCGGCAACCGTTGCAACCCATGGGGCCTGGCAAATTCAATGCAGCGCCGAGAAGGACGGGAAAAAGGCTTGCGGCATGGTGCAGGTCACGCACAGTGAAAAAAACCCAAAGGTTGGTCTGTCGCTTGTTATCGTCAGGACGAAACAGGGCGACAAGGACGTGATCATGATGCGCGTCCTGGCGCCGATTGGCGTTTACCTGCCAACGGGCGTTGCCCTGGAGGTTGATGGCGCGGCGGTCGGGCGTGTGCCTTTTACCCGGTGCAGGCCGCAGATCTGCGAAGCCCTGGCGGAAGCCTCGCCGGAAACCCTGGCAAAAATGAAAAAAGGCACGGCCGCCAATTTCATTGTTTATGAGGCCCCGGGGCTGGGTGTGCCGATGAAAATTTCGCTGGATGGTTTCTCGGCCGGACTGGAAAACCTGAACACCCTTTAATTATTGGCTGGCGGCGCTGGCCTCTGGTGCTTATCTAGGTTTGATACTTTTGGATAAGGATAACTCCATTGCCGCTCTCACTTTTTGACAACACTGATACCACGCAGGCACAGGCGAGCGATCTTGTTGCAGGGGCCCTGGCGGGTGCCGATGATGGCGAGCTGTTTGTCGAAAAGCGCGAAACGCAGGGGTTCTCCTTCGACGATGGAAAACTGAAGGCCGCCAGTTTCGACGAATCGCAAGGCTTCGGCCTGCGCTCGGTGACGGGTGAAACCGCGGCCTATGCCCACTCGACCGAGATTTCGGCGGCGGCTCTCAAGCGCGCCGCGTCGCTTTGCAAATCAATGGCGAGGACCAGCGGCGGGCAACTCGCCGCCTCGCCGAAACGCACCAACCAGAAACTCTATTCCGCCCATAATCCGGTTGAGGCCATCGGCTTTGCCGAGAAAATCAGCCTTTTGCAAAAAGTGGATGGCTTTGCCCGTGCCCTCGGCCCGGAGGTCGCGCAGGTTTCGGTTTCGCTGGCCAGCGATTGGCAAGCGATCGAAATCATCCGCGGCGATGGCCGCATTTACCGGGATGTGCGGCCATTGGTTCGCTTTGGCGTGTCCATCGTGTCGGCGCGCGGCGGCATTCAGGGCCAGGGCAGCCATGGATTGGGCGGGCGCGGCGATCCCTCCTCCTATTTGACCGAAGAGCTCTGGCAGGGGGCGGCGCGCGAAGCCTACCGGCAAAGCCTGGTATCGCTGGATGCAAAACCGGCGCCGGCGGGTGAAACCGATGTCCTGCTGGGGCCGGGCTGGCCCGGCATCCTGCTGCATGAAGCCATCGGCCATGGGCTGGAGGGCGATTTCAACCGCAAGGGCACGTCCGCCTTTGCCGGGCTCATGGGCCAGCGCATTGCCGCCAAGGGCATCACTGTAGTTGATGACGGCACAATTCCGGACCGCCGCGGCTCACTCAGCATTGATGACGAGGGCACGCCGTCCAACTGCACGACGCTGATTGAAGACGGGGTGCTGGTGGGTTTCATGCAGGATCGGCTCAATGCCAGGCTCATGGGCGTTGCGCCCACGGGCAATGGCAGGCGGCAGTCCTATGCCCATGCGCCCATGCCGCGGATGACCAACACCTATATGCTCTCGGGCGACAGGCACCCGGACGAGATCCTTAAGTCCATCAAGAAGGGCCTTTATGCCAAATCCTTCGGCGGCGGCCAGGTAGACATCACCTCGGGCAAGTTCGTGTTCTCCTGCACCGAGGCCTATCTGATCGAGGACGGAAAAATCACCGTCCCGGTCAAGGGTGCGACGCTCATCGGCTCAGGTGCTGATGCCCTCACCCGCATCTCCATGGTGGGCAATGACATGGCGCTTGATCCGGGCATTGGAACCTGCGGCAAGCAGGGCCAGGGCGTTCCGGTCGGCGTCGGCCAGCCCACCTTGCGCATCGACCGGTTGACGGTCGGCGGAACGGCGGCTTGAGCGATGCCTCCACGCCTCGTCATTTTTGATATGGATGACGTGCTGTGCCACTACGATCTCGGACGCCGGCTTCGCGCCCTTTCGCAAATATCAGGCAAGACGCCGCGCGATATCCGGGCCGCAATCTGGGATTCAGGATTCGAGGATGACGCCGATTCCGGCGGCTATCCGGACGCTGATGTTTATCTCGCCGAATTCAGTTACCGCATCGGCCACACCATCACGCGCCAGCAGTGGATTGCGGCGCGGCGCGAATCGATGATCCCCTCCGGCGAGGTGCTGGCGTTGGCGGAAGCCATCGGCAAGGTTTCTCGGCTGGCGATTTACACCAACAATGGCCCCATCGTTAAATCCTCGCTTGATGAGCTGTTCCCGGAGGCCGCCGCCATTTTCAAGGAGCGCTACTGCTCCTATGAATTCGGCACCAAGAAGCCCGATCCCGACAGTTTTAGCAAACTGCTGGCCTCGATAGAAATTTCCCCGGCGGACACCTGGTTCATCGACGACAAGCGCTCGAATGTGCAAGGGGCCAGGCTCGCCGGCCTCAAGGCGCATCATTTCCGCTCCTATGAGGCTTTGGCGAAAGACGTTAAAGGCATGGGCTATGAAATAGCTGGAATTGCATGATGACACTGATGTCCATTCTCGCCGCGTCCGGCAACGGCAAGTATTTCGACGGGGTCGCGCAGGCCTGCAACATGAGCACGGCCACGGCGAAGTCCACGCTTGGGCGGCTGTGCCCGGCCATTGCGGCGCGGCTCAAGGCGAAGGCGCAGAACGACATTGATTCATTCGAAGCCCTGCTTGATCTTCTCGATGAAGGCGACGATCTCAACGGGCTCACGGATGGCGAGTCGATTGCCGACGGCAAGGCCGTGCTGGAGGACCTCTATGGTTCAACGCCTGCGGCCCTGGCTGAAATGAAACGGCTTGCGCCGGGACTGGATGATTCACAATACGAAAATATTTCAGCCATCGCAGCCACAAGTGTTCTGGCCGTGCTGGCGAAATCCTATGCAACGCCCGCAACGCTCTCGGGCGGCACTGGCGAAGCCCCGCAAGGCGGCGGAATACTGGCAACAATCATTGCGGCCGTCCTCAAGGGCTTGCTGCAGGGCGCCAGAAGCCAGTTCGCACCAAAACGGCGGAGGCGGCGGAGCTATACAAGCTACTTCGGTACGCGGCGCAAAACCACACGCCGCAAGCGGCGCGCCAAAACGCCAACGCTGGAAGACATTTTCGGACAAATTCTTGGAACGGGGAAATAGCAAGAGGTCCTCATCCCCCTTCGGCCACCTTCTCCCATTCTTCGAATGGGAGAAGGCAATAACCATTTAGCGCCTTCTCCCGTGCTCTTGCATGGGAGAAGGTCCCGAAAGGGGATGAAGGCTCTTTGCCGAGATTACAGCTTCCGCAGAAAAACGCTTCTAACCGCATGATCCGTTCCCTTGCGCAGCACGAGGTCGGCGCGGGGGCGGGTGGGGAGGACGTTTTCGCGCAGGTTCACGAGATTGATGGTTTCCCAGATCCGTGTCGCCGTTTCGCGGGCCTGGACATCGGAATAGGAGGCGTAGCGGTGGAAATAGGATTTGGGACTCTTGAACGCGCCATCGCGGAGCGAGAAGAAGCGGTCGATGTACCAGTCGCTGAGATCGGCAATTTCCGCGTCGATATAGATTGAGAAATCGAAGAAGTCCGAGACGTTGGGAATGCCGCGTCCATCCTTTGGCGGGCGGCCGGTCTGCAGAACATTGATGCCTTCGACAATGAGAATGTCGGGTTGGTCAATGGTGATAGTTTCGCCCACCTGCACGTCATAGGAGAGATGGGAGTAGATGGGGGCCGTGACCTTTGGCTTGCCCGCCTTGATGTCCGACATGAAGTGCAGGAGCGAGGGCAAGTCATAGCTCTCGGGGAAGCCCTTGCGGGCCATCAGGCCTTCGCGCTCCAGCATGGCGTTGGGCAAGAGGAAACCATCGGTGGTGACAAGGTCCACCTTCGGATGATGCGGCCAGCGCGACAGGAGCCTTCGCAGAATGCGCGCCGTGGTGCTTTTGCCGACGGCCACGCTGCCTGCGATGCCGATGACGTAGGGAACTTTCCGATCCTCGCTGTGGAGGAAACTGTTGGTGGCGCGGAAAAGCTTCTGGGTTGCCGCCACATAGAGATTGAGCAGGCGCGACAGCGGCAGATAGATGGTCTCAACTTCCTGAAGATCGATCTTGTCGTTGAGGCCGCGCAATTCATCGAGGTCAATTTGCGTGAGCGTCATGGGCGTGTCGGCGCGGAGCTTTGACCACTCATCGCGGTCAAAACGGCGGAAGGGAGAGACTGCCCGGGCGAGCGTTTCCATCAGGTGGTTTTTCCCCGCGCGGCTTTTTCGGCAAGCCCGCTCACACCTTTGCGGCGTTCCAGCTCTTCCATGACACCGCTTAAAGGCACATCGGAAGCCGCGAGCAATACGACTAAGTGATAAAGCACGTCGGCGGCCTCGGCTGTGACATGAGCCTTGTCGTGCTTCATGCTGGCAAGGGCCAGTTCAACCGCTTCCTCGCCAAATTTCTTGGCGCATTTTTCCACGCCCTGCGACAGGAGTTTGGCGGTGTAGGATTGATCGGGGCTTTCGCCGCGGCGCTTTGCAATCGCGTCGGCGAGGTCGGCCAAGGTCTGAAGATCATGACTCATTATATACCCCCTGCCCTACACCAGGCGCATGGGAATGCCATGCCCTGCCATATGGGATTTTGCCTGTGCAATTGTGTAGGTTCCAAAATGAAAAATCGATGCGGCCAGAACCGCCGTGGCATGGCCGTCGCGGATGCCTTCAACGAGATGATCCAGGGTGCCGACGCCGCCCGAGGCAATCACCGGCACGGTCACGGCATCGGCAATGGCGCTGGTAAGCGCCAGGTTGAAGCCCTTGCCCGTGCCATCGCGGTCCATGGAGGTGAGGAGAATTTCACCGGCACCCAGTTCCACGACTTCCTTGGCAAAGCTTACGGCTTCGATGCCGGTTGGATTGCGCCCGCCATGGGTGAAAATCTCGAAGCGGCCGGGTGTTGCTTCCTTGGCGTCGATGGCCACGACGATGCATTGGCTGCCGAATTTCTGCGCCGCTTCCCTCACGAACTGGCGGTTGCTCACGGCGGCGGAATTGATGGAGACCTTGTCGGCTCCGGCCAGCAGGAGCTGGCGGATGTCCTCAATGGTGCGAACGCCGCCGCCCACGGTGAGCGGCATGAAGCATTGGGCGGCAGTGCGTCTCACCACATCCAGCATGGTGCCGCGATTTTCGTGGGTCGCGGTGATATCGAGGAAGCACAACTCGTCGGCGCCTGCCGCATCATAGGCCTTGGCCGCTTCAACGGGGTCACCGGCGTCGCGCAGGTCAACGAAATTCACGCCCTTCACCACGCGGCCATCCTTCACATCAAGGCAGGGAATGATGCGGGCTTTCAGCATTATGCGGCCTCACGGATAAGCTTGAGCGCCGCGTTGGGATCAAGCCTGCCATCATAAATGGCGCGGCCCGAGATGGCCCCTTCGAGAATGGCGCAATCGGGTTCGAGCAGGCGCTCCACATCCCTGATGGAAGCAAGGCCGCCGGAGGCGATAACCGGAATGTTCACGCTGTTGGCGAGTTCAAGGGTTTTTTCAAAGTTGATTCCCTTCAGAATGCCGTCGCGGTCAATGTCGGTGAAGACGATTGCCGATACGCCCACATCTTCGAAGCGCTTGCCAAGCTCGATGGCCGTGAGCGAGGAGCTCTCGCCCCAGCCTTCAACGGCCACGTGGCCGCCCTTCGCATCAATGCCAACCACAATTTCTCCCGGAAATTCCTTGCAGGCCTCGCGCACGATATCCGGATTTCGCAGCGCTATGGTTCCGAGGATTACGCGGGTCACGCCGCGCGACAGCCAATGCTCAATTGTTGCCATATCGCGGATGCCGCCGCCAAGCTGCACCGGAATGGAAATGGCCTTGAGGATTTCTTCCACGGCCTTGCCATTGACCGGGCGGCCTTCAAAGGCGCCGTTGAGGTCAACGAGATGCAGCCATTCAAAGCCCAGGGCTTCAAAGCTTTTGGCCTGGGCCGCCGGATTGTCATTGAAGATCGTGGCCTGCTCCATGTCGCCCAGCTTCAGGCGCACGCACTGGCCGTCCTTCAAATCAATGGCGGGAAACAGGATCATGGTTTCCACCGCAGAAAATTTGCAATGAGCGCCAGGCCGAGCGCCTGGCTTTTCTCCGGATGAAATTGCGTGCCCGCAAGATTGTCGTAACCCACCATGGCGGTGACCGGCCCGGCGTAATCGGTTATGGCCACCACATCTTCAGGCAGGGTTGCCGCGAGCTGGTAGGAGTGGACGAAATAGGCGTGAATGCCCTTCTCTCCCAACGCTATGCCGTCCAGCAAGGCGTGCGGGTTTTTGACGTCAAGCGTGTTCCAGCCCATGTGGGGAATTTTCAAATTTCCATCGGCGGGTGTTATCAGTTTTACATCACCGGCAATCCAGCCCAGGCCCGGGGTTATGTCATGCTCAAGGCCGCGGGTGGCCATGAGTTGCATGCCCACACAGATGCCGAGAAAAGGTTTGCCGCGCGCGATGACCTGCTCCTGAAGTGTGTCGCGCATGCCGGGAACGGCCATAAGGCCTTCATAACAATCCTTGAAGGCGCCAACGCCGGGCAGAACAATGCGTTCGGCTTTCCGCACAATATCCGGATCAGCGGTGACAATGATTTGCCCGCTTCCGCCCGCCGCGCGCTCGAAAGCTTTCAGGGCGGAATGCAGGTTGCCGGAACCATAATCGATAATTGCCACTTTCATGGCATTCAGCTTTTGTGGCCGAAGAGGCCAAGCACATCATGGTTGACCGGCAGCGGCGATGGCGATGCCTTTGCCGCAGCATCAGTCCCTTCGGCATAGAAGCGCAACTCGGCTTCTTCCAGGCTGCCGCCATTGCTCAGGCCAATTTCCGCATATTTGCGCCGGGTGAGAGACCAGCCCAGTAAATCATTGCCATGCAGGCCCATGAGAATGTTGACGCCGAGCGCCAGCAAGAATTGCGGCACGGCCGGCAGGGCAGAGGCGATGAACATCACCGACGCCACAAGGACTGCCACAATCCACATGCGGTTCCACAGGGCCCAGACCCAGGTGAACACAAAGGCGCCCCAGGAAAAACCATCGGGCAAGAAAATTGCCTCGGCGGCCATGGCGTCATTCGGTTTGGCGTATATGGAGTAAGTCGTCATCAGCCTTTGAGCGAACCCTTGGTGGACGGAATGTGATCTTTCTGGCGCGGATCAATCTCGGTTGCCGCGCGCAATACCCGCGCTAAAGCCTTGAAACAGGATTCCGCGATGTGATGGCAATTGTCGCCGTAAAGCGTTTGCACATGGAGCGTCACGCCGGCATTCATGGCGAAAGCCTGGAACCATTCGCGCACCAGTTCGGTATCGAACTCGCCGATCTTGGGACGGGAGAATTCCACCTTCCAGATCAGGAAGGGGCGGCCCGACACATCAATCGCGGCGCGGGTGAGCGCTTCATCCATGGGCAGGAAACAATCGGCATAGCGGCGGATGCCCTTGCGGTCGCCCAACGCCTTGGCAAAGGCCTGGCCCAGGGCAATGCCTGTGTCTTCCGTGGTGTGGTGAAAATCAATGTGGGTGTCGCCCTTGGCGCGCACCTTGATGTCGATCAGGGAATGGCGCGACAGCAGCTCCAGCATGTGGTCCAAAAAGCCCACGCCGGACTTCACGTCGAAGGCTCCCGTGCCGTCCAAATTAATGGAAACGGCGATCTGGGTTTCCGTTGTTTTGCGTTCAATACTTGCTTTGCGCATCGTCCATTTCCATCTATGACGGAGGCCTCTTAGCAGATGCAGCAATATATGACTATATGGCCGTACCGGGATCGCAAAGGTAGTTAAAATATGGCTCAAATCGAACAATGGCACGGCACGACGATATTAACCGTGCGCAAGAACGGCAAAGTAGTCATCGCCGGGGACGGCCAGGTGAGCCTGGGGCAGACGGTGATCAAGAGCAATGCGCGCAAGGTCCGCCCGCTGGGCACCGGGCTGGTGATCGCCGGATTTGCCGGGGCGACGGCTGACGCCATGACGCTTTTTGAACGGCTGGAAGCCAAGCTCGAGCAATATCCGGCGCAGCTCACGCGGGCCTGTGTGGAGATGGCCAAGGACTGGCGCACCGACCGATATTTGCGCCGGCTTGAAGCGATGATGATCGTGGCTGACGTGAATGTCACGCTGGTGCTTACCGGCACGGGTGATGTCCTGGAACCGGAGCGCGGCGTAACGGCCATCGGCTCGGGTGGAAATTTTGCGCTGGCTGCGGCACGGGCGCTGATCGACACGGACTTGGATGCGGAGGCCATCGCCCGCAAGGCCATGGCGATTGCGGCGGAGATCTGCGTTTACACCAATGGCAATGTCACGGTTGAGAGCCTGTGATGACCAATCCCAATGATTTCACCTTTGGCCGCGCCGAGCTTGAAGCGGCTGTTACGAAAGGTGTGCTCGACAGAAACGCTGCCGACAATCTTACCGAATTTCTGATCCAAAATCGCGATACGGCGAGCGAACCTGATGAAGAACGGCTGCGGCTGATCACCGGCTTCAACGACATCTTCGTCACCATCGGCATCGCGCTGTTCTTAGGCGCGCTTTATTATCTTCTGGGCTTTGGCCTGCAGGGCAGCCTCGGCGTTGCCGCTGCCTCATGGGGTTTGGCAGAAGTCTTCACCAAAAGAAAACGCATGGCCCTGCCGAGCATCGTGCTGCTTATCCTCTTTGTCGTGAGCTCTGCAGTTACCAGCTGGCATTTCTTTGTGCCCGGCATCGAGGCATCGAATTTTTATGACGGCGAGCTGCATGGACTGTCGGTTGGGCTTGCGGCCGTTGCGGCCTCGACGCTGCATTGGTTCCGCTTTCATGTGCCGATCACAATCGCAGCCTTTGCCGCGGGTCTTGTGGCCATTGCTGTGACCTTAATCACCTCGGTAACTGGAAATCTCATTATCAATTATCCCGTGGCGGTATTCGCACCGCTTGGCATTGCTGTCTTCCTCGCCGCCATGAAATTCGACATGTCGGACCGTAACCGCGTGACGCAGCGCACCGACATTGCCTTCTGGCTGCATCTGCTGGCCGCACCGCTCATCGTGCATTCAATTGTCCGCCCCCTGCTCACCGACACTGCGATTGACATGGGTTCGGCAGTGGCCATTGTCTCGCTCTTCGCGGTGCTGAGCTTCGTCGCCCTGACGGTGGACCGCCGGGCGCTACTGGTCTCGTCGCTGCTCTATCTCGGCTATGCCAGTTCGAAGTTCCTGTCGTGGTCCGGCGTTGCCTCGGAAAATGCCGGGCTTTCCATCCTGATCGTCGGCGGCACCGTGCTGGTGCTTTCCGTCGCCTGGCAGCCCCTGCGCCGCATTGTTCTCAGCATTCTTCCACAGAACGTTCGCAATCTTGTCCCGCCCGCAGCCGCATGACTGAGCTCCATATCACCTTTGAGCCCGTGGCGGAAAAGCATTATCCGCTCCTCAAGCGCTGGCTCAACGCGCCGCATATCCGCCAGTGGTGGGGCGATCCCGACATTGAGCTTGGCTACATCATCGATATGGTTGAAGGGCGCGATACGACACGGCCCAACATCTTCCATGTGAACGGCGAACCCACGGGATATATACAGGTTTGGCGCATCGGCCCGCACCAGACAGAAGACTGGAGCAAGGACAATCCCTGGCTCATGGACCTGCCGTCGCACGCGGTGGGCGTCGATCTTTCGATCGGCGAGGCTGAAAAGCTGGCCAAGGGGATCGGCTCCGCCGTGCTCCGCCGCTTTGTTGCCATGCTGAAGGCCGAAGGCCACACAGCAATCATCATTGATCCGGACCCGGCCAATGGCCGCGCCGTGCGCGCTTATGCGAAGGCGGGTTTCAAGCCTGTTCCCAATTTGGCGGGGCGCACCGACGGCGTCCTTATCATGCAACACGACTCCACCGCGAATGAGATAAACCCATGACTGACTTTACACCCCGTGAAATTGTTTCCGAGCTTGATCGTTATATCGTTGGGCAGGATGATGCCAAGCGGGCGGTGGCCGTTGCGCTGCGCAACCGCTGGCGGCGCAAGCAGTTGACCGGCACCATGCGGGAAGAAGTGTTCCCTAAGAATATTCTGATGATCGGACCCACGGGTGTTGGCAAGACTGAGATTGCACGGCGGCTTGCAAAGCTTGCCAATGCGCCGTTCCTGAAAGTCGAAGCCACGAAGTTCACCGAGGTTGGCTATGTGGGCCGCGATGTGGACCAGATCATCCGCGATCTCGTCGAGGCCGGCATCGGCATGGTGAAGGTGACGCGGCGCAAGGATGTGGAGGCGCAGGCCCATCTCAACGCCGAGTCGCGCGTGCTGGAAGCGCTGGTCGGCGCTAATGCCTCGGAAATAACCAAGGAAAATTTCCGCAAGAAGCTGCGCAGCAATTCGCTCGACGACAAGGAAATCGAAATCCAGGTTGCCGATACGGGCGGCGCTGCCTTTGATATTCCAGGGATGCCGGGAGGTTCTGCCAGCGTGATCAACATTGCCGACATCATGGGCAAGGCCTTTGGCGGGCGCACCAAGACGCGGCGCATGACGGTGAAGGCGAGCTATGAGCTATTGATCGCCGAGGAAAGCGACAAGCTTCTGGACCCGGAACAGATCAACCAGGAAGCCATTGACCTTGTCGAAAACAACGGCATCGTCTTCCTCGACGAGATCGACAAGATTTGCGCGCGGGCCGAACGCCAGGGCGGCGACGTGAGCCGCGAAGGGGTGCAGCGCGACCTGCTGCCGCTCATCGAAGGCACTACGGTTTCGACAAAGTATGGCCCGGTGAAAACCGATCATGTGCTGTTCATCGCCTCGGGCGCCTTCCATATCGCCAAGCCTTCCGACCTGTTGCCGGAATTGCAGGGCCGTTTGCCCATCCGGGTTGAACTGAAGGCGCTGGGACGGGAAGATTTCCGCCGCATCCTGACCGAGCCCGAATGCAGCCTGATCAAGCAATACAAGGCGCTGCTGGGAACCGAGGGCATTGACCTTGACTTCACCGAGGAAAGCATTGTGGCCATTGCCAATATCGCCGCCGAGATCAACGCCTCCATCGAGAACATCGGGGCGCGGCGGCTGCACACGGTGCTGGAGCGGGTGCTCGATGACATCAGCTACACCGCCACGGACCGCTCCGGCGAAGCGGTGACGATTGATGAGCCCTATGTGCAAAAGCATGTCGGCGACCTTGCGAAGAACGCGGATTTGAGCAAGTTTATTTTGTAAGGATGAGTCCCCACTCTAATCCCTTGAGAGAAAAGCACCGCCATGACTCTTGACCGTAGGATTCTGATTGGTTTGGCTGTTGCTTTTACTGTGGCGGGTATCTTTGCCTATCTGAATTTCTGGCATCCCACGGTGACTTTGAGATACCGGCTCACGCTTGAGGCAATGACGCCGGATGGCCCGAAAACGGGATCGGGCGTAATTCAGGTTTCTTATGGCAGCACATTCAATTTGGATGGTGGAGGCCGCAGGGGCGTAATGAAAGTTACGGGAGAGGCGGTGCCTGTTGATCTTGGACGAGGCAATGTTCTTTTTGTCACTCTGACCAACTATATCTCGGGCCGAAACCACAGTTTTGGGAAACTGGATGGAGCTGCGAATGCTGAAACGCTTCCGCTAGTTGTTTTTGGTTTCAAGTGGAATGTGGGCGATGAATACCAACTGCCACCGCAGATTGCTGCTGCTCAGGCTTCGGGACCACGGGAAGTTCCATTCCGGTCTCTTCCTACTCTGGTAAAATTCGAGGACGTCAACAATCCAAAATCTGTTGGACTTGTGCAGCCTGAACGATTGAGCGCAGCTTTCGGAGAGGGTTATGCACTTTCCAAAGTCACAATGGAGATTAAAAATGATCCGCCAAGTGAAGGAATTGCAAAGCTTTTGAACTGGTTGCCGAAACTGATTGAGAACCGTTTGCGTCTCAACGGTGAAAAGGGACCTGTAACGGACAATGCGCTTTCAAATAATCTGGGAGCTGGTGAATTTAAACGGAACGATCAATTCTAGTTTTGATGTGTATGCTCGAGGCTACGGTCCAGAAATTGAAGCAATCGCTATTCTAAAGTAGCAGCTCCCATGTCTCACCCACAAGGTCCTTGCCGAAGCTGTGGTGCGGTTCTTCTTTCATGAGTTTGTAGCCCTCGTTCACATAAAGCTTGCGCGCTGCCGTGAGTGTGCTTTGGGTCCACAGCACAATGCGCTTGTAGCCTGCCTCTCGCGCGAAGGCGGTGCATTCGGAAACCAGTTTTTTGCCGAGGCCGAGGCCGCGGGCTTGCGGCTCCACATAGAGCAGCCGGAGCCTTGCGGTTTCCGCGTCTTCCTTCATCAGGTAGACGCTGCCCAGAATAGTGCCGTGACTCTCGGCTATCCAGGCGCGTTCGTTCACCGTGTCGTCGCGCCCGACAAACTCAGTAAGTATTTTCGCAACCAGCGCCTCGTAGGTTTTGTCCCAGCCATATTCCTGTTCGTAGATCAGGCCCTGCCTGCTGGCAACAAGCCCCAGATCGCCAACCCGGTCGCGCCGCAGGATGTAATTGGGTGCGGCGGCGGTTTTTCCCAGAATACCCTGAATTGTTTCCATGGCCCCCAGCAAGGCGTTCACCGCGCCGGGCGGCAGGTTGGCAATCATGCCTGTTGCTGCCTGGGATGAGCGCCGGTCGAGTTGGTGGAAAGTCGTACGCCCCTTTTCCGTGAGGGAGAGATGAGAGCGGCGCTTGTCGGCCGCGTCGGTCTTGCGCGAAATCAGGCGCTTCTTTTGGAATGAACGCAGCATGCGGCTGAGATAGCCCCGGTCGAGGTTCAGTTTTTCGCCAATATCGGTGGCGGACATTTTCGGGGTCTGCCCCAGTTCATAGAGAATGCGCGCTTCGGCCAGGGAGAATCCGGATTTCAGCAGGTTTCCGTCGAGTACGCCAATTTCCCGCGTGTAGAATCGGTTGAAGCGGCGGATGGCAGCGGAGGCATCGGGCATGGCAGGAATTTAGCCAATTAGTTGACTTTGTCAACTAATTGGAAGAGACGCCTCTCACTCTATAGGAAAATAGTACTTGACACTATATTCCTAATATGGCATGTCTGTTCCTGTCCATCCCGGAAGGGGTCTCGGTCATGACGGTGATCAGTGATGGGGTGGATGTGGCGCCTGCGGGTCTGGTGAAACGTTCATCAGGCACCCGGGAGCCGGAGGGAAGGCCCGTGGATATTACGGTCCATGCGCCTTAAATGGCTAAACAACCCTGGCGGAAAACCTCAGACACCGTGCGATCCAGGGCTCTGCAAGATCTTCCCCGAGGCAAAAACCGCC
>JAUXUN010000011.1 GCA_030680855.1 Aestuariivirga sp.
TGCGTGTTCAATATAAATGAAAGCAATTTATGATTGCAGATCAGTAAGCTTGAGCAGATTTGTCTGGTTTGGCTGGTAACTTGCGGTGGCGGAAAGATGCCTATATGAGGCCCTCCGTCTGTTAGTCAGGAACTTGAATGACCGTTGTCGTCGTCGAATCGCCCGCAAAGGCAAAAACCATCAATAAATATCTGGGCCCAGGCTTCATCGTACTGGCATCCTATGGCCATGTGCGCGACCTGCCCGCCAAGGATGGTTCGGTACGCCCGGATGAGGATTTTGCCATGTCCTGGGAGGTGGATAACAAATCCTCCAAGCGCCTGGCGGACATCGCTGATGCCCTGAAGGACGGTGACCGGCTGGTTCTGGCGACCGACCCGGACCGGGAAGGCGAAGCCATTTCCTGGCATGTGCTTGAAGTTCTAAAGAAGAAGGGCGCGCTCAAAGGCAAGACGGTGCAGCGGGTGGTGTTCAACGCCATTACCAAGCAGTCGGTTCTCGAAGCCATGCAGCACCCGAGGGACGTGGACGGGCCGCTCGTTGATGCCTATCTGGCGCGGCGGGCGCTTGACTATCTGGTGGGCTTTACGCTGTCGCCGGTCTTGTGGCGGAAGTTGCCGGGGTCGCGCTCGGCAGGGCGGGTGCAGTCCGTGGCCTTGCGCATAATTTGCGACCGGGAACTTGAAATTGAAGCTTTCAAGAGCCAGGAATACTGGACCATTGACGGCACCTTCACCACACCTCAGGGCCAGGAATTTTCCGCTTCGCTGCAGTCCATTGCCGGGCAGAAGATTGGAAAACTCGATATCAAGGATGAGGCTTCGGCGCGAGCCATCGAGCAGACCCTGAAAAATGCCCGGGTCTCGGTGGACAGCATCGAGAGCAAGCCCGCCAAGCGGCACCCATATGCGCCATTCCGCACTTCAACGCTGCAGCAGGAAGCTTCACGCAAGCTGGGTTTTTCGTCGGCCAAAACCATGCAAGTGGCCCAGCGTCTTTACGAAGGTGTGGACATTGATGGCGATACGGTTGGCCTTATCACCTATATGCGAACCGATGGCGTTGATATTGCGCCGGAAGGGATTGCCGCGGCGCGGAACGCCATTCTCAAGAATTTTGGCGAACCTTATCTGCCGTCAGCGCCGCGCCAGTATACGACCAAAGCCAAGAATGCCCAGGAGGCCCATGAGGCCATCCGGCCAACGGAGCTTGGCCGCCTGCCCGCATCGGTGCGTTCTGCCCTCGACGGCGAGCAGTTTGCCCTTTACGAATTGATCTGGAAGCGCACCATTGCCAGCCAGATGGAAAGTGCAGAGTTTGAGCGCACTTCGGCTGACTTGGGTGCTACAGGCCAGGACGGGAAGCACTATACTTTCCGGGCTAATGGTTCCGTGGTGAAGTTTGATGGTTTTCTCAAGGTCTATCACGAAGACCTTGACGACGAGGAAGATGAGGATTCGCGCCGCCTGCCCGCCATGGCGCGAGGCGATGGCATTGGGGTTCGCATAGTATCTGCCGAGCAGCATTTCACCGAGCCGCCGCCGCGGTATTCGGAAGCTTCCATCATCAAGAAACTGGAAGAGCTTGGGATCGGCCGGCCTTCGACCTATGTGTCGGTGCTTTCGACGATCCGCGACCGGGGCTATGTGCGCCTCGACAAGAAGCGCTTCATTCCCGAAGACAAGGGACGCGTGGTCACCGCCTTCCTTGAATCCTTCTTCAGCAAATATGTGGAATATGGCTTCACCGCAAATCTCGAAGAGCAGCTCGACCGCATTTCCAACGGCGAAATCGACTGGCGCGAAGTGCTGCGCGAGTTCTGGAAAGATTTTTCCGCCCATGTCGGCGAGATCAAGGATCTGCGCGTCACCCATGTGCTGGATGCGCTGAATGACATTCTTGCCCCGCACATCTTCCCATCGCCCACGGATGGCAGCAGCCCGCGGAAATGCCCGTCCTGCGCCGATGGACAGCTTTCGCTGAAGCTGGGCAAGTTTGGCTCCTTTGTCGGATGTTCGAATTATCCGGATTGCAAGTACACGCGGCAGATGACGGCGAATGGCGAAGGGGAATCAGCCATCCCGCCCGAAGGCATTGAACTTGGGGTGCATCCAGATACGGGTGAGAAGGTCACGCGGCGGCAGGGGCGCTTCGGGCCCTATCTGCAGCTGGGCGAAGTTCCGGAAGGCAGCAAGGAGAAGCCAAAGCGCGCTTCCATCCCGCGGGCCTTTGACCCCAATGACATCGATCTTGAAACGGCGCTGAAATTTCTCTTGCTGCCCCGGGAAATTGGCCTTCATCCGGAAACGCAGACTGCCATCGTTGCCAATTTCGGCCGCTTCGGGCCGTTCATCCTGCATGACGGCACCTATGTGAATCTGGAATCGGCGGAAGAGGTTTTCACCATCGGCATCAACCGCGCGGTGGATATGCTGGCGGCGAAGCGGGCCAAGGGCTTCACGCCGCGTGGCCGCGCGGCGGCGCTGAAGGACTTGGGGGCGCATCCTGATGGCACGGGCAATGTGCAGGTTTTCAACGGCAAGTTCGGCGCCTATGTGAAGCATGGCAAAATCAACGCCACGCTGCCACGGGACAAGACTCCTGAGACGGTGACGCTTGAAGAAGCGGTGGCACTTATTGCCGAACGGGAAGCAAAGGGTCCGGGAAAGAAACCCAAACGCAAAGCTGCCGCCAAGAAATCCCCGGCCAAGAAAGTTGCGCCAGTGAAAGCTCCTGCGAAGAAACCGGCCAAGAAGGCTGCGAGGAAGGCGGTCCTGAAGGTCGCGGTTTGATTTCGCTCCTGGCGGGCAAGTCTTTTAGAATCCGCGCATTGCCGCTAAGGCGGATGACATGATCAAGGGAAAGAAGGCGAATAGCCGTGGACTTCCGAGCGAAGCGGCACTTCTGAAATTCATCCAGACCTCACCTTCGGTGGTGGGCAAGCGCGATATCGCCCGGGCTTTCGGGCTGACGGGGGCCGAGAAGATTGGCCTCAAGGCCTTGCTGCGGCAGCTTGAACAATCGGGGAAACTTGCCAAAAGCCGGCGGAAGCTCATCGATACGTCCACCCTGCCCCCGGTTACCGTCATCGAAGTTACGGGCATTGACCGGCATGGCGAGGCCCATGGCGAACCGGTGGAATGGGATGAGCGTGTGGCCGGCAAGGCGCCAGTGGTGCTTATCGAAGTGCGCAGCGGTGAAGGCATACGCCCGCCGGCAAAGGGCGACCGGGTGCTGGCAAAGATCGAGGCCACACCGGGCCAGGATTATCCCTTCAAAGCTCGTGTCATTCGCGGGCTGTCGGACCGTTCAAAGCGCGTGCTGGGGGTTTTTCGCCTGGTGAAGGGCCATGGGGCGCGGCTCATTCCGGTGGACAAGAAGGCCCGCAATGAATTGCAGGTGCGGAGCGGCGATGAGAACGGGGCGCTTGAAGGTGAGCTGGTTGAAGCGGAAATATTGAAAGACCATGGCCGCGGCCTGCCGCTGGCGCGGGTGCGGGCACGGCTTGGCGACCTGAACGACCAGCGCAATATTTCGCTGATTGCCATTCATCACCACGCCATTCCCAATGAATTTTCCGAGCGGGTGCTGGCGGAAAGCGAGGCGCTCAAAACTTTCAATCCGGCGGGCCGGGTCGACCTGCGCAAAACGCCGTTGATCACCATCGATCCGCCGGATGCGCGCGACCATGATGACGCGGTGTGGGCGGCGCCGGACGATGACCCGGCAAACCCCGGCGGCTTTCAGACCATCGTGGCCATCGCCGATGTGGCAACTTACGTGAAGCCCGGATCGGCGCTGGACAAGGAAGCGCGGTTTCGCGGCAACTCGGTTTACTTCCCGGACCGGGTTGTGCCCATGCTGCCGGAGCGGATTTCAAATGATCTCTGTTCCTTGCGCGAAAAGGAAGACCGGCCGGCGCTGGCCTGCTTCATGATTTTCGACAAGTTGGGCACCAAGAAATCGCATCGCTTTGCGCGGGCCATCATGCGCTCGGCTGCGAAGCTGTCCTATGAGGAAGCGCAAGCGGCCATCGATGGCCGCAGCAACGCGAAGACCGATGTTCTGCTTGAAGGTGTTTTGAAGCCGTTGTGGAAGGCTTATGGGGCGCTGATGAAGGCGCGGGCCAAGCGCGAGCCGCTGGAGCTTGATTTGCCGGAGCGCAAGCTTGTGCTTGATGACAAGGGCATGGTCTTGCGGGTTGTGACACCGCTGCGGCTTGATGCGCACAAGCTGATCGAAGAATTCATGATCCAGGCCAACGCGGCGGCGGCGGAAGAACTTGAAGCGAAGAAAACGCCGCAGCTTTACCGGGTGCATGAACCGCCTTCAGAGGAAAAGGTCCGGGCGTTGTCGATGTTCCTGAAAACCCTGGATCTGTCATTGCCGCTTGGGCAGGTGATGAAGCCGAAACATTTCAATCAATTGCTGGCTGAGGTGAAGGGCAAGGATTACCAGAACCTGGTGAATGACGTGGTGCTGCGCACCCAGGCGCAGGCGGCTTATGCGCCGATCAACAAAGGGCATTTTGGCCTGACTCTCCGGCGCTACAGCCACTTCACCTCGCCCATCCGGCGTTATGCGGATTTGATCGTGCACCGGGCCCTGGTGAGCGCACTTGGCTTTGGTGATGACGGGCTTTCGGCGGATGATATTTCGCGCCTGACGGAAACCGCCGAGATGATTTCGGATGCGGAGCGGCGGGCCATGGCGGCGGAGCGCGAGACGACGGACCGCCTGATCGCCGCCCATCTCGCGGGACAGACTGGCGCGCATTTCCGGGGACGGATTGGTGGCGTGGTGGGGGCCGGATTGTTCATCAAGCTCAATGACACGGGAGCCGACGGTTTCATTCCGGTCTCCAGTTTGGGTTCGGATTATTTCGTTTATTCGGATGTGCAGCATTCCCTGGTGGGACAGCGCACGGGTGAGACATTCCAGCTCGGCGATCAGGTGGAAGTGAAGCTTCTGGAGGTTGCCCCGGTTTCGGGAGGCCTGCGGTTCGAGATGATTTCCGAAGGCCGCAAAGGCAAGCCGCAATCGCAGCGCCATGGGCGCTCAACGCGCCTGAGCAGGCAGGCGCCGAAATCGCGGAAGAAACGATAAGGGCTTGCGGCAAGCCGCCGCGCGGCTTGTGGCCCCCTACCCGAACGGCTGTATGCGGTCCATTTTCCGATTATGGAACATGGGCACATTAAACTTTCCGACCGGTCTTGGAAGCAAGCCATGTGGCGCGGAGCCCGCGGAAAATGCCCGGCCTGCGGCTCAGGCGCGCTTTTCGACAAGTTCATGAAGGTGACAAGCACGTGCCCGCATTGCGGGGAAGCGCTGCATCATCAGCGGGCGGACGATGCGCCGCCCTATTTCACCATCTTCATTGTCGGCCACATCATGATTCCCCTGGTGCTTGTTGTGGAGCGGGTGTGGCAGCCGTCCTACCTGGTTCACGCCATCATGTGGCTGCCGCTGACACTTGGCTTGACACTGGCGCTCATGCCCATCGTAAAAGGGGCGGTTGTGGGCCTGCAATGGGCCTTGGGGATGCATGGCTTTGGTTTTGAAACACCTGGCGAAGAAGAAAGCCACGATCAAACCGCGTGATGCGGCAACGCTTATCCTTGTACGCTTTGATGGCACGGCCCCACGCATCCTGATGGGACAGCGCCACGAGGCGCATTCCTTCATGCCCAGCAAATATGTTTTCCCCGGCGGGCGTTGCGAAGCCGCCGATGGCCACCTGCCCGTTGTGAATGAGGGAGAGCCTGTCACGCTGCAGAAGCTCAAGCTGCGGATGGGGGCGAAGCCCAGCCACCGCAAGGCGCGGGGCGTGCTTGTGGCGGCGCTTAGGGAGACTTTTGAAGAAACCGGATTGCTGGCGGGGCGGGCAACGGCCGGCGCTGCGCCTGATCTCACGGGGCTGATCTATTTTGCGCGGGCGATAACGCCACCGGGGCGGAGCCGGCGTTTTGATTCCCGCTTTTTCGTGGCCAATGCCAATATCGTCTCCAATCTCGATGCGCCACACCCGCTTGAAAACGATGAGCTTTTGCAGATCAACTGGGTGACCCTGGCGGAGGCCCTGGGGCTCAACCTGCCTTCCATAACACGGGAAATCCTGCTCCTGCTGCAGCCTTTCCTGGAGCAAGGCGCATTGCCGCCCGCGGGTTGCCCGGTTTCGTTCCAGTACAGCCGGGGCAAGTCTTGGCGGATTGAGCAGCTCAGCTTGACTTTCAGCACGGGATAGGGTCTATCGCCCTCAAATCCCCTCCGGAGACGATTATGGCCAAAGGCAATGTTATCAAGATCAAGCTGGCGTCAACTGCTGACACCGGATATTTTTATGTGACGAAAAAGAATTCGCGCACCAAGACCGAGAAGTTCACTTTCAAGAAGTATGATCCGGTGGCGCGCAAGCATGTGGAATTCAAGGAAACGAAGATCAAGTAATCTTCTGTTGATAAATGCTGAAAAGGCACCGCTGAGGCGGTGCCTTTTTTTATTTAGCTGCTAGGCTTGAGGAATCGGTACCGGCCCGGGTTTTACTCGGATCGAGGAGGCCACTCAAAACCGCCCCGGGCCGGCCTTTACCCCTCGTCTCAGGAGATGCGGTGAACCTGATCCGCGGGGAACTTTGGAAGGTGCTGTGGGCGCGGGCAGTAGTTTTCGATCTCTGTCCGTGCCGCTGGTCGTTCACTTAAAAAGATCTTGGCAATTTGCCTTCAATCCGCATTTATTTCGATTAAATCTTTAGCGGAATTGGCGCGTTAACTCCAGCGTAACCTATGGTTAAGACTCGCTTTTTCGGCATCAGGATGAAAAATTAAGGTAAACGGGGCTGGCCCTTCAGGAAGTGTCTGGCCTCATCGCCTCCCAGGCAAGCCAGTGGCACTCGGTGAGGACTTCGTCGATTTCGTGGGTAGGCTTCCTGCGGTGGCCGGGAGGCTGGCCGGGCCGGAGGGGCGAGGTGAACTTGGGGGCTTTTGCCGCCTCCCGCCGTGCCCGCCAGCGCGCCATGCGCCGGGCCTGACCAGGTAGGTTATCGAGGGCTCCCTTGAGGGCCTGGAGCCTGCGGCTGAGGCGTGCGGCATTGACCATGCCATCGGGTGGCGGCGGGGGAACAACGGCGGGCCGGGGCATCGGCACCAGGGTATCATAGGGGAAGACATGGATGCGGGGCGGATACTTCGCGTATTTAACGCGGGGCTGGCTCAGCTCCGGGAAAAAAATGCGTTTGTCGCAGAGCCGGAAGGCGGGACGGGAAGGCCCGCTGCCCTTTCCGATTCTATGTCCCTTGGGCATGGGCCGCGAAGGCGCCACCTTCACCACGAGGCCACGGGCTGCAACGACAATGAGGCGCCGGACGGCGGATTCGGCAGGCCTCAGCACACGCAGCACGGCGCGGTGGAGGCGGTGCGGAATCCGCGTCACCTTGGCGTCCAGCATAGCGGACAGGGCTTCAATGATGCCCTTGAGTGCTTCGCTGTTGCGTTTGATGGCCAAGTCCCAGTCCATATGGTTCCTATCGTGATAAAGAACAAAACAGGAACATATGAAACCAATAGGAATAGATTGTCAAGGGGAAATATGCGAAATTGTGGCTAGGGGTTCAAAGATGGACGAACATTAGTTTTGAAACCGGGAGGAAGTGTGGACAAGATTGCCGAAACACTGAATTCGTTCACCCCAGCAAACTGGATTGCCATCGCTGCAATACTAGTGGCAGTTCTACTTTGGACTGCAACGCAATACATTGCTGCTCGAAGAGAGCGCTCAAAGACGTATGAACCGACACCCTTGATCAAGGCAACGATAAACAGAAAGCGCTATCCAGATGGATGGCGTTCCGCTCAACTTCACATTGTTCCTGGACCCGACAACCAGCTTTTTAAGTATGAAAATTGGCGTATCGAACGGGCCAATTTTCTGCGACCCAAAGACGCCATAATGGCTCGCGCAGAAA
Source organism: Aestuariivirga sp. (assembly GCA_030680855.1). Lineage (GTDB taxonomy): Bacteria > Pseudomonadota > Alphaproteobacteria > Rhizobiales > Aestuariivirgaceae > Aestuariivirga. The sequence continues at coordinate 7,961 of JAUXUN010000011.1, forward strand.
ATGACGATTATGCAACTGAAGTATTCTATCCCGAAAACCCTATTCGTACTCTGCAAGGCAAGCACGAGGGCCGACCACAAAGATTTGCTTTGGAGTTTTTCCTCAAGTTTCCAGGCGACGATCTTGGTCGGAAAGCACAGTTCAAAGTATCATTTGCGCATGCTCAAAAGCGCAGGAAGCATAGCACTAAAGTATGGGCGACGGTTCCGGACAACGCAGAAGTGGGTGAAGTTCAAGTCTAATGGGATGAACTCAAATGTATGACCCCGAAATAGAAATGCTCCCCGCCGACTTGAAAGCGGCGCTACTAAAATTTGAAAAAACCGGTGAGGAAACCATTGACCGCTTTACAGCAAGCGTAAACTCGTTCGAGCCGCCAGACCTCCTGTACCACTACACCGATGACAAAGGATTAAAAGGTGTGTTGGAGACAGGCAATCTTTGGTTTACTGACATATTCAACCTTAATGATCCGTCTGAAATTGCTCATGGCTTTAGGAAAGCGCTTGAACTGCTTGATCGATTGACGCGACCCAGAATGCCTATCCACGAAACATTTTTGAGGGGATTTACAAATTTCGTGGATAAAGGCGGTCTTGGAGCTGCGGCAAACTTTTTTACATGCTCGTTCAGCTTAGCAAGCGATGATCTGGGTCAATGGAGAGCGTATGCTGACAATGGCAAAGGATACGCGCTCGGATTTGACGCAAAAGAATTGGACGAAAGCTTTATGGGAGACCCGAAAAACAATCCGAGCACGTTTTTGGTGACCTATAATGACGCAAAATTGGATGAACTGTTTTTGAAGATTATCAACGCTGGCATGGAACTGATCGCGCTTCCCAGAGGTAAGGGCCTCGCTCAGCAACAAGCAAGAATTTATATGGTTCAATTTTCGACAATGTTTTCAGTTCTAATGTTGAACGCAAGCCTCTACTTTAAACATGAGGCTTATAAGAACGAGGAAGAGTTTAGGTTTTTGCAAACCTTTAGAAAAGATCTTCCTCCAAATTGCAAAACAAGATCGCGGCCTTACTCATTGGTAAAGTATCGTGAAGTCAATTGGAAAAAAGTGGCAGCCAAGTCACTACGAAGAATTGTGATTGGTCCAGCAGCCGACATCACAAAAGCTAGGCAGTTCGCAGAAGATTGCTGCAAGGAATTTTATGCAAGTCCTATTGAAATTATCCGATCAAAAATACCGTATCGCGCCTCTTAAACTAAGCTCTTTAGAAGGTTCTATATTTGGGCGCGTTTTCTTTGATTAAGTTGTGGCGTGGTTCGACGATGTCGCCCTTGAGTTCGTGTAAACGTTGTCGCGCACCCGTTTCGAGCGGCACTGACAGGAGTGAATTCTTACTCCGACGAAGGTTCTTCCGAACTTTCAATTCCCTCAGGCAAATGCATTTCCAGAGGGGCCTGCTCGTCACCGTCCAGGGGATCCTCGTCGGCTGACAGGTCGTCGCTGCCGCGCGGCAGGGGGATTTCGAAGTCGGGCGGCAGGTTGGCGTCGAGGAGCCCTGCCCCTTTCAGTTCCTGCAGGCCGGGAAGATCGGTGACTTCATTCAGGCCGAAGTGGCTGAGGAAGGAATCGGTGGTGCCATAGGTCACGGGCCTTCCGGGGGTGCGCCTGCGGCCGCGCATTTTTACCCAGCCGATTTCCATGAGAATATCGAGGGTGCCCTTGGAAATGACGATGCCGCGGATTTCTTCGATGTCGGCGCGGGTGACGGGCTGGTGGTAGGCAACGATCGCCAGGGTTTCGAGGGCGGCCTTCGAGAGGCGCTTCTGTTCAAAGGTTTCGCGGCGCAGGACGAAGCTTAAATCCTCGGCGGTGCGCAGCGTCCAGTGGCCGGCGATCTGCACGAGGTTGACACCACGGTTGGCATAGTTGGCCTGAAGGTCTGCCAGCAAGGCCGCGACATCGGTGCCTTCCGGGAAAAAGGCCTGGAGTTTTTCAATGGCGACCGGCGCTTCGGCGGCAAAGAGGATGGCTTCGATGATGCGCAGGTGCTGGCTCCGGTCGGCGCGGGGATGCATGCGCACCACGGCCTGCGAGGCTTCCAGTTCATCCGCCTCGGGGGCGTCGCCGGCATCAATGTTCATGTTTGCTTGTACCATAATTTTATCCCGATAACATTATTAGGCGCGGCGGCGCATGAAGATGGGGCGGAACGCATCATCCTGGCGGAGTTCAATAAGGCCTTCACGGACCAGTTCAAGGCTCGCGGTAAAACTCGAGGCCCTGACCGTGCGGCGCATGTCCGGCGGGCCGAGGTATTCCTCCAGCCAGTGATCAAAGGTGCTCCAGTCATCCATGGTGCCGACGAGGCGCTCAAGGGCCTCACGGGCCTCCTTGATGGACCAGGTGGCGTGGCGCTTCAGCGTGTAGGTCTGGTGGCTCGCCTTGCGCTGGCGGCGTTCCGCGTAGGCTTTCAACAGGTCGATAAGGTTGTCGGCGTATTCGCGCTGGGTTTCAACGATGAGCGGCTCGGGGTTGCCGCGGCCAAAGACATCACGGCCCAAAATATTGCGCGCCATGAGCTTGGCGGCCGCATCGCGCATGGCCTGCAGGCGTTGCAGGCGGAAGGCCAGTTGGGCCGCCAGATCGGTTGCGGGTTCATCCTCCGAGCCCGGCGGCATGGGGATCAGCATGCGCGACTTGAGATAGGCGAGCCAGGCGGCCATCACCAGATAGTCGGCGGCAACCTCAATGCGCATCTTCCGCGCGTTGTCGATGTAGGCGAGATATTGCTCGGCGAGGGCCAGAATTGAAATCTGCGCGAGGTCAACCTTGTGGTGGCGGGCAAGTTCCAGAAGCAAGTCGAGGGGGCCTTCAAAGCCGCCGACATCGACAATCAGGGCGCTGCCGGAATCGGCAACGGATTCCTTGCGCAAGGGCCCCTCGCCATCGGGCCACAATTTTTGCACCGCAGTTTCGTTTCCGTCCGTCATTTCAATTTCACAATTTCCCGCGCTGGTGATTCGCTTGATAGAGCTTAGCTTATTCCCGCATTCAAGCGGAAACGACCAAATCCAGATCCTTGAGGGCCGCCTTCCTGTCAAACGGCTGGGCTTTTCGGGCAGATTTCAGCGCCAGCTTGGCCCGGCGCATGGCCTTGCCCTTCAGTTCACCCGCGCTGGCTGCCACTTCGCGCATTTCAGAAAGCACGCCGTTGCAATGGAGGAGCATGTCACAGCCGGCTTTCAGGGCCATGGTGCATTTTTCCTCGAAGGTTCCCGACAGGGCCTTCATGGAGAGATCATCGGTGATCAGAAGGCCTTGAAAGCCGATCTGCTCGCGGATGACGGATTTGATGATTTTGCGGGAGAGGGTTGCAGGCGCCGTCTTGTCGAGGGCGGAATAGATGACGTGGGCGGTCATCGCCATGGGCGCGTCGGCAAAGGCGGCAAACGGCGGGAAATCAACCTGTTCCAGTTCCTGCCGCCTGGCGCTGACCACGGGCAGATTGTGGTGGCTGTCGACTTCGGCGCGGCCGTGGCCGGGAATGTGCTTCATCACGGGGAGCACGCCGCCATCCATGAGACCCGCCGTGTGGGCCCGCGCCAAAGCCATGACATGTTCAACGTGAAGGCTATAGGCCCGGTTGCCGATGACATCATGGGCCCCTGCCTGGGGGACATCCAATACAGGGAGGCAATCGGCTGTTATGCCGATTTCAATCAGGTCTTCGGCCATGAGGCGGCCCACATGGCGCGCCGTGCGCAAGGCCGCGAGAGGACTCTTTGCATAGAGATCGCCATAGGTGCGGGCTGACGGGTATTTCCGCCAATAGTTGGAGGGCGGGCCAAGACGCTGGACCCTTCCGCCTTCCTGGTCAATGAACACGGGCGCATCTTTGCGGCCAACGGCCTGGCGGAAGGCCGCGGTGAGCGCCTTGATTTGTGCGGGCGTTTCGCAATTGCGCTTGAAGAGAATGAGGCCCCAGGGATTTTGCTCGTGAAAGAAGGCTGTCTCGGCGGGCGACAGTTGCGTGCCTTCACACCCACTGATGAAGCTGCGAATTTTCATGATGCTGATTTATGGCTATTGCCTGCGGACAAGGCAATCGCGTTCGCCGGCAGCGACCAGCGAGCTGCAGATCCTGGTGGCCTGGTCGCGCGATGCAAGCGGACCGACGGCCAGGCGGTAGCGGGTGCTGCCGCCGACGGTTGCAGGATTGATCGCCGATGGAAGGGTTCCAATGATGCTGGCGTATTTTGCTTTGAGCCGGCCAAATTCCGTGCTGGCTTCGGCTTGCGATCTGAATGAGGCGAGCTGGACAAAATATCCGCTGCCGCCGCTTGCGACCTCGGTAGGAGCGGCCTGCTGCTGAATTGGCGCGGGCTGGGGAATGGACGCCACTTGCTGCTCAGGGACAGCGGGTGCGGCTTGCGCTGCGGGCACTTCATCATTGGTTCCCCGGAACAAGCCAAGCAAGGTCTTTTTCTTTTTCACCACCGGGGCCGGCTGGGTGGCTACCGGCTGGTCAACGACAATTGGCGCAGAGGCAATCTGGCCTCCGGCGGCGGGATCGGCGGGAGGCACGAGAACAACGGGTGCGGCACCCAAACTGTCATCATCATTTTCGGCAGCGGTATTGGTTTTCTTAGCGGGCGGTTTTTTGACCGCTGGTGCGGGTACTTCATCGACAATTTCTTCCGTGGCAGGCGCGGGTGCTGCGGGCGGCGTGGCCTGCTGGTTAGTCGCCGCTGCAGCAGTTTCGCCTGGCACCGGAGCAATATCGGTGCCTGCGGCTGTGCTGGTTGAACTTGTCGAATTTGTCGCCGTGGCGCGAGAACTCAACGCTACCGTGTTGCTGGCACGCGGTGTGGAAAGCGCGCCTTGCGTATCGTAGCCGCCTCCGGGTGGCGGGGGCATTGGCAACGGAAGCGCGTCGCCGCCTTCCGAGAAGGAATCGAAGCCACCCGATGGCTCCGGTATCTGTTCGGCATCACCAAACTGGGCTTCCGGCCGCAGGGGGGCCTCTTCGCTGGGAACCACCTGCCCGCCCAGAACTTCGTTGTCGCCGATGATCCGGTCGTAAATCTGTTTTCTCGACGTTGCCGCACCGGTGGACTGGCCATCGGGCGGCTGTTCGGGAGCCGACTTGGCCGACTGCTCAGGGGCTGAGACAACCGGCGCCGGATCGCCCGCGCCATTGGCCGCCAGGGTTTTCACATTGGTCTGGTAATACCAGACGCCAGCACCAGCAGCGCCGGCAGCAAGCATCAAGAACAGGAGCAGAAGCCAAGGTCCGCTGGAACGCCTGCGCTCGTCGCCATAGGCTCCCTCGTTCTCGCGGTAAGCCTGGTTGTAGTCATTGGCGCTGGCCCGGCGGGAGGACCTTGAGGCTGGCGCGTCTTCAAAAATCTCATCGCCATAGTCATCGTCATAGGCCGGAGCCCGCAACGCCGCGGTGCGTTGCTGCAAGGAGCGCTGCGAGGTTTCGTAACCCGCTCCGGCATAGCCCAAATCATCCTGGGGCCCGCGCCGGTAGCCGTCAGGATTGGCCCGGGGCGATTGCAGGCGGGGTTCACCCGACGGCGGCTGCGACATGGGGCCGTTAAAGCTCCGCTGGGGCTGTGACAGGGGTGGCGGCGGCACATAGGCCGATGGCGAATAACCGCGTGGCGGCTGGGGCCGGTATTGCGGCTGGAAGCCGGCGGCGGGCGCCCCCGTTGGTATCCGGGGCTGGCCGCCAAGGGGTGGCCGGGGCGGCGAAAGCTGCGGCTGCTGGGGTGCCGGCCGTTGCGGCGGCCGACCCGGCGGCACGGAGCGCAACGCGCGCCCGAAATCCACCTTGCTATCCTCATCGGCAAAACTGAATTTGGGCTTTTCCCCGGGAGCCGCGGCAGCAACCGGCGCCTTGGCCGGAATTGGATCCGGGGCTGGAGCGCTCGGGGCGTTTTCGGCGCGTTGTTTTGCTGCGGTTACCCGTTGCTCGGCCAGTCTCTCGGCGGCGGCGCGCTGCGAGCGAAGCTTTTCGGCCAAGGCATCGGGAGGCTGCGGGCCTCCCTGCGGCAAGACCTGTTGCTGGGGCCTCGCGGCGGCCGGCGCCGTGCCGGCCTTCATGGGCAGGCGTGGCGCCATGGGGGCCGGTTTTGCCACCGCCTGTGCCGGGCGCACAGGTGTGGCTTCCGCGGCAATGGTCTCGGGGGCCTTGGTGAACTCCCCTGAAATGCGGGGCATTTCCCTGCTGCCAATACCTAAACGCTCACGCCAATTGCGTTTATCGGCGTCATTTGTGGAATTTTGATCCATACCCACCATTTCCGTTCTACATCTCTTCGACCGGGTCAACACCCAGGATGCGAAGGCCGTTCCCCAAAACATAGCGAATCGCCAATAAAAAAGCGAGGCGCGTATCAGTTAATGTTAACTCATTTTTGACAATAAATCTTAATTGCGGCGACTCTTTGCCTTTGTTCCAGAGGGAATGAAAGTCGCTGGCCAGCTCATAGAGGTAAAACGAGATGCGGTGCGGCTCGTGGGCAAGTGCGGCGCCCTCCAACATTTTTGGATATTCCGCCAATCTCCTTACCACAAGGCGTTCGGCTTCGTCGACCAATAATGAAAAATCATGGTTAACCGGGGAGCGCCCAACCTCCGCCCCATTGCGCAGTACCGAGCAGACACGCGCGTGGGCATACTGCACATAGAAAACGGCGTTGTCCTTCGATTGCTCGGTGACCTTGGCAAAATCAAAATCGAGGGGCGCCTCGTTCTTGCGGTAGAGCATCATGAAGCGGACCACGTCGGCGCCAACCTCGTCCACAACTTCGCGCAGGGTTACAAACTCGCCGGCCCGCTTCGACATGCGCACCGGCTCGCCATTTCGGTACAATTTGACCAATTGGCAGAGCCTGACAATGACATCGACTTTACCCGGGCCAGCAATGGCCGCGGCTACGGCTTCGAGCCTTTTGACGTAGCCGCCGTGATCAGCGCCGAGGACATAAATCAATTCCTTGAAACCACGCCTGATCTTGTTGCGGCTGTAGGCCACGTCAGAGGCGAAATAGGTGTAGGAGCCATCGGACTTGAGCAGCGGCCGGTCGATGTCGTCGCCAAACTCCGTGGCGCGGAAAAGTGTTTGCTCGCGGTCTTCCCAGTCTTCCGGCAATTCGCCCTTCGGCGGCGGCAGGCGGCCTTCGTAGACGTGGCCATGGGCGCGGAGATCCGCCACCGTGTCGCGCACTTCGTTCGAGTCGTGCAGGGATTTTTCCGAGAAGAAAATGTCCTGGTGAATTTTCAGACTGGCGAGATCGCTTCTGATCAGGTCCATCATCATGGCAATGGCTTTTTGCCTGGCGATGGGAAGCCATTGCTCCTCGGTCATCGACAGAAGATTTTTCCCATGCTCGGCAGCCAAGGCCTGGCCCACGGGGATCAGATATTCTCCGGGGTAAAGCCCAGCAGGAATTTCACCAATGTCAGTCCCCAGTGCTTCCCGGTAACGCAGGAAGGCCGAACGCGCGACGGTGTCAACCTGGGCGCCGGCATCGTTGATGTAGTATTCGGTGCTGACCTCATAGCCGGTCACGTCCAGCAGTGCCGCCAAGGCATCGCCAAACACCGCGCCGCGGCAATGGCCTACGTGCAAGGGGCCAGTCGGATTTGCGGAGACATATTCAACATTTGTCTTGATGCCCTTGCCCAGTTCGGAGCGGCCGTAATTATCGCCCAATTCAAGAATAGCGCTCAGGATTTTCGGCCAGAAGGTTTCCTTGAGGCGCAGATTGATGAAGCCGGGGCCAGCGACTTCGGCAGACAAAACATCGGATTGTTTTGCCAGCCGTTTGGATAGAATATCCGCCAGCACTTTCGGCGCCATGCCGGCAGCCTTTGCCACCACCATGGCGGCGTTGGTCGTCACGTTGCCATGGGAGGCATCGCGCGGCGGCTCCGCCGTCACGCGGGAAATATCAAGGCCGGGCTTCAGTTCCCCTGCCGCCATCATGGCCGAAAGCTCGTCCCTGACGAGCGTTTGAAAGTGTCCAAAAAGGTTCATTTTATCATTCTAAGTTGTTGAAATTGCTGCCTACCTGAAAAGCGGATCGAGGTCAAACAAGCGCTTGTGCTGCTCGAGGGCAAAGCGATCGGTCATGCCGGAGAGAAAGTCGCAGACCTGGCGGGCGTAATGGCTGCGATCACCCTGAACGTTTTCTTCACGCCAATCCTCGGGCAGGAGCGAGGCATCATTCATGTAGGCTTCGAACAAATCACGGATGACGCGCTGGGCCCGCTCCATGATTTCAAGGACGCGCGCGTGGCGATACATGCGCGCCGACAGGAAGGCTTGCAGCACGCGGTTGTTTTCAGCCATCTGGGGGGCGAACTGCACCATGGGACGCTTTTGCCCGCGCACTTCATCACTCGATTTTATGCCAGCGTCGGTGCAATTTTTTTTCGTCTGGGCCACGACGTCGACAACCATCGCCGAAATCACCCGGCGCACCGTCTCGTGAATGATGCGTGATCTTTCCAGGCCGGGATAAAGTTTGAGAACGTCCGACAGTGCCCCGCCCACCAGCGGCACATCGCCGAGATCGATGATATCAAAAAGTTTCGCGCGGAGGCCGTCATCAATGTCGTGAGCATTGTAGGCAATGTCGTCGGCAATGGCGGCGACCTGCGCCTCAACGGAGGCAAAACTTGCAAGCTTGAGATCGTGAACCTCGGCATACTCAATGATCACCTGAGGCAGGCCGCTTTCCTTGAAATGCCCAAGGGCGTGGCCACGGGAATCGATCAACGGTCCATTGTGCTTGACCAGGCCCTCAAGGGTTTCCCACGTCAGATTCAGGCCATCGAACTTTGCGTATTTGCGCTCCAGCTTCGTTACGATTCGCAATGATTGGGCATTGTGATCGAAACCGCCATAGGGGGCCATGAGCTTGTCAAGCTCGCGCTCGCCGGCATGACCAAAGGGCGTGTGGCCAAGGTCGTGGGCCAGAGCGAGGGCTTCGGTCAGGTCCTCATCAAGGCCAAGGACACGGGCAATGGCCCTAGCGACCTGGGCAACTTCAATGGAATGAGTGAGCCTAGTCCGGTAATGGTCGCCCTCGTGATACACGAAAACCTGGGTTTTATGCTTGAGACGCCGGAAGCCGGAGGAGTGGATGACACGGTCCCGGTCGCGCTCGAAAGCCGAGCGCGGCGGGCTTTCGGCTTCCGGGAACAGCCTTCCCCTGCTCTCCTCTGGCCTGGCCGCATAACTTGCCGTGTGACGTTTCATGTTACCGCACCATTGACAATTCGGCGCCCAAGACCGACATAAATGCCCATGGAAAGCACTGTAAACATTACTGCCCGCGCCGCAAACCGGATTTGTGAAATTACCGCAGGCCAGACAGAGCCGCGGGGCCTTCGAATTTCGGTCAATGGCGGCGGCTGCTCCGGATTTCAGTATGATTTCAGCATCGCCAAGGACCGCAATGAGGATGACCTCGCCATCGAAAAGGACGGGGCAACGGTACTCATTGACTCCGTTTCGCTCGGTTACATGTCTGGGGCCACCGTCGATTTCGTCGATGACCTGATTGGACAATCCTTCAAGGTGCAAAATCCATTGGCCAAGGCCTCCTGCGGCTGCGGAACCAGTTTCACAATTTAATCCGTCCTGCCGAGGTCAAGAATGCGCGTTGCGACGTGGAATGTGAACTCGGTCAAGGCGCATCTGGAGGTGGTCACGCGCTGGCTGAGCGAAGCCAAGCCCGATGTTGTGTGCCTGCAGGAAATCAAATGCGAGGATCAGAATTTTCCTTTGCCGGTTTTTGAAGAGCTGCATTACAGTGCCGCGGTATTCGGCCAGAAAACCTATAACGGCGTGGCCATTCTTTCGAAGTTCCCGCTGGAAAATATCATTCGTGGATTGCCGGGTGATACATCCGATGAACAATCGCGCTATATCCAGGCGACGGTAATTGACGGTTCGCACAGCGCCACCGTGGCATCAATTTATTTGCCCAACGGCAATCCGCCCGATACGCCGAAATATGCTTACAAGCTGGCCTGGATGGACCGCCTGATGGCCCACACAGAGAGCCTTTTGAAACTGGAAGAAGCCTTGGTTTTGGCAGGCGACTACAATGTTATTCCAAAAGCGCTGGACGCAAAGAATCCCGGCCAGTGGGTGAAGGACGCGCTGTTCCTGCCTGCCACGCGGGCGAAGTTTCAGGAGCTTGAGGCCATGGGGCTCACCGATGCGTTCCGGGCTCTGCATCCGCTGGCTGCCAACCAATACACATTTTTTGATTATCAGGCTGGCGCCTGGCAAAAAGGGAACGGCATTCGCATTGATCACATGATGCTGTCGCCGCAGGCGGCAGACCGCCTGGTTTCAGCCCATATCGACAAACATGTGCGGGGCTGGGAAAAATCTTCCGACCATGTGCCGCTCGTGATTGAGCTCTAAATAGAAAAAGCCCGCCAATTTAATCGACGGGCTTTTCCGAAACTGGAATTAATTACTTAGGGGCCTTGATGCCGAAAGCAGCGAAGCTTGCTTCGAAAGGCTTGTAGGCTTCCTTGGCCGTAGCAACATAAAGCTCGTTGAGCTTGGTGGCTTCAGCGACGAAGGCTTCGTAAGCTTCCTTGGCATAGCCCTGCTGGACTTCCAAAGCCTTTTCAAAGGACTTGGTGGCGGTTGCCTTTTCGACAACTTCCGTGCCTTTTTCAAAGGATTTGCGAGAAAAATCAGTAGTTTCCTGGGCAATGGCCTGGAAACCCTTGGTCAGGGCGGTTCCGGAAGCCACAAAAGCTTCATAACCGTCTTTGCTCAGGGTCTGGAATTCTTCAAATGACTTGATCATGGGGCTCTCCGTTTGGGATCAGTTTCATACCGTGGTGACTGGTATATGTGCAGTGCACCATAATTGTCAAGAATTATTTTGCACTGCAACATGGGGAAAAGTCAAATCAACAGGTGCGATTCAGGGATTTACCCTTTAGAAAGTTTGGAATCACTAATTCCCGTTCTTGGGTTTCGGGAAATTTAGGCGGCGGTCGGATCATGATTTCGACCAATTGTGTGGTCAATCAATACCCGGTTTTGGGTACCAAAGAATGAGTTTAGGATGATTTCCATTCGTAGTTCTCAAATGCGCCACCCATTCATCGTGCTTGCCGCCCTGATCTTGTCCTGCCTCGCGCTTCTTGGGACTGTCCAGCCCGCTGCCGCAAACCCTAAATTTGCCGCCATTGCGGTTGATGCCCGTACCGGGAAAATACTCTTCAGCAGCGATATCGACGAACAGCGATACCCAGCGTCACTGACCAAGGTCATGACGCTTTATGTGCTGTTCCAGGATCTCAAGGCCGGACGCTTCAAATTGACGAGCGACCTAAAAATATCGATGCGGGCGGCCAGCATGCAGCCCACAAAACTTGGATTGAAGCCCGGTGAAACCATCGCGGTCGAAGATGCCATCAAGGTCCTGGTTACCAGATCGGCCAATGATATCGCCACGGCCATCGGTGAAAACCTCGAAGGCACGGAGGCCAGTTTCGCGGCCAGAATGACCCGCACGGCACGGGCCATCGGCATGTCGAAGTCCACGTTCAAGAACGCGTCCGGGCTTCCCAACCCGGGGCAGGTGACGACGGCGCGGGACATTGCAACGCTCAGCCTGCGCCTTCAGCGGGATTTCCCCGAGTATTATTCCTATTTCCGTATCTCTTCATTCGACTACAAGGGGCAGACCATTCGCACCCATAACCGCCTGCTCGGCAAGTTCCAGGGAACCGACGGAATCAAGACCGGCTTTATCAGGGCGTCCGGCTTCAATCTCACAACCTCGGCCAAGCGCGGCAACAAGCGCATCGTTGGCGTGGTCATGGGCGGCAGCTCCGGCGGGGCGCGCGACAAGTACATGATGACAATGCTGGAAAAGGCCTTTCCAAAATGTGTGGACGGCGAGACGATTGCGGCTGCGGCAGGAACTGCAAAGGGCGCCAGCGTTCCTGACACGAAGATCGCAGCCGTCCTGCCAAAAGAGAAACCCGTTACCGACAAGAAAGGCCTGGATAAGAAAATCCAGGCGGCCTCAATCGCTGACAGTCCGGTGGCCGCGGAAGAAACGAATTTTGAAAAGCTGATGGCCGGCCAGGATGATGTTTCCGCGCCCGATACGAAAGTACTTGAAGCAAAGATTGAGGAAGCTGCCAATGAACCGGCTGAAAAGCCGGCTGAGCAAATTCCGGCAAAACTTCCCTTTGAAGTGAAGAATGAAGTGCCTGTTCCCGCTGAAAAGAAAGCGGTGGCCAGCGTTGAATCAAGCTGGAACATCCAGATCGGGGCTTACCCCAAGAAAGAGGAAGCCCGGCTGAAGCTCAAGGAAATTCGCGCCTCAGGCTACGAGTTCCTCAGCGGCAAACAGGCCATCACGGTGGAAGTGCAAAAGGGAGCCAAGACAGTTTACCGGGCAAGGTTCTCGGGTTTTACGCAGAAAACCGCCAAGGCAGCCTGCGCCCAGCTTTCCAAAAAAGGCTTGACGTGCCTGGCCTTTTCGCCTCAGTCGTGAAGCAGAATATCCTTGGCCTGATTGATTTTGGCGGCAAGATAATCTGAGCCGCCACGATCGGGATGAAAGTCCTTCATCAGGCGGCGATGGGCGTTCTTGATGTCCTCACTGGTGGCCCCTTCCTTAAGTCCCAGCACTGACAAGGCTTCATCGCGTGACATGGCGCCGGTGCTGGCCTGCTTGGCCCGGTGCGTACCGGTCCAGGCTTCGCGCCAATCGGGTTTGTTGCGCTCGAGCCAGGCTTCAAGCAATGAAATGCTCTGATCGGAAGCCCCGGCACAATAGTCATAGAGGGATTGCAGATCAGTGAAATTCATCTCTTCAAGGTTGGTGCCTTTGAACGGGCCGGAAATAACCCTCCCCGTCATCTTGCCTGAGTCATGATCAAGTTCCATGGCGAGGATGCCGGTTGCGACCCGCGATCGTTGGCCAGGGGATTTTTTGCTCCAGGGAAAGCCATTGGGAAAGACCGACGACTGGCCGATCATGCCAAGGCCCAAAGCAAAAAGCGGAATGGCGTAGGTGGAAAGCCCGCGCAAGGCGAAAAAGCCCGACAGGGCAATGAGCCCCCCGCCTGCCAGTTTCCGGGTCAGGCCGGCGGCCTGGCTTGGAGGCAATTTGGCCAACTTCCTGATGAGCCACAGGCCTCCGAAAACAACGATGAGCGCAATGATTAGATTTAACATCCCGACTATTTCAACTGCCGCAACAGCAGAGTGGAATTTCCACCTTTGGTCTTCGCATGGTTTTCCAATGCGGTTCTGCCGCCGGCGGCGTAAACAGCCACGGCCGAGAGGAGATCGCGCAGCATGTGGGCGGATGACTCATTGAGTTTGAAATAGGCGCCGCGGCTAAGCTTGGCCATTTCCTGAAAGGCCCGCGCCGCATTGCTGTCATTGCCTTCCTGGAAGGTGAATATGGGGGTTCCCTGCAGGCCGATTTCGCCGGCGGCCTGGCACAGGGCATCAATGTTTTCCTCCATGGCGTCACCCACAAAGATCACGGCATTCACTTTCGTGGTGCGCAATTCCTTTTTGACGTGGGAAAGGGCCCGGCCAATTTGGGTGTTGCCGCCGCGGCAATCCACCGTTGTCATGAGTTTGGCGAGAGCCGTGGGGTTGCTCACCCATTTGCTGGCGCGGCATTCGTTGAAGCCGCGGAAGTAAACCAATTGCACGTCGAGCCCGCCGATGCGGGCGGTTTCGGCAAACATTTCGGCCTGGATTGAAAGGGCGCGGTCCCAGCTTGGCTGGCGGCTCATGGTGGCATCCATGGCAAATATCAGCTTGCCGCGTTTACCATCCTTGGCAACCGGCGGCAGGCCGTGAACCTTCTCAAGGAAATCGGCAACGTTGCCGTCGCCTTTCGAAGTTATTGAGGTCGTTGTCTTGGCCAATCCTTGCCCCCTGTTCAAACAGCGGCGCTAGAGATAGTGCGCTATTTGGAAATTCAAAGCAATTTTGCCAGGGCCTACTGGCACGTTTCGGCCTTCAGGAGCTCGAGATGGGCCAATTTCCCCGAGAGGGCAAAATTCCCATAGTCCATGACCAGGCTGTTGGAGACGCCGTTTTCATACATGTCAAAATTGATCTGGTAGAGAGGCGTTTCGGAACTGTCGTCTTCGGCTGAATAGTAGCCAATGGTGACGGGCCACGACGACAGCGACTGCAAGGGCGCTGCCTGGACATTGTCCTTGTCTTTCTTGCCTTCCCCGGCATTTACCTTCTTGCCGATGGTGCTGATGGCCCGGACGGTTTTTTCCGCATCGGAGCCATCATAGACCAGCGAAATTTCGCGGGCTTCGCCTTTTGCCGCGGCCTCCATCAGGCGCAGCTGATGGCGCATGGGGAAGACCGCTTCCGCCGGGATAGAGGCCTTCTTCGCCTGTGGCAGGGTGATGCTGACTTCACCTTCACTGCCCTTGCCGGCACGGACAACGCTTACGCGCTTTTCGCTTTCCTGCTTGCTGTCGATAAATTCCTTTTCGCTGTAGTTCATTTCCTTGCCGTCACCGGTTTCCCAGGACGAGGACTGGGTATCAAAAAGACGCGGGCTGCCCTCCTTGTAGTCAAAGCGGTTGACCAGACGGAAGCTCACGGTCCAGCCGTCGCATTCGCTGCCGGAAACCTCATAGGCCATACGGCCGGAGACGTTGCCCACATTGGCGCTTTGAGTGGCGCGCAGCAACTGCAGGTCGTAAACCGCACGGTGGGGAGCGACCGCGGAAGCCGAAGCCTGCGATGCGATTGCCAGAAATACGCCCGCCGATAAAACTCTGTTAAACACCCTTGAAACTCCATGATTACGGTGGTCCATTGCCCACCTGTCTATAATGATTTCAGCTTTTGAAGATTAAGGCAAAGCAAACATGACAACAATGGCCAAAGCAAGAATTCTGGTAACCCGCCACCTTCCGCCCGAGGTGGAAAGCCGCCTCGACCGCGACTTTGCGGCGAGCCTTAATGTCAGCGACAGGATCATGAGCACGGCCGAAATCGCGGAAAAGTCCAAAGCGTTCGACGGGCTGCTCATCACCCCCATGGACCCGTGCCGGAAGGAACTGATTGACGCCCTGCCCGCTTCCATCCGCATGATTGCGACCTTTTCGGTAGGAACCGATCATATCGATATACCCGCCGCCAGGGCCAAAGGCATTGCTGTTGCCAATACGCCCGACGTGCTGACCGATGCCACGGCAGACATTGCGCTTCTGCTGATTCTTGGCGCGGCGCGGGGCGCCATTTGGGGTGACCGGATGGTGCGGGAAAATAAGTGGCTTGCGCCCTCCCCCACGTTCCCATTGGGACATGACGTCAGCGGACGGCGGCTCGGCATTTATGGCATGGGACGGATTGGACAGGCTGTAGCGAAGCGGGCGACCGCCTTTGGCATGACCTTGCATTACCATAACCGCAAGCCGGTGACGGCGGACCTCAGCCATGGCGCAACCTACCACCCTGCATTGGACGGCATGCTGCCGCATTGCGATTTTCTCTCCGTCAATTGCGCGTCGACGGCGGAAACGCGCGACAGCATCAATGCCCGCGCCATTGGCCTGCTGCCGGATGGCGCCATTGTGGTGAATTCGGCGCGCGGCGATATTGTCAATGACGAGGCGCTGATTGCGGCGCTTAAGTCAGGCAAGCTAGCAGCCGCAGGACTCGATGTGTTCAAGGGCGAACCCAGCATCAATCCCGGCTACCGCAAATTCGACAACGTGTTCATGCTGCCGCATCTCGGCAGCGCCACAAAAAACACGCGCATTGCCATGGGCATGCGGGCGGTCGATAATTTGGCAGCGTTTTTCAAGGGCGAACGCCCGCGCGATCTTTTAACAGGAGCATGAAATGGGACTGATCAACAAGCGACTTGCGGAACTCGGCATTGTGCTGCCCACACCGGCAAAACCAATTGCCAATTACGTGCCGTGGGTCAGGACCGGCAATCTTGTCTATATCTCGGGCCAGGGCGCCATGAAGGACGGCAAGCTGCAATATGCTGGCAGGGTCGGCGACACGGTTTCCATCGAGGACGCCGTTATCTCGGCCCGGTTGACCGGAATCAACATTATTGCCCATTTGCGCGATGCCTGCGGCGGCGACCTTGACCGAGTGAAGCGCATTGTAAAACTGCTGGGCCTGGTCAACTGCACGCCGGCATTCGGCGATCATCCCCAGGTGATCAATGGCGCTTCCGACCTGATGGTTGAGGTGTTTGGCGACAAGGGCCGGCACGCACGCTCGGCGGTGGGTGCGCCTTCGCTTCCCTTCGGCCTTTCCGTCGAAGTCGAAGCCATTGCGGAAATTGAATAGGCATGCGTTTTACGCCGCAACTGCGCGCGTTTGAATGGCTGGTGGCGCGGCCCATTGCGCATCGCGGGCTGCACACCAAGAGCAAAGGCATCATCGAAAATACGGCAGGCGCCTTTGAGGCGGCGATCAAGGGCAATTATGCCATTGAATGCGATGTGCAGTTGACGGCAGACGGCGAGGCGATTGTTTTCCATGATGATGACCTGGAGAGGCTTACGGAGTCGAAAGGCCCAGTAAAAGCTTTGACCACAAAGGCGCTCCAGAAGGTAAAATTGAAGGCGACTTCGGATTGCATGCAGACCCTGGCGGAATTGCTGGAACAGGTTGATGGGCGTGCCACCCTTGTCATTGAACTCAAGTCCCTGTGGGACGGCAATGACGCGCTGGCCAGCCGGGCTTTGCAGGTTCTCGAGAACTATGATGGCCCCTATTGCCTGATGTCGTTTGATCCGGATGTGGTTGCCTGCCTGCGGGGGCTGTCGCCCGAGACGGTACGGGGCATTGTAGCGGACCGGACCACGGACCCTTATTATAACATTTTGCCCATGGCGAAACGTTATGCGATGCGGAACTTTGCCCACCTTGCGGAAACGCAGCCGCATTTTGTGTCTTATAATTGGCGGGAGCTGCCCTTTGAGCCGGTCACGGAAATTCGCAACGCCGGGCATCCGGTGATCACCTGGACGCTGCGTTCAAAGGAAGAAGCTTCGCAAGCGCTGCGCTATTGCGACCAGATTACCTTTGAGGGCTACACGCCTTGAAGCTTCGCACGGTTGAAAGCGTTATGGATATTCCGGCGGACCAGTGGAACGCCTGCGCAAACCCTTCGGGCTTCAATCCCTTCGTCTCCCATGAATTTTTCAGGGCTCTGGAGGACAGCGGATCGGCGACGGGCCGGACGGGATGGAAGGCAGAGCACCTGGTTTATGAGACGGCAAAGGGTGAGATCGAGGGGATCGCGCCATGCTATGTGAAGGGCCACAGCCAAGGCGAATATGTTTTTGACCATGGCTGGGCGGAAGCTTACCACCGGGCCGGCGGGCGCTATTATCCAAAACTGCAATCGTCGGTCCCGTTCACGCCGGTGACCGGACCGCGGCTGTTTTCGGCGAGCCCTGAAACGCGCGCGCTGCTCGCCAAGGGACTGGTTTCAGTTTGCAAGGAACTGAAGACTTCATCGGCTCACATCACTTTTCTTCCCGAAGCCGATTGGGCAGCAGCGGACAAGGCCCAGTGGCTGCAGCGGCAGGACATCCAGTTTCATTGGCAAAATCAGGACTACTTGTCTTTCGATGATTTTCTCGCCAGCCTTTCATCGGCCAAGCGGAAAAATATCCGCAAGGAGCGGAAGGCGGTGTTTGAGGCGGGGATCAGTTTTGACTGGGTGACGGGCAAGGATCTGCGCGAAAGCCATTGGGATGCTTTTTTTGATTTCTATATGGAAACGGGATCGCGCAAATGGGGCTCGCCTTACCTGACGCGGAAGTTTTTCAGCATGATCAGCAAAAGCATGGGGCCGCATGTACTGCTCATCCTGGCGCGGCGCGAGGGGCACATCATCGCCGGGGCACTGAATTTTATTGGCTCCGAGGCTCTTTATGGGCGCAATTGGGGGGCGAGCGAGCACCATGACTTCCTGCATTTTGACACCTGCTATTATCAGGCCATCGATTTTGCAATCCAGCACAAGCTGGCGCGGGTTGAAGCGGGGGCGCAGGGACAGCATAAACTGGCGCGGGGCTATCTGCCGGTCAAAACCTACAGCCTGCACCACTTTGCGCACCCCGGTTTGGGCCGGGCCGTGGGCGAGTATCTTGAGCAGGAACGCATGGCCATTGACCAGGACCAGGCCCTGCTTGCACAGCACTCGCCGTTTCGGCATGAAACAGATGACTAGCTTTGACCCTCCCCACAAGGGGAAGGGGCAAATAATGCGAACCGATTTGCCGAAGGAGTTTGAGGAATGACCTATGACCCCAATAACATCTTTGCCAAAATCCTGCGTGGCGAAATTCCCTGCCATAAAACATACGAGGATGAGCATACGCTGGCCTTCATGGATGTGATGCCCCAGGTGGAAGGGCATTGCCTGGTTATTCCGAAGGTGGGCTCACGCAATCTGCTGGACGCGGAGCTTTCGACGCTCACGCCGCTTATGGCCACGGTGCAAAAGGTGGCGCGCGCCGCCAAGACGGCGTTCAAGGCGGACGGCGTGCAGATCCGGCAATACAATGAGCCCGCTGCCGGACAAACGGTTTTCCATCTTCATTTTCACATCATGCCGATGAATGAGGGGCAAGCCATCCGCCCCCATGCGGGAAAGATGGCGGATCAGGGCCTGCTGGCAAAGCAGGCGGAGATGATTCGCAATGCGCTATGACGGTTGCACGCCACTGGTTTTTTTCTTCTCAAGGATAACCAGCGCAATTCCTGAAATGATGGCGATTGACGCCATGATCAAACGCAGGCTTATGGACTCATCGAGCAGGATAATGCCACCCATGGCGGCAATCACCGGAACACTGAGCTGCACGGTTGCCGCCTGGGTTGCCTTCAAGGCGGGCAATGCCTTGTACCAGATGGCGTAGCCTATTCCTGACGTCAGCGCCCCCGACATGATGGCATACCAAATTCCAGCACTGTCCCACGTGATATGCCTCATCATCAGGAGGCTCAGCACAAGTGTAATCGGAACGGTGCGAAGGAAATTTCCCGCCGTCACCACGGTGGGATCTCCAGCGCCTTTGCCACGCAGGGAATAGATGCCCCATGCCACTCCGGCGCCTATCATCAGCACGGAGCTCAGCAGTGGCGGTGCCGAGAGGCCCGGGAGGGTGAGGCCAACCAGGCCGCCCAATGCCAGAACCAGGCCGAGCCATTGCAGGCTGAGCAGCCGTTCCCCACGCCACATTCCATAGCTGATCATAGTTGTTTGAACAGCGCCGAAAAGCAGCAAGGCACCGGTTGCAGCGGTGAGATTGATATAGGCAAAGGAAAATCCGGCGGCGTAAGCAAACAGCGCAAATGCCGATGGCCAATTGCCTCCACTCGAAGGGGCTTTGCTGCTCAGGCGCACCAACAGCCAGAGTGCCACGGCGGCCGAAATCAACCGGATCGAAGTGAAGCTGGCGGCGTCAATGCCGGTGTTTTTGAGTGCTACCCTGCACAACAGCGAATTGCCGGCAAAAGCCAGCATGGCCAGGGACGTCAGGATAGCAACGGATGTGCGCGACACCTATGCGTTCCCCAAGGAAGAGCATCCGTGGCGGGTCAAGCTACTTCGCCTTGACGGGCTTCTTCTTCGCCGCGGGTTTTGCTTTCGCTTCGGCCTTTGCCTTGTTGCGCGGTAACGACTTGCGCTCGGGCGGCTTTGGCAACGATTTTTCCTCGTCCCTTCCGAGATACTGGAACGTAAGTTCATCGCCCTTCAGGAGGATGCGCACGGTGCCGCCCTTGGTAAGCTTGCCGAAGAGCACTTCTTCCGCGAGCGGCTTCTTGATGTGCTCCTGAATGACTCGCGCCAGTGGCCTTGCGCCCATCTGCTGGTCGTAGCCCTTCCTGGCCAGCCAATCGGCGGCTTCAGTTGAGAGCTCGATGTTAACCTGGCGTTCGGACAATTGCGCTTCGAGCTGGAGAATGAATTTCTCCACCACCTTGCGGACGATATCGGGCGGCAGGTGGCTGAAGGCGATTGTAGCATCCAGACGGTTGCGGAATTCCGGCGTGAACATGCGGGTAATGGCTTCATTGTCATCGCCTTCGCGCACGGAACTGCCGAAGCCGATTGCCTCGCGGGCCATGTCCTGGGCCCCGGCATTGGTGGTCATCACTAGGATCACATTGCGGAAATCGACGGATTTGCCGTTGTGGTCGGTGAGCTTGCCGTGGTCCATGACCTGCAACAGGATATTGAAGAGATCCGGATGGGCCTTTTCGATTTCATCGAGGAGCAGCACGCAATGGGGATGCTGGTCAATGCCATCGGTGAGCAGGCCGCCCTGGTCGAAGCCGACATAGCCCGGAGGGGCGCCGATAAGACGCGAAACGCTGTGGCGCTCCATGTATTCCGACATGTCAAAGCGCAGCATGTGGACGCCCAAAACTTCCGCCAGGCGCTTGGCAACTTCGGTTTTGCCGACACCCGTTGGGCCGGAGAAGAGATAGGAGCCGATGGGCTTTTCCGGCTCGCGCAGGCCGGCGCGCGCCAGCTTGATGGCCGAGGTCAGGGCTTCAATGGCCTTGTCCTGGCCGAAGACCAGCCGCTTCAGTTCGGTGCTGAGGTTTTTCAGAACCGTGGCATCATCCTTGGAGACGGTTTTGGCGGGAATGCGCGCCATGGTGGCGATGGTGGCTTCGATATCGGCCACGTCGATCACCTTCTTGCGCTTGGATTCGGCGACAAGCATGAGGGAGGCGCCGGTTTCGTCGATCACGTCGATGGCCTTGTCCGGCAGCTTGCGGTCGCTCATGTAGCGCGAGGAAAGCTGCACCGCGCTTTCGATGGCATCATCGGTATAGGTGACCTTGTGGAAATCCTCGTAATAGGGCTTGAGGCCCTTGAGGATGGCGATGGCATCGGGCAGCGAGGGCTCGTTCACGTCGATCTTCTGGAAGCGGCGCACCAGCGCCCGGTCCTTCTCGAAGTGCTGGCGGTATTCCTTGTAGGTGGTGGAGCCCATGCAGCGCAGATTGCCGCCCGCCAAAGCGGGCTTCAGCAGGTTGGAGGCATCCATGGCGCCGCCCGAGGTGGCGCCGGCACCGATCACCGTGTGGATTTCGTCGATGAACATGATGGCGCCGGGACGGGCCTCGATTTCCTTGATCACCGCCTTGAGGCGCTCTTCAAAGTCACCGCGATAGCGGGTGCCGGCGAGCAGCACGCCCATGTCCAGCATGTAGATGGTGCAGCCCTTCAGAACATCCGGCACTTCACCATTGATGATCTTGCGGGCGAGGCCTTCGGCGATTGCCGTCTTGCCCACGCCGGGATCGCCCACGAAGAGCGGGTTGTTCTTCTGCCTCCGGCAGAGGATCTGGATGGTGCGGTTGACTTCGTTTTCGCGGCCAATGAGCGGATCGATCTTGCCCTCGGCGGCTTTCTTGTTGAGGTCGATGCAATAGGCTTCGAGCGCGTCGGCATCGCCCTTCTTCTTGGCGCCGCCATCGGCTCCTTCGCCCTCGCTGCCGCCACCGGTGCCGGACTGCTGGTCCTGGTCAACGCCGCGCACGGGACGGGCTTCATTCATCCCTGCCCGCTTGGCAATGCCGTGGGAGATGTAATTCACCGCGTCATAGCGGGTCATGTCCTGCTCCTGCAGGAAGAAGGCGGCGTGGCTTTCACGCTCGGCAAAGATGGCCACCAGCACATTTGCGCCGGTTACCTCCTCGCGGCCGGAGGACTGCACATGGATGACGGCGCGCTGGATGACCCGCTGGAAGCCGGCGGTGGGTTTTGATTCGAGGACATCATCGGAAATCAGGTTGGCCAGTTCGGTGTCGACATAGTTCACAAGGCTGTTGCGCAGCTCATCCACATTCACGTTGCAGGCGCGCATGACGGCCACTGCATCCTTGTCCTCGATAAGCGACAAAAGCAGGTGTTCCAGCGTGGCAAACTCATGGTGGCGCTCGTTGGCGTAAGCCAGGGCGCGGTGGAGGGCCTTTTCGAGGCTTCGTGAAAACGTGGGCAAGGTTTGCTCCTTCCGGATCCTGCGGAATTTGCCCGGTCTCAAATGGGCGGCCCGCACGATCTGACTGATTTGGACTTCATTATATAGGCATTTTTGCGAACTTGGGGAGTAGTTCCTGAAAAATAGATTTAACGCCTTGTTTTTCGGCAGATGAACGGAATCTGAACAGCCGGTTCAGGCTGGTTTCAGGGTGAATTACCTATTAACCGCGCCATCGAAACACAAAAACCAATTGAGGAAACAGAATCGTGATCAGCATCGCCCTTTCCCACCGCGCCCCGGCCCCCTCGTTCGTCATGAACGCGCTCAAGGGCTTTCGCCGCAGGCGCATGCGCTCCATCCAGCGCAAGCATTTGCTGGGCCTGGATGACTACCTGCTTCGCGACATGGGCCTGAACCGCCTCGATGTGATGCGGGGCAAGTTCTAATTCACCGCAAAATGGACCGAAAAATCATGACCACGACCACATTATCCAAACCGGCCGACGTATCGGCCTTCTCATTCGTCCAGGATGCCATCAAGGGCTTTCGCCGCTCGCGCTCCCGCGCTGCCCAGCGCCGGCACTTGCTCAGCCTTGACGACAAGCTGCTGCGCGACATGGGGCGTACCCGCCTCGATGTGTTGAACGGCGATTTCTAAAACCAAACCCCAACCCAAAAAACAGGACCTAGATTATTATGACCGCGACTATCCTTACTGCCCGTACCGATGCTTCCGCCCTTTCGTTCCTTCGGGACGCCGTGAAGGGTATGCGCCGGGTTCGGGAACGTTCCGCCGCCCGCGCCATGCTGCTCGGCCTTGACGAGCGCATGCTGACCGACATCGGCCTTACCCGCAACGATGTGTTGAACGGCCGTTTCTAAACCGGCCCGCGATTAACGCAGAGGCAGGGGCGCTCTAGGCGCCCCTATTCTTTTTCCATTGTGCATTGCAGGGGCTGCTGGTGCTTCTTGGCGAAATCCATCACCTGGGTGACCTTCGTCTCGGCAATCTCAAAGGTATAGACGCCGCAGACGCCCACGCCCTTCTGGTGGACATGCAGCATGATGCGGGTGGCTTCCTCGGCCGACTTCGAAAAAAACTGCTGCAACACATGGACGACGAATTCCATGGGCGTGTAGTCGTCATTCAGCAGCAGCACCTTGTAGAGGCTGGGCTTCTTGGTCTTGGGCTCGGTGCGGGTGATGACCCCAACCTGGCCGCCGCCATCCTTGTGTGAATCTTTTTGCGCCATGGCGGGGATTATATAGGCTCTCATGGCAAAATTGGGAGGGGGTGAGGCAAAAGTGTGTAAATGCCGCGATTTTGGGTACGGCTCCGCCGGGGGTGAAAACGGTTATGCCGTTTCCGGGGTAGAAGCGAAGGGTTGCGTGGACGCAAGCTCTCGCAGAAGTGCCGGTCGTGTCGTCCGGCTGTGACGCGATTTCCCGCGTCCATGCTTTTCAAGAATTAATTTCCTACTGCACTCAAAATGGTGCGGTCTGAAAGGTTTCCCAATCAATGAAATCTATGTTCAATCCGCTTCAAATGCTGGTAGGCTTGATTAAACTCAGCATCCGAATACTGTGGCTTGAGTTGATTCACTCGTTTTTTCAGATCATCTAGGGAATTTGCAATGTTTGGCTCTTCATCCCTCAAGAACAAAATCGTGGAATATAATTCTAATGTGCGAGCTGTAAAATTGCCGAACTCATCAAAAATGCCATTCAGCGATTTTTCTTGGTTTTCCAAATAGTTTTTGGCATTTTTTATAATTGAATCAGCAGCATCTCCGGCCTTTATGTCGAAAGCAGTAGTTCCTGGGTTTTGACAGCTAACAATCCCATCAATAGCTTCAGCAACTTCAAGATCAGCAGCAAGTTCCCGTGAATATGGGCCATAGGTATAAAAAGAAAACCTATAACCTGTTGGGATTTTACCAAGCGAAGCGGCAATATGGACGAATTTTTGGACTGCTTTTCGACCCAACTTATTGTTTGGGCCAACCTTTTTGGCGAGATAAGCAATCAAGCCAATCTGATCAAGCTTTTCCATTTCGCCCCCCTCTCGCTAGAATTGCTTTAATTTCACCGGCGGCAGAATCAACATTAGCCAAAGGCACGTAAAGTCGAAGTTGCCTAACAGGTCTTAACGATTTTACAACAGCCGAAATTCGTGACAGTGGATTTCCCTTTGCACTGTCCCCGTCAGACGGCCTAACCAATATGTTTGATTTCACGCTTTGACTATACCAAGACTTGCTGGCGACCCTCCGGATACAGCCCAATTTTTTTGTCGCAGCTTCCACTTTTTCAAAGCGCCTCTGGGCACGTTCTTCTTCACCTTCACCATCAAATACTTCGTTGGTCTGGTAAACCAAACGGTGATGATGACGGTTTCGGATTATCTCTCCGTGAATTCCGCCCTTGCCCTCGCTTAGGCATCCTAAAACACGCCAGTCATCCCAATTCAAAAACTGCTTTAACGATGCCAAATTCCGAGGGCTGGGGAACACTCCACCGCTCTCATGCAATAAGTCCCTCATCAAATTTTCAAAATGATAATCATAGATAGAACGGGTTTTGTGCATGTAAACTTGGGTAAACATCATAAATCGCGCAATAAAAAGTCCTTCTGCAGCGTGAATGCCGTCTTCGTTTATGCCAATTGAGAATTCCCCCTCGAGTTCGTCGTCTTCACAAATGGCGATGGTATTAATAATTCGTTCGAGATCGTACTGACCATATCGGACGCCGCAGTGATAGGAATCACGCAAGAGATAGTCCATTCGGTCAACGTCGATGGTTCCCGAAATAATATCTTTTAATAAAGCGTCGCCGCTGTCTGTGGGAGCGCCAACAATATAAGAAGCAACCAAGCTTCCATCGATAGCAAGTCTATTCCCGGTTTTATGGGATTTAAGAATGTCATCAATAAATCCCTTAATAGTCCAAGCTGAATATTCTTCGTGGCTAATTTTATACCTTTCCCCTGCAACCGAATCGTCGTCTGGAAACAAATCTTCGGCAGGATGAGAAAATGGGCCATGACCAAGGTCATGTGTAAGGGCGGCTAACCTCACAAGTTGCTTCCTTCTTTCCCGCTCATCGGAATTCAATCCGAATACATTTTCAGCTATTTCTTTATTTCTTCTGTCTTTGAATAGCGCATCAAAAACACGACCAGCAATGTGCATTACACCGATGGAATGCTCAAACCGAGTATGCATTGCACCAGGATAAATATAGTCTGTCCAAGCAAGCTGTCTAACTCTACGCAGCCTTTGAAAGGGAAACGAATTTATGATCTCCCTTTCAAGATCGTTATAAGGCACGAGACCGTGAATTGGATCCCGAATTTCATATGTTTTTTCTGACAATGTGCCCTAGTCCTAATTGTCAAATTGCGCTTCTATTAAAGAAGATAAGCACATCAATCAGCAAAGGTCTTTCTAAATATCCAGCCCCTCCTCGCTCACGAACTCCGCCCGCTCCGAGATGAAGTTGAAGCGTTCTTCGGGTTTGTTGCCCATGAGCTGTTCGACGATTTTCGCGGTGGAGGTGCGTTCGGCGTCTGACAGGGTCACCTGAAGCAGCAGGCGCTTGGCCGGGTCCATGGTGGTTTCCTTGAGCTGGGACGCCAGCATTTCGCCGAGGCCCTTGAAGCGGCCGACTTCGACCTTGCCCCTGCCCCCGAACACCGTTTTCAGCAATTCATCCTTGTGCTGATCATTCCTGGCGTAGGTGGTTTTGCCGCCTTGCGTCAGGCGGTACAGCGGCGGCACGGCGAGGTAGAGGTGGCCCTGGTCGATGAGCAGCGGCATCTGGCGGTAAAAGAAAGTGATGAGTAGCGAGGCGATGTGGGCGCCGTCCACGTCGGCATCGGTCATGATGATGACCTTGTCGTAGCGCAGGTCTTCCTCGCGGTAGGACGTGCCGGTGCCCGCCCCCAGGGCCTGGATGAGGTCCGAGATCTGCTGGTTGCCGGCGAGCTTGTCCTTGGTGGCGCTGGCGACGTTGAGGATTTTGCCGCGCAATGGCAGGATGGCCTGATTGACGCGGTTGCGGCCCTGCTTGGCGGAGCCCCCTGCACTATCGCCTTCGACGATGAAGAGTTCCGAGCCCTGCGCCTGCGTTGCCGAGCAATCGGCCAGTTTGCCGGGGAGCCTGAGCTTGCGCACCGCCGTCTTGCGGCCCACTTCCTTTTCGGCGCGGCGCCGGATGCGCTCATCGGCGCGCTCGATGATCCAGTCGAGCAGCCTGTCGGCCTGGGCCGGGTGGCCGGTGAGCCAATGATCGAAATGGTCGCGCACGGCATTTTCCACAATGCGGAGCGCCTCGACGGAGGCCAGCCTGTCCTTGGTCTGGCCCTGGAATTCCGGTTCCCGGATGAAGACGGAGAGCAGCGAGCCGGAAGACGTCATCACGTCATCGGCGGTGACTGCGTTGGCGCGCTTGTTGTTGCTGAGCTCGGCGTAATTCTTGAGCGAACGGGTGAGTGCGGTGCGGAAGCCCTGTTCATGGGTGCCGCCATCTGCGGTGGGAATGGTGTTGCAATAGGAGGAGAAAAAGCCGTCATCACCGCCGAACCAGGCGATGGCCCATTCGACATTGCCGTGGCCGCCTTCCTTTTCCACCTTGCCGGAAAAGATTTCATCGACGACGCGGGTTTTGCCTTCAAGGCGCTCCTCGAGAAAATCCTTCAGGCCGCCGGGGAAATGCAGCACGGCCTTTTCCGGGGTTTCCTTGTCCTTGATGTGGGAGGCATCGCACTGCCAGCGGATTTCCACGCCGCCGAAGAGATAGGATTTGGAGCGCGACATGCGGTAAAGCCGGGCCGCGGAAAATTCCGTGTTGCCCTTGCCGAAGATCTGGGCGTCGGGCTTGAAGCGCACCATGGTGCCGCGGCGGCCGGAGATTTTGCCCAGCGACTGGATTTTGCCGGTGGGGAGCCCCCGGGCATATTCCTGCTTGTAAAGCTGTTGCCCACGGGCCACTTCGACGATGCAATGTTCGGACAACGCATTCACCACGGAGACACCCACGCCATGGAGGCCGCCGGAGGTTTCGTAGACCTTCGAGTCGAATTTGCCGCCGGCATGCAGCGTGGTCATGATCACTTCAAGGGCGGACTTGTTCTTGAACTTGGGGTGCGGGTCGATGGGAATGCCGCGGCCATTGTCGGTGACGGCCAAATAGCCCTCGGCATCATAGTTCACATCAATCCATGTGGCGTGGCCGGCCACGGCCTCGTCCATGGCGTTATCCATGACTTCGGAGAATAGATGATGCAGGGCCTTTTCATCGGTGCCGCCGATATACATGCCGGGGCGGCGGCGGACGGGCTCAAGCCCCTCCAGCACCTCAATGTCGGCGGCGGTGTATTGCTCCTCGCCCCGGGTTTTGGCCGTGGCCTTGGCTGAAGACTTTGTAACTGTTGGCAGATTTCCGAAAAGATCGTCTGTATTCTTGGCCTTGGCCATATTTCAAAGTTCCCGAATCGTTTCGGCCACTATGGCGAAGCGGGGGGGAAAGCTCAAATCCGGAACAGAGGCAGGCCCATAAGTGCCTGGGCGGACAGGCCGCCCACGATCGCTACGCCAGCGATGAGCGCCGCCGTTGCAATCCGCTTGTCGGGCCAGAACCAGGTGATCAAGGGCACGGCCTGTATGATGTGGAGGGCCGCAAAATGGGCCACACGCAGATCGCCGCCGGTGGTTGACCAGTGGAAGAAGGAGAGCCCCGTGGCATCGGTCTGGTCGCCGCCGATCCAGTGGCCCTGCCCTTGCGCCAGGTAACCCGCGACGAGCGTGGTGGCGAAGGCCGAGACAATGAAACTCCAGCCGGCCGCGAAGTGCATGGGCGTGGTCCCTGCCCTGCTTATGCGCCAACCGATGTAACCGGTTGTTCCCGTGAGCGTTAGGGCCCCGAAGCCCATGAGGTTGTACATCATTTGGTTGAAGGGCGTGGACAGGTTAAAATGGGAGGCTTCGCCAAGGCTTGACTGGTACGTCATGTAGGCCATTTCGAAAACCGCCGCCGCGAGAAAGGCCAGGGATGCAAGGCGGATTCCGCGGCTGCGCTGCTGTTCCGCAGGCAGCAGGGAAATGCCCCAGGCTAGCGTTGCCATGTGAATGGCGAGCGAGAGGAAAAACTTGGAGGGCTTTTCCCAGAGGCTGACGCCGTAGAGCAGGCGCGCGTCAAGAAATGTGAGCGCATAGACCGCCAGAAACAGAAACGCGAAAGCAATGGCGGTGCGAGTGAGCAGCGGCGAGG
Organism: Aestuariivirga sp.; assembly: GCA_030680855.1. Classification (GTDB taxonomy): domain Bacteria; phylum Pseudomonadota; class Alphaproteobacteria; order Rhizobiales; family Aestuariivirgaceae; genus Aestuariivirga. The sequence goes on from JAUXUN010000011.1 coordinate 36,246, forward strand.
CAAAAGTCATTGTGCTGCCTTGAGACGGAATTTGGTGGCTTTGATCATTTCAAAGGCGAGATAGCCAATGGGGCCAAACAGGAAGGTGAGTGGCAGGAGAAGGACCAGCGGCCAGCGCGGCAGCCCCTGCCCTTCCATGCCGCGGGCAATGCGGGCGCCCATGAAGAGATCAAAGGCCAGGTAATGGATCCACCCGGCAAGTGCTGCCCAGGGTGAGGTGAAGAGTTTCTGGACATTTTCAAGGGTATCGAATCCACCCTCCGCGCCGGCAAAGAAAAACACAATCAGGATGAGGTAAGCCGCTGATATTGCTACGGGTATGTAGGTTCCGGCCACGATGTCACGGAGCCAGTCGCGCTTCGAGGCAACGCCCAGGGCCAGGATGATCCAGCCTGCCATGGCCAGCATGTTAAATACGGAAAAGAGCCCGGATGCGGTCATTTTGATTTCCTTAACTTGACAGTGACTAGATGTGGATAGCAATGCATTTTGACAGTGTCAAGTTAAGAGTGTAGGAAATCCACATGGCGAGGAAAACGGCGAAGACCTATCATCACGGAGACTTGCGCGAGGCGCTCATCAAGGCCGGGCGGGCTCTACTTGAAAAAGGCGGGGTCGAGGCCCTGACGCTGCGGGCCTGCGCCAGAAAGGCCGGGGTTTCCCATGCGGCGCCGCAACATCATTTCGCCAGCATCAATGACTTGCTGGCTGATATCGCCGCCACGGGCTTTGAGGATTTTGTAAAGGCCCTGAACAAGGCTGCGGCGCGCGCGCCCTCGCCGGTGGAAAGGCTCAAGGCCATGGGACTGGGTTATGTGGCCTTCGCGCGGGAAAGGCCAGCGGTTTACCAATTGATGTTCGGGGTTGCAGCGCCCCTGTCATCGGAACGCTTGCGGGCTGCCAAAGCGGCGGCGTGGGAACAGCTTGCCAATCTGGTATCTGAGGCTGCCGGGCCCGAAGACAAAGAGGCCAAGGCCATGCAGGTGTGGTCAGCGGTGCACGGATTTTCCATGCTGCTGATCAGCCAGCGGTTGCCGACAATGATCAATGTTTCCCGCACGCTCGACAGGGTGGTCAACGGGTTGGCCCCAGCAATCGGGGCACAACCTTAAGTATCAATTGAACAGGTTGTTGAACTCGGCGCGGGCGTGGGTCACGATGATCCCGGCCAGCAGGCGGCTGGCCATTCCGCCGGAGGCAGGCACGCGGCGGGGGTCAAACGGCTCGGGGTGATCGTGAACCATGGATACGTGGGTTGGCTGGAAATCCAGGCCACCCAGCGCCTCCGCCCAGGTTTTTTCCGTCCTTACCAACCCAATGGCCACGGCAATAACCATGGCCGCGATGGGCGGGAGAGAACGGATTTTCTTGTTGTTTGGGCGGGTCATCATGCACTTCCTTTGAACTTGGGAACAGTTCTAAGGGGGGCTGCCTGTATGAAGCCTGAGCGGGCAATTCATTTTGGGTTCATGTGGAGTACCCGCGCTGGGCGCTTGACAATGGGTCGCACCCCATGTTTCCTGCCAGATAACAAAGTTGCCCCGTAGCAAATGAGTCTAACAGGGGCGGTAGCGCAAGGTGCGGGGAAAAAGCGCTATACGCTGGAGGGATCTCTTATGGGTGACAATATCACTACGTTGAATGTCATCTTCACCGAGTTTTACTACTGGGTGACGGTGGTTTTCATGTTCCTTATTCATGCGGGGTTCTGCATGTATGAGGTTGGCGCCTCGCGCCGGAAGAATCACATGCACACGCTGATGAAGAACACGATGGCGATCCCTCTGGTCACCATCACCTTCTATTTCTTTGGCTGGTGGATCTATTTTGCCTTCATCAATGGCCCAGGCATCGTTGAAGGCGGCATTGCCGCCGCCGAATTTGCCAAGCCGTGGAGCCCGCTGATGGCAACACACCTTTCCGGGCCTGACCCGACGATGGGCGTCTCGGAGGCGGATGCAGCCCTGTGGCACCGGCTCAACGGCGTATTCTGGGCGGCGTTCCTGTTGTTTTCGATCACGACCGCTTCGATCGTGTCCGGCGCGGTTATCGAACGCGCCAGGATGAGTGCTTTCTGGATGGTTGCGGTGCTGATTGGTTCTGTTGCCTGGATCATCGACGCCTCGTGGGGCTGGCACCCGTCGGGCTGGATGGTCAAGCTTCTTGGCTACCACGACGCCTATGCTTCCGGTGTGGTTCACGCCATCGCCGGCGGTGCGGCCCTGGCTTTCCTGATCGTGCTGGGCCCGCGCATCGGCAAGTTCCGGGCGGATGGCACGCCGCGGGACATTCCCCCGCATAATCCCTGGCTGGTGACGATCGGGCTTTTCCTGATCTACACGGGCTTCTGGGGCTTCTACGCGGCCTGCAACATCCCGATGATCGATCCAGGCACAATCGCCGGGCAAATCACCGGGGAAACCTGGACTACAACCAATATCTACCTGACGCCGACATCGCTTTCAGCGATCACCTTCAACTTCCTCATGTCGCTCTCGGGCGGCTTGCTGGCGGGCTATGTGATCTCGAAAGGCAATCCGTTCTGGACCTACTCAGCAGGGCTGTGCGGCATCATCGGGGCGTCTGCCGGCAACGACCTCTACCATCCAATCCAGGCGATGTTCATCGGCGCCATCGTGCCGTGCATTTCCTACAAGCTTCACTATTGGGTGGAACGCCGCTTCAAGATCGATGATGCGGTGGGCGCCGTTGCGGTGCATGGCTACGGCGGCTTCCTTGGCGTGGTGATCGCGGGCTTCATGCTCTGGGGCCAGCCGTCCTCGCCATACGAGGGCTATGCCGCCATCAATCCGCTGGGCAACTTCATTGGTGCCTGCATCATGGTGGCGCTCGGGTTCATCCCAACATTCATTCTCGCCAAGATACTCAATGGCGCGAATCTGCTGCGGGTGCCCCGGGAAGTTGAGCTTGTCGGGCTCGATTTCCAGGATAGAGAAGCTTATGATGCTGCGGTAGCCGATGTCACCGCTGCCGAACGTGCAATGGTCAAGTAAGGAGAACGGAACATGTCGACGAATGGAATGACGTCTTGGGCCGTTGATCTCAAGGATGTGGGCGCAATCTATCCCTTCCAGGGATCGGAGGTCCTGCTCGTGATCCTCGGGCTTGCCTTCTGGATCGGCTGGCATATCTGGCAGGTCCGCCATGAGAACGCCGAGCTCGCTTCCGAGAAGAAGCGCGGCACCGGCGACAAGGCGCGAAAGTTCATAGACCGCTACTAGCAATCCGACGAATCTGAATGCGGGGCGCTGCAAAGCAAGGCAGCGCCCCGTTTCTTTAGGCATTCCTAAGGGAAAAATTCTGTATCATTGGCTGCTTCCCTGCGTTACAAAATCCCGGTTTTGACAATGGCAACAGGAGTTTTGATGAATGAATAAATGGCCCGTGCACGCGACCTGGAGTGGCCCCATCGTGATGATCGGCTTTGGTTCCATCGGCCGGGGAAGCCTGCCGCTGATCCTGCGCCACATTGCAATCGACAAGTCAAAAATGACAGTCATCGACCCTTCGGCGGCGTGGAGCCATTTAGTTGAAAAGGAAGGCATTGCCTTTCTCAAGCAGGAGATCACAAAACAGAATTATAAATCCATCCTGACGCCGCTGCTGACCGCCGGCCCCGGGCAGGCGCTGATCGTCAACCTGACCGTGGACGTGGGCTCCATCGACGTCATCAAGCTGGCGCGCGAGACCAACTCGCTGTGCATCGATACGGTGAATGAGCCGTGGCCCGGCTTTTACTACAACAGCAAGCTCAGCAACGCTGACCGCACCAACTACAAGGTGCGCGAAGACCTGCTGGAGGTGAAGCGCAAGCTGGGGCCTGGGCCAACGGCGGTTTCCTGCTGCGGGGCCAACCCAGGCATGGTGTCGTGGTTTGTCAAACAGGCGCTTCTCGACCTTGCGCGCGACATGAAGGTCGCAGTAAAGGAACCCATGACGCGCGAAGCCTGGGCCAAGCTGATGAAACGGCTTGGTGTGAGGGGCATTCATATTGCCGAGCGCGATACGCAGCGCTCCAAGAATCCGAAGCCGCTGGATGTGTTCATCAACACATGGTCGGTGGACGGATTCATTTCCGAAGGGCTGCAGCCCGCCGAACTGGGCTGGGGCACCCACGAGAAGAAGCTGCCTTACGACGGCAAGAAACATAAAAAGGGCACAGGCGCAGCCATCTATCTCACCCGGGCCGGGGCTGATACACGGGTGCGGAGCTGGGTGCCTACAGCGGGCGCGCATTTCGGCCTGCTCGTGACCCACAACGAAGCGATTTCGATTGCCGATTATTTCACGGTGCGGCAGGGCAAGCGCGTCACCTACCGGCCCACCTGCCATTATGCCTACCACCCTTCCAATGACGCGGTGCTGTCGGTGCTTGAAATGTTTGGCGCGGGCGGACGGCGGCAATCGGCCTCGCATATTCTGGAGGAACAGGAGATTGTGGATGGCGGGGATGAACTCGGCGTGTTTCTCTATGGCCACAAGAAGAATGCCTATTGGTATGGCTCGCAGCTGTCCATTGAAGAGGCTCGGAAGCTTGCCCCCTACCAGAATGCCACGGGCATGCAGGTGACCTCGGCGGTCCTGGCGGGCCTTGTCTGGGCCATTGAGAATCCCAAGGCCGGAATTGTCGAGACGGAAGAAATGGATTTCCGCCGCTGCCTTGAAATTCAAACGCCCTATCTTGGCACTCTTAAGGGTGTCTACACAGACTGGACGCCGCTGCTGGGCCGCGGCGAATTGTTTGAAGAGAAGCTGGACCGGCGCGACCCCTGGCAATTTTCGAACATTATTGTGCGGTAGCGGACGCGATTAAACTCTCATCGTGACCGGACTTGATCCGGTCATCTTCTTCGACGGGAGAAGATACCCGCGTCAAGCGCGGGTATAATGAGAAAGAGGATTGGAATGATTTCATGAATTCTATTCGCGCGTTTATTTTCTTGGCTGTCAGCTGCATGCTTGCAGCCACGGCAAATGCAACTCCGCAACACGGCATTGCCATGCATGGCGAGCCGGCGCTGGCGGCGGATTTCACGCACCTTCCTTATGTGAACCCGGATGCGCCGCAGGGCGGCGCCTTGCGGCAGGCCATTACCGGTTCGTTTGACAGCCTTTCGCCTTTCATCGTGAAGGGCACACCGGTTACAGGGGTTCGCACCTATGTGTTTGAAAGCCTGATGGGGCGCAATTGGGATGAGCCCTTTTCGCTTTATGGCCTGCTGGCGGAATCCATTGATGTCAGCGATGACCGCCAGAGCTTCACATTCAAGATCAGGCCTGAAGCCAAATTCTCCGATGGCAAGCCGGTGACCGCGGCAGATGTTGTATTCTCGGTGGAAACGCTGCGTGACAAGGGCCGGCCAAATTTCAAGAACTCCTATTCCAAGATCACCAAGATGGAAACGCCGGATGACCATACGGTTATCTTTCATCAGGAAGTCGGCGACCGGGAGCTGCCGCTGATCGTGGGCGTGATGCCGATCATTCCAAAACACGCATGGGAGGGCAAATCCTTTGACGAGAGTTCGCTTGATCCGATGATCGGGTCAGGACCCTATGTGATCGCCGAGGTGAAGGTGGGCGAGAGCATCACCTACAAGAAGAACCCTGAGTATTGGGGCAAGGACCTGGCGCTCGGCAAGGGCCTGTGGAATTTTGAAACGGTGCGTTATGACTATTACCGGGATGCCAATGCGGCCTTTGAGGCCTTCAAGAAAGGCGATGCGGATATCCGCACGGAAGGCGACCCGACGCGCTGGGCCACGGGCTATGATTTTCCGGCGGCCAAGGACGGCAATGTCATACTCGAAAAAATCGAGCAGCGTTCGCCGGCACCCGCCAGCGGCTTTGCCTTTAATACACGGCGCAAGTTATTCGAGGATCCGCGGGTGCGCGAGGCGCTGATGATCGCCTTTGACTTTGAATGGGCCAACGCCAATTTGTTTTCGAACGCCTATCAGCGCACCTATGGCTATTATTCAGGTTCGGACCTTTCTTCCAAGGGAAAACCCTTAGACGAAGCCGAGAAGGCTGTTCTCGGCGCCGCGGCTGCGGGACTTCGCGCCGACTTCCAAGACGGCAGCTATGCGCTGCCGGTGAGCGACGGTTCGGGGCGGGACCGCAAGACTCTCAGAAAAGCAGTCGCCCTTCTGAATGAGGCAGGATGGAAAATCGGGGATGCGGGATTGGTTAACGCGGCGGGCGAGCCTTTTGGTTTTACGATTTCGATCAATACCAAAGACCAGGAGAAGATTGCCCTGCATTATCAGCGCACGCTGCAACAAATTGGCATCAAGGCCGAGGTGCGCATTGTGGACTCGGCACAATTTTCCAGCCTGCAGAAGACCTATGATTACGACATGATCCCGGCCACATGGTTCAACTCCCTGTCACCCGGCAACGAGCAGAAATTCTATTTCGGTTCGGAAGGCAGAACCATCGAAGGCACGCGCAACTATCCCGGAATTGCCAAGCCGGCGGTGGACGCGGCCATCGCCGCCTTACTCACGGCCAAGGGCCATGAGGAATTCAGCGCAGCGGTGCGCGCCCTGGACCGGCTGCTTGTCGCCGGCTTCTATATCATCCCCTTCTATGATGCTGGCGGGCAATGGGTGGCGCGGTGGAACACTATCGGCAGGCCGGAGAAGCAGCCACTGCCCGGCTTTGAAGGCACGACCCTGTGGCGCAATCCATGAAGGCAATTTCGATTGACGTTATTTCAGATGTCATTTGCCCCTGGTGTTTTCTCGGCAAGCGGCGTTTGGACAAGGCCATAGGCTTGCTTGACGGCATCAAGACCGAGGTGAACTGGCGGCCATTTTTTCTTGATCCCACGATCCCTGCGGAAGGAATGAGCCGGCGCGCATACCTGGAAAACAAGTTCGGGGCGGAACGGCTCAAGACGATCCATAATCCTCTGATCGCTGCTGGCAAGGCGGATGACGTTCCCTATGCCTTCGACAGGATCACCCGCACGCCCAATACCATGGACGCCCACCGGCTTATCCGCTGGAGCCATGATGGGGGCAAGCAGCACGATGTAACCGAGCGCCTGTTCATGGCCTATTTCAATGGCGGGCTTGATATCGGCGACCGCGCCGTGCTGGCAAAGATTGCGGATGAAGCGGGGATGGATCAGTCCGAAGTTTCAGCTAAACTTGAAAACGATACAGATGTTGATGCGGTGAATGCCGAAGTGGAGCGCGCCTACCGCATGGGGGTGACAGGGGTTCCCTGTTTCATTTTCGCGCAAAAGCAGGGGCTGATGGGCGCACAACCGGCTGAACAACTGGTAACGGCTATCCGAGCGCTAGCTGCCTGATGCGCGTTGCGGTATGCTGCATTCCACATGCAAGAAAACCGATACAGGATTAAATTTAAGGCGCCCAACGCCAGTTTCGAATTTCCGGCAGGTCTTCGCCATATTCTGCAATGTAGCGCTTGTGTTCAGCCAGCTTGCCGTGGATGTACTGCTTCATGTCGGCGGCATTTGCAACAAGCTGCGGTACGCGAGAAATAGCGTTCAGCACGAGATGAAAGCGGTCGAGATCGTTCATCACGACCTGGTCGAACGGCGTGCTTGTCGTGCCCTCTTCTTTATAGCCATGCACATGAAAATTTTGATGATTGGTGCGGCGATAGGCAAGCCGATGAATCAGCGGCGGGTAACCGTGGTAGGCGAAAATAACCGGCTTGTCGGTGGTGAAGAGCTGGTCAAAGTCCGTATCACTCAACCCATGCGCGTGTTCATGCTGGGACTGGAGTTTCATCATGTCAACGACGTTGATTACCCGGACTTTCAACTCTGGAAAATGCTTCCGCAGAAAATCGACGGCGGCCAGGGTTTCCAACGTTGGCACATCGCCGCAACAGGCCATGACGACGTCCGGTTCGCCGCCTTTATCGCTGCTCGCCCAGTCCCAAATGCCTATTCCAGCTGAACAGTGCTGGATGGCGGCCTTCATGTTGAGCCATTGCGGCGAGGGCTGTTTGCCGGCGACTATGACATTCACATAGTTTCGGCTCCGCAAGCAATGATCGGTGACCGAGAGAAGCGTGTTGGCATCTGGCGGCAGATAGACGCGAATGACCTCGGCCTTCTTGTTCACGACGTGGTCGATGAAGCCTGGGTCCTGATGGGTGAAGCCATTGTGGTCCTGGCGCCAGACATGCGATGTCAACAGGTAGTTGAGCGAGGCGATTGGGCGGCGCCAGGGAATGCCCCTAGTTACCTTCAGCCATTTGGCGTGCTGATTGTACATCGAATCGATGATGTGAATGTAAGCCTCGTAGCACGAGAAAAAACCGTGGCGCCCGGTGAGCAGATAGCCTTCGAGCCAGCCTTCGCACTGGTGTTCGCTCAGCATTTCCATCACGCGGCCATCGGCAGCCACGTGGTCATCCAGGGGAATGATCTCGGCGGTCGAACAACGATTGGTGACTTCGAACACGGCATTCCAGCGATTCGAGTTCGTTTCGTCGGGGCTGAACACGCGAAAGTTTTTCTGGTTGTGCTTTATTACGTCACGGATGAACTGCCCCTGAACGCGGGTGGCTTCAACGCTGACGGCCCCTGGCGTGGGTACTTCGACTGCGTAATCGGTAAAGTCAGGCAGTTGCAAGTCCTGCAGCAGGAGTCCGCCATTGGCATGTGGATTGGCGCTCATGCGGCGCTCACCTGACGGAGCCAACCCGGCAAGTTCGGGGCGCAACTTGCCTGTATCATCGAACAATTCTTCCGGCCGGTAACTCTTCAGCCAATCCTCCAATACCTTCAAATGCCCAGGCTGATCCATTTCGCCCATCGGCACTTGATGGGAGCGAAACGTTCCCTCGGTTGGCTTGCCATCGACGTCCTTTGGGCCGGTCCAGCCCTTCGGCGAGCGCAGGATTATCATGGGCCAGCTGGGGCGCTTCCTGAATCCGGTTGCACGGGCCTCCCTTTGGATGCTTTGAATCTCCGAGACAATAACGTCAAGCGTGGCCGCCATGCGCTGGTGCATTTCCGCCGGGTCATCGCCCTCGACAAAAAACGGCTTGTAGCCGTAACCACGAAACAGTGCTTCCAGTTCTTCGTGAGGCAAGCGCGCCAGCACGGTCGGGCCTGCAATCTTGTAGCCATTCAAATGCAGGATCGGCAGCACCGCTCCGTCATGTTCCGGATTGAGGAACTTGTTGGAATGCCAACTGGTGGCGAGAGCGCCGGTTTCGGCTTCACCGTCGCCGACAACGCAGGCAACGATAAGATCGGGATTGTCGAAGGCGGCGCCGAATGCGTGCGAGAGCGAGTAGCCCAGTTCACCGCCTTCATGAATTGAACCGGGCGTTTCCGGCGCTACATGGCTTGGAATACCGCCGGGAAAGGAGAACTGCTTGAACAGGCGTTTCAGGCCGTCTTCATCTTGTGTAATGTGGGGATAGACTTCGCTGTAAGTTCGTTCCAGGTAAGCATTGGCAACGAGGCCCGGGCCGCCGTGGCCGGGACCTGTGATGTTGATGACATTCAGGCTATAATTTTTGATAACCCGGTTCAAGTGGACGTAGATGAAGTTAAGGCCCGGCGTTGTTCCCCAATGCCCAAGCAGGCGCGGCTTTATATGCGCCAGCGAAAGGGGCACTTTTAGCAGTGGATTGTCGTAAAGATATATCTGCCCAACCGAAAGGTAATTGGCCGCCCGCCAATAGGCATCAAGCGCTTTCAGCGATGCGGGGCTGAGGACATTTGAGGATGCAATCGTGTTCATCGCTTGAGTCGAATGATCCTTGTTGCCGGATGAGCAGATATTAACGGCTGGAATTGAAACGGGTTCCCCTACTGAGCATGAATTGTGAAGCGGGGTATTGATTTTGATCAATCCAGATCAGCCAATGGCCAGTTTGATCAAATAGCCTACGGAAGCCACCACCAGCACACCGGCCAGCCACAGCCCTGCGAACCACAATAGCCTGCGGCCCATCAATGATAGCCTTCGTGCGGATCGACCTTGCCGCGGAAAACCCAGTAGGAATAGGCGGTGTAGGCGAGGATCAGCGGCACCAGGACAAGGGCGCCGACGAGCAGGAAGCCCAGGCTCTTGTCAGGTGCGGCCGCATCCCAGATCGAAAGCGCGGGCGGAACGATATAGGGATAGAAGCTAATGCCCAGCCCTGCGAAGCACAGGACGAAGAGGCCGAGAGACGAGAAAAAAGGGCGGTAATCGCTTCTGTCGCGCAAGCCGGTGTAGAGGCCAAAGATGCAGACCAGAACCAGCAGGGGCACAATGGCGCTGAAGAGCATGGCGGGCCAGGCAAACCAGCGGGCGAAGTAGATCGGTTCCAGAAACGGCGTCCACAGGCTTACGGCGCCGATGAGGACAATGGTGGCAGCACCGGTGACCCAGGCCTGCTTGCGTGATGTTTCCTGCAGTTCGCCTTCGGTTTTCATCACCAGCCAGGTGGCCCCAAGGAGGGCATAGCCCATGACCAACGCAACACCCGTGAGCAAGGTGAAGGGCGAGACCCAATCCCACCAACCGCCGGCATAGGCGCGGTTGACCACGGGAATGCCCTGCACCAGAGCGCCAAGGGCCATGCCTTGGGCGAACGTGGCGATGAGGGAGCCGCCGCTGAAGGCCCAATCCCAGAGGAACTGGCCGCGCTTGGTGCGCCAGCGAAATTCGAAGGCAACGCCGCGCAGGACAAGTGCAAGCAGCATGGCGATGAGGGGGGCATAGAGGGCGGGCATTATCAAGGCATAGGCCAGCGGGAACACGGCCAACAGGCCACCGCCACCCAGCACCAGCCAGGTTTCATTGCCATCCCAGACGGGGGCAACGGAATTCATCATCACGTCACGGTCATGGCTTTTCTTCGCAAGTGGAAACAGAATGCCGACGCCGAGATCAAAACCATCGAGCACTACGTAGGCCAGAACCGCGAAGGCGATAAGGCCGGCCCAGATGAATGGAAGGTCAACTGTCATCATGTGTTCCTATCCGCCCGCTTTGAGGGCGGGACCGGGATTGATGCCGGCGGCGTGACTTGGGCCATGTTCGGTTTCCGGGTCAACTCTGTCCGGAGATTTTCCGCAGAGCCGGAGAATGTAGAAGGTCCCTGCCCCGAAGACGAAGAAATAGACAATGATGAAAGCCACCAGCGACGTGGCAACGGCGGGGGCGGCAATGGGCGAGGCTGACTCCGCCGTGGTGAGGAGGCCGTAGACGGTGTAGGGCTGGCGGCCCACTTCGGTTGTGACCCAGCCGGCCAGCACCGCCACTAAGCCTGACGGCGCCATGAACAGTGCCGCCCAATGCAGCCAGCGGTCTTCATAGAGCCGGTTCTTTTTCAGTCGCCTGAGCAAGCTCCACAAGCCTATGCCCAGCATGGCAAAGCCAATGCCCACCATGAGCCGGAAAGACCAGAAGACGATTTCGGCAGGCGGGCGCTGATCCTTGGGGAAGGCTTTGAGGCCTTTGACTTCGCCATCGGCGTGGTGAGTTAAAATCAGCGAGCCCAGTTTCGGAATGGCGAGCTGGTAGCGGGTAATCTCCGCTTCATCGTCAGGCACGCCAATGAGAATGAGCGGCGCGCCCACTTGGGTTTCGTAGTGGCCTTCCATGGCGGCGACTTTGGCAGGCTGGTATTCAAGAGTGTTGAGGCCGTGCAGGTCACCGGCGAAAATCTGGATGGGAGCCACGAGGGCCGCCATCCACATGGCCATGGAAAACATCACGCGGGCGCCGTGCGACGCCGTGTCTTTCAACAAGTGCCAGGCGCCAATGCCGCCCACCACAAAAGCTGTCGTCAAATAGGCGGCAAGAACCATGTGCACAAAGCGGTAGGGAAAGGAGGGATTGAAAATCACGGCCCACCAATCTTCCGGCACGAATTGCCCGGCGGCGTTGATGGAATAGCCTGCCGGTGTTTGCATCCAGCTGTTCACAGACAGAATCCAGGTGGCGGAGATGAGCGTTCCGGCGGCAACCATCAGGGTGGCGAAATAATGCAAGCCGGGACCCACGCGCTTTTCGCCAAAGAGCATGACGCCGAGAAAACCCGCTTCGAGGAAAAAGGCGGAGAGAACTTCATATCCCATCAATGGGCCGATCACCGGCCCTGCCTTATCGGAAAAGACGCTCCAGTTGGTGCCGAACTGGTAGGCCATGACGATGCCGGAGACAACGCCCATGCCGAAAGCCACGGCGAATATCTTTTTCCAGAAGTTGAAGAGGTCGCGGTAAACCTGTTCCTTCCTCCACAGCCACAGGCCCTCGAGAACAGCGAGATAGCTGGCAAGCCCGATGGAGAAGGCGGGGAAGATGATGTGGAAAGACACGGTGAACGCGAATTGCATCCGGGCAAGAGTCAGCGCATCGAGATCAAAAAGCATTCAGCACCTCAGCGCGCGACTATAGCCGATCAGGCAGCCAGCTTCACCAGATTCTGCATGATCTGGCGGGTGCCTTTCAGGCGCTCTTCGGGCATCTTCCAGGTGCGCAGGATGACCAGCTTCATGTCGGGCCTGAGTTTGGCGAGTGTCCCCTGCCCGGCGATCCATTGCACAAGTGCGGCGGGATTGGGGAAGGTATCCTTGCGGAAGCCCAGCACCACGCCTTTTGGGCCAGCGTCAACATTCGACACGTTGGCGGCGCGGCAGAGGAGTTTGATGGAGACCACCTCAATGAGATGCTGCACTTCCTCGGGCAGTCGGCCGAAGCGGTCATGCAGTTCGGCGCCGAAGGCTTCGAGATCCGATTGCTCGTGCAGATCGGCAAGCCGGCGATAGAGGCCGAGGCGCACCTGCAGGTCGGAGACAAATTTTTCCGGAATGAGCACCGAGGTTCCGACGTTGATTTGCGGCGACCAGGTGCCTTCGGCCTCTTCCATCTCGCCGCCGGAGCGCATCTTGATGACGGCCTCTTCCAGCATGGTTTGATAGAGCTCGTAGCCCACTTCCTTGATATTGCCGGACTGCTCCTCCCCCAGAAGATTGCCGGAGCCGCGGATATCGAGGTCGTGGCTGGCCAGCGTGAAGCCCGCGCCGAGAGAGTCGAGGGATTGCAGGACCTTCAAGCGGCGGTCGGCGGCTTCGGTCAACACACGATTTGGCGGGGTGGTGAATAGGGAATAAGCGCGGTGCTTGGAACGGCCGACGCGGCCCCGCAACTGGTAGAGCTGGGCGAGGCCGAACATATCGGCGCGGTGGACGATGAGGGTATTGGCGGTGGGAATGTCGAGGCCCGATTCCACGATTGTTGTGGAGAGCAGCACATCGAATTTCCGGTCATAGAAACCGGACATGATGTCTTCAAGCTCGGTGGGCGCCATGCGGCCATGGGCGGTGCGGAATTTTATCTCGGGGATGTTCTCGCGCAGGAACTCGCCTATTTCGGTGAGATCGGTGATGCGCGGGACGACATAGAAGCTCTGGCCGCCACGGAAATGTTCGCGCAACAAGGATTCCCGGATGATGACTGGATCAAAGGGCGAGATATAGGTGCGCACCGCGAGGCGGTCCAAGGGCGGCGTGGTAATCAATGAAAGTTCGCGCACGCCGGAGAGCGCCAATTGCAGGGTGCGGGGAATGGGCGTGGCGGTCAGTGTCAACACATGCACATTGGCGCGGAGTTCCTTCAGGCGCTCCTTGTGTTTCACGCCGAAGTGCTGTTCTTCATCGATGATCAAGAGGCCGAGATCGCGGAACTTGATGCTGGCGGTGAGCAATGCGTGAGTGCCAATGACGATATCAATATCGCCGGCCTCAAGTCCTGCCTTCACGGCATCAATCTCTTTTCGACCAACCAGCCGTGAGGCCTGGGCCAGGCGCAGCGGCAGGCCCTTGAAGCGCTCACTGAAGGTGGCATAGTGCTGGCGCGCCAGCAGGGTTGTGGGCACCACGACGGCCACCTGCTTGCCATTCATGGCGGCGATGAAGGCGGTGCGGAGCGCCACCTCGGTTTTGCCGAAGCCGACGTCGCCGCAGATGAGGCGATCCATGGGGCGGCCCTTTTGCAGATCGTTGAGTACGGCTTCGATTGCGGTCAACTGGTCTTCGGTTTCCTCGTAGGGGAAGCGGGCGCAGAATTCATCGAAGGCGCCATCTGGCGGGGGCAGAATGTCTCCGGCCTTGAGTTCGCGGGCGGCCGCCGTCTTGATCAAATCCTCGGCGATTTCACGGATGCGTTCCTTGAGGCGGGCTTTCTTGGCCTGCCAGGCGCCGCCGCCCAGCCTATCGAGCTGGGTGCCGCTGTCTTCGGCGCCGTAGCGGGTCAGCAGTTCGATGTTTTCAACGGGCAGGAAAAGCCGGTCATTGCCGGCATAGATCAACAGCAGGCAATCATGGGGCGCGCCCTGCACTTCGATGGTTTTCAGGCCTTCGAAGCGGCCAATGCCATGATCGACATGGACCACAAGGTCGCCTGCCGAGAGCGAAGAAAGCTCCGAGAGGAAATCCGCTGCTTTGCGGTTCTTGCGGGCCTTGCGGATCAGGCGGTCGCCGAGGATATCCTGTTCGGCAATGACGGCGAGGCCATTAGTTTCAAAACCTTCCTCAAGGCCCAGCACGACAAGGCTGACGATGGATTTGTCGCGTGTGCCGGCATCAGCCCAGGTGGTGGCGCTGGCCAGCGGCGCTAATTCGTGGTCTTTCAAAATGGTATGCAGGCGCTCTTGGGAGCCTTCAGTCCAACTGGCGATCAGCACGCGCTTGCCGGACTTCCGCAGGTCTTCGGTGTGGAGTCTTATCGCGTCATAAATGCTTGAGCCGGTCTGGGTGCGCTCGGCGGCAAAGCTGCGGCCGCGCTTGCCGCCAAATGAAAGGCTGGCGGAGTCAGGGCTTTCAAAGGCGGACAAGGCGATGTTGGTGCGATCGGCGAGAAGCTGTTTCCATTCAGCTTCGCCGATGTAGAGCCTTTCGCTGCCCAGGGGCTTGTAGGGGGCAGCGCCGAAGGAGCCCTTCTCGCGGGCCTCGCGCCTTGCATCGTAGAATTCGGCGACCTGTTCGTGACGGGCGAGCATGGACTCGTCGGCGGCATGGTCGAGGGAAATGGGCGAGCCCGGCAGATAATCCAGCAGGGTTTCGAGATGATCATGAAACAAGGGCAGCCAATGCTCCATGCCTTGATAGCGTCGGCTATTGGTCACTGATTCATAGAGCGGGTCATTCAGGTCGAGGCCGCCAAAGGCCGCGGCATAGCCGGTGCGGAAGCGGCCAATGGCTTCCGGTGACAGCAGAACCTCATTGGCGAGATTGAGAGTCAGATTTCGGAGCGTCACATTGGAGCGCTGGGTCTGGGCATCGAATTCGCGGATTGATTCCAGCTTGTCACCAAAGAAATCGAGGCGCACCGGATTTTCCGATCCGGGCGGAAAGATATCGATGATTCCGCCGCGCACGGCAAAGTCGCCGGGATCAACCACGGTGCCGACGCGCGAGAAGCCATTGCCCGCGAGGAAAGCCTGCAGCGTATCGCTCTTCACGAAGTTTCCGGGTGCTGCCGAAAAGGACGATTTGGCGATGGTCTCACGAGGCACGACGCGCTGGAGGGCGGCATTTACCGTTGCCAGCACCAGGCGGGGCTTTCCGGTGGGCCGGTTCAATTGAGTGAGTGTCGATAGCCTGCGCGCCAAGCTATCGGCGGAGGGCGATACACGGTCATAGGGCAGGCAATCCCAGGCCGGGAAACGCAGGACTTCCAGATCGGGTGCGAAATAGGCGATCTGTTCAGCAAGGGTGGACAGCCGTTGGTCATCCACGCAGATATGGAGCAGCGGCACATCGGCCATGTGCATGGCCAGCTGCGGCAGTAGCATTGCATCAAGGCCCTGCGGAACCCCGGACAGCAGGATGCGGCCGGAAACCTTCAGGCGTGGCGCTAGTTTTGAAAGATCAATCATGGGCGGAACTTGAGGAGTTCTGGCAGCAGCGTATTGGTGAGCGTTGCAGGCATGGGAGCTTCGCCGGTGATCCAGGAGAGAAGCTCCTGATCGGGCAAATCAATGATGTCTTCAAAGGCGCTCAATTCGCTTTGGGTCATGGTTGGCAGGCGGGCTTTGGCAAAACCGCCCATCAGCAGGTCCATTTCCCTGATGCCACGGTGGCTGCTGCGCCACAGAAGACGCTTCCGGCGCAATTCAATGGGCTCAGCTGGGTATGTCATTGCTGCCTGATTAGCCGCTTCCCTACTTGCGCTGCAACACCTTACCCAACAAAATGGCGCCATGCGTCCTTCTGTTCTCAATCCCCTGTTTGCAAGCGCCTCGGGCATCAAGGGCATTGGCCAGAAGCTTGACAAGGTTCTGGCGCAGTTCCTGCGGGGCGATGCAACGGCGCCGACGCGCATTGTCGACCTGCTGTTTCATTTGCCGAGCGGGGTTGTCGACCGGCGCTTTCGCCCGAAGATCGCCGATCTGCCCAAGGAGGGCATTGTTACCATTGAAGTGAAGGTGGGACGCCACAAGCCGCCACCGCCCTTCAACAAGAGGCTTCCCTACCGGGTGGAGGTTTCGGACCAGACGGGCTTTCTCACCCTGGTGTTTTTTCATGCCTTTGCCGATCATCTGCAACGCAGCCTGCCGGAGGGCGAAACGCGGTTCATTTCCGGCGAGATCAGCTGGTATGGCGAGGAGCCGCAGATTGCCCATCCGGATCACATCCTGACGGCGGAAGACTTCAGCCGCATGCCGCTGATCGAGCCGGTGTATCCGCTTACGGCAGGGCTATCGCCGAAAATTCTGGGGCGGGCCATCCGTTCGGCTGTCGAGCGGTTGCCGGACCTGGCGGAATGGCAGGACGCGTCTTGGAAGAAAAAACACGGCTGGCCGGATTTTTCAGCGGCATTGAAGGCGCTGCACGGTCCACAGATCAGCGAAGCGCCATCACTGGATTCACCAGCGCGTTTGCGGCTGGCGTATGATGAACTGCTGGCGAACCAATTGGCACTCAGTCTGGTGCGCGGACACATGAAGCGGGCGGCGGGACGAAGTTTTGTGGGCGATGGCACGCGGCAGGCCAAGATCATCGGCGCCCTGCCCTACAAGCTGACTGGCGGGCAGACATTTGCCGATGCGGAAATCCAGGCCGACATGGCCTCGCCCTCGCGCATGCTGCGCCTGCTGCAAGGCGATGTCGGATCGGGGAAAACCATTGTGGCGCTGCTCGCGCTTGCTACCGCCGTTGAGTGCGGGGCGCAGGGCACCTTCATGGTTCCAACGGAAATCCTGGCGCGCCAGCACCTTGCGTCCCTCACGCCACTTTGCGCGGCTGCGGGGATAGCCGTTGCGGCTCTTACGAGCCGCGAAAAAGGCAAGCAGCGGGAGGACATTCTGGATCGTCTTGTGGCGGGCCAGATTGACATTCTGATCGGCACCCATGCGCTGTTTCAGGAAGGGGTTGAATTCAAGAATCTTGGCCTCGTGGTGATCGATGAGCAGCACCGCTTCGGGGTGCATCAGCGGCTCGCCCTGCAGGCCAAGGCGGGAAAAGCTACGGACCTTCTGGTCATGACAGCCACGCCTATCCCCCGCACACTGGCGCTGACGGTCTATGGCGATATGGACGTGTCCAAGCTGACCGAGAAACCCGCCGGGCGGCTTCCCATCGATACGCGCGTGCTGCCGCTTGAGCGCATGGGTGAAGTTGTGGCGGGGCTGGGGCGCAGCATAACAAGCGGGCAGCGGGCCTATTGGGTGTGCCCGCTGGTGGAGGAAAGCGAACTGGTGGATCTGGCGGCGGCGGAAGACCGCTTCAAACATCTGAACCAAAAATTCCCAGGACGGGTTGGCCTCATTCATGGCAGGCTCAAGGGACCAGCCAAGGATGCCGTCATGGCTGACTTCAAATCCGGGGCGCTCGATATTCTGGTTTCGACAACGGTCATTGAAGTTGGCGTCGATGTTCCGGAAGCCTCGATCATGGTGATTGAAAATGCCGAGCGCTTTGGGCTGGCGCAGCTCCACCAGTTGCGCGGGCGCGTGGGGCGCGGCGCGGCCAAGTCAACCTGCCTGCTGCTTTACCAGGAGCCGCTTGGTGAAACGGCAAAAGCGCGGCTGACCATCATGCGCGAAACGGAGGATGGCTTTCGCATTGCCGAGGAAGACCTGCGCTTGCGGGGTGCCGGCGAAATGCTGGGAACGCAGCAGGCGGGGCTTCCCCTGTTCCGCATTGCCGATCTTTCGGCGCATGGCGATTTGCTGGCGGCGGCGCGCGATGATGCGGCGCTGATATTGGCACGGGACGCGGAGTTAAAATCGGCGCGCGGCGGGGCGCTGCGCACCCTGCTCTATTTGTTCGAGCGTGATGAAGCAGTCAAGTTGCTTTCCGCCGGCTAGCTTTCTTGCGCGGCGGTTTGCTGGCGAGCTTCATTTCCGTTTCCGGGGCTAGCGGCCCATCGGGAAACACCAGGCCCATGGAGATGACAAGCTTCAGGGCATCCTCGACGGTCGTATCAAGAACCAGCACATCACCAACATCGCAAAAGAAGAGGTAGCCGCCAGTAGGGTTGGGCGTGGTTGAGACATAGGCGGCGTACATTTGGCGGCCCTTCTCCAAGCCTATCATCGCGCCGTCGATCTCGCGCGAGATAAAGGCCAGCGTCCAAATGCCATGGCGCGGCCATTCAACCAGGCAGGCCTTCTGAAACGAGGTGCCCTTCTGCAGGAACAGGGTTTCGAAAATCTGTTTCGAGCCCTTATAGATGGAGCGCACCACGGGTGTGCGGTGCAGCGCCTTGTCCCACAATCCGATCAGGGTGCGCCCCACCAGATTGGCGGCCAGGGCGCCAACCAGGGTGATGGCGATGAGTGCGAAGATCAAGCCAAAGCCCGGAACCTTGAAGGGCAAATAAGTATCGGGATTGTAGTAGGGCGGAATATAGGGCTTGAGCCAGGCATCGAAAATATCGATGAACCAGAGCGTGGCCCAAATCGTGATCGCAATGGGCGCGGTGATGGCCAGTCCAGTGAAAAAATAGGCCCTAAGCCTCCCCAGGAAGGAAACGCGTGCCGCAGGTGTTGCCGGGGTTATGTCGCCATTTGAGCTTGCCATTGTGTATTGTAAATCGCATGAACGGCGCTTGATGTGCAAGGGTTAGGCGAAGATTGGACGTTCGGCGGTTAATTTACCTTGGTGTCGGCTGGCTGGGCCTTGGCATGGCGGTTGCCGGCGTCATTCTGCCTATCCTGCCAACAACGCCCATGCTGCTTGTTGCGGTCTGGGCATTTGGCAAATCGTCACCGGAACTTGCGGAAAGAATCCGCAATCACAGGGTCTTTGGACCGCCGGTGCGGGACTGGCAGGACCATGGGGTAATTTCGGCAAAGGCGAAAACGCTGGCCGTTACCGTCATGGCTCTCATGGGAGGCTGGCTTTGGGTTTACGGCAACTTGCCGGCGTGGCTTACCCTGCTCATCATTGCCGTCATGGCTGGCGCAGGCGCCTTCGTGGGAAGCCGTCCTGGTGCTCCAGAATAGGCCTTAATCCGACAAGGCGTTGCGGTCCGCCGGATACTGGTCGGCCCACACCCGGGCGCGGGCTTCGGCCTCGAGCCGTTCGTCTTCCCTGGCGGCCGCATTGAGCTCGTTGTAGCGGTCAAAAATCGACGGGTATTCCGATGGCTTGGTGGATTGCCGGGCGAGGATGTACCACATCAGGGCGCGGGTCCTGTCCCTTTGCACGAGCTTGCCATCCCAGTAGAGATCGCCGAGATAGGCTTCCGACAGTGCATGGCGCTTCCGGGCGGCGGCAATGAGCCACTTCAATCCCTGCTGCGGATTCTTCTTCACGCCCTGGCCCTTGATGTTCATCAGGCCCAGCGAATACTGTGCGCCGGGATGGCCATAGGTCGAGGCAATCTTCAGGTAGCTGCGGGCCGCAACCTTGTGGTTCGCTTTGATGCCAGCATCGGCAATGCCGATGCGGTAGTAATCGGCGATGCGCAATTGGGCGTCCACCATGATGCGCAACCGGTTCTGGTCGCGCTCATCGGGATCGTAGGATTCAGACACCCGTGAATAATAGGAAAATGCCGTTGCATCATCGCGCGGAACGCCGCGGCCGGTGCGGTAGATGTGGCCCAAGTACCAATCAGCAACGATGTTGCCATCTTCGGAGGCCTTCCGGAAAAACCTGATCGCCCTATCGAAGTTGCCGTTGTTGTAAGCTTTCTTGGCCTTCTTCAGATCATCGGTCCAGAACGGGATGTCGAGACTGGGCAGATTGAGCTTAGGTGCTGCGGGCAAGTAGGAGAAGAAGCCGGCTTCGGCCTCGTAGTCTTTAGCGTGGGCAACCGGCGACAACCCAAGCAGCAGCACGGCCAGAAGTGCAAATGCTGCACTTCTGGCGGGTCGTGAAGCTGCCTTCACGAAGCGGCTAGATGTCGGCGTAGCAAACACCTTCAGCACTTCCTCCGGGATGGGTTACGGCACCTGAAACAGCGGGGCCTACCTGTTGGGCATATTTCCACAAAGCTCCTGAGCCATAGCCGTGGTCCTTGGGCTTCCAGCTTTTCCTGCGGGCGGCGAATTCAGCATCGCTCACATTGCATGAGAGCGTGCCTTCGATGGCATCAAGGGTGATCAGGTCGCCATCCTTGAGCAGCGCTATGGGGCCGCCCATTTGCGCTTCGGGGCCGACATGGCCGACGCAGAAGCCGCGGGTGGCACCGGAGAAGCGGCCATCGGTGATGAGGGCCATTTTCTCGCCCATGCCCTGTCCGTAAAGTGCCGCCGTGGTGGAGAGCATTTCGCGCATGCCGGGACCACCGCGGGGGCCCTCGTAGCGGATAACGAGAACTTCGCCTTCCTTGTAATTCTTGTGGGTGACGGCTTCAAAGCAGAGTTCTTCTGAGTCAAAGCAACGGGCGGGACCGGTGAAGGTCAGGTGCTTCATGCCCGCAACTTTCACGATGGCGCCCTCGGGAGCCAGATTTCCGCGCAGGCCAACAACGCCACCGGTTTTGGTAATGGGCTTGTTGGCGGGATAAACCACGTCCTGGTCCGGGTTCCATTTTACCGAGGCCATGTTCTCGGCAATGGTGCGTCCGGTCACCGTCAGGCAATCGCCATGGAGGAAGCCATGGTCCAACAGGGTTTTCATGAGCAGCGGAATGCCGCCAGCCTCGAACATATCCTTGGCCACGTATTTGCCGCCGGGTTTGAGATCGGCGATGTAAGGCGTCTTCTTGAAAATCTCAGCGACGTCGAAGAGATCGAACTTGATGCCGCACTCATGGGCGATGGCCGGCAAATGAAGCGCCGCGTTGGTGGAGCCGCCGGAAGCAGCCACGACGGTTGCGGCGTTTTCCAGGGCCTTCAGGGTGACGATGTCGCGCGGACGAACGTTGCGGGCGATGAGCTCCATCACTTTTTCACCGGAGGCGAAGCAGAAGGTATCGCGGATTTCATATGGAGCCGGAGCGCCGCAGGAGTATGGCAGGGCAAGGCCAATGGCTTCCGCCACGGTTGCCATGGTGTTGGCGGTGAACTGGGCCCCGCAGGAGCCCGCTGACGGGCACGCGACCTGTTCCAAGGTGTGGAGGTCAGCATCGGACATATCACCGACACTATGCTTGCCAACGGCTTCAAACACGTCCTGCACGGTGACGGGGCGGCCCTTGAAGGTGCCGGGCAGGATTGAGCCACCATAAATGAACACGGACGGCACATTGAGGCGCACCATGGCCATCATCATGCCGGGCAAGGACTTGTCGCAGCCGGCAAGGCCCACGAGGGCGTCATAGCAATGGCCGCGCATGGTGAGCTCAACCGAGTCGGCGATGC
Organism: Aestuariivirga sp.; assembly: GCA_030680855.1. Taxonomy (GTDB): domain Bacteria; phylum Pseudomonadota; class Alphaproteobacteria; order Rhizobiales; family Aestuariivirgaceae; genus Aestuariivirga. Next base: position 58,020 of record JAUXUN010000011.1, read on the forward strand.
ATTCCCGCGAGACCAGCGAGGCCTTCATGCCCTGGTGGCCCATGGCGATGCCATCGGTGACGGATATGGTGCAAAATTCGCGCGGCGTGCCGCTGGCGGCGGCGACGCCGCGCTTGACCGACTGGGCCTGGCGCATCAGGGAAATATTGCAAGGGGCCGCTTCATTCCAGCAACTGGCGACGCCGACGAGGGGCTGGTTAATCTGCTGCTCATTCAAGCCCATGGCATAGAGGTAAGACCGGTGCGGGGCGCGCTGCGGTCCGACGGTTACATGGCGGCTCGGGAGCCTGGATTTCGAAATGACGGTCGCGTCCATAATGGTGTCCTGTGTCAGCGTTTTTGTTTTATTCTTGGTAACGGCAGCACAGCTTTCAGTCCTTCCTTCTCAAACAAACGGCGGCTTTGCCACTTCACCGCCAGAATCCTGGTGATCAAGTGCAACCCCGCCCAATATTTCCCAGAAGCCCCTTAAGCTCTGATTCCACAGGTCTCAGCTCCTGTGAACTATGACGGTAAGGGGCAATTTGGGCGGATGAAAGGTTCATTATGGCGCAAAAATGCGGCAGCCACACAATTCAGGAGCTTGTGTCATTTTGGCAACAAGCGGGCATTAACCTTGATTTAAAGGCCTAAAATCGCTGTTTCGGATCGCGCCACGCCGTGGCAGATTGGCAACTATGGCAGATTCTCTCGGACATGCAGGGGAACACATTCGTCTCGAATACATTCCGTGCGCCGGATTGGGGCGACTCGCCATCGCCATCTTTCTATTGAACGTTGTGGCCCTCACTGTTTACCGTTTTTGGGCCAAGACCGATGGGCGGAAGACCTGCAAGCAATCCGCGGATCGTTCGAGCGGCTATTTCTTCATGTCCAGGGTGCGCTCCTCGTGGGCCACGAACCATTCCACCATTTCGGTCCAGATCGATTCCGCCAGGGCGGGATCAAGATGGTGGGCGCGGGCGAGAACCCGGGCCCGGTCAACGACGTAGTCAACCCGGGCGGGAATTCGGGCCGGCAGGCCTTCCCGTTGCTTCACCGCAATGATCGCTTCAACCAGGCGCTGGCGCTCCGCCAGCAGCTTGATGAGCTTTTCATCGACCACGTCGATTTCCTGGCGGAGGTCGGCGATATTCGACTTTTTCACTGCTGAATTCATGTCTTCCACATTCAATCGGATCGGGGGATACATGAATGTGTCGAAGCGCCGCGTCAACGGGTCAGGGCCATTTTCTTGCGCGGTTCCGGCACCACGACCCAGGGCCGGTTTCCGCTCAATCCGCGGGCGGTTGTGATGGCCGTAGTGCCGCCCTCGATGACGATTGCATGGGAGCCCATGCGCCAGACATCAAAGCGGTCAATGCGTGTCGGCACTGACTTGCAGGCGCCGCGCAGGGGATAGGCGGCGATGATAATGTCAAAATCCGTACAGGCGGGTTGTGCGCCCTCCCCGTCGAGAAAATAGCCGATTACCTTACCTTTGATTTCACTGCGGCAGGAACGGGCTTCGCAGGCCCAGCCAGGCCGCGCCGCTGCTTGCTTGAAAGCGATTTCCTCGCCATTGGATTGCAGCCATTTTTCGGCGGCAAAGCGGCCCCTGCGAGAATTAGCAAACACCAGTTCGCCGCTGCCATTTCGGAAGGCCGTGTTGGCGGCCGTTCGTTCAATCAGGAGATCGGGGAAACCGTTGAATTGCGCCAGCGCGAATCCGGTGATCAACAGGACGCCACCCGCATATTTGGCTTGCCTGTTGGCCAGGCACAGAATGGAAGCCCCGAGGGCCAGGGCAATGGCGCTGGCCAGCGGCACCTGGGGAATGACGCTTTGGGCGCCGGGCAACGTGGCCACGTGATCGGAAATGCTGAGCACCATTTCCAGTCCTTTGCCCAGAATGGCAAGTGGCCAGGCCTCAAGGCCCAAAGGCATCAGCACCGCACCCAGTGCTGCAAAGGGCATCACCACGAGGCTGACTACGGGAACGGCCAAGCCATTGGCCAGAACGCCATAGGGCGCAAGCCTGCCAAAATGATAGGCGGCGGGAATGGACGAGAAGCTCCCCGCTATCAGCGTTGTCAGGATTGAAGCCAATGCGACCTGGTAGAGCTTCCGCGCATAGTAAGCCCTCCGGTTTTCGATGCGGTATTCCCGCTCCGGTTTGGGCCGGTTCCAATATTCAAAAAACGCCGCGAGGCCCATGACTGCCATGAAGGACATCTGGAAGCTTGCCTGTATGGCTGACTCGGGCTGCAGGATGAGGATGAGCAAGGCCGCGAGCGCCAGGTTGCGCAGAGATATCGCGGGCCGGTCCACGATGATCGCCACGAAGACCACGGCCAGCATGATATAGGAACGCGTGGTTGGAGGATCGGAACCGGCCAACAACATGTAGGCAAAGCCAAATGCCAGGGCTGCAACAGCAGCCCATTTCTTGATCGGCCAGCGCAGAGCGACCGCCGGGAAGAGCGCCAGAACGGCTCTGGCGAGCCAAAACATGCCACCTGCCGCCAAGGACATATGCAGTCCGGAAATCGAAAGAATGTGGTATAGCCCTGATACTTGTAGGCTCTTGTTGACATCTTTGGGGATTGAGGCGCGCTCGCCGGTAATCAGGGCCTCGGCAAAGGCGGCAATGGTTCCCTGCAAATGCTGACGGATGCGGCTGCCTATGTCCTGACGCAAATTGTGCAATGTGCCGGAGAGCCACAGGGAGGCGGACGAGGCACTGCCAAGCGCATCGATTTTCGAGGTGATGCGGCCAGTGCCGCCGATTCCCTGAAAGTAAAGCTGCCGGCCATAGTCGAAGCCACCGGGCATGGTTGGCGAGGCGATGGGGCCAAGCCTGGCCCTGAAGGCGATCCTGGCGCCAATTGCCGGTTCGCCATTGCTGAGTGAATTCGAGAGGCGCAGGCGGCGCGGCAGTTGTGGCGTGGTCATGCCTTCGATTTTGTCGGGCTCGAGAATGATCGTGGCGCGCCGTTCGGAAGCGCGCTCCACATCACGGACAATGCCGCTTACGACAATTTCGCCGGTCACCGCTTTCAGCAACGGGGTGGCAATCATTTCAGCGCGGAATTTCGCCAGCACAAAGCCGCTGAGCAGGATGGCCAGAAGGACTATTCCCATGCGGCCGCGGGCTTTGCAGAACAGCAGGAAGGCCACGAGCATAAAGAAACCGGCGATTGGCAGCCCAGGCTCCCGCGGCAGGGCAAAATAGCTCCAGATGCCGAAAGTGAGGGCTACCGGAGCCCACAGAACCGTGGCCCCAAGCTGCGCTTCCCACACTTCCTGCAGCTTGCCCGCCACTTCTGCGCCCTCTTACGCGCCCCAAAAGCTTGTGCTAATTGCCTTCGTCCAAGCCTTCGGGCACCATCCCCGCCACTAGCCTACAAGGAAAACGGTGTTCATGTCATCGCCCGTCGTCACCCGCTTTGCTCCCTCGCCCACCGGTTACCTGCATATCGGCGGGGCCCGCACGGCCCTGTTCAACTGGGCCTATGCGCGCCACGTGGGCGGCAAAATGCTTTTGCGCATCGAGGACACGGACCGCGAGCGATCCACCGATGCGGCCATCGACGCCATCATCTCGGGCATGACTTGGCTTGGCCTGACCTGGGATGGCGAGGCGGTTTCGCAGCATGCGCGTGGGCCACGCCACCGCGAAGTGGCCGAGCAGCTCCTAGCCACGGGCCATGCCTATCATTGCTATTGCAGCCCGCAGGAATTGGAGGCGATGCGCGCCAAAGCGGAAGCCGAGAAGCGCCCCATCCGCTATGACGGCACCTGGCGCGACCGCGACCCCAAGGAAGCGCCGGCGGGGGTGAAGCCGGTGATCCGGTTCAAGTCACCGCAGGAGGGCGAAACCGTCATCACTGACAATGCCCAGGGGCGCGTGGTATTCGCCAACCGGGATCTGGATGACCTGATCATCCTGCGCTCGGACGGCAACCCGACCTATAATCTTTCCGTGGTGGTTGATGATCATGACATGGGCGTGACCCACATCATCCGCGGGGTTGACCACCTCACCAACGCGGCGCGGCAAACGCAGATCTATCTCGCCATGGGCTGGGCCGTGCCGGACATGACGCATGTTCCGCTTATCCATGGGCCGGATGGCGCAAAGCTTTCCAAGCGCCATGGCGCTCTGGGGGTCGAGGCCTACCGCGCCATGGGTTACCTGCCTGCGGCCTTGCGCAATTACCTGGCGCGGCTGGGCTGGAGCCATGGCGACGAGGAGATTTTTTCCACAGCCCAATTGGTCGAATGGTTTGATCTCGGCAATATAGGGAAGTCGCCGGCGCGGTTTGATTTCGCCAAGCTTGAGAATCTCAACGGCCACTATATCCGCCATCTGGACGACGCCTCACTGGTGGATGAGTTCATTGCATTTCTTCCGTATGCGGAGGCTGGCAGCGATATGCTGGCACGGCTTGACGACGCCAAGCGCGGCCAGTTGCGCAGGGCCATGGCCGGGCTCAAGGAACGGGCCAAGACCTTGGTTGAACTCAAAACCGGCGCGGCGTTTCTGTTTGCCGTGCGGCCTCTGGCCTTGGATGAGAAAGCCAAGCAGATCATCGCCGACGGCGGCACGGCTGCCTTACTGGAATTGAAGCCGGTTCTTGAGGCCTGCGGTGAATGGACGGCAAGCGTGCTTGAAGCCGCCGTTAAAGCCCATGCGGAAAAAAACGGCATTAAGCTGGGCAAGCTTGCCCAGCCTTTACGTGCCGCGCTCACCGGCACATCGACCTCGCCACCCATATTCGATGTGCTGGACGTGCTGGGGCGGGAGGAAGCCATGGCGCGGATCAACGATCTGTTGAATTGACCTTTTTGCTGCGCTGCAATAAGCTCTTGTAATACAAATTGAGAGGTCCTTGATGTCTGACGCAGAATCTTCGGCAAAGCTTGCTTTCAAGGGACAAACCTATGATTTGCCGGTGAAAAAGGGGGCCCTTGGGCCCGATGTCATCGACATCAGCAAGCTTTACGCAGAAGGGAAAGTTTTCACCTTCGATCCGGGCTACACCTCAACGGCGTCCTGCGAATCCAGGATTACCTATATTGACGGCGATGAAGGCATCTTGCTGCACCGCGGTTATCCCATCGACCAGCTCGCCGAGAACGGCGACTTCATCGAAACCTGCTATCTGCTCTATTACGGCGAGCTGCCGAACCAGGCCCAGCGCCGCTCATTTGAGCATGCCATTACCCACCACACGATGATCCACGAGCAAATGTCCCGGTTTTTCCAGGGCTTCCGTCGCGACGCACATCCCATGGCGGTCATGGTCGCGGTTGTCGGCGCTATGTCGGCTTTCTACCATGATTCAACCGACATCGACGATCCGCGGCAGCGCGAAATCGCCTCGCACCGGGTGATTGCCAAGCTGCCGACCATCGCGGCGATGGCCTACAAGTATCACATCGGGCAGCCCTTTGTTTATCCGCGCAACGAATTGTCCTATGCGGCCAATTTCCTGCACATGTGCTTTGCGGTGCCGTGCGAGGAATACAAGGTGAACCCCATTCTGGCGCGCGCCATGGACCGCATCTTCATCCTGCATGCCGATCATGAGCAGAATGCCTCGACCTCAACGGTAAGGCTTGCCGGTTCCTCCGGCGCAAATCCCTTTGCCTGCATTGCGGCGGGCATCGCCTGCCTGTGGGGACCGGCACACGGCGGCGCCAATGAGGCGGCTCTCAAGATGCTGGGAGAGATCGGGACGGTGGACAACATTCCGGCTTTCATTGAAAAGGTGAAGGACAAGAGCTCCAACATCAGGCTCATGGGTTTCGGCCACCGGGTCTACAAGAACTACGACCCGCGCGCCAAGATCATGCAGCAAACCGCCCATGAGGTTCTCTCCGAGCTTGGCGTCAAGGATGATCCGCTGCTTGATGTGGCACGCGAACTGGAGCGGGTTGCCCTGAACGACAAGTATTTTGTCGAGCGCAAGCTCTATCCCAATGTGGATTTCTATTCGGGCATCACCCTGCGGACCCTTGGCTTTCCGACCTCGATGTTCACCGTGCTCTTTGCGCTCGCCCGCACGGTTGGCTGGATTTCCCAGTGGAAGGAAATGATCGAGGATCCAAGCCAGCGCATCGGCCGGCCGCGCCAGCTCTACAATGGGCCGTTGAAGCGCGACTACGTTTCGATAAGCAAACGCGGCAAGTAGAACGCCGCTCAGCGTTCATCCATCAGCATGGCGCCGATCTCGGCCTCGGCGACTTTCTTGCCGTCGACATGGGCCTCGGCCCAGTATTTCCACACCGGCGCGCGCTTGTTTGAAAGCTTGACGTGGAAGTGGACAACGTCGCCGGGCAGCACCGGCTTCCGGAATCGGGCCTTGTCGATGGACATGAAGAAAACGAGCTTGCCGGCGTGGGCATCGCCCAAGTAGTTCAGCACCAGGGCGCCCGCGGCCTGGGCCATGGCCTCCACCAGCAACACGCCCGGCATCACGGGCTTGCCGGGGAAATGGCCCTGGAAGAACGGCTCGTTGATGGTGACGTTCTTGATCGCGGTGCCCTGCTCCTCACCGTCCATGTCAATCATCCTGTCGATGAGAAGAAAGGGATAGCGGTGCGGCAGCAGTTTCATGATGCGGGCGATGTCGGCGCTCATCAGGGTTTTTGCCGGAGTTTCTTCAGCCATGCTGCCATTCCCATAAAGATTCGGACGGCCTTTCGGGCCGTCCGCTTGACTTTAGCACCGCAATTGCAAAGGTCTAGAAGCGCGTTCCGATGGAGAAGCGGAACCACTCGGTTTCATCATACTTGGCTTTCATGAGCGGATAGGCCACTTCGAAGCGGAGCGGGCCGAAGGGCGATTGCCAGATGAGGCCGCCACCGACGGAGGCACGGAAGGCCATGGTGTCGAAGACGGTGCAATCGTCAGTGCCCAAGCCTACGTTGCATGGAGCAACACCCTTCGCTACAGATTCTTCGGGCGAACCAAATACCGTACCGAAATCGGTGAATGCCGCACCCTCGATGCCCCACTGTTCCGGTAGGCCCACAGGAAAGGTCAGCTCGGCCGTGGCGATGGCATAGCTCTGGGCGCCAATTGCATCGGTATCGCCGTCATTGCCAATTTGCCGTGGCCCAACGCCCGACTGGGCAAAGCCGCGGAAGCTGTCGGCCCCCTTGAAGAAGCGGTCCTGCAATGGCACGTCTTTGCCATTAAAGGCTTCAATATGGCCGGCATTGCCTTCAAGTTTCAGGACAATTGATTCCTCGTAAAGCGGGAAGAAGTACCAGCCGTGGGCTTCAAGGCGGCCATAATAGGTATCACCGCCAAGGCCGGCAATTTCCGATTCCAACTGGCCCCTGAAGCCCAATGTCGGGCGGATAGGGTTGTCGAGATCATCCCACGTATAGGTGGCGCCAACGGAAGATTTTATGCTTGAGCCTTCCTGGGCGATGACCGCCGGAGAGGCGCGTTCATAGTTAATGCCGTCTACATCACGGTATGCCAATGTGTATCTAAAACCAACGTTGGAATATTCATCGAGCCTGAATCCGGTGCGCAACGCGAAACCAATGTTGGTGCTCCTGTAAGATGAAGTCCGCTTGTTGTCCGTCTTTGTCGCAAATAAATCGAAACCTGCCGAAATCGGCATGCCCATGAAATAGGGCTCGGTGAAGCTGAAATCGACCTGCTGGCGCTTGAAGCTCAGGAGCGTATTGAGCTTCACATACTGGCCCCGGCCCATGAAGTTGCGCTCGCTCAGTTCGACTGACCCGACGACCTGTTCAGTCGACGAGTACCCAACCGAGAAGCTGATCTTGCCGGTAGACTTTTCGGTAACGACCACAACCAGATTGATCTTGTCTGGAGCAGAACCCTCTTCTTCCTGAAACTCGATTTTTTCAAAGAAATCGAGGGACGTCAGGCGGCGGCGGGCGCGTTCAATCAGCGTGCGGTTGAACGCATCGCCTTCGTAAATCAGCAATTCGCGGCGAATAACCTCGTCCAGGGTCCGGGTGTTGCCTTCGATAATAATCTGCTCGACGTAGGCGCGGCGCCCTTCCGCGATGTTGTAGCTGATGTTCAGCGAACCCTGCCCCACGTTGCGGTCAACCTTGGGCTCGACCTTGGCAAAGACAAAGCCCTGCCTGCTGGCTTCAAGCGCCAGGTTCTCAACGGTCTTGTCCACCTTGGTGGCGTTGTAATCATCACCAACACCGGTTTTGATCACTTTTTTCAGCTTCTCCGGATCAAGGCTGGTATTGCCAATATTCACGGCGACATCGGCAATCGTGTAGCGCGGGCCTTCCTCAACCGAGAACGCAATTTCAAAATAGTCGCCAGCGGGTGAAAGCTGAACATCGGCGGAAATGACACTGAAATCCGCATAGCCATGCCTGAGGTAATGGCGGCGCAACAGCTCCTTGTCATATTCCAGGCGGTCAGGATCATAGGTATCGTTCTTCTGGAAGAAATTCCACCAACTCGTTTGCTGGGTGCCAATGACGTCACGCAACCCGCCGTCGCTAAAGGCTTCATTGCCGGTGAAGCTGATGAGCTTGACCTTCGTCTCCGAACCTTCGGTCACTTCAAACACAAGATTGATGCGATTTTCGGGCAAACGAATGAGCTTTGGAGCAACGCGAACGTTGTAGTAGCCGGACTTCTGATAAAGCGCCAGGACCCGCTGGGTATCGCTCCGCACCCGGGCCTTGGTGAAGATCATGCGTTCGCGGACTTCAACTTCCTTGGCCAGAGCCGCGTCATCAATTTCCTTGTTGCCCTCGAAATTGACCCGGTTTATGAGCGGGTTTTCCTCCAGCTTGATAACCAGGGTATTGCCGCGCTGGAACATCTGAACATCGGCAAACAATCCGGTCTGAAACAGGACCTTTATCGACTCGTCGATCCTTTCCGGGTTGAACTGGTCGCCGCGTGAAAACTGCAGGTAGGAAAGTACGGTCTCGTCCTCAACCCGCTGATTACCTTCAACTCTAATCTGGGCAATGGTTTCGGCATAGGCCTGTGGCGCCCAGCCCGACGGCAAAGCCACCGGCATGACGAAGGACAGAACAAGGCTCAACAGTGCCAGACAGAAAAGTTTAATACGCATCAAAAGACCAATCTTCGCCAAATCTAGCCGTCCCACAAATCACTTGCGCCCGCCGCGTGTTTTAACGTCTTTCAACTGCTTTGCAAATGAAAGATAGCCCTAAATTTCAGCCCCCGACAATCATTGCAAACAACCTGCTCAGGTCGTTCCAAAAACCGAACGCCATCAGCATTGCGACAAGCGACAAACCCACCCTAAAGCCCCATTCCTGGGCCTGTTTTCCAAGCGGCTTTCCCGACACGGTCTCGATGGCGTAGTAAACCAGATGGCCACCATCCAACATTGGGATTGGAAACAAGTTAATAAGCCCGACGCTTGTGGACAGGAAGGCGATAAAAATGGCGAATCGCATGACACCTGAGGACGCCGCATCACCCGCCATTTTGGCTATGAAAACCGGGCCACCTATTTGCTTCGAACTTTCCTGCCCACGCACCAGCTTGCCCAGGTACTTGAAGGTGACGGATACGATGCGCCAGGTTTCGCCGGTGCCTTGAGAAATCGCGTCAGGTATTGAAAGGCGCCGCGGCGGCGACACAGAGGTGGCCTTTGGGGGGAATATTCCCAAAAGCCCGCGTTTGGTGGTTCCGCCAAATCCATCCGATTCTTCAACGATGCCTGCAACAACTTGCAAATCAATGGGGGTTCCGTTTCGGTCAATCGTCACATGTATCAGTTCTCCCCCGCGGAAAGAAACCGACTTTATGATGTCGCCAAAGGTTTCGATTTTGGCGCCATCAATGGCCGCGATGAGATCGCCGCTCTTCATTCCGGCCTTCTCGGCGGCACTTCCCGGCTGCACCTCGCCGACGCGCGGCTCATTCACCGGAATGCCGACGAAGGCAAACACGCTGGCAAAAATCAGGATTGAGAGAATGAAATTGGCAATTGGGCCGGCCGCCACGACAGCGGCGCGTTTCCAGACCGGCTTGCCGTGAAAATTGCCGGCCGTGCGGGTCATCCCGGACTCTGGTGACGCTTGCGGAAGGCTCGTCGGATTGGCGTCGCCTTCAAATTTCACGTAGCCACCGAGCGGCAGCCAGCAGACCTTCCAGCGGGTGCCATGCCTGTCGTTCCAGCCAAAGATTTCACGGCCAAAGCCAATTGAAAAGACTTCCACCGCAACACCGCACCAGCGTGCCACCATGAAGTGGCCAAGCTCATGAATGAAAACAATAATTGTGAGAGCGGCTATGAAAGGCGGAAGATAGCCAAAGGGCAAGTGCACGTAGCTCAGAAATTCCATGATCCGTCCCAACTCCCCGAACACTATTCAGGCGGTCTTGCCTGAACTCCTTGTGCCCGACACAACACGCAAGGCTCGTGCCATTGCGGTTAGCGTGATTCACTGTTTATTAACCACACAAGCCCGGATTTAAGTCAACATTTCGGCGAAATATGGTTACCAGCGCAGCAATCCGCGGGCGGCATTTGGCCCTTGCTCGTGTAAAACCCCGATTAATGCTGCCGCCACGGCCACAGCAATCAGCCCATCCACTCGGTCGATCACCCCGCCATGGCCCGGAATCAGCCTGCCGGAATCCTTAACCCCATGAAATCGCTTGAGAGATGACTCGAAAAGATCGCCGGCCTGTTCCACGACAGCCAAACCGCCTGCAAGAATGGCAAGGGTCCAAATGCCATTCAGCTGGGTAACGCCGGCAAAAATAAACGAGACTAGTGCACTTCCTGCCACAGCCCCGCCAAGACCGGCCCAGGTCTTTTTGGGCGAAATCACCGGGGCGAGCTTGGGGCCGCCAATAATGCGGCCGGCGAAATAGGCCAGAGTATCGGCTGACCACACAACCAGGAACACCCAAAGTATGGCGGCAAAGCCATAATGGGAATCGCCGCGCAGAAGAATGAAGGCAAGAGCCGGGCATCCCACGTAAAAAATTCCGAAATAACGCCACTTGCTGGCATCGGGATCTTCTTTGCGGGCCATGAATATTGATACAAGCGCCAATCCCAAAATGACCAGGGCGGCAATGCCAACACCCACCAAATCCGGCAAAACCGCGCCGGAGAGGGCAGCTCCCATGTGCAGGGCGTATTGGGCGAGATTTTTGGGGTGAACCATTGCGGTCCATTCGTGGGCGATAAGTCCCGCAAACAACAGCACAAAGCCCTTGAACCAGATGCCGCCAAACCAGGCGCAGGCGATAGCTGCCGGGATGAGCACCACGGCGGAAGCCGTTCTGACGCCGAGGTCGCCCCACTTGGCCGATGTCATGCGGTTTGCGCTTCGATGCCGCCAAAGCGGCGGTCCCGCAGGCGGAACTCATCGAGGGCCCTGGCAAATATCTCGTGGGTGAAATCGGGCCAGAAGTCATCGACAAAGACAAATTCCGTATAGGCGCATTGCCACAAGAGGAAATTCGATATGCGCTGCTCGCCACCGGTGCGAATGAGCAGGTCGGGATCGGGAATGCCGGCGGTATCCAGATTCAGGGAAATCAGTTCCGGTGAAATGTCAGCGGCTGAGATATCGCCACTTTCAACCTTCCGGGCGATTGCAGCCACGGCGCGGCCAATTTCCTGCCTGCTGCCGTAATTGAAAGCGACGATGAGGTTGAGTTTGGAATTTCCGCGGGTCATGCGCTCGGCATCATCGAGCAAGGACACGATGCCCGGTTCCAAATCGGCACGGCTGCCGACAACGGTGATCTTGACGCCGGAGCGATGCAGTTCGGCCACGTCCTGGCGGATGAAGCGGCGCAAGAGGTCGAGCAGAAACGAAACCTCCGCGGCGGGCCGGGACCAGTTTTCCGAACTAAAGGAATAGATCGTGAGATATTCAACGCCGAAATCGGCGGCGGCCTTGACCGCACGGCGCAGGGCGTCAACGCCCGCCTTGTGGCCCGCCGAGCGCGGCAGGCCGCGGCGGGCGGCCCACCGGCCATTGCCATCCATGATAATGGCAACATGACGCGGCGCGGCTGGCGGGCGGTTCAGCATGACTCGATGCGGCCCCTCAAACCTGCATGATTTCAGCTTCTTTTGCCTTCAAAGAAGCATCAATTTCCTTGATCGTCTCGTCGGTCATCTTTTGAGTTTCTTCGGATTTTTTCTTGTGGTCATCCTCGCTCATGGCGTGATCTTTTTCCAAAGCCTTCAACTGGTCCATGCCGTCGCGGCGCACATTGCGCACGGCAATGCGGGCCTTTTCGGCGTATTGGTGGGCCACCTTGACCAGTTCCTTGCGGCGGTCCTGGGTCAAGTCCGGCATGCGCAAGCGAATGACCTGGCCCTCGGTTTGCGGATTCAACCCCAGATTGGAGGCGTGAATGGCCTTTTCCACGGCGATCACCAGGCCCTTGTCCCAGACATTGATTTGCAGAAGGCGGGCTTCCGGAACGGTGACTGAAGCAACCTGGTTGAGCGGCATCAGGGCGCCATAGGCATCAACCTGAACCGGCTCGAGCAGGGTTATGGAGGCACGGCCGGTGCGCAGGCCGCCGAAATCATGCTTGAGCGATTCCGTGGCACCATGCATGCGGCGCTTGATGTCAGCGGGGTTAAAGGGAACAGGTTGGGCCATGGGTTAGTCCTTCGTCACTGTGGTGAAGCGGCCGGCGCCGGTTATGACTTTCGACACGGCGCCCGCTTCCCTGATGGAAAACACAATTACCGGAATCCCGTTGTCCCGTGCAAGGGCGATTGCGGCGGGGTCCATAATACGCAGATCCCGGCTCAAAATCTCGTTAAAGGTGATTTTCTCGAAGCGCTGGGCCTTGGGGTTCTTCTTGGGGTCTTCGGCGTAAACGCCATCAACACTCGTGCCCTTCAAGAGGGCGTTGCACTGCAGCTCCGCGGCACGCAATGCCGAGCCCGTATCGGTGGTAAAGAATGGCAGGCCGGTTCCAGCAGCGCAAATCACCACCCTGCCCTTTTCCAGATGATGGATGCCCTTGGCGGGCGAATAGGTTTCACAGACGGTGGGCATGGCAATGGCCGAAAGAACCCGGGCATCAATGCCCTTGGAATTCAACACGCCCTGCATGGCGAGGGCGTTCATGACGGTGGCCATGATGCCCATGTGGTCGGCGCTGACCCGATCCATGCCTTTTGCGGCACCGGCCAGGCCGCGGAAAATGTTGCCGCCGCCAATCACCAGCGCCACCTGGGCGCCTGCCTTGGCGCAGGCGATGACTTCATCGGCAATGCGCGCCACTGTATCGAGGTCGATGCCGAAGGCCTGATTGCCCATCAGCACTTCACCGGAGACTTTAAGGAGAATTCGCTTGTAGGTGATTTTGCTCATGGGTTTTGACAGTCCGATAAGGAAAAGGTCCCGTATTTTGGCCTATTCTAGGCATTCGAGTTCGATTCGTCTTAGGACATTTTTCACTTTAATCAAAGGGTCCGGCAAGTTTGCACTCACGTTGAGCAACAAAAAAGGGCCCAAACGGGCCCTTTTCAAATTGGATGTTCTTCTCAAGCCTGGCCGGCGGCCTTGGCGACTTCGGCGGCGAAATCATCGACGGTCTTTTCAATGCCTTCGCCGAGCTGCATGCGCACGTAGCCCAGAAGTTTGATGGGAGCGCCGGCCTTGTTACCGACTTCACCAAGGATCTGGGTCACCGACTTGGTGCCGTCATGGACATAGGCTTGTTCCAGCAGGCAGTTTTCCTTGGCATAGGTCTTAAGGCCCGAAGCGATAATCTTTTCCAGGACGTTTGCAGGCTTGCCAGCGTTCTTTTCTTCGAGGATGGCCTTTTCGCGCGCCAGGGTTTCCGGTGGAACGCCGGCCAAATCCATGGCGACCGGATTGGTTGCGGCGACATGCATGGAGAGCAGGCGGCCAAGGGCGGACAGCTCTTCCTTGTTGCCGGTTGATTCAAGCGCCACGAGAACGCCGATCTTGCCGAGGCCGGGAGCGGCCTGGTTGTGGACGTAGGAGCCGACCACGCCATCCTTGACCTGGAGCGAGGCGGTGCGGCGTACGCCCATGTTTTCGCCGATGGTGGCCACCATCTCGGCCACATATTCGGCGACCGCATGCTGCGAGCCGGGGAACCTAGCGGTTTTCAATTTTTCGGAATCACCACCGGCGTTCAACGCAAGCTTGGCGATACCGGCAACCATGGCCTGGAATTTTTCGTTGCGGGCCACGAAGTCGGTTTCCGAGTTCACTTCAACCGCGGCGCCGGTAGTGCCGTTTACCGCAATGCCGACGAGGCCTTCGGCGGCAACCCGGGTGGATTTCTTGGCGGCCTTGGCCAGGCCCTTGGCGCGCAGCCAATCGGTGGCGGCTTCCATGTCGCCGTTTGTGGCGGCAAGGGCAGCCTTGCAGTCCATCATGCCTACGCCGGTTGACTCACGTAGGCTTTTCACCATTCCAGCTGTAATCTCAGCCATGATCTTCCTCTTTCAAAATGGAGCAAGGGCCGGCGCTAACCGCTGGCCCTTCAGATTGGGTGTTATTCCGCCGGTACGGCTTCAGCCATCGGGTTTTCATCAGCGCCGACATCACGGCCCGAAGAGCCTTGGGCCTGCGAAATGCCTTCAATGGCGGCGCGCGCGATGAGGTCGCAGTAAAGTGCCACGGCGCGGCCCGCGTCATCATTGCCGGGGATCGGATAGTTCACGCCGGCAGGATCTGAGTTCGTGTCGATGATCGCTACAACCGGAATGCCCAAACGATTGGCTTCCTTGATGGCGAGCGCTTCCTTGTTAGTGTCGATCACGAACAGGATGTCGGGGGTTCCGCCCATGTCCTTTATGCCGCCCAGGGCCTTGTCGAGCTTGGTTTTCTCGCGGGAAATGGAGAGCAATTCGCGCTTGGTAAGGCCCATGCCTTCCTTGGCAAGCTGCTCATCAAGGGTGCGGAGATGCTTTATGGAATTTGAAATGGTCTTCCAGTTGGTGAGCATGCCGCCGAGCCAGCGGGAATTCACGTAGTACTGGGCCGAGCGCTTGGCGCTGTCGGCAATCTGCTCCTGCGCGGTGCGCTTGGTGCCGACGAACAACACGCGGCCGCCCTTGGCAACGGCTGCGGTGACGGCGAGAAGCGCCTGATGCAGCAACGGCACGGTCTGGGCCAAATCGATGATGTGGATGCCGTTGCGGGAGCCGTAAATGTACGACTGCATCTTGGGGTTCCAGCGGTGGGTTTGATGTCCGAAATGAACGCCTGCTTCAAGCAATTGGCGCATAGTGAATTCTGGCACAGCCATGGTCTTGTCCTTCTCCGGTTGATCCGCCGCGGATGGTTGTGACCGGATTATCCGGCACCGGAAGGACTTCGGCCTATGAGGGGAATTCGCATTCCCATGGCCCAAGTCCAACACCCGCGTGAGTATTTAACGAGCGGGGCTATACAGGTGCGGTGCAATAAAGGCAAGCGCGCTATGAAACCTAGCCAAATCAATAGCTTGCGTTCATGGCTGCTGTTTGACAATCCGCCATGCCCTGATGATTGCCTCGGCGCTGCGCTTGCCTTCGGCCACATCGGTTTCCCAACTGATGACCGAAAGCCTCATGATTTGACGGCCGCGCCATACAGCGCCACCTGCGAAACATTCGCCATCGGCCTGAATGCGGCTGATCGTATCGCGGGTCAGCTGATCGCCGACTTCTTTAGTTTGATCGCCGCCGAAGCGCACAATGATTTGATTGAGCACCACGTCGTTGAGAATTTCGATTCCGGGTTCGGCGGCAAGCATCCCGGACATGGTGAGGGCAACCTGACAATGGCGCTCGACCATTGCCGATATTCCACTTCGTCCCAAATGCCTGATCATGGCCCATGTGGCAAAGCCCCGGGCGCGGCGCGAAAGCTCAGGGACATAATGGCTGGGATCGCGCTCGCCCTCAGCGGCGAGCGGCAGATAGCTTGCAGCAATCGTCACGGCCCGCCGGTGGGCCAGTTCATTGCGGACAATTGCATAGCCGCTGTCATAGGGAGTTTGCAGCCACTTGTGGCCGTCGGTTGCCCAAGAGTCGGCACCTTCAAGTCCGGCAGCGAGATGGCGCGTTGTTGAACTGGCGCGTGCCCACAATCCGAAAGCACCATCGACATGCAGCCAGGCGCCGGCCTTTTTTGCCAGCGGAACAATCTCCGCAAAATTATCGAATGCACCCGTATTGATTTGGCCAGCCTGGGCAATCACGATGGATGGCCCTTTCACTTTGGCAATCGCTTCGGCAAATGCTGACATCAGCATGTGGCCCTGCGCGTCGGTTGCGACACGCACAACACGGTCATGGCCGAGACCCAGAAACTGCAGGGCGGAAAATACTGTCGTATGGGCATCGTCACCGATCAGCACGGTAATCGGCGGCGCGCCGAAGAGGCCATCCGCATCGGCGTTCCAGCCGGCGTTGCGCAGCACTTCATCACGCGCTGCGGCGAGGCAAACGAAATTTGCAACTGTTGCACCGGTGGCAAAGCCCACGGAACTATCACGCGGCAGATCAAGGAGTTCGAGCAACCAACCAGCCGCAGCCGTTTCGGCCGCCGCCGCGGAAGGGGCCGCATGATGATTTCCACAATTCTGACCCCAGGCGGAGGTCAGCCAATCGGCAGCTGTGCCGACGATGTGCGAGCCGCCGATGACCCAGCCGAAGAAGCGCGGGCCTGTTGCCATTTGAAGACCGTCGACTGCCTTGTTCGCAAGTTCCCGAATGACAGCTTCGCCATTTTCAGGGTTTTCGGGGACGGGGCCACCGAAGATCGATTTCATTTCCGCGTAGGTTTTGATTGGCCGCTGCGGGAGGGTTCCGATGTTTTGGCGAAATTTCCGGGCCGCGTCTGCCGCGATATCCAGGACCCGCTGGTTTCCATTCCTTGGTTTCACAGCTCCTCACTTCTTTCGTGCCATGGTCAGGCCATCACAGATTGGCACCATAACGAGGTCGACGCGGGCATCGGCCATGATTTTTGTATTGAGGGCGCGTAAGGCAACCGTGTCTTCGTCCTTGACCGAGGGTTTGGCCACATCGCCGCTCCACAAGACGTTATCAATCAACATGACGCCGCCGGTGCGCAGCAGTTTCAGGCCGCCTTCGTAATAGGTGTCGTAGGATGATTTATCCGCGTCGATGAACATCATGTCGAAGTGCCCGGCCTCGCCCGCCTTGAGGAGCTCAGCGATGGTTTCCGCACCGGGGCCAAGCCGCAGGTCGATGCGGCCGTCGACACCCGCCTTTATCCAGAACTTGCGGGCCACCTTGGTCCATTCTTCGCTCACATCGGCGGCGATGATC
Organism: Aestuariivirga sp.; assembly: GCA_030680855.1. GTDB lineage: Bacteria > Pseudomonadota > Alphaproteobacteria > Rhizobiales > Aestuariivirgaceae > Aestuariivirga. The sequence goes on from JAUXUN010000011.1 coordinate 75,317, forward strand.
TTTGCGTCACCGGCAAGCGCCATGGCGAGCGACGAATAGCCGGTGAAGGTGCCAATCTCAAGAATGCGCCTGGCGCCCATGAGCTTCACCAGCATGGCCATGAAGGCGCCCTGCTCCGGCCCGACCTGCATGCGCGCCTCGCCGCCGAGCTTTGCGGTTTCAAGGCGGAGTTCCTTCAGGATTTCCGGTTCGCGGTAGGCGTGGGCGGCGTAATAGTCATAGAGGGGACCTTCGAGGCCAAGGGTTTTTCCAGTCATGCAACACTCACTCTATTGGCGTGGATTTGTAGGGCCCGATGAAATCACCCTTGGAGAGGGGCACACCGTTGTGGCGGAGGATGGCATAGGCAATGCTCAGGTGGAAATAGAAATCCGGCATTTCAACAATGGCGGCGTAGTCGTCAGCCGGCATACCCTTGGTGCCATCAAAGAAGATTGGCACGACGCGCTGCGCCCGCTCCACAAGGCGGCTCGCCGGTATGGCCTTGAGATAGGCGATTGCCGTCTTCAGGCTGGCATGCACATCCGCGAAGGTTGCTTCCTCATAGCCCACATGGGGCGCAGGCTCGTCGGTGAAGTGCCGGGCGAAATCCACGGGAAGATAGAGGGCATACTGCAGTTGCTGGATCAGGCTGAACATATCGGGGTAGAGCCTGGAACCCAGCAGAACCTCGGGTTCAATTTTGGCCGTGCGGGCATGGGCCGCTGCCTTTACTAAAATCCTGTCGAGATTTTCGAGCGCACCGATCATCGCGGCAATGGTGAGACGATGGAACGTTTCATTCTGCGCTGCCTTGGTCATGCTTTCCTCCCTTGCGCGTGGTTAAGGCTTATGCCTCCATCACTTTAGGCTTTTGCACAAAGCGCTGATAGAGCCAGCCGATGCCGACAAGGCTGAGGCCAAGGCCGAGAAAGGAGCCTATCTGATAGAGCCCTTCCAGTCCCGACATATCCCAGAGGAAGACTTTCAAAACCACCAGCACCATGACACCGAGCCCGGCGTAGCGGATGTATTGGCGGCCTAGTTTAATCCCGGCTGCAAACAGGGCAAGAGCTGATACCAGCCAGACAGCGGAATAGGCGTAGGATTCAGCCCCGGACAGCGACCATGCCACAAGTGCATGCCCCTGGAACACGCGCTTGGTTTCGAGGCTTACGTAAGTCATGGCGAGGATGAGAGCCAGAATGCCGACGGAGGGACGAAACTGGAGCCAGCCCAGGGAATCGAGCCGGCGCGCGATGAAACCCAGAAGCACGACAGGTGCGAGATATGCCAGCAACAGGGCGTTGAACACGACATTGCCGGGGATCGGGTCTTCCGTGACAATCGGGTTCAGGGCCGCGAGGCTCAGCAGGATGATTGCCGCGCAGGAAAAGCCAAGCAGGATTCGCGCGCCCCACAGGGAAATCAGGGAGGAGAAGATTTGCTGGCGATACATCAGGCCGTAGGCAGCGCCCATCCAGGCCAGGATATGGGCCGCCACTTCGAGGAGTTGTGGTTCATCAGTGGTCAAGCCGCCGCCGATGAGAACGCGGAGTTCGAGCGAGACCAACGAGATGGCAAGGCCAAGGCTGATGCCTTCAAGGGCGGTTGCGGATTTTCTGTGGCCGGATGATTTCAGCCAGCGCGCGGCGAAGTAGAAGAGGACAATGGGAATGCCGTAACCATAGAGCGGCCAATGCTGGCCCAATGGCAGGGTGCGATCATCGTTCCAGAGCTCGCGCGAAACAAACAGGCGGAGCGCAGTGAGCGAGCCCAGCGCGGCAGCGATTGGTCCCAACAAATTCACGGCGAGCGTTTTGGCGGAAAACGCATAGGCTGCTGCAAGCACCGCCATGCCTATGGTGAGCCAGACGCCATTGAGCATGCGGTCCCCGGCAAATAGGAGAAGGCCCGCACTGCCGATGGCAAGAATTCCGGCGGTGAAATTATCATCATTCGCTGTGATTTGCCCGCGCCGGAGCCAGACAGCCGCCAGCAAGACAGCCGCTGCCAATGCGCCGAGGAGCGCCCATGTCGCATCGGACAGCAGTCCATCTACCCTGCCCCACGCACTGAACAAATATAACAGCGCAGAACCCGCAGCCAGAAGGCCCCAAGTTATGGGTGGGGATTTCCTGAAGACGCCGGCAAAGCCAAGCGCTGTAAAGGCGGCACCTGCCGCCAGCATCGAGCGGAGATATTGCGGAGCCTCGCCACGCAGGACACTTGACCAAAGTCCGCTTTCATCCATGGCCCATTCATTGAAGGCGGCACGCTCCCAAACCATCAGCACGATGAACGACAGCAGGGCAGCGGCGAGAGCGGCGGCCGTGTCGCCCTGCTTGAACCAAGAGAGGGCAGCAACGCCTGCCATGCCGATAAAAAACAGCATGAGGGCCGAGCCGGAATGCCCGCTTTTGACAACCAGAGCTGCCAGAACCAGTGACGCTGCAAATCCACCGATGGAGCCGACTTTCAGAGAGTCGGTCATGCCCATGGGGTTCAAAAGTGATCCTGAGGAACTTGCCAAGATGCTGCGGCCCGAGATTGCAAAAAGCGAAATGGCGCCGATGCACAGGGCAAACAATCCGATGGGGACTATATCGGCGCCCTCAAATGGTCCACCGAACCAGAGGAATGACCAGAGGGCCGAGCCTATGATGCTGGCATAACCCAGCCACCACCAATTTCGCTTGCGGAGAACCGCAAAGCCCGCACCTAGAATAATCAGGAGATAGGGAAAGAAACTCCAGCCCGAGGGATCGGGAGAGGAAATCATCATGGGCGTCACATAGGAACCCAAAAGGCCAAGAGCGGCGATGAGCGGTCCCTGGCGGAGCGAAAGCGCCAGCGCGCCGAACGCGACCAGCGCCAACCCGATAAAGGCTGTCGAGGGCTGCACCAGTTCATACAGCGCGTAGGCCGCGTAGATACTACCAAAGGCGGTGGCAAGGCCTGCTGCCGACAAAGCCGCCGGCACGTAGTTGGGCTCCGCCGTGGCGGGCGTTTTACGATGTAGGGTATCACCCACAAAGATGAGCGCAGCGCCAAGCAGCAGGCCGAGGAAGATTTGCAGGGGTGGCGAGATCAGGCCATTCTCATAGGCATATTTGACGAAAAGTAAGCCGCCGATGGCGATGGCAATGCCGCCTATCCAGACAAACCAGCGCGACGCCAGTTGCTGTTCCATATCCTGCTTCGGTGTCTTGGGCTTCTTTTCTACGGGTTCAATAGCTTGAGCGGAAGCCTTCACAACTTCGACTGAGATTGGCTTTTCAGCCAAGACGGGTTCGGGGCTTTTCGCTGCGGCAACTGCAGTGGTGGGCCAGTTTGATTTTTTCTTTTCCGGTTTTGGAGATTCCTGGGGAGTTGGCGGCGCACCTGATAATTGATCGGAAAGCTGCCCGAGCTGCAATTTCAACTGGGCAATTTTGGTATCAAGCGCGGAGATCTTGTTAAGGGCGATGATGGCCAGAACGAAACCTGCAAGTGAAAACAACCATCCAAAACCGTCCATGGAATCCCCTAAGCAATTGAGTCGGGCGAAGTTACACCGCTTGCCTTTGATTGTCGAAATTGGGAAAAGACGGGAAATGACTGCCCGCCTTGCCATTCAGCCAAAACTGCAAAGTGCCACTCCGGTGCGCTGGGAGATTGCCCGCGAGCTGGTTCCCTATGAGGCAGCGGTGGCGCAGATGGAGCGTGAGGTCGAGGCAATCGCCAAAGGCGAGGCACCAGAACTTGTTTGGCTGCTGGAGCATCCGCCACTTTTTACGGCGGGCACTTCAGCCAAGGACAGCGACCTCATTCTGCCCGCTCGCTTTCCGGTTCATCATACGGGGCGCGGCGGGCAATATACCTATCACGGCCCCGGCCAGCGGGTGGCCTATGTCATGCTCAATCTTAAAAAGCGCGGACAGGATGTGCGGGCCTTTGTGGCGGGACTTGAGGAATGGCTGATTGAAACGCTTGCTTCGTTCAACGTCAGGGGTGAGCGGCGCGAGGACCGGGTTGGGGTTTGGGTAAGGCGCGGGGACCGCGAGGACAAGATCGCCGCCATCGGCATCCGGGTGCGGCGCTGGGTTAGTTATCACGGCATCAGCCTGAATGTGGATCCCGATCTCAGCCATTTCGACGGCATCATCCCTTGCGGGGTGCGGGAACATGGGGTGACCAGCCTTGTTGATCTTGGATTGCCGGTGACGACGGCTGATGCGGACGTGGCGCTGAAGACTTCGTTTCAGGATATCTTCACACAAACTCCATGATCACGGCATCGACGCTGAGGCTGTCGCCGGCCTTGGCATTGATTTTTTTCACCGTGCCATCGCGTTCGGCGCGCAGGACGTTTTCCATCTTCATGGCTTCGACAATGGCCAGGGCATCGCCCGCCTTCACCTCGGCCCCCTCGCCCACATGGAGGGCTACGACGAGCCCCGGCATGGGGCAGAGAAGTTTCTTGGAGGTGTCGGCCGCAACTTTCTTCGGCATCAGCTTTACGAGCTCTGCCTCGCGCGGCGTATAGACCCGGGCGTCAACGCTCACGCCGCGATGGCTGAGGCGGTAGCCATTGGAGATACGGCGGACCTGAACGGAAACATCTTCTCCGTCGATGATGCCGTGCCAGACGGGTGATCCCGGCGTCCAATGGCTGACAATGGCGCGTTCGCCGCGTTCACCGGGAAGCAAGATTTGAATGAGACGCTCAGTTTCATGAACAACTTCAATACCATGCCAATCATCCCCCAGCCGCACCCGGCGTTCCCTCGAAAACTTCACCGCGCGGCCGCTCATCTGGCCACTGATCTTGCGTTTGCGGCGGTTTTCGACATGGTCCAGCACGCAGGCTACGGTGGTGAGCCTGTCAGCCAGTTCAGGCGTCATGGCATTGCCCTTGAAGCCATCGGGAAATTCCTCGGCGATGAAGCCGGTCGAAAGGGTTCCTTCCTTCCAGCGCGGATTATCCATAATGGCGGAGACGAACGGCACATTGTGCTGGATGCCATCGATATAGAATCCATCAAGGCCCTGCGCCATGGCAGCGATGGCTTCGGCGCGGGTGGGCGCGTGGGTGCAGAGCTTGGCGATCATCGGGTCGTACCAGATGGAGATTTCTCCGCCTTCGAACACGCCCGTGTCATTGCGCAGCGTCACTCCGTCCCTGATTTGCTCCGCGGGCGGACGATATTTCACCAGCCGGCCGATTGACGGCAGGAAATTCCGGTAAGGGTCCTCGGCATAAATGCGGCTTTCGATGGCCCAGCCATTCAGCTTCACATCGGCCTGGCGGAGCGCCAGTTTTTCGCCATAGGCGGAGCGGATCATTTGCTCCACCAGGTCAACGCCTGTCACCAGTTCGGTGACTGGGTGTTCCACTTGCAGCCGCGTGTTCATTTCGAGGAAGAAGAAGGACCGGTCCTGGCCCGCCACAAATTCCACCGTGCCGGCACTGTCGTAGTTCACGGCCCTGGCCAACGCCACGGCCTGCTCGCCCATGAGTTTCCGGGTCTTGGGATCAAGCAGCGGTGAAGGCGCCTCCTCCACTACTTTCGGATTGCGGCGCTGGATGGAACATTCGCGCTCTCCCAGGTGGATGACGTTGCCATGCTTGTCGCCGAGAACCTGAATTTCAATGTGGCGCGGGTTCACGATGAATTTTTCGAGGAAGACTCGGTCATCACCGAAGCTGGACTTCGCCTCGGACTTGGCGCGGGCATAGCCATCGCGCACTTCGACGGCCGAGTGGGCCACGCGCATGCCTTTGCCGCCGCCGCCGGCGGAGGCCTTGATCATCACCGGAAAGCCAATTCCCTCGGCAATTTTGACGGCTTCGTCTTCGGTCTCGATGATACCCATGTAGCCCGGAACGGTGGAAACGCCTGCGGCCTGGGCGGCCTTCTTCGATTCAATCTTGTCGCCCATGGCGTCAATGGCTGCGGCATTGGGTCCAATAAAGACAATGCCTGCCTCGCTGAGCGCCTTGGGAAAGGCCGAGCGTTCGGACAGGAAGCCGTAACCGGGATGCACCGCTTCCGCGCCGGTTGCCTTGCAGGCCGCAATGATGTTTTCAATCATGAGATAGGACTGGGCGGCCGCAGGCGGACCGATGTTCACCTTTTCATCGGCCATTTCCACATGCAACGCCCGTGCGTCGGCATCGGAATAGACCGCAACGGTGGCTATTCCCATCCTGCGGGCGGTCTTGAGCACGCGGCAAGCAATCTCGCCACGATTGGCAATCAGAATCTTCTTGAACATGAAACCCCGGAATGACTTTTTATGACTGTAACAAGGGGAATGGGCGGGTGCAATGATCCTGCCATACCGGCACCCAGGGTTGCCCGGCCCATAGAAAGCCATTTTTTACGGGAACCATTCAGGGATTCTGCAGTTGTTAAACAATGGGACAGTGCGATTCGATGGGCAAGCTGAAATTCACTCTGATTCTCGCAGCAATTCTGGCCATGCCCGGCTGGGAGAGCGCCATTGCGGCACAGCCAAATGGCCTCAAAAACTTTTTGAATAACCTTGATCGCCGCTTCTGCCAGAAATTCAACGCAACCTGCAAGACGCGATCAAGGCAGACAGCCACTAAAAAGAAGCAAATCCAACCGCCCATTCCCATCGAAAAGCCAAAGATGGCGCAGGATGTTACGGAGCCCGCGCCCATTCCTTTTGAAACGCCAACGGCGGCACTGGATGCTGCAGAGCCCGCGCCTATTCCTTTTGAAAAGCCAAAGGCAGCACAGGGTGTTGCAGAGGCCGCTCCTGTTCCGCGCACCAAACCGCAGGAGCTTCAGAAACAGGCTGCCATTATGCCAACCGCCCTGCCTGCTGCCACAAAATCGAACAAGGTCGACAAGCTTGCGAGCCCCGCAACAAGCCCTACCCAGGGACCGGTGATTGTGTCGAAGGGCATGGTGTCCGCTCCTCTCCCGCGCATCAAACCGGAAGTTCTTCAACAACAGGCCGCGTTAATCCCGCGCGCTCTGCCCAAAGAAGCCGCCCCCAAGGATGGCACCGAGTCATGCTTTCAGAAGCTGCGCGCCATGGGTGCAAAATTCACTGTCGCCGCTGCCACAGTTGATTATGGAAAATGCAACGTGGAAAATCCGGTGAACCTGCGGTCGGTCACTGTCAAGCAGAACACTATCGACTTGCCGGAAGCGCCCTTGCTGAATTGCAAGTTCGCCCTGCAGTTTTCCAAGTGGCTGAGCGAGTCCGGGGCGCTGATCCTCTCGGCGCAATTGGACTCCCCAGTTGAAAGAATATCCACCGGTCCGGGATTTGAATGCCGTGGCCGAAACGGCGACGGCACGGCAAAAGTCAGCGAACATGGCTACGGCAATGCGGTTGACATCTCCACATTTCGTTTGCGCAACGGCAAGACCCTGAATGTGGGCGACAGCACGCTGCTTCCCGGCGTCCGGGCCTCGGCCTGCGGCTATTTCACAACGGTGCTCGGACCGGGCACAAATTCGGCGCATGCCGCGCATTTTCATTTTGACATGGGCGCGCACGGCAAAAGCGGAAACTACCGCATTTGCCAATAGTAACCGGAATACATGAAACGACGATTTATTGAGCCGATTTGCCCTTTGGGGCCGTCTCCGCTAGACACCGCGCCATGAACACACATGTCCCCAAAGTTGGCCTTGTTTCGCTGGGTTGCCCAAAGGCGCTAGTTGATTCCGAACGCATTCTCACCCAGCTCCGGGCCGAAGGCTATCTCATAGCACCCGGCTATGCCGATGCCGATGTGGTGCTGGTTAACACCTGCGGCTTTCTGGACAGCGCCAAGGCCGAAAGCCTTGCGGCCATCGGCGAGGCCATGCAGGAGAACGGGCGCGTAATCGTGACTGGCTGTTACGGGGTTGAGGCTGATGCCATTCGCGCGGCCCACCCCGGCGTTCTGGCGATTACAGGACCCCATCAATACGAAGCCGTGGTGGGGGCCGTGCACGATGCGCTGCCACCGGTGCACGATCCCAAGTATGACCTAATGCCGCCACAGGGCTTGCGCCTGACGCCCAAGCACTACGCTTACCTGAAAATTTCCGAGGGCTGCAACAATCGCTGCTCCTTCTGCATCATTCCATCAATCCGCGGCGATCTGGTTTCGCGGCCCGTGGCTTCGGTGCTTTACGAGGCCGAACGCCTGGTGAAAGCCGGTGTGAAGGAATTGCTGGTGATCAGCCAGGATACCTCCGCCTATGGGGTGGACACGAAATATGCCGTCAGCAAATTTCATGGCCGCGAAGTGCGCGCCAAGTTCCATGACATGGCCAAGGAGCTCGGCGATCTGGGCGCGTGGGTGCGCTTGCATTACGTGTACCCCTACCCGCACGTCGATGATGTGATCCCGCTCATGGCCGAGGGGAAAATCCTGCCCTATCTGGACATTCCGTTTCAGCATGCGGCACCCAATGTCTTGAAGGCAATGAAGCGGCCGGCGAACCAGGAAAAGGTTTTGGACCGTTTGGCGTCGTGGCGGAAAATCTGTCCGGACATTGCGATCCGCTCGACCTTCATCGTCGGCTTCCCCGGAGAGAGCGATGCGGATTTCAGTTACCTTCTGGACTGGATGAAGGAAGCCAGGCTGGAGCGGGTTGGCTGTTTCAAATATGAACCCGTGTCAGGCGCCAAGGCGAATGACCTTGGTTTGCCGCAAGTACCGGATGAGGTGAAGGCCGAGCGCTACAACCGCTTTATGGAAGCCCAGCAGGAAATTTCCGCTGAAATATTCCAATCAAAGGTGGGCCGCGAGATCGACGTGCTGGTTGATGCCATCGATCTCGAAAACGAAGAAGCGGTTGCGCGTTCGCCGTGGGATGCGCCGGAGATTGATGGCAACGTGTTCCTTCCCGGTGAAACGTCGTTGAAGCTCGGCGACATGGTGCGGGTGCGCATTGTGGATGCCGAAGAGTATGATCTTGTCGGCGAGCTGATCTAGGCCTTCAACTGGGCTTCGGCCTGCGCCAGATAGTCCCGGGTGATCGGCAAGGTATCGCGCTTCTTCGCAATCTGCATCTGGAACACCATGTGCGAACCATGGGTAAAGCTCAGTTCGCTGGCGATGAGGTAAAACTCCCACATGCGGCAGAAGCGTTCATCCATGAAGGTCATGATTTTCTTGCGGTTGGCTTGAAAGCGCTGCTCCCAGGCCCTGAGCGTCTTGGCGTAATGGAGGCGCAGGACTTCAATGTCGGTCACCCACAGCTTGGAGCGTTCAACGCTCGCCATGGCCTCCGAAAGAGCGGGGGAATAGCCGCCGGGGAAAATGTATTTCCGCAGCCAGGGGCCGGTAGCCCCGGGGCCCCCCTTTCGGCCGATGGAATGGAGAAGGGCCACGCCGTCAGGCTTGAGCAGATCGCGCACCTTGGCGAAAAATTCATCGTAGTGGGCAATTCCCACATGCTCAAACATGCCGACCGAAACGATGCGGTCAAAGGTGCCCTCAACATCGCGGTAGTCCTTCAGTTCAAAACGCACGCGGTTGTCGAGGCCGCGCTCGATTGCCCGCTGGCGCGCCAGGGCCAATTGCTCAGTGGAAAGTGTCACCCCCAGCACTTCCACATCCGCCACCTTGGCAAGGTAAAGAGCCATGCCGCCCCAGCCGCAGCCGATATCCAGAACGCGCTGCCCAGGCTTCAGGTCAAGTTTCGCAGCGATATGGCGCAGCTTGTTTTGCTGGGCGATTTCAAGCGTGTCCTTTTCGCCTGAAAAATACGCGCAGGAATAGTGCATGTCCTCATCAAGGAATGATCTGTAAAGATCATTGGAAAGATCATAATGGTGGTGCACATGGACGCGGGCGGATTTCGCGTCATTGCGCTGGTGCAGCTTGCGAATGCCCTTGAGACCTTTATGCAGAATCCTCTGCAAAGGGTGTTTGCGCAGGTTGTTTCCATTGATCTCGGCGAATTCCAGGAACTCGCGAATGGTAGTGCCTTCCATGACCAGCGTGCCGTCCATGTAGGCTTCCCCGGCGTAGAGTTCAGGATTGATAAACAGAGTCCGATGAAGCTTCCGGTCTTTCAGCCGGATGGAAACCTTGGGTCCCGGCCTTCCAGAAAAAACATGGGTTTTGCCGTCCGCATCATGCACTTCCAACGTTCCAACTTGCACAAAACGTGTCAGCAGAGTTTTCAGCAGATGCATGCCCGCCTCCTAAAGTGGAATATTATCGTGTTTCTTCCAAGGGTTATTCAATTCCTTATGGCGCAGCATATCAAGGGCCCGAGCTATGCGTTTTCTGGTTGAGTGGGGCATGATTATCTCGTCGAGAAAGCCCCTTTCCGCGGCCACGAATGGATTGGCGAAGCGGTCTTCATAGTCCTTCACCCGGGCGGCAATTTTGTCCTTGTCGCCCAACTCGCTGCGATAGATGATTTCGGTTGCGCCCCGTGACCCCATCACAGCAATTTCGGCGGACGGCCAGGCATAGTTCAAGTCAGCCCGCAAATGCTTGGACGACATAACGACATAGGCCCCGCCATAGGCCTTGCGGGTAATCACGGTGATTTTCGGCACGGTTGCCTCGGCGAAGGCAAACAGCAGTTTGGCGCCGTGCTTGATCAGGCCGCCATACTCCTGGGCGGTGCCGGGAAGGAAGCCAGGGACGTCAACGAAGGTCACAATGGGAATGTTGAAGCAGTCGCAAAAGCGCACGAAGCGGGCGGCCTTGCGCCCGGCATCGCTATCCAGGACACCCGCCAACACCAGGGGCTGATTTGCCACGATGCCTATGGTTCGACCGCCCAAACGTGCTAAGCCGACAATGATATTCTTGGCGTGGGCTTCCTGAATTTCAAAGAAATCACCCTCATCGGCAATCTTGAGGATCAATTCCTTCATGTCGTAGGGCTGGTTCGGATTGGCGGGAATGAGCGTGTCGAGCGAAGCCTCAAGGCGTTCGGCATCATCGAAGCTCGGAATTTCCGGAATGGGATCGGTATTGGACGACGGCAGGAAGTCGATCAGCCGACGCATTTGCAAAAGCGCTTCAACATCATTGTCGAAACCCTTGTCGGCGATGGAAGACTTCGTGGTATGGACCGACGCGCCGCCAAGCTCCTCGGCGGTCACCGTTTCGTTGGTGACGGTTTTGACCACGTCCGGGCCGGTGACAAACATGTAGCTCGTGTCACGGACCATGAAGATGAAGTCGGTCATCGCTGGGGAATAGACATCGCCTCCGGCGCAAGGCCCCATGATCACCGAGATTTGCGGGATCACGCCCGAGGCCAGGACGTTGCGCTGGAATACTTCACCATAGCCGCCGAGGGCATTTACCCCTTCCTGGATGCGGGCCCCCCCGGCATCAAACAGGCCTATGATGGGGGCGCGGTTCTGCAGGGCCATATCCTGGATCTTGGTGATCTTGCGGGCGTGGGCCTCAGAGAGAGAACCGCCAAAAACCGTAAAGTCCTTGGCAAACACATAAACCACCCGGCCATTGACCGTGCCCCAGCCGGTAACCACGCCATCGCCCGGGATCCTGGATTTTTCCATACCAAAATCGGTGCTGCGATGCTCGACGAACATGTCGAATTCCTCGAAGGAGTCTTCATCAAGGAGAAGGTCAATGCGTTCGCGCGCTGTGAGCTTGCCCCGGGCATGCTGGGCTTTTGAGCGCTTTTCACCGCCACCTGCCCGGGCTTCGGTCCGGCGGCGCTCCAACTTAGCCAGAATTTCCTGCATCCGCCCTCCCCCGTCCCGGCCTTAACCATGGCCTTATCTTTACGGCCAAACAAATGAACTTATTGCACATTTAACCCGGTTTTAACCACAAAGGAACCAGTCTGTGGCAGCATTAGTTCCGCAGGGGAGAAAATTGCAAAAGGCGACTTCGGCACGGGTAGGTTATTTGGCAATTCTGCTGGCTGGATTGCTGCTTTGCCTTGGGGTTCGCTTTGAAGCTAACCGCCAGTATCTTGTCGCCTGGCAGCAATACCTGGAATCCCGGCAGGCGGACTCAAGGGATTACACCAAACGGGTGAGTTCATTCTTTTCCGCCTTGAATGACAACCTCGGAACCCTCAGCTTTCTGCCGAGCGTGCGGAGAATTGACCATTATGATCACAATCTCGGTCCTGATGGCCGGGGAATTGACCAGTACGGCGCAAATCTTGGCCCCGATGGTCGGGAAACAATTCAGCAAGTCTACAACATTCTTGCCAAGAATGCCTCTGCCTCCCGGCTTTACGTCGTCCCCCTGGATTTTGATACCGAGCATCTGGATTTGGCCACGGGAAGTTTGGAGCGGCCCATTCTTGAACTCGACCGCATACGGAGCAGATCAAAGACCATTGGCGTTGCCCCTGCCTTCGACTCCCCCGTACGCGCTGAAGCATTCAGAATTCCCGAATTCGTGGAAGTGCGGAAACATCTCAACTGGTTCAAGATAAACTATCCAAATATCGACAGGGTGAAGACCTTTGCCGTTCCCATGATCAGCGGTCGGGAGATTGCTGCGGGCGGCGACAGGGGATTGGTGTTTTCGACCCCGTTCTTTGACCCGGATGGGAACCTGGCGGGCAGTGTTGCGGCAGTGATTCCTACTGCCATCCTGCGCGGCATCACTGGCAGTGAAAATTATTCGCTGATCAGCCCTCTTGCGGAATACATATCAATTCCGCTGCCGCGGGATAAAAACCTCCGGCTCATGATGCGCGCGGCGAATTCGATGCCGTCTCCCAAAACCATATTTTCGGAAACGGTGGTCATGGATACCCATGACGTACGCGGCAAATGGCAATTGCACATTAATTATCCGGTGGAAGGGTTCTATTCCGGGGCGCGATTCACGGCCCGGAAGGATTTTGAGAATGGGTCCTATCTCGCGCTGGGACTTTTGACCCTGCTAGGCCTCGGCTGGCACCGCACCAATCTAAAACGGGCCGAAGAAATGAAGGAAAGCACCAAGGCGCTGCAGCTTGTGAACGATGACATTACGCGGCTTAACCTTGATCTCGCGGAAAAAATGCGGTTGCTGCGCGAGGCCCATGACGAAATCATCAAGAAGGGCAAGCTGGCACAAATGGGACAACTGGTTGCGACAGTCGCCCATGAACTTCGCAATCCCCTGTCCGCCGTCCGGACTTCGGCCTATCTGCTCAAGCGAAAGCTCACCGGCCACTCGGACAACGTTGATACGCAATTGCAGCGCATCGACAATTCGGTCGGCCGCTGCGATGCGGTGATCACGCAATTCCTGGACTACGCCAAGTCGCACCAGCTGGAATACAAGGAGTTCCCCGTCGACAACTGGGTGGTCAAGCTGGTGGAGGAAGAGGCGCAAAAACTGCCGGAAGCTATCGAGGTTGAATGCAACCTTGGCCTGGATGGCGTGTCAGCTACATTTGATCCTAACCGGCTAAGCCGGGTGCTTATCAACCTCATCAGCAATGCTTCCGAAGCGATGGTCGGCAAGGGTGATGATCCGCAGAAATTCAAGACCCAGGCTCCCAAAATCAGGGTTGTTACACGGCAAAGCCGGCGAGGCATTGAGATCGACGTTTCCGACAACGGGCCGGGCATTGCCGAGGAGCAAATTCCAAAAATTCTCGAACCGCTGTTTACAACCAAGAGCTTTGGCACCGGGCTTGGCCTGCCGGCGGCTATTCAGGTTCTCGAACAGCATCGCGGGGGATTGCAGGTCAACGGCGGCCTCGGCAAAGGCGCCACATTCACCGCCTGGATCCCGCTCTCGCCCCAGGTTCAAGCCGCCTGAACAACACACTCCAAGGCAGCATTATGGAAGGCCGCGTGCAAGGCAAACGAATTTCACGCTGGCTGAAAACTCATTCAACCGCCCGGCCCTGCGGGCCATGGCTTCGTCATCCTCACCCCAAGTCGCAATTTGCCAATCCTCATCCACGTTGGCGGCAAGCCACGCGGCATCGGCGGAAATTTCGCCGGTAGCGACCATCGCCGCCAGCAGCGCCGATCCCGTCAACGCCGTAAGATTGTGAACCGCGACAAATGAGAATGGATCGAGTGAATTGATGTGGGCTTCCAGGGCCTGAAGCGCTGCTGGCGACTGGCGCCTGTGGGCAACCGTGTTCACCGTTTCGAAACCGACATTCAGGTCAGCCTTCGCCCAGGCCATGATGGGATCCCAATGGGTGGTCTGGCGCTGAACCAGCCCTGCTGGACCTTCAGCGCGGTAGCAGACCATGTCACTGCCGGCAAACTCGAGTATTTCCGCTGCGATTTTAAACTTCTCCGTCGTAGCGCGGTCAATGGCGGTATTGGCGAGTTTGGTCAGCGGCATGGCATGGGGACTGATGACGTCGACTTGCGCATCCCATTCCGCTGCCACGGTGTCCGCCAAGGGACGTGTGGGCAGTACCAGCGCGGCCTTGAGCGGGGTCTTCACGGTTCGGCCATCCAAGGCAATGCCAAGCCGGTCAGTGACGGCGACCGATTTGTAAAACCGTTTCGGCAGCGGCCGATGGATTCGGTCCTGCGACAGACGCTCCCATCTCTCGTCCTCAGTTTCGTCACTCATTCCACATCCGTTTCATAACGGTCGGGATCAAAGCCGAAGGCATTCCAGGTTTCGCGCATGTGGACTGGCAGTTCGGCGGAAATATCAACCACGCCTTCCCGCGGATGGGGAAACACAATGCGGCGGGCGTGGAGATGGAGCTTCTTGGAAATGCCTTCCGGCATATCGGCATTGCCGTCATATTTCTCGTCACCCAGAATGGGATGGCCAATATAGGCCATATGGGCGCGAAGCTGATGTTGGCGGCCGGTGACGGGTTTCAGGGAAACCCAGGCGGTGATCGGCGGGGCTTGGTCGACCACGGCAAAGTAGGTGATGGCGTGCTGGGCGTTCTCGTCATTTTTGTCACCCGCCCTTACGCGGTCGCCATCGGGGCCCTGGACTTTCAGGAGCGGAACATTGATGCGTCCCTGCGGCGGCTTGGGCACGCCCTTGACAACGGCCCAATAGGTTTTCTTCACGGCACGGGTGGCGAAGAGCTTGCCCAGGGCAGAGGCAATCGAACGGCGCTTGGCCACAACGATGACGCCTGACGTGTCACGATCCAGCCGGTGCACAAGCAGGGGCCGCTCACCGGATTTCTTGGCTAGCCCCATAAGCAAGCCATCGAGATGCTGAAAGGTCTTGCTGCCGCCCTGCACGGCGAAGCCGGGCGGCTTGTTGAGAACATAAAGGTCCTTGTCTTCAAAAATGATCATGCTTTGGAAGAGTTCGGCTTCATCCTTGGTGAGCGGTTTGACATCACCCTTTGGCGCATCGGCAGGCCTTGTATCAAACATGAGAGGCGGCACGCGCAGTTCCTGGTCGGCCTGCAACCTTGTGCTGGTCTTGGCGCGGCCGCCCTGCACCCGGATCTGGCCGGTGCGGGTGAGCTTGTTGAGATAGGCGAAGGTGACCTGGGGCAAGTGAATCTTGAACCAGCGGTCCAGTCTTATGCCATCCTCATCGGGGGCCACGATGTAGCGTTTGACATCACTCATGATGCGAGGGTGCGTACCAGATACAATCCCGCAAAGACAGCGATTAGAGACAGAACCACGGAACCGGCGCCGTAGGCGAAGGCTGCCCCATAGGACTTGCGTTCCACCAGCAAGGCGAAATCCAGAGAATAGGCCGAGAAGGTGGTAAAGCCGCCGAGAATTCCGGTGGTGAGGAAGGCCCGGGTTTCAGTGCCCACATTCAGCTTCAGGGCCATCACCTCGACCAGCATGCCCATGACAAAACAGCCAGCGATGTTTACAATGAGGGTATGCCAGGGAAACGCGGCGCCCAGCAGCCGCGCCGACCAGACATTCACGCCATAGCGCGCCGCCGAACCAATGGCGCCGCCAATCGCGACCCAGAGCACCACGGGCATCAGAGCCAGCCCTTTTGCTTGAAATAGAGCCATGGCAGAAAAGCTGAAAGGACCATGATGCCGAGGGCCATGGGATAACCATAGACCCAATCGAGTTCCGGCATGAATTTGAAGTTCATGCCGTAAATGCTGGCAACCAGGGTTGGCGGCAGGAAGACCACGGCGGCCACGGAGAAAATCTTGATGATGCCGCTCTGCTCAATGGTGCCCATGCCCAGCACGGCATCGAGCAGAAAGCTGATCTTGCCGTTCAGGAATGATGCATGATCGGTGAGAGACTGGATGTCGCGCTGCAATACCTTGATGCGGGCGCGGTTGTCTTTCATGTCCTTGGTCTGGCGCGTCTGGTCAACGATGGCCTGCATGAAGGCCACCATGCGCCCGATGGAGACAAGGCTTTCGCGCATCTTGGAATTGAAATCGCCTTCTTCGCCGATTTTTTCGAGCAGCTCGGACAGATCAACGGGCTTCTTGCGCATGCGCTTTCCCGATTGCATGCGGGGGCTAAAGGTGACCCGTGACGTGTCGTCAACGATGAGGCCAACGCGCTCCAGATGGTCAGCGGCGCGATCAACGACGGCTTCGAGAAGGCTCACGAATATGCCCCAGCCGGTCATGGCGGTCGATTGCGGCTTCATGGCGCGGTGGACGTAAACTGGAAAGGCCTGCGGGTGGTGGTAGCGGATGGTGACGAGCTGGTTGTTCTTGATGATGAAGGTCACGGGCGAGGATTCTGGCCGGTCATTCTCGCCGCGGCGGATCAGGTTGGCGGTCATGAAGGCGGCACCATCCTCCTGGTAGAGGCGGCTTGAGGCCTCGATTTCAGCGAGCTCCTCACGGGTCGGAATGTCTATGCCGAGAGCAGCCTCAACGACTTTTTCTTCGTCAAAGGTCGGCTCCACCATATCGATCCAGACAACGCCGTCCGGCACCGCATCGGTCAATGCAGGGAATTCGGTGAGGCAGCCCTTGTCCGTTCCGTAAGCTGAAAGCATGTCCGATTCTCAAGTCCAGTCCAAAACCACCTTGCCGCAGGAGCCCTGTTTCATCAAGGCAAAGCCCGTGGCGAAGTCGGCGGCTTTCATGCGGTGGGTGATGACTTTGCGCACATCGAGGCCCGATTGCAGCATGGCAATCATCTTGTACCAGGTTTCAAACATCTCGCGGCCATAGATGCC
>JAUXUN010000012.1 GCA_030680855.1 Aestuariivirga sp.
CCGAGTCCATCGAGTCATTTGCCGGTGTCGGATACTACTTCCATCTTGCCGATTTGAAGGACGGCGAGACCGTCGTCGATCTCGGAAGCGGCTCGGGGATGGACACCTTCGTCGCGGCGCTGAAGGTGGGTGCTCGCGGCAAGGTGATCGGCATCGATATGACCGATGAGCAGCGCGCGAAATCCGAACGGCTGCGTGACCGGGACGGTTTCCAGAATGCCACCTACCTCAAGGGATATATCGAGGCGGTGCCGCTTCCTGATGCCTCAGCCGACATCGTGATCAGCAATGGGGTGATCAACCTGGCGACCGACAAGCGCAAAGTTTTCGACGAAGCGGCGCGCCTGCTGAAGCCGGGCGGGCGCCTGGTGCTCTCCGACATCGTGACAGAAGTTCCATTGCCGGAGAAAATCGTGTGCGATTCAACGCTCTGGGCCGCCTGCATCGGCGGTGCCGCGCAGCAGGACAACTATCGCGGAGAGATTGAAGCCTCAGGCCTCAAGGTGGTCAAAGCGGAAGATAATCCCGCCTATCAGTTTATTTCGGACAATGCCCGCGGCGCCAGCAAGAAATTCGGCGTAAAGAGTATCTCGCTTCTGGCTATAAAGCCCTAGCGCCTCACGGTCTGGCCGGCGGAATATTTTTGGAGTTCACCTGTCCAGCTCCGGTCAATACTGGTCCATCCGCAGGGCACGTTCCTTTTCGCCGGCGAGGCAATCGGTAGCGGGTTCTGCTGCGACAGGGATGACGTTCCCGTTGGCATTCCCGCTTCCATTTGCCGACAGCAATTCGCGGAGCAGCTTCATGCGGATCGCTTCGGCCAGGCTGCCGACAGAGGTGACGGGCAGCGAGAAGGAGCCTTCGCCGCCGATCACGCAGTCGACAAAGTAGCGGTCAAGCGGCGGCAAGACCTGCGCCGGACTGATCAACATGGGAAGCCCGTTGATGACGATGCCTTGCGCCACGACCGCATCGCGCGCCACCGTCACCATGCCGCCTGCGTTGTTCGGCCCGTCGCCGGAAATGTCAATCACCCGGCGGATGCTGCCACCTTCGAACAGCCCGGCGCTGAAGACGAGCGCTGATGAGATTGACGTGCCGCGCCTAAAGGGGGCGGCGGGTTGTTCCGCGAGCTCGCTGGCGAAGGCCTGGGCCGCTTCAGGCCCATCGATGACCCGCCACGGCACAGTGACTTGCTGCAAATTCTCGCCTGCCCATTCCACATAGGTGAGGCGAATTTTTTCAAGAGAACCGGCGCGCACCGCAGCCACGAACTCCGGGCTCCGGATCGCCGCAAGATAGCCCTGGCGCTGAAGGGCGCTTTCACCGGGATCGATCGAGCCCGATACATCAACCGCCAGAACCAGTTCGAGATCGACCGTCGCGACCTGGGCCTCGGCCCGGGAAGGCGTAAGGGCAACGAGAATAATAATGCACAACGCGACAAGATGAAGGGCCATGCGATCCTCACAGGCCCGCTCCAGGCGCGCCCTGTCCCTGGCAATTCTTTGAGAAGCGCCCGGACCTGTCAAGCCGAACCCGCAGAGAGGGCAAGCAAATTAAAGTGATTTCCGTTTTGCCTTGGGCAGTTTCCAAAGATGGTCGAGGAGCTGCTCCACGGTGATGCCTTCTTCCGAATAGGCTTCGCCGCTCACCGAAATTCCGGCTTCGATTACCGTCTCGGCCCGTCCCGAGACCAGGGGGTGCCACCAGGCGAGGCTTTTTCCCTCGTCCAGCAGGCGGTAGGCGCAGGACTGGGGAAGCCAGCCCAACTCGCCGACGTTCTCAGGCGTTAACGTGACACAATCGGGCACCCGGGCGGCCCGGTTTGGATAATCGGTGCATTGGCAGGTCTTGACATCGAGCAGCTTGCAGGCGGCACGAGTGTAGAGGAATTTGCCCGTATCCTCGTCTTCCAGCTTGTTCAGGCAGCAGCGGCCACAGCCATCGCACAGGCTTTCCCACTCGTCCCGGCTCATTTCCGTTAATGTCTTGGTCTTCCAAAAGGGAGGGTCGCCTGTCATGGCCCCGTCTTAATCCTTACCGCCGCCCAAGGGCAATTGCCATCAGGCGCGATTTTGCCTAAATCGGCCCGTAATTTGCTGTATAAGTATTCTTCTAGGATCTCATTACGAGTCTGTCGGACAAGCAACGTGGCAAAACTACCCAATCATAACCCCATTTTCCGGATTTTCTGGGCTTTTGACTCGATCGTGAGCTCAAGCGTCTTTGAAACCTGGGATGCGTGCAAGCGCTGGGGTTCGGCCTATTCGTCGTTTGTTTACCGCTTCAAGATCACGGGCCCACGCCGCTTCCTGGTCGACGTTGTCGATGATTTCGCCACTTTCGGGATGGTTTTCGCCTTTTGCCTCCTGGCCTTCGCACTTCCGCCTTTCTCGGGCCTCGGAGATGTCTGGAACAAGAACCGCGAGTTTGCCATCACCTTCACTGATGCCAACGGCGAAATCATCGGCCAGCGCGGCATCAAGCAGGACGATGCCATTCCGCTTGAAGAAATGCCGCCGGCCCTGATCAAGGCGGTGCTTGCCACGGAAGATGCCCGCTTCTTTGATCATTTCGGGGTGGACGGCATCGGAACGATGCGGGCAATCATCCAGAATGCGCGGGCAAACTCCGTTGTGCAGGGCGGCTCGTCGCTGACCCAGCAGGTTGCCAAGAACCTGTTCCTCAGCCCGGAGCGCACGATCCAGCGCAAAGTCCACGAGGCTTTCCTCTCACTGTGGATCGAGGCGCGCAAGTCAAAGCAGGAGATCCTGAAGCTCTACCTCGACCGCTCCTACCTGGGTGGCGGCAATTACGGGGTGGAAGCCGCGGCGCAGTTCTATTTCGGCAAGTCCATCCGTGACGTCAATCTCTCGGAAGCCGCCATGCTGGCCGGCCTGTTCAAGGCGCCATCGAAATACGCGCCGCACCAGAACATGGAAACGGCAAAGGCCCGGGCCAATGTGGTGCTCTACCGCATGCTCGATGCGGGCTTCATCACCCAGGGCGAACTGCTGCAGGCGAGGCGCGCACCGCCGCCGGTGATTGCGCAGAGGAGTCTCGACAGCCCTGACTGGTTCCTCGATTGGGCCTACACCCAAACAATAGCGCTTCTTGAGGAGCAGCGCCTGCTCAGCGATTTCGTCATCGAAGTGAAGACAACAGTCGACATGAAGCTACAGGTGGCGGCCCAGAAAATTCTCAATGAAGTCATCGACACGGAAGGGCCGGGCTACCGGTTCAGCCAAATGGCCTCAGTAACGATGACGCCGGAAGGTGCGGTCAAGGCGATCGTGGGTGGCCGTAGCTACGAAAACAGCCAGTTCAACCGCGCCACAAACGCTTTGCGGCAAACCGGCTCGGCGTTCAAGCCCTTTGTCTATCTGGCGGCGCTACTCCAAGGATATACGCCGGACCGCATGGTGGTTGACGCCCCCATCGCGGTTGGCGGCTGGTCGCCCGGAAACTATTCCGGCAAATATGGCGGACGCATCACAATGACAACCGCACTCGCCAAATCCTACAATTCGGTTCCGGTCCGGCTCATGGTGGATATCGGCAGGCCCGCGATCATCAAGACAACCCATGATGTGGGCGTCAAGGGCGAACTGGAAACCTGGCCGCCGATGGTCCTTGGCACCAGCGCGCTGGCCCTGATGGATGTCACCACGGGCTATGCAACTTTCGCCGGCGGCGGAAAGCTGGCGGAGCCCTACACGATCCTAGAAATCAGAAGGCCCAACGGCGACATCATCTATGACCGTGACAAGTTCGCCAAGCCGCAAAAGCAGGTTGTGCCGGAAGAAAAGATTGCCGAACTGAACTCCATGCTGAAAGAAGTCGTCAAACACGGAACGGCCCGCCGGGCCGACCTTGGATTTGCGCCGCAAGGCGGCAAGACCGGCACAAACCAGGCCTACCGGGATGCCTGGTATGTGGGGTTCACGGCGCATAACGTAACGGGTGTCTGGGTCGGCAATGACGATTTTTCGCCCATGCGGCAGGTAACCGGCGGGCTTATTCCAGCGCCCGCCTGGAAGCGGATCATGGAAGTGGCGGAAGCTGGCGAGAAGCCTGCGAGCCTTGCGGGCATTCCGCTTGACGGCACTTACACCGTCGCGGCCGCGGAACCGGATGGAGTGCTTGTCCCGGATGATGAAACGGGCATTGTAACCATCGACACGGGAAGCTCTCCCCGGAGTGCGGAGGGCGTTGCGGTTGTGCTCAACGACATGTTCTCGCTATTTGAGAAGAAGCCAGTCAAGAAAGTGACGAAGCCCAAGGACACGAAGGTCGCAAAGACGCTGGATGAAACCCTGGTCCTGCCGGGGGCAAACGCCAATGTGGATTCGGAAAGCTCGTTCATGAAAGAGCTGTTCGTGCCGGCTGAACCGCAGAAGAAGAAAAAGAAGAAAAAATCGGTCGTCAAAAAGATACTGAATGTTTTTGATTAGAATGCTGGGTAATCGATGGCACGGGTTTCGGTAAAAATCTTCAGTGTTTTGTGCGGTGT
Organism: Aestuariivirga sp.; assembly: GCA_030680855.1. GTDB lineage: Bacteria > Pseudomonadota > Alphaproteobacteria > Rhizobiales > Aestuariivirgaceae > Aestuariivirga. The sequence continues at coordinate 4,517 of JAUXUN010000012.1, forward strand.
CGTGGGTGGCTGGGCCTCGGCCCTGTCGCTCATTGATTCGGTGGGTTCAAAGCCCGCCGGCGCTGCTGGCAACTGGCGCATGTGGGATCTGGCATCGGGCACCGCTTCCAACCCCTATGCGCGGGCGCATTTCCTGATTGAGGGGCGCGTGCCTCCCGCCCAATCCCTGTTTCAGGTCTATACCAATCCGCTTGACGACGAGGGCAGCACGCTGCGCTCGGGCTGCGTCTACAGAATTGCCGCCAATGATCTAGAGTCGCGCTGGTGGAGCCTCTCCGTCGGGCCATCGAACAGCCAGGACAGGGACTCTTCCGCAGCCGTGACATCAGATCAGGTGGTGCGCGGCACCGACAATTCGTTGAATGTAGCCGTGGCGAGATCTCCGGTTGCCGGAAACTGGATAAGACCGGAAACGGAGGGCACTCTCACCCTCCAACTCGTGGTTTCCAACACGGACGAGCTAGAGGCGGCGGAGGATGTGAAACTCCCCAGTGTGCAGCGGGTGAGCTGTTGATCATGCGAAACCTCTATTGGGTGATTACCGCGGCGGTCCTTGCCATCATTGTGCACATCAGCATGGTGCTTTTTGCGCCGGGCTTCCTGTTTGAGAGAAACCTCAACCGTCTGGCGAGCGACGTTCCCGACAACACATTCTTCATACTGCCGGCCGCGGCGCAGAGCAGGATCTTTCCCGAGTACCCCAGCGGAACGGTTTTTGGGGTTTGCCGCTACAACCTAACATCAGGCCCGGTCACTTTGGATGCGAACCTTCCAGATGGCATCTGGACGCTTACGGTCTATTCGAGATTTGGAAGGACGCTCTATACGGTCACGGATGAGCAATCCGGCGTCGACAAATTCAGCCTGCAACTCGCCCTGGCCCCAAGCGTCATTGATATATTCTCACTAAAAGAAGACGAAAACGAAGTGGAAACATCAGGATGGAAAGTGCTGTCAAAGGATGAACGGGGATTTGCGGTATTCTGGGTGCCGGCACTCGACAAGGCCATGCGCGAAAGCCTTTCGGAGACCCTTTCCACGACGACCTGCGGCAAGGCCGCGGCCACCAGCTAAGTTAAGCCATGTCCTCGTCGATTGCGGCCTGCGAAACGCGGTGTTTCCGGCCGGATGCGGCGGTTTTTGCCAGCTTGAATTTGCGCCGCTCCATCCGGACACCGGGGAAAATCACAACCTCGGCGGAAAGAACAACGTCGCCGGGATCACGCGGCACAACGCGGTTTAGCGGAAACTGCAAAACGACATTCATTCTTCCATTCCTCGCAGACGCTGGCGTATTTGCGGATTGGCTCCGCTTTTTTGCAGTTAAGGCGAGACTTGGTTAAAAATTGACTAACTGGATTTTATATTTGCGCGACTGTGACTCCGGCGGTGCCATCCCGGTCTTCCACTTCAACAATCCACAGATCCGAATCAAATTTCTTGCGGCGGGCCAGAAGTGCTGTGACGTCCGCTTCGCTTGCCGGAAACGGCAATTCCTCAACAAATCGCCGGTCGCCATGGTCGTCAAAGGCGGGGCCAGGCGCCGGGCCAAAAAGATGAAAGCGCCCGTCAAGCCGGTTGATAATGATAAAGACAGCGCCTGCTTCGGCGGCCCCCCTGGCGGCAATCGTACAGTATTTTCCTTCAACGTTGCAGCGGCGCATAAAGGCCTGAACCCAGACTTCTGATTTCAATCGCATGAAACTGCCGCGCTATTCAGCGGCAATCAGGGAATCACCGCTCATCTTGGAAATCTCCTCAAGCAGCGCGCTGGTTACGGCACCTTTACGTGGCAGGCCCCGGTCCTTCTCAAACTGGATGATCGCCTGGATCGTGGCGCTGGTGAGGTCGCCAGTAATTTCACCGGGGGCATAGCCGAGTTCGGCCAGGCCGGTCTGGACCTGGCGCAGGGCTGCCGCCTCGCTGGGTTTCTTCTCCAGCTTTGCAACACTGGCGGTGAATTCAGCCGCCGCGGCGACCTGCTGGGTGTAGCGGAGATGTTCAATGAGTTCATTGGACACTTCGCCATTTACCCGGAGGCCGGCGGATTTCTGATAGGCGGCGATTGCCATGCGGGTGTTCTTGCCCGCAACGCCGTCAACCATGCCGCGGTAGTTTCCGGTTGCCAGCAGGGCGCGCTGCACCTCTTCGACGCGCGCATCATATTTCAGGACAATGGTGGCGTTCCGGCTCTTGGAGGCAATGACATCAACACGCGTGGAGGCCCCGCCGGCGGTGTCCTGGGAAGCCACGAACCTGGGGCGGCCGGCCCCATCCACCTGCCCGAGGAATGCATTGTGAAGAATTGCAAAACTCAGGATCGCAGTGGCAAGGAGGGCCAGGATAGAAAGCGGGCGCAGCTGTAATCCGCCTTCTTCCAGCACATCTTTCATGAATTATAACCCATACCCAAACAAACATCCCAATTCCGCCACCTTGCCGCACGCTGGTTAACACCGCCTTTCCATGAAATTCTCCCGCGCTTTCAGTTGCTTAGCAGGGTAAAAAATGCCTTACTGGGGAAAAGCGGACTTTCGCCAATTTTGCCTCGAATCCGCAGCTTTTGCTTTAACCGTCTGAAACATGTTTTCCCTACAAATTGCTGCATTAAAGGGTGCGGACATGCGTATTATTCGGACGATTATCGTTTTATCGGGCATCGCGGTTTTCATGCCGTCGGCACCTGAGGACGTGAATCAGGCTGCGCCAGGCGCCGCCAGCGCCGAAATCCCGGATACCGGCTATCTTGAGGTTGCCACCAGCACGTTTTCTGATCTCGCCTCATTCTGCGCGCGCCAGCCAGGGGTTTGCGAAACGGCGGGGTTTGTCGCCCACAAACTGGAACTCAAAGCCAAGTACGGGGTTCGCCTGATTTATGACTGGGCCAGCGAGGCAAATACGACGCCCGCAGTTCAGCCCGAGATCGCCAATGGCAGCGATCCCATTGAGACAGCGACCATGAAGCTGGCTGCGGCCAAGCGGCTGCCGCAAAATTCCCAGTCAACGCTTCGCCTCGATGACATTATCCCGGTCTGGCGTGACCCGGGCAAAGCCAAGACCAGTTGAGAATTGCTTAGCCAGCGCCTATCTTTGGAAGAGACTGTTTCTCCCGGAGGTTGGCCTTGAGCACCAATACCATCGAAAACCTGCAGGCTGATTTCGAGCTTCTCGACGATTGGGAAGAGCGCTACCGCTATGTTATTGAGCTTGGCAGGCTGTTGCCGCCGCTTGATGAAAAGTTCCGTAACCCGCAATACAAGGTCAGCGGCTGCGCCAGCCAGGTTTGGATTCACGCCAAGCATAATGGCGCGGTTTTGACCTTCACCGGCGACAGCGATGCCCTCATCGTCAAGGGCCTGATTGCCATTACCTTCATGATTTTTTCCGGCAAGACGCCGGCGCAGATTCTGGCGCTTGACGCGCATGCCATCTTTGCGAAACTCGGCCTGAAAGATCACCTGACGCCGCAGCGCTCAAACGGTCTTGCTTCCATGGTGGCCCGTATCAAGGCTGATGCGCGCCAAGTTCTTGCGGCATAATCCGCGGACGGAAATCCGCCAGGGCCCAATGGGCGAAATCCGAGTTTGCGGCACTGCGTTCCGGCGGCTTGATCAGGCGGTAGTGGCGGGCAAGGCGGGTCAGCGCAATTGCCAGAACGGCTTTGCCGCTGCGCTGGGGCAAGTTGAGCATCCGTTCGGCCTGCTCCAATCCGCCCGCCAGACAGCACATGTAATAGAGTATGCCGGAAAGCTCTGGCCCCACGGCATCAAAGGCGTTGTGAACCCTGTTGCGGGCATCGATGGCGCTATCGGAAAGCGAGGCAATGCGGTTGTCACTGAGGGCGCTGTAGTTTCTGGCGCCGGTCCGCTCGCCTTCCCAGGACGAGGTGATGCGCGGCTCGAAATAGGCCCGCTCGTAGTCCACCCTTAGGCGCTCTCCAGCCGCAAACTGAAATTCGGAAATCATCGACCTGCCGCTGGAATCTTTCCGGCTGAAAAGCCGGTAAAGCGGGCTTTCATTCTCGTTGAAGGCGGGCGCTTGTTCGGAACGGCGGGCTTTGGCCATGGCTGCTTTTCTCCTGATGGAAGAGAGCTAGCAGATGTCAATTGAGGAATCAATACCTAATATGTATTTTAATTCCAACAATCGAAGGGCTCAGCATCGTTTGTTGCGATACTGAGCCTTAATCGCCGAAGCGGCAGATTTACAGTGGTCAGTGTGGCCGGACTGATGTGCGCGGGTCGGGCTGCAACATGCTGACGCGGTTGCCTTCCGTGTCGAAGAACGACACATACTGCCCAACGCCGGGAATTTCCGTGGGATCACCCAACACCTTGCCACCGGCCGTCATGACCTTCTTCATGGAATCGTTGATGTCATCAACCGCGACAACAACCGATGGATACTGCGCCGGCATGTCATCACTCTTGGTGAAAAAGCCGCCATTGATGGCGCCAGGCTTTTTTGGACCCTTCTCGTCGGATTCGGTGGTGGTGGCTATCACATAGTTTCCCATGTCCTTGCCCAGCATCTGGGTTTTCCAGCCGAAAGTCTTGGAATAGAATTCTGCCATGCGCTGGCGGTTTTCGGCGGGCATTTCAAAGTGTACTACGGGGTTCATGGTTCTCTCCTTCTTCAACTGAATGGGTTATGGTTCAGTGATTCACGAGTGCCTCTGACGGGCAGTCTGCTACCAGATTCAGGGCGATATTGTGCCGAAGAAGTGCTTATAATCCGGCAATAAAGCTGGACTCAGCGGGGCAACAATGTTGAACGCCGCCAGAGCCGCGTGGTTCCGTGAAGATTTAAACTTTCTTCAGAGTCATCAGCCCAGCGCCGCCATGACCTGCATATGGGCATCTTCGGACGCCGATTGGAAATAGTCGTAGCAGAGCAGCATGCCCACTTCGCCGGTTTCGCTGGCGAGCGGCAGTTTCAGCCAGTATTGCACCAGATGTTCCTTGTGGGTGCGCGGGCCGCGGACCACGCCCTGAGTGGGCTTGCCCTCCTCGATGGTGCGGCGGTAGGCGGCAATCCAGTAGTCGTGCTTGTCGCCCCAATCCAGATCCTCAATGAAAAGCCCGGTGATTTCACGGTCATAGATCTCACGGAGTCTGGTGCCGGCCAGCCTGATGCGGCAGCGCGCCTTGTCGGAGCTCACGTCAACCAGGCTGATGCCGGAGAGGACGCGGGGAATGTGGGCGGGGTTGATATCGGCGCGGCACGGCATGGCGCGGCTACCGGATTTTTGAGTCCAGTAATCGAACAGCGTTCGCTGTTCAGGCACAATGAGTTGTGCCCGGAAAACCGTGCTTGCAGATTTCAACTTAATCGCCGCCCCTAACATCCGAATCGTTGGCCGATTCGGTCATTTCTTTATGAATCGACGCCCGGTGATCCGCAAGAGTCAGGACCGACAATTATGGAAGTGGTCATTTCCGGCTTTTTCGCTGGCCAAGCCCCATGCGTTTGGCAAGGCTGGAGCGGGCCTGGGCGTAGTTAGGCGCTACCATGGGATAGTCGGCCGGCAAGCCCCACTTCTCCCGGTACTGTTCGGGCGAGAGATTGTAGTGGCTGCGCAGGTGGCGCTTCAGGGATTTGAATTTTTTGCCGTCTTCCATGCAGATGAGATAGTCGGCGGTGAGGGATTTCTTGATCGTGACCGCCGGTTTTATGTCCGCCCGCTCCTCGCGGGCGGCGGGCTGGCTGACGGCACCCGAGAGAGCCCGGTGAACTTCGCCTATGAGCTTTGGCAGTTCGGCTTGTGCAACCGTGTTCTTGCCGACATAGGCCGCCACGATTTCCGCCGTGAGATCGACCAGACTCCGCTTTGCTTCCAAGACATCGGCCATCGAGAATCCCCCACGCTAAATAGCTTGATATACTACTTAGTCTATTCTTCTCAATACACTATATCGTGGGTTCCTTTAACGTATCGCGAGAATAACCGCCCAAGTGCTTATTGTATTGGGTAATATCCCATCACGCCACCTGTCTTGCCGACAGATTGAGGTGGGCCTTGATGTCAGGCGCCAGGTCTTCCGCGTCGAGTCCGCAGCCGTCGATGAAGGACGAGCGCCGGCGGCGCAGGAAGGTCAGTCCAAGCACATAAAGGCCGGGCACGGCAGCCACGCCGCCACGGTGGATGATCTCGCCGCAGCTATCGAGGACTGGCAGTTTGAGCCAGGGATAGTGGCGGATGTAGCCGGTGGCCCAGATGACTGTGCTTATCCCCCCGCGCTGCAAGTCGAGCGTCAGCGCATCACCAGTGGCGAGAAATGGAACCCGCGCCGCAGAGTCTGCCACAGGTGCTGAATATACGCTGTCGCTGATGAAATCATCGATCCGCTTCAGAATGCGCTGCAGGCGGACATGCGAAGCCCCGGTAGTGAGTTCCAGGTCATCGGCGAATTTGGCCCTGGTGTCGTCCAGCCCCGCCAACCTGCCGAAAAGGCGAATGCCCTGGGCGCGCAAGACCCCCAGGTCGAGATCGCGAGGTGCTGCGCCGCCCACCAGTTGCAGCGACGGCTGGCGGCGCGCGGCATCGAGGTTGCCGTTTTCGAGCGCCGGGTCGTCAAGCATGCCTATGGTGTCCATCCAGGCATAGATGTCGCGCCCGCGGTAGCGGCGCGGCACCCGGGTGTGGCCGCCTACCGCAAGGGTAACCAGCCTCCCCGAGGCGTGAATTTCCTCGGCAAGCTGGATGCCCGTGGCCGATGCGCCGACCACCAGAACGCCGCCTGGCGGGAGCTGCCCCGGCTCGCGGTATTCCGCCGGAGCCATCTGAAAGATGGAGGGTGCCAGCGCATCAGCCATTGCAGGCCGAAACGGCAAGTCGCAAGCCCCGGTCGCAACCACCACGGCGCGCGCGTGCCACTGGCCGGTGTCAGTCGAGACGCGATAGCCGCAGCCCTCCCGTTCGACCGCGGTCACCGTGGCATTGCCGATGACCGGAGCGGCGATCTCCTGCGCGTAGGACCCAAGATAGGAGGCGAATTCACGGGCCGGCATGAAGGCCTCGGGATTCCTGTCGCTGTGTGTCAGGCCCGGAAGGGCACTATTGGAATTTGCCGTCAGCAGGTGCAGCGAATGCCAGCGCTCGGAATGCCAGCGTTCGCCGATGCGGCCACGCTCCAGGACGACGTGGTCAACGTCAAGCGCCGTGAGATTTCGGCTCATGACAAGGCCTGACTGGCCGCCGCCGATGATAATGACATCAGTCTTGCGCATATAGATGAATCCTGGAAATGGGGAATCGAAGCGGGGCCCCGGGCGTTGCCGGGGCCCCGCACCTCAGGCCAGAGCCGGTGTCTTGACCTTGATTTGAACCGGTACGCCATTGGTGATGACGTCGAAGACGGCGGAGCGCGCCTTTGACTGCATGATGACTTTTTGCAGCTGCTCGGGGCTCGCATCGCTATCAATGTCAAACGAGACGCTGATGCCCTGATAGCCGTTGCGGACCTTGTCCGAGAGACCCAGGAGGCCACGCAGATCAATGTCGCCCTCGACCGTCGACTCCACTTTCCTGAGCTTGATGCCGCGCGCCGCCGCGATGTTGGCGATGCCGGCGGTCAGGCAGGAGGCAAGCGCGTGCAGAACCCACTCCACGGGCGTGGGCCCGTTATCGGCGCCGCACAGAACGGCGGGATGATCGCCTTCCGCCTTGTAGGCAGCCTTGTGCTTGTGTTCGCCGCCGGCGCCGAAGTAGCCGTGCATGGTGCTCTCGCTGTGGGTGCCGGAAATCCAGCGGCTCCGGGCGCGGAACTGGAACTTGGCAAGTTCAGGCTGGGCGCCAACGGCATTGATCGTTGCGAGCAGCGTTGGCGTATCGACGCCGTTCATGGCAACGGGGGTGCGCGCTGGCTTTTGCGAAGTTGTGGTCTTTGACGTCATGGTCGTTCTCCTTGGGTTGAGTTGGGTTGTTTTGGATGCTGGTTGCCCCGCCCTGTCAGCGATGCAGTCGTCGCCAGCGGAATCGCTCGCGACGCGGTCGATCTCGCCCCGCGAAATGCCGATATCATTGAGAAGATGATCGTCCAGCGCAGACAGCAAGAACCAGGTTTTCCGCCTTGCCAGTCGCCTGACCAACAATTGCCAGGGACGGAATGCCATGGCCCTGAAAACGCGGCCCATTGGGCGTGGCATCGGGCCGGAGCGGTGGGTGCCAGAAATGTAATATGTCATGGTTCATCCATCAGTGATAAGTGGCGGACCGGGCAAGCGTTGGCAGTTCCTGGTCCGGTTACTTTCGAGCAAGAAAGGAAGCCGCATTGAGGAAATCTCTCGTGGCCTGGGCATTGTTCATGTGGCTTTCGCCGGTTTCGTTCTTCGCAGCTGAAGCGGTGAAATCCAGCATGAAGGCCTTGATGCCATCATGGTCAGCTGAAGCGCGGGCTTGTCTGGCTGGCAGTTTGCGGTTCGCAAGCGGCAATCCAGGCATGTCCAAAACGGTGTCCGCGCCGCGGCCGCCCATGATGCTGGCATCGTCCAGCATGTGGTCATCCAATGTATCGGTCACAGAAGTGTTGTAGGTCATAATTCAGTCCTTTAACTTTTTGGGCCTGCCGGCCCGGTTCATGGCGTGGGGTATAGTCGCCGTTTCCCCCCAAAGGCTTTGAGACGGGCTTGATTTTTCCTTGAGAAACCCTTGATTCACGCGCCAGAGGCGGCGGTTGAGAAAGCCGCTGGGGCGGCAAAGGGAACTCAAACGGTTTTCATTTCAGCCTGACCCCAGATCTTAATCTTGTTGCGCCGCCAAACACGGCAAGAGTAATGACTCCAGACAGCACCCTGACCGGGTGGCCCTAATGGCGCGGCTTGCGCAAGCGCCATATGTCCATGGAGGACAAGATGCTGCATACTTGGTGCGTTCCGGTGGTTGACGTCTGTATTCATGGCCGGGGTGATAGCTGGACCCGCCAACCTGGTGAATGACCGCCCCGCCAGTTGGCATGACTGTTCGTCCAAATCTGAAGGAAGACAGTGACAATGGATGCAATTTCTGAAGTTCTGCGCTCAGTCCGCCTGACCGGCGGACTTTTCCTCGACGCGCGTTTCACCGCGCCGTGGAGCGTGCTTGCCCAGCTCAAGCCCGAGCACTGCAGCACCTTCTTGGCTTTGCCGGCGCAGATCATCTGCTACCATTTTGTCATCGCCGGGAATCTTTGCATTGCCGTCGAGGGCGAACCCGCCATTACGGTTAACTCCGGCGAGGTCGTTCTCCTGCCCCGCAACGACACTCATACCCTTTCCAGCGAACCCGGGCTCAAGTCAGTTCCGGTAAGCGAACTGGTTAAATTGGCGCCGGATGGCGGACTGGCTCGCGTCGTTCATGGCGGCGGCGGAGCCGGAACCCATTTGATGTGCGGGTTCCTGGCCAGCGAGGAACTCTACAATCCGCTGATCGCCGCACTGCCGAGGCTGCTCAAGCTGGATGTCCGGGCAGGCCTGTCGCGCGACTGGATTGAGAGCTCCATGCGGTTTGCCGCCAGCGAACTGACAGAAGGGCGGCTTGCCTCATCGCCTCTCCTGTCGCGGCTTTCGGAGCTGCTCCTGGTCGAGGCGGTGCGCAACTATGCCTCTGCCCTTGATGACCGCGAGAGCAGTTGGCTGCGGGGACTGTCGGACCCGCAGATTGGACGGGCCCTGGCACTCATTCATCAGCGGATCGCCGCGCCATGGTCGGCTGAATCCCTCGCCAGGGAAGTTGCCCTGTCGCGCAGCGCTTTCGTTGACCGTTTCACCACGCTCGTGGGCACCCCGCCGATCCGCTATCTCACCCAATGGCGGCTGCGCACCGCGCAGCTCCACCTCAAGGAGACGCGCAAGACGATCGCTCAACTGGCACATATGGCTGGCTATGAATCAGAAGAAGCATTCAGCCGGGCATTCAAGCGGGAGTTCGGGCTGCCGCCTGCCCGGTGGCGGCAGCAGCAGGCGCAATCCGATGAGGCCATGGCCTTGGCAAAATCATGATATCCTTGGCTGGCGCAGTACGGTCCCCGGTTCATGGAGCGCTGCCTGGCCACCGCCTCGTCCCGAGCCTACAGGGCGGGCCTGATTAGTGCTTGAGAAACGCTTGATTGACGCGCTAGAAGGCGCGCCTGGGGGCAGAGGAGTTTTGCGTGTCTTACTGCTTTGATGGCTATGTGCTGGATGCCGGGCGCCGCGAATTGCGGTCGGGGTCAAGCCTTGTAGAGGTTGAGCCGCAGGTTTTTGACCTGCTGTTCCATCTCATCAAGCATCAGGACAGGGTCGTCAGCAGCGAAGAGCTGTTTGACACCGTGTGGCAGGGGCGCGTTGTCTCGCTCTCAACTCTCACCAGCCGCATCAACGCGGCGCGAAGGGCTGTCGGCGACAGCGGTGCCGCACAGAAGCTGATCAAGACCATTCCCCGCAAGGGCTACCGTTTTGCCGGCGAGGCGAAGCTTGAGCACGACACTCCGCAGGACGCCCCGGAGGCCACAACCGGGCTTCGCCAAGAAATCAATTTCTGCGTTTCCGCAGACGGTGTGCGCGTTGCCTATGCCAAGGTTGGCAGCGGGCCGCCTCTGGTGAAAGCCGGCAACTGGCTGAACCATCTGGAATATGACTGGGACAGCCCGGTGTGGAGCCATCTGCTGAAATGGATGGCCAGCGAACACCAGTTGATCCGCTATGATGCGCGCGGCAACGGCCTGTCAGACTGGGACGCCGATGAGATTTCCTTCGAGGCCTTCGTGCGCGACCTTGAAGCGGTGGTGGATGCGGCGGGGCTCGAGCGCTTTGCCCTCTTTGGCGCCTCGCAGGGTTGTGCGGTGAGCATTGCCTACGCCGCCAGACATCCGGAGCGGGTGAGCAAGCTGGTGCTTTATGGCGGTTTTGCCCGCGGGAAGCGGCTGCGGGGCGATCCGGCCGTCATTGCGCAGTCCGATGCCATGATCACCCTCATGCGCACAGGCTGGGGCCAGGAAAATCCGGCGTTCCGCCAGATCTACACCTCGCTCTTTGTGCCCGGAGGCACGCCTGAGCAGATGCGCTGGTTCAATGACCTGCAGCGCAGCACGACATCTCCGGAAAATGCCGTACGCATCCGGCTGGTGTCGGACTGGATTGACGTGCAAAGCCTTCTTCCGGAGATCACCATGCCCACTCTGGTCCTGCATTGCCGGGACGATGCGGTGCAGCCGTTTGAGGAAGGCCGGAAAATGGCGGCAGGCATTCCGGGGGCCCGTTTTGTGTGCCTTGAGGGGAAGAATCATCTGGTTCTGGAATCAGATCCCTGCTGGCGCCGGTTCCGGGAAGAGATCGCCATGTTTCTCGCGGCCTGAGCCGCCACCACGCTGTGTCTTGGACTGAGGGAGGCGAGTTTTCCGGCCGGTTGCTCAATTCGCTGGGGCGTAGGGGCCTGATTTCAAGACGGCCCAGTCCCAATAGGTGAGCAGGACGCGGGCCTTGTTGAAGGACATGGAGTCAAAAATGTTCTGCAGTTCCACCGTGCTGCGGGCCGCGTCAAGAATGCCGAAGTCTGAAGCCTTGAGAATGTCAATGATTTCGCCGAAGCGGACGCGGTTGGTGCCGATGGCCTTGAGGGCGATTGTCAGGGGCTCGCCGTTGGCATCGGCAATGATCCGCGCCGCATTGTCCGCTTGAATCGCGGCAATCTCGGCCAGCAGATTGGCCGCCTCCGGAAGCTTCCCGGCATTCAGGAACTCAACAAAGGCTTCAATCTGCTCGCGGTCGGGGAACTTGGTTTCAGCCCCCTCCTCGCCGCCGCCCATGGCGTGGGTGATTTTCAGGATCTTGGTCAGGGTTTCCGAATCCGTAAGGAAGCGCGACAGGAGGTAGCGCCGGAGCTCAGCAGGCACGAACCAGAAGAGTTCAAAGGCAATGGGAGCGGGCAAATCGGGGCGGGTTGCAAGGGGCGCCAGAAGGGCATGGTGGCGCTGGGCATGATCGGCCAGGCGGGGAAAAGCGTGATGCGAGAAGTTGGCGCCGCTGTTGCGGACCAGGGTCAGTACAACCGATGGATCATCAAATTCAATGAGCTGGTCGCCCAGTGTTGCCGAAATGCTGCGGCGGCGCGCAATCAGGCGCATCAGGCTCACCTGCCCGGTGGCTATGACCTTGCCCAGAACCTGGTCGCTGATGTGATTGCAGAGCTCCAGCAGGGGGCCTGCGACTTCGATGCGCGGATCATTGATGAGCTTGGAGACGAGGAGATGGGGCGGGGATTCCATGATGGAGATACGGTCAACAACGGTGACCAGCGCCTTCAAGGGAATGCGCGGCACGAGCTTCAACAGGGCATCGGCGGCAAGGGCCCGCTCCTGGGGCTGGCCGGCATTAGGATTTGACAGCATCATGTCGAGCAGCGAGCGGGCCAGTTCGCCGGCGTCGTCATCGGTGTTTTCCTCGACCGGCTTGTGGACGGACTCTTCGGGCGCAAGCTTGGCGAAGGGATCATCGGCCGGCTTGACGCGCCGCAGATGGGGCTTTGGCTTGGCAACCGCATCGGCAATGATCAATGGAAGATCGGCCTTGGTTTTCTCCCATGCCGCATCGGCGGCGGCCAGTGCGGCAACCTCGGCCAGAAAGGCGGAACGGTCAACCGGTGAGGGCGTGGTGAAGATCGCCTTGGAAACTTCACCGATGCCCTGAACCACCATGCCTGATAGGGGCAAAAGGTCATCACCCAATTTTGCTTTCCCGGCCGGGGATTTGCGGCGGAGGGACGGCTTTTCGCCGGCGGGCTTCGGCTTTTCAATTTCAGGTGCAGGGGCAACGGCAGCAGGTTCGGGCGCAACTGCCACCGGTTCGGGGGCAATGATTTCCGGTTCGGGGATAACCACGGCAGGCTCGGCCACGGCAATTTCGGGTTCGGGTGAAGCGATAACGGGTTCAGCCGCTGCCATTTCCGGTTCCGGTATAACTTCTACTGGCTCGGGCAAAGCTGCTTCGGGTTCTAACGCCCCCAGTTCAGGTTCCGGCAAATCTGCTACTGGTTCGCGCAAAGCTGTTTCGAATTCAATCGTTGCCGGTTCGGGTTCCGCTGTAACGGCTGTAGGCGCGGGCGGCGCCAATTCAAGTTCGGCCATTGCCTGTTCCGGCTCTGGCAAAACCTCGACGGATTCGGGCGGGGCTATTTCGGGCTCAAGCATTGCCAGTTCTGGCTCTGGCAGAACTGCCACGGGTTCGGGAGAAGGATTTTCGGACTCAGCCGAAATCACTTCCGGTTCGGCTTTGACTGCTTCAGGTTCGGGCTCAATGATCGCGGGAGCGGCAAAAAGTTCTTCAAAGGGAATTTCCCGCCATGGCTCGCGCTCAGCGGCAGGCATTGATTCTTCAGCAGCCTGCAGTGGGGTTTCGGCTTCGGGCAGCGGATCAAAGATCGTGGCTTCGACGGGATCGGCGGGCGTGAGCCAGGCCCAGGGCTTTTTCCCGGCAACCCTGGGCAGGGCAAATTCGATGTCCTGCGACGCAAGATCGTTCGGCTGCTCATTCTCGGCAACGGGCGCCAAAGCGACCGTTTCCTCAACTATTTCAATCTGTTCAATGATTGCTGGTTCTGGCAGGAGTTCGGATTGGGCGAAGGCGGGCTTTTTTTTAAGCCTGGCGATGAGCAAACGGAAGGAATCCGCCGTTATGCGGCGGTTCGGGATCATCTCCCCACCGACTTCGTCCAGAACATTCATCTGCCCTGATCCTTGGCGGCTCATATGCAACCTGGGTGCGATTCCTTCATCGCTCTGCCAGGTGGCTGATTCACCCATAATGCTTCAAACGCTCCCTATCCCGTCTGCCAAACAATGACGGGGACCTTTGTAAACTTGCTTAATTGCGGCGGAGTGTGCCAGAGGGCGCGGCGTTTCCATGGCTTTATGGTTAAGGGCGGGTTAAATTATCACGCAGTTGAGACTTCCCTTGACCGGGCCTAAGCCCCACATTGGCTTCAGAAATCCCAAATTCCAAACAAGGTTCATCATGGCAGACAAAATCAGCAAAACCGATGCCCAGTGGCGGGCGGAATTGACGCCGGAACAGTACCGCGTATTGCGCGAGCACGGCACGGAACGGGCCGGCAGCAGCCCGCTCAACAAGGAGAAAGCAACCGGCATGTACAAGTGCGCGGGCTGCGGGGCGGATTTATTCCCGTCCAACACCAAATATGATTCCGGAACAGGCTGGCCCAGCTATTACGCGCCAACCTCGCCGGAGGCGGTGAGCGAGCATGTGGACAAGTCGTGGTTTTCAACGCGCACCGAAGTGCGCTGCGCCAAATGCGACGGGCATTTGGGCCATGTGTTTCCCGATGGGCCAGATCCCACGGGCCTGCGCTACTGCATGAATGGTGTGGCACTCAAGTTTAACTCCGGCAAGGCATAAGAATGAGCATCGCGAATGTGAAGCCGCCCATAGCGGAGAAGCGCCCCCGTATTGAAACCTGGCATGGCTTTGAGAAGCGCGATGACTACCATTGGCTGAAGGCCGAGAACTGGCAGGAGGTGATGCATGATCCATCACTCTTGCCGCAGGACATCCGCGCCGTGCTGGAAGGCGAAAATGCCTATCATGAAGCGGTGATGGCGGACACAACGGCTTTGCAGGACACCCTGTTTGCCGAGATGAAGGGCCGCATCAAGGAGGATGACTCATCGGTTCCGGCACCGGACGGGGCCTTTTCCTATTACTCGTCCTACATCACCGGCGGACAGCAGCCGCGCTTTGCCCGCAAACTTCGCGATATGTCTGGGCCGGAACAGCTTTTGCTGGATGGCAATGAACTGAGCAAGGACACCGAATACTTCCGCTTCGGCGGCATAGCGATTTCACCGGATCATTCTTTGGCGGCATGGAGCTTCGACAACAAGGGCTCGGAGTTTTATGAATTACGGGTGCGCGACCTGGCAACGGGCCAAGACCATGCGGACATCTTGCAGAATACCGCCGGTGAAGCCACTTGGGCGGCTGACGGGAAGAGCTATTTTTATACGGTGCAAGATGAAAACCACCGGCCGCTGAAGACCTATCATCATATTCTTGGGCAACCCCAAGAGAGCGACCGTCTGGTCTATGAAGAAAAGGACACCGGATTGTTTTCCGGCGTCGGCAAGACCAATTCGGAGCACTTCATCGTCATCAGCAGCCATGACCATGATACGAGCGAAAACTGGATCATCGACGCGGCGCGGCCGCTGGATGCGCCGAAGCTGATCGCGGCGCGCAAGACCGGGCTTGAGTATGACATTGAGCATTGGATTGACCAGTTCATCATCAAGACCAATGCGGACGGCGCCGAAGACTACAAGATCGTGACCGCACCGGTGGCTGATCCCCGCCCGGAAAACTGGATCGATTTGATTCCGCACCGGGAGGGCTGCCTGATTGTCGGGACGATTGTGCTCAAGAACTGGCTTGTCCGCATGGAGCGCGAGAACGCGCTGCCGCGTATTGTGGTGCGCGACATGAAAACGGGGGAGGAACACAGCATCGCCTTTGATGAAGAGGCCTATTCGCTGGGCTTCGGCGAGATGCGGGAATACGACACGGATATCCTGCGCTTTTCCTATTCCTCGATGACCACGCCGTCGCAGGTTTACGACTACAACATGCGGGATCGCAGCCGCGTTCTGCGCAAGACGCAGGAAGTGCCAAGCGGGCATGAACCTGCCAATTACGTGACGCGGCGGGTGCAGGCTTTGGCCCATGACGGCGAGCTCATTCCTGTGACATTGCTCTACCGGAAATCAACCCCGCTTGATGGTTCAGCACCGCTCTGGCTTTACGGCTATGGCTCCTACGGCATCAGCATTCCGGCGGGCTTCAACACCAACATCCTGTCGCTGGTTGACCGCGGCTTTATCTACGCCATCGCGCATGTCCGCGGCGGCGAGGAAAAGGGGCGGCGTTGGTACAAGACAGGCAAGCTGGAACACAAGAACAATACATTCCGCGATTTCATTTCCTGCGCCGAACACCTGATCAGATCGGGCTTCACAGCCAAGGGCAATATCGTGGCACAGGGCGGAAGTGCCGGCGGCATGCTGATGGGGGCCGTTTCCAACATGGCGCCGGAACTGTTCAAAGGCATTGTGGCGGATGTGCCGTTCGTTGACGTGCTCTCCACCATGCTTGACGACACGCTGCCGCTGACGCCTCCGGAATGGCCGGAATGGGGAAATCCCATCAAGGACAAGGCGGCCTATGAGGCGATTGCCGCCTATTCGCCTTACGACCGGGTGGAGGCCAAGGCCTATCCCAATATTCTGGCGGTCGGCGGATTGACCGATCCGCGGGTCACCTATTGGGAGCCGGCGAAATGGGTGGCGCGGCTGCGCGAACTCAAGACCAATGACAACCTGCTGCTGTTCAAAACCAACATGGGCGCCGGCCACGGCGGCGCTTCGGGGCGCTTTGACCGGCTGAAAGAGGTGGCTTTTGTGTATGCGTTCGGGATGAAGGTGGCGGGGCTGGTTTGATGCTGATTGACGCCACCAAATCTTCGCTGCTGATTGTCGATGTGCAGGAACGGCTGCTGCCCGTGATGGCGGCGGGGAACGGCGTTGTGGAGCGCTCGAAAATCCTGCTGAAAGCGGCGAAGGCGCTGGATGTGCCGGTTGCGGTTTCCGAGCAATATCCCAAGGGCTTGGGCCATACGGTTGAGATTTTGGGTCAAGAGATTGGCAATGCGCCGGTTTTTGAGAAATCGTCGTTCTCGTGCTGGCGCGATGACGGCTTGCGCAAGCATTTTACCGCGCATCATGATGGCGGCCGTCCGCAGGTGATTATCGCCGGGATTGAGGCCCATGTCTGCGTGGCCCAAACGGCCATCGACCTGGCCCAGGCCGGGTTTGGGGTGTTTGTGGTGGCCGATGCGGTGTCATCGCGGGCAGAGTCTTCGGTTGCGCTGGCGCTTGCCCGCATGGGGCAATCGGGGATTGAAGTCATCAATACCGAAATGGCGGTGTTTGAGCTGCTGGGCAAGGCCGGAACCCCGGAATTCAAGGCGCTGTCGGGACTGATCAAGTAAAACCGGCCGGCAGTGTCTCAATTTGAAATTGCGCTTATGACCCAGAGCGGACTTCGCTTGTACGAAAGGCGGGGAATTTCACTGCCGCAGCAGATTTAGCCTGCAGGCCTGTTCCACCGCTTCCCGGCTAAGACCCACGTCGCGCAGCTGGTCGCTGTCGAGATCACGAAGTTCGCGACGGTTTTTTAACCACCTTCTGCAATTGAACGCCATGCGCAGGGCAAGTGCTGTGAGCGGGTTTCGATGCGCCGTCGCCGCGCCCGGGACCCGTTGTTCAGGGATGGAATAAAGCGGGATCATTTTGTCCTCCAGGGTTGCTGCTTTTCATGACGGTGGAATCTGCCCGGCGGAGAAGCTAAAGTCCTGAAAGACAACCGAAGGATTTCCGAAAGATTAGGCAAGGCAGGCACTTGGACAGCGCGCGCGAATATGCTTTTGCCGGTTTCACGCTCAACCTTCAGCGGGGCGTTCTTCGTGATGGCAGCGGTGCTGTAGACCTCAGGCCGAAGGCTTTTCATCTCCTGGCCTGCCTGGTTACGAATGCCGGGAGGGTGATGCCGAAGGAAGAACTCCTCGACACCATATGGCCGGATGTCACCGTCAGCGAGGACTCGCTGACGCAATGTATCGGCGAATTGCGGCGCGCACTCGGTAAGGCCGCCTCAGCGATCAGGACTGTACCGCGGCGCGGCTATGTCTTCGAGGAAGCGGCCCTTGAGGCTGCCCCTGCGGCCACAGCGGCGGAGCCACCGGCAGCCGCGGCAATCGGAAGGCCATCGATTGCAGTGATGCCATTCCGCAACCTCAGCAGCGATCCCGAGCAGGAGTTTTTTACCGATGGACTTACTGAAGACATCATCACCGACCTCTCGAATGTACCAAGTTTCTTTGTCATCGCCCGAGATTCTACCTTTGCTTACAAGGACAAGCCGACTAATGTACGCGAGATCGCCCAGGTTCTTGGTGTGAAATATATCCTCGAAGGCAGTGCACGGCGGTCAGCACAACGCTTGCGCATCAATGTTCAGCTGATTGATGCGGCAGGCGGCGGCAATCATGTTTGGGCTGAACGCTTTGACAATGACCTCGCAGACATCTTTGTAGTGCAGGACGAAATCGCACGCCGTGTGGTGGAGGCAATCACCGGCAAGCTTGCTGCTTTCCCAGTTGTGGAGCGCTACCGACCCTCCAACATTGAGGCTTACGACCTGTGTATACGAGCGCGAACCTTATGGGCACAAAACAAGGCGTCAACTCATATTGTGCAGTCATTCCTCGAACACGCTATTGCACTTGATCCCGGCTATTGCGAGGCTCACTGGCGCTTGGCGATGGCACTTGTGCATAACTGGCTCCATTGGGGAGAACCGGAGAAGCCAAACCGCCCAAATGCCATCGCCCATGCCCAGCGCGCCGTGGAACTCGATCCAAATGATTCCGGTGCCCACTGGGCTTTGGGATTTGTCCTGTCCTACGAGCGCCGCTGGGATGAAGCCGAGGCTCATTGCGAAACCGCCATTCGGTTGAATCCCAACAATGCCGACGCTCTGGCAATGCTTGCCGATTTCAAACCCCTCATTGGAGAGCCTCAGCAGGGTGTGCAATGTGCCGAAAGGGCGTTGCGCCTCAATCCGCACCCGCCCCATTGGTATTACTGGAACCTGGGCTTCGCCCAATTTGCCAATGGCCAATATGAGGACGCGGCCCGAACTTTGCGCCGCGAGGAAACCTATAGGACCGCCTCGCGGCGGATTCTTGCTGCGGCCCTAGCAGCTTTGGGCCGCGTTCCAGAGGCCCAGGAGGAAGCAAAACTGTTTCTTTCTACCAGTCCCCATTGGCGGATCAGCAAATGGATTGAAAGTCAGCCATTCAAGAATCCGGACGATGCGCAGCGGTGGTTTGACGCCTATCGCCTTGCAGGGCTGCCGGAATGACCATCAACTCCCTCCCTGTTGCCTGTGGAGCAAGCTCTGAGTGGACAAACTAGCCATTCAAAGCATTTCCGCTATTAGCCGATTTTGTTGCAGAAAGCATTTGAATTTGCCGCCGAACAGTGATTCCGTTGCTCACAGGGAAACGAGGGCGGAGACGGGCCATGATGGGGCGGCGCAATCAGGACCAGGGCCAACTGTTCTATTCGTTTGATCTGGAC
>JAUXUN010000016.1 GCA_030680855.1 Aestuariivirga sp.
GTCCACGCAACCCTTCGCTTCTCTATCCCGGAAACGGCATAACCGTTTTCACCAAGGGCGAAGCTGTGCCTGATGCTGATTGAAAAGTGAATTACATTATTGGTCCAAAAGCGAAGAATCCGTTTCACCCCATACTCCACATCTCATCATGGCCGTGCTTGACACGGCCATCTTCTCTGTTGCCGAAAGAAGATGCCCGCATCAAGTGCGGGCATGATGAGAAAGAAAAGCCTGAGAGAGTTTAGGATGAAACTACTTGATGCCGTTCGGCAGCTCTTCCGGCCTTGGCATGGAGATGATGTTGTAGCCGGAATCGACGTTGTGGATTTCGCCGGTCACGCCGCCGGACAGCGGCGAGAGCAGGTAGAGCCCGGCGCCGCCTACTTCTTCCAGGGTGATCGTGCGGCGCAGCGGCGCGTGGCTGTTCTGGTAGTTGAACATGGCGCGGGCATCGCCGATGCCGGCGCCAGCCAGGGTGCGCATGGGGCCGGCGGAAATGGCGTTCACGCGGATGCCTTGCGGGCCATAGTCGGCGGCCAAATATCTCACCGATGCTTCGAGGGCGGCTTTCGCCACCCCCATCACGTTGTAGTTCGGCATGACGCGCACCGAGCCGCCATAGGTGAGCGTCACCATCGACCCGCCGTCGGGCATGAGCGCCGCCGCGCGCTTGGCAATCTCGGTGAAGGAGAAGCAGGAAATCACCATGGTGCGGATGAAATTATCGCGCGATGTGTCGGCGTATTTTCCCTTCAATTCATTCTTGTCGGAAAAGGCGATGGCGTGAACGAGGAAATCAATCTTGCCCCAGGATTTCTTCAGTTCGGCGAAAACATTGTCGACTGTCGCAATGTCTTCAACATCGCAGGGCAGAAGGATGGTGGAGCCAACGGAATCAGCGAGCGGCTTCACGCGCTTGCCAAATGCTTCGCCCTGATAGGTGAAGGCCAGTTCCGCGCCATGCTTGCTGAGTTCACTCGCTATGCCCCAGGCAATGGAATGGTCATTGGCGACGCCCATTACCAGGCCGCGCCTGCCCTTCATCAATCCATCAATCATCTGGTCAACCGTTGTAGCGTTGGAAAATAAGCGAGGCGTTGGTGCCGCCAAAGCCGAAGCTGTTGGACATCACCACGTCGATCTTTGCGTTATCCCGTCGGGTCATCTGGATGGGAATATCTTCGAATTCCGGATCGAGTTCGTCGATGTTGGCGCTTTCGCAGATGAAATTGTTCTTCATCATCAGGATGGAATAAATCGCTTCCTGAACGCCGGTGGCGCCCAGCGAATGGCCGGTCAGGGATTTGGTTGCCGAAATGGCCGGAATGTCTTTTCCGAAAACATCGCGCACCGCTTCGATTTCCTTCCGGTCGCCAATCGGCGTTGAGGTGGCATGGGGGTTGATGTAGTCGATCTTGTTTTTCACCGTCGACATGGCAAGCCGCATGCAGCGCGCCGCACCTTCTCCTGAGGGCGCCACCATGTCATAGCCATCGGAGGTGGCGCCGTAGCCCACGAGTTCGGCATAGATTTTTGCGCCGCGCGCCTTGGCGCGTTCAAGCTCCTCAAGCACCACAACGCCCGCACCGCCAGCGATCACAAAACCATCGCGGTTCTTGTCATAGGCGCGCGAGGCTTTCTCCGGCGTGGCGTTATAGCCCGATGACATGGCGCCCATGGCGTCGAACAAAACCGAAAGGGTCCAGTCGAGTTCTTCGCCGCCGCCGGCAAACATCACATCCTGCTTGCCCCACTGGATCATCTCCATCGCATTGCCGATGCAATGGGCCGAGGTGGAGCAGGCCGAGGAGATGGAATAATTTATGCCGCGAATGCCAAAGGGCGTGGCTAAGGTTGCGGAATTGGTGCTGGACATGACGGCTGGCACGGCGAATGGCCCAACGCGCTTGGGTCCCTTTTCGCGCGTAATGTCGGCTGCAGCAACCAGCGTTCTGGTCGAGGGGCCGCCCGATCCCATGATCAGCCCGGTGCGGTCGTTCTTCACGTCTTTTTCTTCGAGGCCTGAATCGGCGATTGCCTGCTGCATGGAAATATAATTCCACGCCGCGCCATCGCCCATGAAGCGCCGCGCGCGGCGGTCGATCTGATCGAGATCGCAATTGGGCGCGCCATGCACCTGGCAGCGGAAACCAAGGCGCACATAATCATCGGCCTTCACGATGCCGGATTTTGCTTCCCTGAGAGAGGCCAAAACTTCCTGGGAGTTGTTCCCGATGCTTGATACGATACCTATTCCGGTGACGACGACACGCCGCATTGCGGGGGTCTCCTATGATTATGCCGGTTGAAACAAGCCGACTTTCAAATCGGTTGCTGTGTAAATAGTCTCACCATCGGCTTTCAACAAGCCGTCAGCGACAGCCAGCTTCAATTTGCGCAGTATAAGACGTTTTATGTCAACCTCATAGGTCACCTTCTTTATTGCGGGTGTTACCATGTTGCTGAGCTTGACTTCACCCACGCCAAGGGCGCGGCCCCGACCGGGTTCGCCCAACCAGCCGAGAAAGAAACCGGTCAGTTGCCACAGCGCATCAAGCCCTAGGCAGCCCGGCATGACGGGATCGCCCTGGAAATGGCAGGCGAAAAACCAGAGGTCCGGCTTGATATCAAACTCGGCCACGATCCGGCCCTTGCCATGGGTCCCGCCATCGGCGGAGACATGGGTGATGCGGTCAAACATAAGCATGGGCGGCAGGGGAAGCTGGGCGTTGCCGGGGCCAAACAGCTCGGTGCGGCCACAGGCCAACAGCTCATCGTAAAGAAAACTCGATTTCCGCTCAGTCATTCCGGTCCCATCTGCTGCGTCCAGTATCGGCTAAAAGCCCCGAATTCATACAATTGCGGATGATATTGCACAAACCACCCCCAAAAGACTATACTGAATTCGTAATGCACACAGCGATGTTGACAACGAACGCACCTGGCATGATTGCCGAGAAATTGCGTGCCGCGGGCCTAAGGCCCACGCGGCAACGCATGGCCTTGGCCAAAATCCTGTTTTCCGGCGGCGACAGACATGTCTCGGCGGAGGAGCTCCACCAAGAAGCCTGTGCTGCAACGGTGCTCGTTTCGGTTGCGACGGTTTACAATACGCTCAATCAATTCAAGGCAGCCGGACTGCTGCGTGAAGTCGCCATTGAAGGCGACCGCAGCTATTTCGACACCAATACCTCCAACCATTTTCATTTCTACAGTGAAAAGGATGGCAGGCTATTTGATTTCGGCACGGAAAACCTTGAGATCAAAGGTTTGCCCCCGGTGCCTGAGGGCATGGAAATTGACCGCATCGACGTTATTGTCCGCCTGAAAGGGAGTCGGCGCTAGTTGACCGTTTCACCGGGATAGACGCCCCAGAGCATGTCCTGCTCGACAAAGCCGTCGTAGCCGCCCGTGGTGATTTCACACCATTTCCCGCTGCACTTTGAAACCTCGCCCATGGCGCCAGCGGCAAGCTGGGCATAAATTGAGCTTGCCTCGTTGGGGGCGGAATGAAGCTGGGTCAGTTGCTGGCCGCGCCAGGGGGCGACTACGGCGGTGCGTTTTCCCGCCAGCATGTTTTGCAGGATCCAGCCCTCTTCGCCGTCACTGTCACGCACGCGGCGCCAGTTTTCAAACTCCGCGACGATTTCCACCGGCAGGCCCTTGCGCTGGAAAACCCAGGCCACGGGATGATCGCTTGAAGGCCCGCGGCGGACGTTGACCTTTTCGGCCTTGAGCGAAACAAAGCGCGGCACCGGAAGGCCGGAAGGCCCGATGCTGGTATTTTCCGGCGATATTGAAGCAGTTATGGTTGGATCCACGGCGGATTTGGCCTGCGAATCAAACTTTGGCCCAAAAAGCGACCAGGCGACGCCTCCCGCAACGGCGATGCAGGCGAAGCCCAGCAGGGCGGATCCGATCTGCCTTTTTCCTGAACTTCTCTTCGCCATGTTTTGCGGCGTTCCCCTATTGTGGCGGCAGGCCTGATGAGTCTACATCATGCCCATGAAACTGCAACATTTGCCCCCTAACACGATTGGCCATCCTGGGTTAATTTTATGTCAATTTTCCAACACTGGAGCGCGTTCCGATGACTAAGCACAAACCGGTTGTTGTCGTGACGCGGAAGCTGCCCCAGGTGGTTGAGACGCGGATGATGGAGCTTTTCCAGACGCGGCTCAACGCAACCGACCAGGCCATGAGCAAGGCTGAGCTCATCGAGGCGGTCAAGACCGCCGATGTATTGGTGCCTACCGTGACGGACCGTATTGATAAAGCCGTTCTCATGCAGGCAGGCGAGCAATTGAAGCTCATTGCCAACTTCGGCACCGGGGTTGACAACATCGATGTGGAAACAGCGGTGGCGCGGGGCATTACAGTCACCAACACGCCGGGGGTTCTCACCGAAGACACGGCCGACATGACCATGGCGCTGATCATGGCGGTTTCGCGCCGCCTGATCGAGGGCTCCAAGGTGATCGGCAGCGACAATACCTGGCAGGGCTGGTCGCCCACCTGGATGCTCGGCAGCCGCCTGTGGGGAAAACGCATCGGCATCATCGGCATGGGGCGCATCGGCACGGCGCTGGCAAGGCGGGCCAAGGCCTTCGGCCTGCAAATCCATTATCACAACCGCAAGCCGGTTCAGGCCAAGCTCGAAGAGGAACTGGAAGCCACCTATTGGGACAGCCTGGACCAGATGCTGGCGCGGATGGACATCATCTCGGTCAACTGCCCGCATACGCCGGCCACCTATCATCTGCTCTCGGCACGGCGGCTGAAACTGATGAAAAAAGACGCCATCATCGTCAACACCTCGCGCGGCGAAGTGATCGATGAAAATGCCCTGGCCCGCATGCTTGAGGCAAATGAACTTGGCGGCGCCGGGCTGGATGTGTTCGAGCATGAGCCGGCGGTCAATCCGCGGCTGCTCAAATCCAGCAAGGCGGTGCTTCTGCCCCACATGGGTTCCGCCACCCTGGAAGGGCGCATCGACATGGGTGAAAAAGTGATCATCAATATCAAGACCTGGGTGGACGGCCACAATCCGCCGGACCGGGTTTTGCCCTCCATGCTCTAGGCCACGTTGCACTGCAACATAAACGGGGCTATGAGTCTGCCGAAATTGCAGATAAGTCACTTGGCGTTAATTATTCTGGGGGCGCGGCGTGCAGATCACGAAACAGGAAACACTTATACCGTCGGAGGTGTCCTTGCCAAAGCTGGAGGCGGCCACCGTTGAGGGCCTAAGCCTCGAAATCATCAACAAGCTGGCGTTTTCCGTGGGCAAGGATGCCGCCTCGGCGCGCGGCCATGACTGGCTGAAAGCCGCCATCCTGGTGGTGCGCGACCGGGTGATCGAGCAGTGGATGGTTTCCATCCGCGAGACCTATCAGAACCAGGGCAAGCGGGTTTACTACCTCTCGATGGAATTCCTCATCGGGCGGCTGCTGCGCGACGCGGCGTCCAATCTCGGACTATTCGACACGCTTCAGGCCGCCCTGGAGCATCTCGGCGTCGAAGCCGATCTGGTGGAAGCATTGGAACCGGACGCGGCGCTGGGCAATGGCGGCTTGGGGCGCCTTGCGGCCTGCTTTATGGAAAGCATGGCAAGCCTTGGCATTCCGGCGTTCGGCTACGGCATTCGTTACCGCCACGGCCTGTTCCGCCAGAAAATTATCGATGGCGTGCAGATTGAATTGCCGGAGGACTGGCTGGTTCACGGCAACCCGTGGGAATTTGAACGGCGCGAGCGCGAATTTGAAATCGGCTTTGGCGGAACGGTTGAAGCCTCGGCCCAGCTTAGCGGCGTGGCGAACTACAAATGGAAGCCGTCAGAGAAAATCCTGGCAATTGCCTTTGACACTCCGATCTGCGGTTGGAAGGGAAAACGCGTCAACACACTGCGCCTGTGGAATGCGCGGCCGGTGGATCCCATCAAGCTCGACCAGTTCAACCAGGGTGACCATATCGGGGCCCAGGTCGACACGACGCAGGCTGAAAGCATTACGCGGGTGCTTTATCCCTCCGATGCCACCGCGGCGGGCCAGGAGCTGCGCCTGCGCCAGGAATATTTCTTCACGTCGGCGTCGCTGCAGGATCTTCTCCGGCGCCATGTCAGCCAGTATGGCAACCTGCTGAACCTTGCCGAAAAAGCCGCCATCCAGTTGAATGACACGCATCCGGCAATTGCCATCGCCGAGCTTATGCGCCTGCTGGTTGATGAGCATCATATTGCCTGGGACAAGGCCTGGGAAATTACCCGCGCCACCACGGCCTACACTAACCACACGCTGTTGCCCGAGGCGCTTGAAAGCTGGCCGGTGCATCTGATCGAGCGGTTGCTGCCGCGCCACATGCAGATTGTTTACGCCATCAATGCGGGCATCATCGCCGATGCGCATAAAAAAGGGATGATTGATTTCGGATTCCTCGAGGCCATTTCGCTGATTGATGAAAACAATGGCCGCCGCCTGCGCATGGGCCAGCTCGCGTTTGCCGGCACCCACAGCATCAATGGCGTATCCGCACTCCATTCCAGCCTGATGAAGGAAACCGTGTTCAAGGACTTGAACACACTTTATCCTGGCCGCATCAACAACAAGACCAATGGCATCACGCCGCGGCGCTGGCTGCAGCAGGTTAATCCGGGCCTCACACATCTGGTGCGCGAGGCCATCGGGCCCAAGTTCCTCGACAATGCCGAAGAGCTCATAACCCTGGACCGCTTTGCCAACGACGTGGGCTTTCTGGAAAAATATGCCGCGGTCAAGCGGGCAAACAAGCAGAAGCTTTCGCAGCTCATTCTGCAGCGCACCGGCATTCCGACAGACCCCTCGGCGCTGTTTGACGTCCAGATCAAGCGCATTCATGAGTACAAGCGGCAATTGCTGGCCATTCTTGAAACCATAGCACTTTACAATTCTATCCGCGCACACCCCGGGCAGGTCACGGTTCCACGGGTAAAGATTTTCGCCGGCAAGGCCGCGGCTAGCTACTGGGAAGCCAAGACGATCATCAGGCTCATCAATGATGTGGGCTCAGTGATCAACGCCGATCCTGCGGTGCGCGGATTGCTGAAGGTGGTTTTCATCCCCAATTACAACGTCACCCTGGCGGAAACAATCGTGCCTGCCGCCGACATCTCCGAGCAGATTTCAACGGCGGGGATGGAGGCATCGGGTACCGGCAACATGAAGCTGGCGATCAACGGGGCGCTGACCGTCGGTACGCTTGACGGGGCGAATGTGGAAATTTCCGAACATGCGGGCCGGGACAATGTCTTCATCTTTGGATTGACAGCGGCTGAAGTGGCCGATGCTAGGAAAGCGGGCCATGTGCCACGCGACATTATCGATCATTCGCCGCATTTGAAGCAGGTGATTGAATCGATCCGCGCCGGGATATTTTCACCTTCCGAACCCAACCGCTATCATGGGCTGGTGGCCGGCCTTGTGGACCATGATTACTTCATGGTGACCGCCGACTTTGCCGCCTATTCGGAAGCCCTGGGCAAGGCAGATGCGGTGTGGCGCGACAGCAGCCAGGCCTGGACCAGGAAGGCTGTCCATAACACGGCGCGGCTCGGCTGGTTTTCGGCCGACCGGACAATCCGCGATTATGCCCGGGATATATGGGCCATTCCGGTCGCGTGATTTGCCATTGCCCCTTTTCAATCGGCATTCCATAGTGCGTATAACTAGTGTGAGTGCCCGATGGCAGCAGGTGTTCTAAGCAAGGCTGAAGTTGACGCACTTGTCGTTGGCCAGCACCATGACCCGTTCGCCGTACTTGGCCTGCACAAAATCGGGCGCGGCTTTGTGGCCCGGGCCTTTGTCAGCGGGGCGGAAACGCTCGCTGCCCACACCCTGGCCGGGGAGAAGATCGGCGATCTCGCGAAAACCAATGATGCCGGTTTCTTTGAAGGTGCGGTCAAGCTGAAGGAGCGCCAGCCCCTGCGCTTCGAGGCCGCCAATGCCGGGGGCCAATGGCATGTCATCGATCCCTATTCATTTGGACCGGTGCTCGGGCCGCTGGACGATTACTACGTGGCGCAGGGCACGCATTTGCGGCTCTACGACAAGATGGGCGCCCATGTCATTTCCCATGAAGGCGCCACGGGAGTGCATTTCGCCGTGTGGGCCCCCAATGCGCAGCGGGTTTCGGTGATTGGCGACTTCAACGATTGGGATGGCCGCCGCCATGTGATGCGCAAGCGCATGGGCACGGGGGTTTGGGAGATATTCCTTCCGGGTCTCGATGAAGATGTAAAATACAAGTTCGAAATCATTGGCGCTGATGGCTCACGCCTGCCGCTCAAGGCCGACCCTTACGCTTTTGCGGCGGAGCTCCGGCCGCATACGGCTTCCCTTGTTGCAAGCGTCAACCATTTCGAATGGAGCGATGGCGACTATCTCAAGGCGCGCGGGGCGCGGGATGCGCGGCGGTCGCCCATGTCAATCTACGAGGTGCATCTGGGATCCTGGCGCAAGAAAGATGGCGCCGGGTTTTTAAGTTACGATGAACTGGCGAGCGAACTTGTAAATTATGTGCGCGACCTGGGGTTCACCCATATCGAGCTGCTGCCAATTTCCGAACATCCCTATGACCCCTCGTGGGGCTATCAGCCCACGGGCCTCTATGCGCCGACCTCGCGCTTTGGCGATCCGGAAGGATTTGCGCGGTTTGTGAATGCGGCCCATGCGGCCGGCATCGGCATTATCATTGATTGGGTTCCGGCGCATTTTCCGACAGACGAGTTTGGCCTGGCAAATTTTGATGGCACCGCGCTTTATGAACATGCGGACCCGCGCAAGGGTTTTCATCCGGACTGGAATACGGCCATCTATAATTTCGGCCGCACCGAGGTGCAGAGTTTTCTCATCAACAATGCCCTGTTCTGGCTGGAGAAGTATCATATCGATGGGCTTCGGGTGGATGCGGTGGCCTCGATGCTTTACCTCGACTATTCGCGCAAGAGCGGCGAGTGGATTCCCAACGAGCATGGCGGCAACGAAAATCTTGAGGCCATCGCTTTCCTCAAGCGGATGAATGAGGTGTGCTATGGAACGCATCCCGGCATCATCACCATCGCCGAGGAGTCCACGGCGTTTCCCGGCGTCTCGCAGCCCTCCTACAGCGGCGGGCTGGGCTTCGGTTTCAAGTGGAACATGGGCTTCATGCATGACACGCTGCAATACATGTCGCGCGATCCCATTCACCGGCGGCACCATCACAACGATCTGACCTTCGGCCTGCTCTATGCGTTTACGGAAAATTTCGTGCTGCCGCTGTCGCATGACGAGGTGGTGCATGGCAAGGGTTCGCTTTTAAGCAAGATGGGTGGCGATACCTGGGCCAAGTTTGCCGGGCTTCGCGCCTATTATGCTTTCATGTGGGCCTACCCCGGCAAGAAGCTTCTGTTCATGGGTCAGGAATTTGCGCCGTGGGACGAGTGGAGCGAAGCGAAAAGCCTTGACTGGCATCTGCTCGGCTTTGAGCCGCACAAGGGGGTGCAAACACTGATTGCCGATTTGAACAGGCATTACACATCCAGCCCGGCGATGCATGGCCGGGATTGCGAGGGCGAAGGCTTCCAGTGGCTGATCGCCGATGACTATACGAACTCGGTGTTCGCCTGGGTGCGCTGGGCGGGCGAGGCTGCCCCCATCGTTTCCATTTCAAACCTGACGCCGGTTCCGCGGGTTGGCTATGGGATTCCCCTGCCGCGGGCCGGGCGCTGGATCGAAAAAATCAACTCCGATGCCTTGGCCTATGGCGGCACGGGCCTGGGCAATGGCGGCAGTGTAATCGCCATCGCCAAGGAAACGGCGGGGCAGCCCGCCGAGGCCATCGTAACCTTACCGCCAATGGCGACCTTGATTTTGGAATTTTCAGCGACATAATAAAAAACGATTGGGAGGACAAATTGGCAGAACCCCGCAGGACCGCACCGCTCGCCCGTGACGCCATGGCCTATGTTCTGGCGGGGGGGCGCGGCAGCCGCCTGATGGAACTCACCGACCGGCGGGCCAAGCCCGCGGTGTTTTTCGGCGGCAAGTCCAGGATCATCGATTTTGCCCTGTCCAATGCGCTCAATTCCGGCATCCGGCGTTTTGGCGTGGCCACGCAATACAAGGCCCATAGCCTCATCCGGCACTTGCAGCGGGGCTGGAACTTCCTGCGGCCGGAACGCAACGAGAGCTTCGACATTCTGCCCGCCAGCCAGCGCGTCTCGGAAGACCAGTGGTATAACGGCACGGCAGATGCGGTGCACCAGAACGCCGACATCATCGAAAGCTACGGCCCGCAATACATGGTGGTCCTGGCGGGCGATCATATCTACAAGATGGATTACGAAATGATGCTGCAGCAGCATGTGGACCAGGGCGCCGACGTGACGGTGGGCTGCCTCGAGGTGCCGCGCATGGAGGCAACCGGCTTTGGCGTGATGCAGGTTGACGACAAGGACAGGATCATTGCCTTTGTCGAGAAGCCCAAGGACCCGCCGGGAATTCCGGGCAATCCGGACAACGCGCTGGCCTCCATGGGGATTTATGTTTTCAACACGCAGTTCCTGCTTGACCTTTTGCGCGAAGACGCCGCCAACAAGAATTCCTCCCATGATTTCGGCAAGGACATCATCCCGCATATCGTGAAGAACGGCAAAGCCGTGGCGCACCGCTTCACGCGATCCTGCGTGCGCTCAACCAACGAGGCCTCCGCCTATTGGCGCGATGTGGGAACGGTTGATGCCTATTGGGAGGCAAACCTTGATCTTTGCGACATCCTGCCTGCGCTCGACCTTTATGACAACAACTGGCCGATCTGGACCTATGGCGAGGTGACACCGCCGGCAAAATTCGTTCACGACGAGGACGGCAGGCGGGGCATGGCGGTATCGTCGCTGGTTTCAGGCGGGTGTATTGTGTCGGGCGCGTCGCTCAGGCGCTCTCTACTGTTTACGGGTGTCCGGGTGAATTCCTATTCGCAAGTCGAAGATGCGGTGGTGATGCCCCATGTTGAGATCGGGCGGAATGCTATGCTAAAAAAAGCTGTGATCGATCGCGGTGTTGTCATTCCCGACGGCTTGATTGTGGGCGAGGATCCGGTTGCAGACGCCAAGCGCTTCAGGCGCACCGAAAATGGCGTCTGCCTGATCACCAAGCCGATGATCGCAAAACTGCCGGCATGAAAATACTCAGCGTCGCATCGGAAGTGTTTCCGCTGGTCAAGACCGGCGGGCTGGCTGACGTGGCTGGCGTCCTTCCGGCGGCGCTGGCTAAGCAGGGCGTCAAGGTCATTACGCTCATGCCGGGCTATCCGGCAGTGATGACGGCGCTGGAGAACTATGAGATTGTCTATTCCTCGGACAGCCTCTTTGGCGGGGCGGCGCGGCTGCTGTGGGGTAAGGCGAAGGGGCTTGAGCTTTTTGTGCTTGATGCGCCGCATCTCTATGACCGGCAGGGCAATCCCTATCTCGGACCTGACGGCAAGGACTGGCCCGACAATTCAAAGCGCTTTGCGGCGCTGGCAACGATTGCCGCGGAGATCGGGCGGGGGTTGGTGGCGGACTTCGTGCCTGAGATCATTCACTGCCACGACTGGCAGGCGGGACTTGTCCCGGCTTACGCGCGTTATGGCGGCGGGCCCAAAACAATCATGACGGTTCACAACCTGGCCTTTCAGGGGCACTATCCAGCATCCATCTTCGGCACGCTTGGCCTTCCAGCGGCGGCCTTCAGCATTGACGGGGTGGAGTATTTCGGCGGCGTTGGCTACCTGAAAGCCGGGCTGCAATGTTGCGATGCCATCACCACGGTGAGCCCCACCTATGCACACGAAATCATGACGGTTGAAGACGGCATGGGACTTGATGGGCTGCTGCGGGCGCGGAGCCATGTGGTGCATGGCATCGTCAACGGGATTGACACGGATATCTGGAATCCAGCCGATGACGCGAACATCGCGCAGACCTATACGGCGAAACACCTGGCCAAGCGCGAAACGAACAAGCGGGCGATTGAGAAACGCTTTGGCCTAGAGAGCGGTGACGGGCTGCTTTACTGCATCGTCAGCCGGCTTACGCTGCAGAAGGGCATCGACCTTGTGGCCAGCGCCGTGCCGAAACTCATGGAACTCGGCGGCAGGATTGCGATTCTGGGTTCGGGAGATGCGGCGCTGGAGAGTTCGCTCAAGGCGGCGATGACCAGCTATCCCGGCCGGGTGGGCATTGCCACGGCCTATGACGAGCCGCTTTCGCACCTGCTGCAGGCGGGGTCCGACGCCATTCTCATTCCTTCGCGGTTCGAGCCCTGCGGCCTTACACAGCTTTATGGGTTGCGTTATGGCTGCGTGCCCGTCGTGGCGCGCGTCGGCGGGCTGGCGGATACGGTGGTCGACGCCAATGACGCGGCCCTTTCGGCTCATGCCGCTACGGGGATTCAATTTTCGCCGGTGACACAGGAAGCCCTGGAGCATGCCTTGGAGCGCACCAGCGCCCTCTACGCCGATAAGGCCACATGGGCTTCGCTGCAGCAGGCGGGGATGAAATCCGATGTTTCGTGGACGCGCAGTGCGGCGCGCTATGCGGAGCTTTACCGCGCGCTGTTGAAAGGCGCATGAGATGATAAAAACCATTCCGACCACGCCATTTGAAGGACAGAGGCCCGGCACATCCGGACTGCGCAAGAAGGTGACGGTGTTCCAACAGCCGCTTTACACCGAGAATTTCATTCAGTGCATTTTCGATTCATTGCAAGGGCTTGCGGGGAAAACCTTAGTTATTGGTGGAGATGGAAGATTCCACAACCGCGAAGTCATTCAAACCGCCATCCGCATGGCCACGGCCAATGGCTTTGGCCGGGTGCTGACAGCCAGGGGCGGGCTTCTTTCCACGCCCGCCGCCTCGCATCTCATTCGCAAGTATGGTGCATTTGGCGGCATCATTCTTTCGGCCAGCCACAACCCCGGCGGGCCGGACGGCGATTTCGGCATCAAGTACAATGCCGGCAACGGCGGCCCTGCCCCGGAGAAACTGACCGACGCGTTTTTCGCCAATACAATGAAAATCTCGACCTACAAAATTTCCGATGTTGCTGACTGCAATCTTGACACACTGGGGGTGAGCAAGATTGAAGGCATGACGGTTGAAGTCATCGATCCGGTCTCCGATTACCAGAA
The DNA here is from genome assembly GCA_030680855.1 of Aestuariivirga sp. Taxonomy (GTDB): domain Bacteria; phylum Pseudomonadota; class Alphaproteobacteria; order Rhizobiales; family Aestuariivirgaceae; genus Aestuariivirga. Next base: position 13,183 of record JAUXUN010000016.1, read on the forward strand.
GCTCATGGAAACCCTGTTTGATTTTGACGCCATCGCCACGCTGTTCAAATCCGGCTTCCGCATCCAGTTCGATGCGATGCACGCCATTACCGGGCCCTATGGCCATGCCATTCTGGAGGATGCACTTGGCGCGCCGAAGGGATCGGTGGTGAATGGCACGCCGCTGCCGGATTTCGGCGGACACCATCCGGATCCCAATCTGGTGCACGCGAAAGCGCTTTATGATTTGATGATGTCAAAGGGTGGCCCCAATTTCGGGGCGGCTTCCGACGGCGATGGCGACCGCAACCTGATCATCGGCAAGAATTTATTCGTAACACCTTCCGATTCACTGGCGCTGCTCGCGGCGAATGCCCATCTGGCCCCGGGCTATGCCAAGGGCCTTGCCGGGGTTGCCCGCTCCATGCCCACCAGCTGCGCGGTGGACAGGGTTGCCGTGAAGCTTGGCATCAAGTGCTTTGAGACGCCGACGGGGTGGAAATTTTTTGGCAATCTCCTGGACGCCGGGATGATCACCATGTGTGGCGAGGAAAGCGCCGGGACGGGTTCAAGCCATGTGCGCGAGAAGGATGGCCTCTGGGCGGTTTTGCTGTGGCTCAATATCCTGGCCAAGCGCCGGCAAAGCGTTGCGGAGATTGTCAGGGAACACTGGGCGGAGTACGGGCGCAACTATTATTCGCGGCATGACTATGAGGAAGTGGATGCGGAGGCGGCCAACAAGCTGATGAAATTCCTGCGCGGCAGGCTGCCAAACTTAAAAGGTGAAAAAGCAGGCACGCTGGCGGTGGCAACGGCCGATGATTTTTCCTATCACGATGTTGTCGACAGTTCCGACACCGCCAATCAGGGCATCCGCATTATTTTCGATGACGGATCGCGGGTGATCTACCGGCTTTCCGGCACGGGCACGGCGGGGGCCACGCTTCGCGTCTACATCGAGAAATACGAAGCCAAAGTCCTCGGGCTTGAAACGCAGGCGGCGCTTTCCGGCCTCATCGGCTTTGCCCGCGGGCTTGCCGGAATTGCGGAACGCACGGGCCGCACGGAACCGACTGTGATCACCTAGTATGCCTCATTCAAATTCCGGATCGCCGTTTCCCCTTGGCGTCACACCTGTTGAAGGCGGGGTCAATGTCGCGGTTGTTTCAAGGCATGCAACGCGGGTATTTTTCTGCCTGTTTGAGGGCGGCAAAGAAACACGTTTTGAATTGGCAACCCGCCAGGGTGATGTGCACTGCGGGTTCATACCCGGCGTAAGGGTTGGCCAACTCTACGGGTTGCGGGCGGAAGGACCTTACGATGCCACGAACCTGTTTGATGTTTCCAAGCTGCTGATCGACCCCTATGCGACTGCGATTGACCGGAGCTTCACTTGGCATGGGGATTTTGCCGTCAGGGGCACTGAGACTTCGCACATTGCGCCGAAGTGCATCGTCTCGGCGCCGCCGCCTTCCGCACGGCGCTTGCCCCACAGGGCGCCGCGCTTCATTTATGAAGTGGCGGTCAAGGCTTTCACCAAACGCCATCCGCTGATTCCCGAAAATATCGCGGGCACGGTTGCGGCGCTGGCCCATCCCGCCTGCATTGAACATTTTCTGAGGCTTGGTGTCGATACGGTTGAGCTGATGCCGCTGATGGCCTGGGCCGATGAAAGGCACCTTGCGCTACAGGGGCTTTCGAATGCCTGGGGTTATAACCCCATCAGCTTCCTTGCACCGGACCCAAGGCTGGCCCCTGGTGGATTGCGCGAGGTACGCGAAACGGTTGCGGCGCTGCATGACGCGGGGCTTCGCGTAATCCTGGACGTGGTGTTCAATCACACGGGCGAAAGCGACCTGGGCGGGCCCACCGTCTTTCTGCGCGGCCTCGATAATGCGCTTTACTACCGGCATGCGCATGGCGTGCTGGTGAATGACACGGGCTGCGGCAATACGCTGGATACAAACAGCGCGCCAGTCATGGTGCTCATTCTGGCCGCCATGCGCCATTGGGTGACGGCGGCCGGTGTTGACGGGTTCCGCTATGACCTGGCCACGGTGATGGGGCGTGGAGTCAACGGCTTCGATGCACACGCTCCCCTGCTTCAGGCCATTCAGCAGGACCCATTGCTCGGTCCACTGATTCATATCGCCGAGCCTTGGGATGTTGGCGCCCATGGCTATCAGCTTGGGAATTTTCCTGGCACCTGGCACGAATGGAATGACCGCTACCGGGATGATGTCCGGCATTTCTGGCGGGGCGATGCGGGGGCTACGGCCAATTTCGCCACGCGCCTTGCGGGCTCATCGGATATTTTTGCACGGGCGGACCGCAAGCCATCCAGCACCATAAACTACCTGGCGGCGCATGACGGCTTCACGCTGCGTGATGCCGTCAGCCATGACCACAAGGATAATTTTGCCAACGGCGAAGGCAACCGCGACGGGAATTCGCGGGAGCCTTGCTGGATTTCAAAAGACCCCGGCCGGGATGTGAGGGCCCTGCTGTCAAGTCTTTTTCTTTCGCGCGGCACGGTCATGCTGACGGCCGGCGATGAGTTTGGCCGCAGCCAGCGCGGCAACAACAATGCCTATGCGCAGGACAATGAAACGACCTGGCTCGATTGGGCCAATGCGGATCAAAGCCTCATTCAGCATGTTGCGGCGTTGGCGAAGTTCCGTGCCGAGCATGCGCCCTATTTCGCTGACCAGTTTCTGACTGGCCAAGCTCTGGCGGGCCAGGACTATCCCGATATTCAATGGCTTTCGGAACAGGGCGGCATTCTGGATTGGACCGGCGCTCTGCCTGATGTTTTCGGCCTGGTGCTGAGCTGCGGGCAAGCAAAGGAGCGGCTGCTTGTCTGGTTCAACCGGAAACAGCAAAGCGCGGACATCGCCTTGCCTGCAGCGCAGCCAGGGTTTCACTGGGGACAGGACAGGCTGACTTGCGAAGCGCGATCGGTTTCCACGTTGCGTGAAGCTGCAGACACCCGAAAAAAATCTTCGGCTCCGGAAGATGACCTGATTAGTGAGCTCGCAGCGGCGGCGGGCATTCAAGATGAATGGTGGGAGGTGAGCGGCGCGCATCACAGCGTCGGGATTGAAACCAAGCGTGCCCTGCTTGCGGCTATGGCACTGCCGATTGCAACGCAAGGAGAGGTGCGGGACTCGCTGAAAGAGCTTTCGGCTGCACAGAGTGGAAGTATCGCGGCGACAACGGGGCGCTGCTATCAGCCGGAATTTCTGAAGCCGGGGAAACGCCTTTACGGCCTGACATCCCATCTCTATGCGCTTCGCCACGAAACTGACGAAGGAATTGGTGATCTGGAAACCCTTGCGCGGTTTTGCGAAGTCTCGGCCAGGCTTGGCGGTTCGCTGGCGGGGATCAATCCCCTGCATCACATGTTCACCAATGACCGCCGCCGGGTGAGCCCTTACCAGCCTTCGGACCGCCGCTTCATTGACCCCGTCTATATTGACCTTAATGAAGTGCAAAAGAGGTTCGGCCCTTCGGCAAAGAAACATGAAGGCGAGCTGTCGCGGCTGCGCGCGGCAAGCCATGTGGATTACGATGCCGTCTGGCGCATCAAGGATGATGTGCTGTTTTCCCTTTTTGAAAAATTCGGGTCGAGCAAGCAGTTTGAAACTTTCATCGTGAATGGCGGCACCGCATTGCAGGACCACGCGCGATTTGAATCGCGGACGGATGCTCGGCGCTTTAGGTATGCCCAATGGCTGCAATGGATTGCCGATGGCCAGCTTGCCGCCGCCGCAAAGCGGGCGGAGGCGGCGGGACTGGAACTTGGCATCTACCGCGACCTTGCCCTGGGCTGTGCCTATGAAGGCGGCGAGGTTTGGGCGCGGCCGGAGAACTTTGCCAGCGGCGTTTCCTTAGGCTCGCCGCCGGACCCATTTGCGCGGGATGGCCAGGTGTGGAACCTGCCGCCTTTCAATCCGCTGGCACTGGCCAAGGCGGAGTATGTACCTTACGCCGAGATACTGCGGGCCAACATGCGGCATGCGAAGGTTTTGCGCATTGATCACATACTCGGCCTTTGCCGCCAGTTCTGGGTGCCGCGCGGCGTATCGGGCGCCGACGGGGCCTATGTCACGATGCCGATGGAAAAGCTTCTCGCCATTACGGCAGCCGAAAGCGTCCGGGCAAAATGCCTGGTGATTGGCGAGGATTTGGGAACGGTTCCCGAGGGGCTGCGTGAGCGCCTTTTGCAGGCCAACATCCTCTCCTACCGGGTTTTGTGGTTCGAGCAGGATGAAGCGCGCTTTCAGCCGCCGGAGAGCTATCCGCAAGGTGCGGCGGTGTGCCTGTCCTCGCATGATCTGGCGCCCTTCAAGGGATGGCGCGAAAGCGCCAGCCAAGGAAATATCTCAAAACTTGAAAGCGCCATCGCCGATGCGGATGTCAACAGCGGCGATCTTCTCGCCGATGTGCATGCCTTTGTTGCCAAAACGCCCTGTGCGGTCATGCTGGTGCAAGCGGATGATCTTACGGAAGAGACCGAGCCACTCAATGTGCCGGGAACAGATACGGAGCGGCCGAACTGGCGCAGGCGGCTCTCGGTTGCGGTTGAGGCGATACCAGATCTCGCTACATCCAAGGCTGTGATGGCTGCCATTCAAAACACGGGACGCGGCAAAAATGGATAAGTCCTACAAGGTTGAAATTCTGGCGCAGGAAGTCATCGCCAAATTCTGGTCAACCCTGAGCAAGGTGACGCTGAACTACACCCGCCGCGATGGGCAGTCCGAGATCCTGGTCCGCGAGGTCAATGACCATGGCGATGCGGCGGCGGTTCTGGCCCTTGATCCCAAGCGAAAAACCGTTCTGCTGGTCAAGCAAATGCGCATTGCCGCCCATGTGGCGGGAAATACCGATCCCATGATTGAAGTCTGCGCTGGCTTGCTTGATGGCGATGACGCGGAAACCTGTGCGAGCCGGGAAGCAAAAGAAGAGCTTGGCTTTCGCGTGCATGATTTGCGGGAGGTGGCCAATGTGTTCATGAGTCCCGGGGCCTTGACCGAGCGGGTGAGCCTGTTCATCGGCACCTATTCACCGGAAGACAGGATCACCAATGGTGGCGGTGTTGCAACGGAGGGAGAGGACATCGAAGTCATCGAACTGCCGCTCGCCACGGCCTATGAGATGATTGCATCCGGAGAGATAGTGGATGCAAAAACTATCATCCTATTGCAGCACGCGATGCTGGCCTAGGCCGCCACATCGCGCAGGGCGCCGGGGCCGGGAACGGCGCCCTTGGGGCACTTGCCGGCAATGATCATGCCTAGCACTTCGTCCTTGGTCACATCCTTGACGTTGGCGGTTCCAACCACACGGCCGTTTTTCATCACCACCAGCCGGTCGGCCAGGTCAAACACGTCGTGCAGGTCATGGCTGATCAGGAAAATACCGATACCTTCATCCTTCAACTGCTTGATGAGTTCCCCGACCTGGGCGGTTTCCTGGGGACCAAGGGCCGCCGTCGGCTCGTCCATGATCAGGATGCGGGCGTTGAAGTGGATGGCGCGGGCGATGGCAACCGATTGCCGCTGGCCGCCAGAGAGCTTGCTCACCGGCTCCTTGAAACGGCGGAAATTCGGATTGAGCCGCCCCATGACCTTGCGGGCTTCCGATTCCATGGCCACGTCATCGAGGGTGCCAAAAGACGTCTTGAGTTCGCGGCCCAAATATAGGTTTGCGGCAGCATCGACATTATCGGCGAGCGCCAGCGTCTGATAAATCGTCTCGATGCCCAAGGCCTTGGCATCGCGCGGGTTGTTGATCGTCACTTCATCGCCATTGATGTTGATCTGCCCGTGGTCGCGCTTGTAGGCGCCAGAGAGCACCTTGATCAGAGTGGACTTGCCGGCGCCATTATGGCCGAGGAGACCCACAACTTCACCGGGGTAAAGATCAATCGAGGCATGATCCACGGCCTTGATGCCGCCGAAGGCAATGGAGATGTCGCGCATCTCAATCAAGGGTGTGTCGCGTCCGTCCGGTTTCACGTAGGGCCCGCGGCCTTTGACGGCCAGCGGCGTTTTACGGGATTTGACGGGCGTCACCAGCTTCTTCGAGGCTGCCTTTTTCGCGGATGTCTTCGCCATTGATGCCTCCTGTTACTTTACGCGGCGGGAATAGAGCTGGTCGAGATAGACGGCGAATACCAACACCACGCCGACCACGATATTCTGGAATGCGGCAGGCAGGTTCAGCAAGGACATGCCGGAAATAATGGATTGCATCATCAAGGCGCCCAGCATGGCGCCATAAATTGTCCCCACACCACCCGCCAGTGACGTGCCGCCAATGACTGTGGCCGCAATGACATAGAGCTCGTTCAGACCTCCCAGCGCATTGGTGGCGGCGTTGAGGCGGGCCGACGAGATGATGGACGAAATGCCGACAAGCGCTCCCATGAGAGCGAAACCCTTCACGATCATAAACTTGGTGTTGATGCCCGCAAGTTCTGCGGCTTCCGGGTTGCCGCCAATGGCATAGACGTAACGCCCAAACATGGTGCGTGTGGCAAGGAATGTCATGAGCAACCCAACCACCATGGCTATGAGCACGGGCACTGAGAATCCGGTGTAATAAATCAAGCCGTCCGCGCAGCGCACGACCTGTTCGCCCGCCATGCAAATGGCGTTGCCATCCCTGTCCTCAACACCGGGCGGGATGACGACATTGTTCGCCTTGGCATAATTTTCAATCAACTTGAACGGCCACGGATAGGAATTCATCACAAGGGTAGTGCCCAGAACCGCTGCGGTGCCGAGCGCCGCGAGAAAAACCTCAGCCCACATGGGACGCAGCGGAAATTTGAAGCGAAGGCGTTGGCGGCGGCCATTGGCGATGCCGAAGACAATGGCGGCACATGCGACGCCTGCGAGCAGCCAACTCCAGAAGGGCCCGAGCCAACTGATGGTGATGCCGCCGCCAAAAATCTCGTATGTCTTGTCCATCGGGGCCACGGTTTCGCCCCTTGCCAAATAGAAGGCGAGGCCGCTGTAGGCGAGAAGACCGCCCAATGTCACAATAAATGCCGGAATTCTTGCGTAAGCCACAACGGCTCCGTTAAGGGCGCCAATCAGCGTGCCAAGCGCGATGCAGGCCACAACGGCAATGATCCAGATGGCTGGATGGCCAACGCCGAGCACCGGCACAAGCTTGAATACCTGAAGCACTGCACCCGAAACTGCCACAAGGCTGAGCATGGACCCCACGGAAAGATCCAGCTGCCGCATGACAATAAGCAGCACCATGCCTGTGGACATGATGGCGATAGATGAGGTTTGGACGAGCAGCGTCCACAAATTGCGTGGCGTCAGAAATGATCCGCCCAGCAGACCGCCAAAATTGCCGCGCAAGATGCCGCTTGCGATATCAAAGACGCACCAGATCAACACCAATGCGGCAAGCATGCCCAGCATGCGGGCATTAATTTCAGTGGCGCGGAAAAACCGCGTCACCGGCCCTTCATTTTGGAGGGCGGGGCCTTGGCTTGATTGGGGGGCATTGGACATCGATGTCTCCGCGGATTCTGGCTTCTACTTAAAGAAAAACCGCACCGCTTTTGCAAGCGGTGCGGCACATTATTCGTCAGGCACCGGGAATTAGCAACCTGTTGCTGCGCCAGCGGCCGCGCCTGCACAGGCCTGGTCCTTGGTGATGTGGCCGGCATCAATTGCAACATTGATGTTGGCCTTTGTAATTGGCGTCGGTGCGAGGAGGATTGAGTTCATCTCAACGCCTTTCTTGCCGCCCGAGAACTTGGCCACACCGGCGATTGACATAACGTCAGCGCCGTCGGCCAGCGCGTTGGCGGCTTCACCGGCAACCTTGCCGAGATCCTTGGCGTTCTTCCACACCGACACGGTTTGCGTACCGAGGGCAACGCGGTTGATCGCAGCCAAGTCACCGTCCTGGCCGCCGACTGGAATGCCGGCCATGCCCTGTGCGGTCAACGCAGCAACAACGCCCGAGGCCATGCCGTCGTTTTCAGACAGAACGGCATCCACCTTGTTGCCGGTCGAGGTCAGGCACTGCTCCATGTTCTTCTGGGCATTGTCCGGTTTCCAGCCATCGGTGAATGTTTCGCAAACATTCTTGATCTTGCCGGAGTCGAGGCCTTCCTTGAGCACTTCCATCATGCCCTGGAACAGGAAGGTGGCGTTCGGATCGCCCTTGTCGCCCTTGATGAAGGCATAGTTGCCTTCCGGCTTTGCCTTCTGGACTTCTTGCGCAATGATACGGCCCACACCAACATTGTCGAAAGTGATATAGAGCGCGTCTGGATCTTCAAACTGCACGTCATAGGCAATCGACTTGATTCCAGCATCGCTGAGCGCCTTGATCGACGGCAGGATGGCATCGCTGTCAAAAGCAACAACCAACACAACGTCTGGCTTTTGCGAGATCAGGCCTTCGATGTCAGCAGCCTGCTTTTGGGCAGAGCCTTGCGCATCGGTCGATATGTAGGTGTTGCCAGCGCCTTCAACCACGGCCTTGATTGCAGCTTCATCGGTTTTCCAACGCTCTTCCTGGAAGGTCTTCCAGGATACTGCAATGGTTTTTCCAGCAGCCATGGCTGACATGGAAGACATGCCGAGCAGCAGGGCCCCGGCCATCAATGTAAAGATGTTGCGCTTCATTCCTTAATTCCTCCTCATCACCAGGCCATCCGCGGGACGCTCCCATTATTTTCCAGTTGTCCTGGAACTCGCAAAGGCTGGTCGATGGACGATTATTGATTTATTTTAGCGTCCAAAAAAATGTTGCATCAAGTCGCATTTGGAGTCAAGCTTAGAAAATAAATATGACAATTCAGCAGGAAATGCTGGAGAAAAGCAATGGGAGCGCGATGCTCAAGAAAGCCAACAGCGATCTTGTACGGCGGCAGAACCGAGGACTATTTCTCGAAACCCTGCGCCAGCACGGCCCGCTTGCAAGAATTACCCTGGGCCATAGAACGGGACTGTCGCCAGCCTCAATCACCTCGATCAGCGCCCAACTCATTGACGAAGGACTGGTTTATTCCATCGGCGAGGAAGACGCCGTTTCGGCGCAAACCAAACGCGGACGGCCACAAACACGATTGGCGCTCAATCCCAAGGCCACCAATGTGCTGGCCGTTTCGATTTCGGTCGACAGCATTGAGCTTGTCTTTGCGGACTTCAGCGGGGCCACGCATGAGCCTGTCAAGCTGCGGATGGATACCTATGACATTCCACAGGAGGAATTCGGGCCACGCGTTGCCCGCGAGATCAAGGCCAACGCCAAAAAGCTGGGGATTGAGCTGATCTCGATAACCCGCATCGGGATTGCGGTGCAGGGCGTTGCCGACACGATTACCGGGGAAATTCCCTGGAGCCCGGCCTTCCGGGCCCGGGACATTCCGGTGGTGAAGCCGCTTGAGCGGATTTTGGGCATTCCCTGCAGCATCGGCAATAACGCCAACATGATGGCCGAGGCCCTGATTGCGGCGGACCGTAAAAAACATGGCGGAAACACCGCGGTGGTTTTCCTGGGCCACGGTATTGGGCTGGGCCTCATCCTCAATGGGGTTGTTTATGACGGGGCCAATGGCCGGGCGGCGGAATTCGGCCACATGAACCATCTTCCCGATGGGCCGCTGTGCCGCTGCGGGCGGCATGGCTGCCTTGAGGCCTTCAGCGCCGACTATGGCATCGTGCGCATGGCCAATTCCGGGCAAGGCCATGACTTCGATGTGCATGCGGCGGTGCGCGACGAGGACATGCGGGATCTGGAGCTGGCAGCGGAAGCCGGCGACACGGTTGCCGTCAATGCCTTTAACCGGGCCGGAGAGGTTTTGGGTTTTGGCATCGCGCGCCTCATTGCGCTGATCAATCCACAGCGGGTTGTGCTGGCGGGGCCCGGAACGCGCGCCTATGGCCTGATGAAGGATAGCATCTGGGAGGCGCTGCGGCGCGGGCTGGTGCATGATTTGTGGAAATATGTTGAATTCGAAGTCGTGCCCTATGGCAAGGACATGATCACCACCGGAACTTTGGTGGAAACCCTGCGCCATCTCGACCGCGATGTGTTTGCGATGGGCCAGAAGGGCGCGATGCCGGAATTTGCCGGGAGAAAAATCGCATGAGAAAATTGTTATTTTCCGCTGTGCTCGCTTTGATGTGGTTCACTGCGCTGGGCGCAGCGCCAGCATGGGCAAATGCAAGCCAATCTGATGATGTGTTGCGCATGTGGAACCAACTGGTTCTGAAATTGGTGCGCCACACGCCAACCTATTCGCCGCCTGTTGCCAGCCGTTCCTTTGCGTATCTCGGCGTGACCGCTTTTGAAGCGGTGGCGAGCGGCTCGCCCGATATGCGATCACTCGCAGGGCAGCTGAATGGGTTGACGCCGGTGCCCCAACGGGAAGCGGGAAAAACCTATGACGAAGCCGTGGTGCTTCAGGCTGCCATGGCATTTGCCGCGCAGAACTTTTTTGAGAACACGGGCCCCACCGGCCAGCGGGCCCTTGCCTCACTCGAGGCAAAGTTGCGCACGGAGGCAGCGGCTGGGTTGCCCGCCGAAGTAGCGGTGCGCAGTGAAGACTACGGCCACACAGTGGCAAAACACATTCTTGCATGGTCGCAGGATGATGGCGGGGCAGTCATCGAAAACATGGGCTTCCCCCTGCAATACGAATTGACCAAGGGTGCGGCCAATTGGGTGCCGACCAGCCTGGTGGCGCAGCAGCAAACACCGCTTTTGCCAAACTGGGGCAAGAACCGCACGTTCGCCATGCCAAACGGCGCGACGTGTGATTTGCCTCCTCCGCCCGCCTACAGCGAAGACAAGGCGTCCGTGTTCTACAAGGAAGCGCTTGAGGTGTTTGAAACACGGCAGAACATAAGTCCGGAGCAGCGCGCCATTGCACGGTTCTGGTCGGATGACCCGATGCTGTCGCCGACTCCGCCCGGACACTGGATTGCAATTGCCCTGCAGATTTTCGAACGCGATAACGTGGCGCTGGACAAAAGCGTTGATGTGCTGGCGCGGCTTGGCATAGCGGAAGCCGATTCATTCATCGGCTGTTGGAACAGCAAGTTTCAGTACGACCTGTTGCGGCCCGTAACTTATATCCGCCGGACAATGGACCCGAAATGGGAATCCCTGCTGAACACGCCGCCATTTCCGGAATACCCCAGCGGCCACAGCACGCAATCGGGCGCTGCCGCGGTAGTCATGACCCAGATGTTCGGCGAGAATTTCGCATTCAAGGACGCCACGCACGAACGTGATGGCATAAAGCCGCGAGCCTTCCCGAGTTTCTGGGCCGCGGCCGAGGAGGCCGGCATCTCCAGATTGTATGGCGGCATACATTTCCGAGCCGCAATTGAGCGCGGCCTGGAACAGGGACGCTGCATTGGTGCCTTCACAAATGCCTTGCGCACAAGGAGATAGATTATGCGTGCAATGTCTTTAAGCCTTGCTTTGACCGCCCTTGGTATTGCGGGGCTAGTGCAGCCAGTTGCCGCGGAAAACTCCATCGCTGTCCCAAGTTTCGTCGAGGAAACGGCCGGCGCCGGAATTGACAGCGTATACACGGGTGAATGGGAATACATGGTGGGCGGCGGGGCTGCCACCTTCGACTGCAACGGGGATGGTTTTGCCGATATGCTGCTGGCCGGCGGCACATCGCCTGCCAAGTTCTACCGCAACACCAGCAGCAAGGGGGGCGCCTTGCAATTCGAGGCGGAAGCCAGCGGCCTTGAATTGGATACGGTTACGGGCGTGTATCCACTGGATGTCGACAGTGACGGCAACACCGACCTTGTGCTGCTGCGCGTCGGTGAAAACGTCGTGATGCGCGGGCTGGGTGACTGCCGCTTTGAACGGGCCAATGAGGCCTGGGGCTTTGACGGCGGAGATGCCTGGTCAACGGCCTTTGCCGCCACCTGGGAGAAGGGTGCTGAGTGGCCGACGCTGGCCATCGGCAATTACATCAACCGCCTTGAAGAAACTTCTCCGTGGGGCTCGTGCACGGACAACTGGCTGCACCGGCCTGACGCGGCCCCAAACAAGTTTGCGCCACCCCTGGCACTCAAGCCCAGCTATTGCGCGCTGTCGATGCTGTTCACCGACTGGAACAAGTCGGGCACGCCATCCTTGCGCGTTTCCAATGACCGCGAATACTACGAGGGCGGCCAGGAGCAGCTCTGGCATGTCAATGCGGGCCAGGCGCCGGCGCTCTACACCGAGAAGGAAGGCTGGAAGCCCTTGCGCATCTGGGGCATGGGCATTGCCGGCTATGACCTCGATGCCGACGGCTACCAGGAATATTTCCTGACCAGCATGGCCGACAACAAGCTGCAAACGCTCGCCACTTTGCCAACAGACGGCAAACCGGCGGAGGCCACCTTCAAGGATGTGGCCTATGCCAAGGGTGTCACCGCGCACCGCCCCTATACGGGCGGCGACCTGCGACCGAGCACGGCCTGGCACACGCAGTTTGAGGACGTCAACAATGACGGCCTGGTTGATTTGTTCATCGCCAAGGGCAACGTGGCGAAAATGCCGGACTTTGCCCTCAAGGATCCCAACAACCTGCTGCTCCAGGGCGCTGACGGCAAGTTCACTGAATCTGGCGAGGCGGCAGGCGTGGCCAGCATGGCCATATCGCGCGGCGGCGCCCTGGCGGATTTCAACATGGACGGCTTGCTTGATTTGGTTGTGGTGAACCGCTGGGAGAAAGCCCAGCTTTGGCGCAACACCAGCACCAACGCGGGCAGTTGGATCGAGGTCAAGCTGCAGCAACCCGGAGCAAACCGCGACGCGATCGGCGCCTGGCTTGAGGTGAAGCGCGGCGAGAAGGTGTTGCGGCGTGAAATCTTCGTGGGCGGCGGCTGTGCCAGCGGGCAGAACGGCTGGTGGCATTTTGGGCTGGGTGACACGGCCAAAACCGAAATGCGCGTGATCTGGCCGGACGGCACTGCCGGTGACTGGCAAAGTGTTAAAAGCGACAATTTTTACGTCCTCGAGCCTGGCAAAGCGGCGCAGGTGTTTGCGGCAAAGTAAACGACTGATCACAAATTTCTGATCGCAAGGCGGCAGGATATATTTCTTTTCGCCCTGGAACTCCCTATGAGAGAGCGGCGACACAGGGAGCCGTAATGAAGTTTTCAAGACGTGATTTGGTTAAGGCTGCAGGGGCCGCGGCGTTGCTTCCGCTTTTCCCGAATGCGGGCTTCGCTGCGGATTGGGCGGCACTTGAGGCACAAGCCAAAGGCCAGGTGGTTTACTTCAATGCCTGGGCGGGTTCCGAACCGATCAACGCCTATATTGCCTGGGCGGCGGAACAGGTTAAGGCGCGATATGGTGTGACCCTCGAGCATGTGAAAATCGCCGACGCGGCGGAAGTGGTCCGGCGGGTACGCGATGAGGTGAAGGCCGGAAAGGCTGGAGGCTCAGCGGACCTGGTGTGGATCAATGGTGAAAATTTCCGCGCCATGAAGGCCGAGAAGCTTTTGTTCGGCCCCTTCGCCCATGAGCTGCCAAATTTCAAATATGTGGACACCGAGGGCAAGCCCACCACTTTAATTGATTTTGCGGAAGCAACCGATGGGCTGGAGAGCCCATGGGGCATGGCGCAGCTCACGTTTTTCGGAGACGGCGCTAAAATTTCCGCGCCACCCAAAAGCATGGATGAACTCGTCGCCTTTGCGAAGGCAAATCCGGGCCGCGTGACCTATCCGGCGCCGCCGGATTTTCATGGCACGACATTCGTGAAGCAGGCGCTCTATGAGTCAATTGCGGATCAGGGCCTGCTGCCGCTGCCGGCAAAGGATGATGAATTTCCCCGCGCAGTCGCACCGCTATTTGATTTGCTTGACAGCTTGCATCCGCATCTCTGGCGCAAGGGCCAGCAATTCCCGCAGAGCCAGGCGCAGATCAAGCAGATGCTGGCGGATGGCGAGTTGCTGATGGCGCTCACCTTCAATCCCAATGAGCCCGCCAATCTTGTGGCCTCGGGGCAATTGCCGGGCACGACGGTGGCCTGGCAGCACAGGGCCGGGACCATTGGCAACACGCATTTCGTGGCAATTCCAATTAATTCAAAGGCAGCGGCGGGGGCCCAGGTTGTGGCAAATTTCCTGCTCTCCCCGGAGGCGCAGGGCCGCAAGGCCGATCTTAAAATCTGGGGCGATCCCACGGTGCTTGCCACGGCCAAGCTTTCCGCCGACGAGGCCAGGTTCTTCGCAACCAGCGTGGTTTCCGGAAGCGTCACAGAACCGGCCCCCGCCCTTCCCGAGCCGCACGGCAGTTGGGTGGCCCTCCTTGAAACCGCATGGCTTGAATCCTACGGCACATGAAAAAATTTCTGAACAGCTTTGCCGGTTTCCTGCCGCTTGGCGTCTTGTGGCTAGGCCCGCTTTTGGCTGGCCTGCTCGCCGTGTTGTATGGGGCGTTCGATGGCGAGGCGTGGCTTACCCTTTTTGAGCACCCGCAGCTCTGGCCGGCACTGGCCCTTTCAATTGGCACCGGAACTCTGAGCCTCATCATTTCAGCGTTGCTGGCCTTCTGGATTGTGGCGGGCCTCTACGGCGGCAAGTTATGGGCCGACACCTCGAGCCTCATGGGCGGATTTCTCTCCCTGCCTCATTTGGCCTTTGCCATCGGGCTTGGCTTCCTGATCACGCCAAGCGGCTTCCTTGCCCGTATCATTGGTTCCATTGCCGGCTGGGCCGTGCCGCCGCAATGGGTGACGACCCAGGACCCTTATGGCTTGTCGCTGGTCGCAGTCCTTGTCCTGAAAGAAGTGCCATTCCTGATCTGGCTCATCAGCGCGCTCTTGGCGCGGCCCGACATCTCCCAGACGCTGAAGGGGCATTTTCGCGTTTCGCAAAGCCTAGGGCATGGCGGCGCATCGGTCTGGCTTCGGGTGTTCATTCCGCAAATCCTGCCGCGCCTGAAATGGCCGCTGCTTATCGTCTGGTTCTATGGCGCATCGGTTGTCGATGTGGCGCTGGCCATCGGGCCGACCCAGCCGCCACCGCTGTCGGTCATCATCTGGTCCGACCTCAACAATGCCGATCCTGCCTTCAACGCGCGCGGAACCGCCGGCGCCCTGTTCCTGACAGCGGCGCTAATCGCACTCGCACTGGTGTGGCTGGTTCTGAAGAGGATTTTTCTTCCCGCAATCTGGAAATTCTTCACCCGTGGCCCGTCGCGCCGGCGGACGCCGACGATCACCTCGGGCATGCTGCTGCTTATCTTCTGCGCGATCTACGCCATGGTTTTTGTGGTTCTTTGTATCATGTCCATAGGCACCCTGTGGCCTTATCCAAATCTTTTTCCCTCGGAAGTCCGCTGGTCCGCCTGGCAGCAGTTCGTCATGTCGCCGGCGCCGCTCCTGAACAGCCTGTCTCTGGCCCTGGCCTCGACGCTTGCTGCTTTGGGTCTCGCCGTCTTCTGGCTGGAGACAGTGCCTGAGAAGCTCGATGCAGCCCTGCTGGTTTTCGCCATCATGGCTATCGCGCTGCCGTCTCTCCTTGTTGCCGATGGGCAATATCTCGCCTTTCTGCGCGTCGGCCTGAATGGCACCTGGATCGGGGTTTTCCTCGCCCATCTTACCCCGGTTTTCGCTTATGTCTTTATCGTGCTGAAAGGGCCGTACCGGGCCTTTGATCCGCGTTACCGCTCCGTGTCGCTCGGCCTCAATGCGGATCCCATGCGCTTCTGGTCGGCAGTGAAGCTGGGCATGATGAAGCCGGCCCTGGCTGCTGCTGCTGCCGTGGGCATCGGCGTCAGCATTGCGCAATATGTGCCCACCCAGCTTATTGCCTCGGGGCGCCTGACAACGCTGCCCATTGAAGCGGTGACGCTGGCCAGCGGCGGCAGCCGCCCGCTGATGGCGGTTTTCGCGCTCATGCTCGCGGTTGTCCCGGCGATCGCCTTTCTCGTGGCGGCGCGTGTTGGCCGGAAACCCCTATGACCCTGCTGCTTGAAAACATCAGTCTCACCATCGGCGACGTGCTGCTCGTCAAGAGCTTCACGATTACCATCGAGGCCGGTGAGATCGTCACCCTCATGGGTCCCAGCGGCAGCGGAAAATCGTCGCTGCTCGCCTATATCGCCGGTGACCTGTCGCCTCCCATGTATGGCAACGGGCACGTGACGCTGGATGGCGTTGACCTGATCTATGTGCCGGCGGAACGGCGGCAGGTGGGCCGGCTGTTCCAGGACGACCTGCTGTTCCCGCATCTCACGGTTGGTGAAAATCTTCTGTTCGGGGTTGGCCGTGGCAGCCTGAAAAAACGCCAGCACCTGGTGACAGAGGCGCTGGCGAGCGCCCAGCTCGACGGGATCGAGAACCGCATGCCAGACACGCTGTCCAACGGCCAGAAATCCCGCGTGGCACTTTTCCGGGCCCTCATGGCAAAGCCCCACGCCATGCTGCTGGATGAGCCCTTCTCCAAGCTTGACGCGGAGCTCCGGCACACCATCCGCAACTATGTCTTTGCCCATTTGCGCGAGCGCAACATTCCCACCCTGCTGGTCACCCACGACCGCGAGGATGCGCCGGCGGGCGGACGCATCTTCCGCATCAACAGCAAGGGGGAATTGCACCTTGCTTGACCGCTACGTGTTGAAACTGGCAAAGCCGGTCGTTGACCGGACAGCGCTTGCGATCAAGAGCCGGGGCTATTCCGCCGATCAGGTGACATTCGCCGGTTTTGGGCTTGGTCTCTTCGCGGCGCTGTGCATTGCGTTTGGTTTTTACACCTTCGCCATCCTGCCCTTGCTCGCCAGCCGGACCCTTGACGGCCTGGACGGAGCCGTGGCGCGGGCTGGTGTTGCAACTGATCGCGGGGCCTTTCTCGACATTGGCCTGGACTTTGTTTTCTACGGGCTCATTCCCCTGGCTTTTGGCATAGCGAACCCGGAGGCCAATGCACTTGCCGCGGCAACGCTGCTGGCCGCATTCGTCGGCACGGGCTCAAGCTTTCTGGCCTATGCCATCATCGCCGAGAAGCGCGGCCTGAAGAGCACGGACTATCCCACCAAATCCTTCTACTATCTCGGCGGCCTGACGGAAGGCACGGAGACGATTGCCTGCTTCGTGGCCATGTGCCTGTGGCCGCAACACTTCGCGGCGCTGGCCTATTTCTATGCAGCGCTTTGCCTGGTGACGACAGCCACGCGGCTGCTGGCGGGCTGGAAGGCTTTCGCCGCGCCAAATGATTAACGGGAATTAAGAAAAAACTTTGCTTCAGCCCAAATTTTTTCTTGATTGCAACACAAGAATCCATCATATGCGTTTTGCCCAAAGTCGCACGTGCCTCAAGGTATTCCCCAAAGCAACGACGGTGCGGGCTTTTTGGTCTCGATTGGCCCTCCAAAGGCTGATGTTACTGAGAGGCACCACTATCATTGCCCGCAGTGCGATTGGGTATCCCAATCAAGCCAAGGCGAAAAGTCAGTAGGCGGTTCGTCAACTCCACGTCTCCATCGCGTGGGTTTTCAAACAGCTCTGATGTCTCATCTGCTTTTTTGGGAGATACGCACATGGCCGCAACCGCCCGCATTTTGGACTTCCTCCGCGACCGACGACCAGAAGGCCCCTGCCTCGTGGTTGACCTCGAGGTCATCGCCGACAACTACAAAGCCTTTACGCGGGCCATGCCGGACACGCGTATTTTTTATGCCGTAAAGGCAAACCCGGCCCCGGAAGTGCTGAAGCTACTGGCCGGCCTTGGCTCCTGCTTTGATACGGCAAGCGTTGCCGAAATCGAGATGGCGCTGGCCGCCGGGGCCACGCCGGAGCGGATTTCCTATGGCAACACCATCAAGAAAGAGCGCGACATTGCCCGCGCCCATCAGCTCGGCGTTTCCATGTTCGCGGTCGATTGCATTGAAGAAGTCGAGAAAGTTTCGCGCGCCGCACCGGGCGCCCGGGTGTTCTGCCGCATCCTCACCGATGGCGCCGGAGCCGAATGGCCGCTGAGCCGCAAGTTCGGCTGCGACCCTGAGATGGCGGCTGAAGTGTTGCTGCACGCCCACGCACTTGGCCTCAAGGCCTATGGCATTTCATTCCATGTGGGCTCGCAGCAGACCCGCCTTGGGGCCTGGGACTCGGCCCTGGCGGAAGCCAAAGCCATTTTTGACAGCCTTGCAGGCCACGGCATTACGCTCTCCATGGTCAACCTGGGCGGCGGCTTTCCGACCAAGTATTTGAAGCCGGTTCCGGGCACGGCCACCTATGCCAATGCCATTCACGAGGGCCTTGCCAGGCATTTCGGAAATGCCATTCCTGAAACCATCATAGAGCCGGGCCGCGGCATGGTGGGCAATGCCGGCGTGATCAAGACCGAGGTTGTGCTGATCTCCAAGAAGCATGCCAATGACAACCAGCGCTGGGTCTATCTCGACATCGGCAAGTTTGGCGGCCTGGCCGAAACCATGGATGAAGCCATCCGCTATCCAATCACCACGGCGCGGGACAAGGACCCCAAGACGCCTTGCGTGATCGCCGGACCAACCTGCGATTCGGCTGACGTGCTTTATGAAAAGACGCCCTATGACCTGCCGGTCACCTTGAGCGTTGGCGATGAAGTGTTGATCGAAGCGACGGGTGCCTACACGACGACCTATGCGTCGGTGGCTTTCAACGGCTTCGCGCCGCTTCAGGCCTACGTCATCTAGTTCACCTCAGGACGCTGTCATGGTCACCATTCGCGCTGAAATTTCGGCTGACGTTACCGCCCGCGAGGCTCTTCTCGACCGCGCCTTCGGGCGCTCGCGTCAACGCAAGACCTCGCAGCGATTCCGTGATGACCGCATGCCTGCCGAAGGATTGGCTTTCACGGCCTTGAGCAAATCCGGGCGGGTGATCGGCACGCTGCGGATGTGGAATGTGATCGCCGGTTCTGCCGGGCCGGCGCTTCTGCTTGGGCCGCTTGCTGTGGATGGCCGCTATCAGCGGCGCGGCGTTGGCAGGGAACTAATGACCCACGCCCTCAACATGGCAAAGGTTCTCGGCCACACATCGGTGTTGCTCGTGGGTGACGAGCCCTATTACAGCCGTTTTGGCTTCGCGCGAAATCTGGTTGCGGATTTGCATCTGCCGGGCCCGGTTGACCGCGACCGTTTTCTTGGCGTTGAGCTTGTGCCGAGTGCGCTTGACGGAGCCGAAGGCCTCGTGATGGCGAGTGGCGCGCTTGCTCCGAATACAGATGAAGTAATCGCGGCTTAGTTATTTCAGAATTGCCTCAGTTTGAATATCCGCTTTGGGCCAGTTGTTCCCCAGCTTAAACGCGTCATTGATCATGCGACCGGGTCGGCACCTTCACTAATGCTTCGCCTTCCAGCACCAAGGTATCGCCCACTCGGCAACGGCAGATCAGTTTTACCCGGCAACCCTTTTCCACTAACTCCACCACCTCCACGCTCGCCGTGACGACGTCCCCAATCTTCACTGGCGCTTTGAAATTTAAGGTCTGCGACATGTAGATTGCGCCCGGTCCGGGCAGCCTCGTTCCTATCACTGCTGAAATTAGACTCGCCGTGTAGAGGCCGTGGGCGATGCGGCCTCCGAAAGGGGTCTTTGCAGCGAAATGTTCTGAAAGGTGAATGGGATTGCGGTCACCGGTAATTTCGGCAAAGCCAACCACATCAGATGATTTTACCTCCTTCTCATAACTCTCGGTCAAACCGATGGAAAGGTCTTCGAAATACAGTGTGCGGGTTGGCGGCAGCATGGTCCCTACTTTCTTAGACAACAACTCGCATAACTACCTCAAAGATTGAGAAGATGCACCAACGCGACTGATGTTGGCATGTGCCAAAGTTGTAATGTCCGCTGTGGGTCGATTTTGTTGCAGAAGTCGTCGGCGAGCTTAGCAACGACCGCCTCTTGGGTTCCTGGTGTTCGAGCCGAGCACCGTCTTGCCGCTGGTTCCGTGGGGAGCGGCGGCATATGCCCTCATCGAGACGCTTGACACAACCGATT
>JAUXUN010000014.1 GCA_030680855.1 Aestuariivirga sp.
TTCTGAATTTCGAAACTGTGAAGTATTTCGGCAATGAGGAGCACGAAGCCGCCCGCTTTGACGTGTCCATGCTGCAGTATGAAAAAGCCGCGGTGAAGACCTGGGTGTCGCTCGCGGTCCTGAACGCCGGTCAGACCGTGATCTTCGCCTCGGGCCTGACGATTGTCATGGCCATGTCGGCTTACGCCATCACCAAGGGCCAGGCCACCATCGGCGACTTCGTGATGATTAACGCGCTGATGGTGCAGCTCTACATGCCGCTGAATTTCATCGGCTCATCCTACCGTGAAATCAAGCAGGGACTGATTGACGTGGAGGGCATGTTCTCGTTGCTTTCGGTGAACGCCGAGATCGAGGACAAGCCGGGGGCAGCCCCCCTTAAGGCATCCAGGGGCGAACTCGCTTTCGAGAATGTGAGCTTTGCCTATGAGCACGAAAGGCCAATCATCCGTGGTCTCACCTTTACGGTGCCGGCGGGCCATACGGTGGCTATTGTTGGTCCCTCGGGGGCGGGCAAATCAACCATTTCCCGTTTGCTCTACCGCTTCTATGAACTGACTGCCGGCCGCATCACCATCGATGGGCAGGATATTTCCGGGGTTACGCAAAAATCCCTGCGCGCCGCCATTGGCATGGTGCCGCAGGATACGGTGCTGTTCAATGATACCATCCGCTACAACATCCGCTATGGCAGGCCCGACGCCAGCGATGCCGAAGTCGAAGCCGCCGCCAAGATGGCGCAAATTCATAAATTCGTTTTGAGCCTGCCCAAGGGCTATGACTCCATGGTAGGCGAGCGCGGCTTGAAACTGTCCGGTGGCGAGAAGCAGCGCGTCTCGATCGCCCGGACCATTTTAAAAGGCCCGCCCATCCTGGTTCTGGACGAGGCAACCTCGGCCCTTGATAGCTTCACCGAACAGGAGATCCAGGCGGCGCTGCGCAAGGTTTCGAAAGGCCGCACCACGCTGGTGATTGCCCACCGCCTGTCCACGGTTGTCGATGCCGATGAAATCATTGTGCTCGATGGCGGCAAGATCGCCGAGCGCGGGACCCACGACAAGCTGCTGCGCAAGAAGGGCATTTATGCCGCCATGTGGAACCGTCAGCGCGAGGCCGATCAGGCGCGCCGCATTCTCACCCAGGCTGAGGCCGACAAGCTTAACAATCCCGGGGATACCCCGGCCAACCGGCTCACGCCTCCAGAAAACGTTTACACACCATGATGCCCTGTTCACTTTGCCAAAAGGCGAAATCCACGCTAGATGAGCCCCATGTCAATCGTTAACAGCATAACTTCGGCATTTGTGCCCATCCACCGCGAGGGTTACCGCTTTATCGCCATTTTTGCCGGCGTCACGCTCGTCCTGTTCTGGATGGACATGCAAGCCCTGGCTTGGCTGGGTGTTGTCGCCACGGCCTGGTGCGCCTATTTTTTCCGCGACCCGGAACGGGTGACGCCGCAGCGGGCAGGGCTGGTGATTTCGCCAGCCGATGGCTGCATCAGCGCCATCGAAAAAGTCATCCCGCCGCCTGAGCTCGATCTTGAGCGTGAGCCCACGACCCGCATTTCGGTCTTCATGAATGTCTTTGATGTCCATGTGAACCGCTCGCCGCTGGATGCGAAGATTGCCAAGATCACTTACATCTCGGGCGTGTTCCTGAATGCCGAGTTGGACAAGGCAAGCGAAGACAATGAGCGCCAGGCTTTTACGCTCGAACTTCCCGATGGCGGCAAGCTTGGCGTTGTGCAGATTGCCGGATTGGTCGCGCGGCGGATTGTAAAATTCGTGAGCGAAGGAGAGCGGCTGGCCGCGGGCCAAAGGCTTGGCCTCATCCGTTTCGGCAGCCGCGTCGATGTGTATTTGCCCAAAGGCGCGAACCCGCTGGTTGCTGTTGGCCAGTGCGCCATTGCCGGTGAAACCGTCTTGGCCGACCTCACCTCGCCCGAGGGTGAACGTCTGGCGCGGAAAAGCTGAGCATGGCCGCAGATCTTGAACTTGACGTTCCGAAAAAGCCAGGGAGCGGCAGGCGTTTCAAGCAGGTGCCCGTGCGCTTCCTCCTGCCCAATCTCATCACCTTGCTGGCGCTGTGCAGCGGCATAACGGCCATAAGGCTCGGCATCGAAGGCCGCTATGAGCTGGCCGTTGGTGCGGTAATCATTTCAATCGTGCTCGATGCGGTTGACGGCAGGCTCGCGCGCTTTCTCAAGGGCACCTCGCGCTTTGGCGCGGAACTTGATTCACTTGCCGACTTTGTGAACTTCGGCGTGGCCCCCGCAATCCTGATCTATCTCTGGTCGCTCAATGACATGCGGACCATGGGCTGGGTTGTAGTGCTGATCCTCGCAGTCTGCTGCGCCTTGCGCCTGGCCCGCTTCAATGTGGCTCTCGACGATGCGGACAAACCCGAATGGTCCACAAGTTTCTTCAGCGGCGCTCCGGCGCCGGCAGGCGCTGGGCTTGCCATGCTGCCAATGTATATTGGCTTTCTGGGTATTGTAAACGATGGCCATATCTATTCCGAATTCATCGCGCCCTATGTGGTGGCGGTCGCGTTGCTGATGGTGAGCCGCGTGCCGACCTATTCTGGCAAAACCCTGCGCCCGCGCGTACCGCGCGACCTGGTGCTTCCCATTCTTGGCGGCGGCGCCTTGGCCATCGTCTGCCTCATTGCCTTCCCGTGGCATTCGCTGACATTCATGGCCTTGGCCTATCTTGCCCTCATTCCTTTCAGTATCCGGTCCTACCGCCGGTTTAAGGCCAAGGACCTGCAGGCTAAAGACACTTGACCAGATCGGCCCAGAGATCATTGCCGTCTTCGATGCCAACTGACAGGCGGAACACGCCGTCGCCCATGTAGTCACGGAACCGTGCGGCAGCTTCCGGGCCATGGCGGAAGGTGGACTGTTCGATATCATCAGTTCCGATCCAGTAGATGAGACTGCGGAGATGGCCCAGCGATACCGCGTAGTGGATGATTTCGAGCTGCTTCACCATGCGCCGGGCAACCGCCATGCCGGCCTCATGGGTTTGAAACGTCATCATGCCGGAGAAATTTTTCATTTGCGCATTGGCCAGTCCGTGCTGCGGATGAGAGGCAAGGCCCGGATAGAACACCCGCTTGATGGCCGGGTGGCCTTCCAGGCGCGTGGCTAGCTTCATGGCCGCCTCCTGATGCGCTTTCATGCGAAGCGGCAGCGTGGCCGCACCGCGCATGATGAGCCAGGCATTGAAAGGCGAGAGCACGCCGCCGAAATGCACCGTTGCCTCCAAGTTGAGGGCATCGAGATCAGCCTTGCGCCCAAGGACCGATCCGCCCATGGCATCGCCATGGCCGCCGATGTATTTGGTGAGTGAGTGAATCACGAAATCCGCGCCAAGGCTCAAGGGTTTTGTGGCAATGGGAGTTGCATAGGTTGAGTCAACCACAATATCTCGAACCCCCTTTTCATGGGCCAGTGCCGCCAATGTCCTGACGTCGGAAATCTGCATAGTGGGATTGCTCGGTGTCTCCAGCCACAGCATGCGGGTGTTCGGCTTGATTTCTGCTGCAACAGCCTTCGGGTCCGTTGTATCCACGAAGGAGGTTTCAATGCCGAAGCGGGGCAGGGTATCGCGCGTCAGTTCGGCAACGCCCACATAATTGGAATCAGGCATCAGCAGGTGGTCGCCCTTGCTCAAGCGTCCGGCAATTAGGGCATGGCTTGCGGCAACGCCCGAGGCATAGGCCAGCGCTGCTTCGGCCCCCTCGAGGGCAGCCAGCTTCTGTTCCAGCTGGCGCACTGTGGGGCTGGCGACCCGGCCATAGACGAAGCCCCCGTAGTCCTTCTCGTCACGGGCCGAAAATCCGGTGACGTCGGTGGGCGCGAAAGTGGCGGACATCACCAGATTGGGCGACGAGGCCCGCGTTGCTGGATCAACAAACTCTCCGCCGTGAACCGCAACCGTCGATTCATGCAAAGGGTTACTGTTCTTACCTGTATTAACCGTCATGATCTCTTCCTGCATTTCGCCAAATTATGCTTTATGTTGGCCGCCATTGGGCGAATCTGCAACTGACTAGAGGCGGCATCTACTATGCAGGATTGGGAGGAACAGCGAGAGTTGTTTCCAACGCGGCTGCGGTCGGCGGGCAGGCCGCCGGCCCGGCCACGCCTGCGGCCCAATCTCTTTGCAAGATTGGCCCGCTACTGCGTTGCAAGGTCCATGGCAATTCTCCTGATCGCGGCATTTCTGATGACCGCCGCGGCCACCCTCGCAGCGCTTGGCACGCGTTTTGATTTCGACCGCCCCATTGCAATCCCCATTGACCGGGCCACCCAAGCAGCGCAGTTGCGCTACCAGGCCGAATTTCCCACCGTTGCTTCGCTCATGGTCGTGCGGGTTTCCGCCGAGAACTCCACCCTGTCCCAGAATGCGGCGCAATTCATTGCCTGGAAACTGCAAGCGGATAAAGCCAATATCGGCCAGGTGTTCATTCCCGGGCTCGGCGCCTTCTACGACCGTTTTGGATTTCTCTATCTCCCGCCAGATGACATCAATGCCCGGGTGGAGCGCGTCAAGCGCCTGAAGCCGCTGTTTCAGGCCATTGCCGCCGCTCCAAATCTTGCCGGGCTTTCGACCCTGGTGAATGAGGTGGCCGACGCCGTTCAAAAGGGCCGTTCGCCGCAAGGCCTTGAAAGCCTGTTCGTGCAAATCTCGGGCACCATCAAAAAACAAGCATCGAACAAGCCCGCGCCGTTGGATTGGGCGCGCGTGGCGGGGCTGCGGATCGAATCAAAAAACAAGGAATGGGTGGCCGTCGTTCAACCAAAGGCCGGCAGGCTGCAGGAAGCCAGGATTGCCATTGAGGCGCTCACGGCGTCCGTGCTGAAATCCCGGCCCACGTTGAAAATAACCAGCGACTTTCCACCAGAGGCAAAAGCAAACACCGCCGGCAGCAGCGGGCGCCAGATTGTTGTGTGCCTGCTCTTGTCCCTTTTGCTTTTTCTTCCCCCAGTCATTGCCTCGCTGCGCAACGTGTATTCCATCGTGCTTTTCCTCGTGCCGCCTGTCGCCGCAATCGCCGCCGCATTTGCACTGGCTTCCTTTGCCGCGCCCGTGCTGGATCAGACCGTGGCAACCCTGCCGTTCGCGGTGCTCCTGCCGGTCATGGGGCTCTCCATCGCAATGGCATCTGCCTTGCGAAAACCGGGAAAAGCCGGTTCCGGCACGTCGCTTATCATGCTGGCTGCCCATGAAATGGGGCCGCTCCTGCTGACTTTGACAGGAATGGTCTGCACGACATGGGGGCTCTGGTCCATTATGGGCTTTTCCAGCATTGCCCGGCTTTCAGTCATTGTCATGTTGGCCGCCTTCACCGGGTTGGCGGCAGCGCTAATGCTGGTTCCAGCTCTTGCCTCGCTTATTTCAAAACCGGAAGGAGAGCCGCCGGCGGACTTTTACGATCAGGCGACGGCCCAAAACCTGCGCGCCATCTGGCACAAGCTGCGGCCGCCTCTTACGGCCCTGCTTATGGCCACCTCGCTCTTCTGCGTCGTGTTTTTCTCGTCCCTGAATTTTAACGCATCGCGCAGCCCAGGCGTTGAGGCTTCCAGTGCATCGCGGGGGTTGCAGTTCACTGTTGAAGGGGAGGCCGCGGCGGCAAAGCTGGTGGCTGACCTCCAGCAAGTCCCGGAAGTGGGAACGGTTCGCTGGATGGGAACTTTTCTGCCGCAACAAGTGGAGCCGAAACGCAAAATACTTCAGGACCTCGCCGGAACGATTCCGGGCGTGAGCGTTGGCGGTGCCGTCGGCCCCCACGACCTGCTCGAGAATCTCCGTGGCATTGAAGTGGGTCTGCGCGTCATTTCAGATGGGGCGGGGACAGATGACGGCCTGCGCGCCAGCGCCCACGAACTGCGCCGCTCTCTCGCCGTGCTGGCCAGTACCAGCGAGAAACCCGAATCGACCGCCGCGGAGCTCGAGCGGCTCCTGTTCTCAGACTTCGGTGAACTGACGAAAGCCGCCGACGGACTTTCCCGCCTGACGGCTCCGAAACTCCCGGATCTTGATCAAAATCTGCGTACGCTTTACGTGGCGGCTGGCGACAGGTGGCGGGTCGAGGCCCTGCCCAAACGCCTGATATCGGCTGCGGCCTTTATCGGTGCTACGAAAAGGGTGGACGCCAAACCTCTTGGCCCCCTGATGACCGAGCAGGCGGAATTGCGATCCCTGGCATCGGCCTCCAAATCAGCGCTTGCGTTTGGATTTATATTTACGTTGCTCATCACGCTCGCCTATTTGCGCAATATTGTGGATTGGCTGATCGTCGTGGCGTCTTCATTCCTGCTCTTGCCGCTCTACGCGGCTTTTATCGTGACAACCGCGACGGCAATCAGCCCGGCAACACTTCCCGCCCTGGTCATGACCTCACTGTTCGGCGTCACGACGGCGCTGCTTTTGGTGACCCGGAGGCGGCAGCCGCAAATTGCCGGGCTCGGCATTCTGCTGCCGGTGGCGGTGATTGTTGCGATTGTCCTGCCAATCCGGTTGCTGCACCTGCAGGAGTTTGAGGTCTTCAGCGGCGCGCTCATCATGCTCTTGGCCGTAGCGACCGCCTTTAATCTGACGGTTGTGCCGCAGATTTGCGCCTGGACCGATCGCTGGCGCTCGTCAGGCCCGGGATCGGACAAGTCGGGCCGTGCTGCCCAGCCCCGCGAAGATTTCGGCGATGATATCTTTTGAGGTCAAGGCAGCATCTTCATATTGCTCGGCGGGACTCGCGTGACCGACAAACCGGTCGGGCAGGAACATGGCGCGGATTTTGCAGGCCCCGGAGAACAGGTTGTTGCGGGCGGCAAAATGCAGAACCTGCGTGCCGAAACCGCCAATGGCGCCTTCTTCAATCGTGATGAGCACCTCATGCTCGCGGATGAGTTTCCGGATGAGCCCCTCATCCAAAGGCTTGGCAAATCTCGCATCCGCCACGGTGATCGAAAGGCCACGGGTGGCGAGTTCATCGGCTGCCTTCAGGCATTCCTGCAGGCGCGCGCCAAGTGAAAGCAGGGCTACCCTTGATCCTTCGCGGATGATGCGGCCCCGGCCAATTTCCAGCGGAATGCCGACGTCCGGGAGGTCCACGCCCACGCCTTCGCCGCGCGGATAGCGGAAGGCGCAGGGCCCGTCATTTATCGATGCCGCCGTTGCCACCATGTGCACAAGTTCCGCTTCATCGGACGCGGCCATCACAACCATGCCCGGCAGGGATGAGAGATAGGATATGTCATAACTCCCCGCGTGGGTGGCGCCATCCTGGCCCACCAGCCCCGCTCGGTCGATGGCAAAGCGCACCGGCAGCTTTTGCAGCGCCACATCATGGACGATCTGGTCATAGGCCCGTTGCAGGAAGGTGGAATAGATTGCACAGAAGGGCTTGAAGCCCTCCGCGGCAAGGCCAGCGGCAAATGTCACCGCATGCTGTTCGGCAATGCCCACATCAAACATCCGCTCAGGAAAATGCTTGGAGAATTTATCAAGGCCGGTGCCCGATGCCATGGCCGCCGTGATGGCGACAATCTTCTCGTCCTTTTCCGCCTCGGCAATCAGCGCCTTGGCAAAGACACTAGTATAGGTTGGGGCATTGGTTTTGGCTTGCCTGAGCTCCAGGGTTTCCGGATCAAACCCTGAAATCGCATGGTAGTTTTCCTTGTCGGGTTTTGAAAAAGGATGGCCCTTGCCCTTTTCGGTGACCACATGAACCAGCACCGGCCCCAATTGCTTGGCATCCCGGACATTCTGCAGGATGGGCACCATTGTTTTGAGATCATGGCCATCAACCGGGCCCACGTAATAAAAGCCTAGCTCCTCAAACAGGGTGCCGCCGGTCAGCATGCCGCGCGCGTATTCATCGGCCCGCCGTGCCGCGGTCTGCATGGTCTTTGGAAATTTCTTCGCCATCTGCTTGGCGATATCGCGCAGCGACAGGAAGGGCCGAGATGACACCAGCCACGAAAGATAATTGGTCAGCGCCCCAACCGCCGGCGAAATCGACATGCCATTGTCATTCAGGATCACGATAAGGCGCGTGTCCAGCGCCCCGGCATTGTTCATCGCTTCATAGGCCATGCCGGCACTCATCGACCCGTCACCAATCACGCAAACCACGTGGTTGCCATCGCCGCGCAAATCGCGCGCCACCGCCATGCCCAGCCCCGCCGAAATCGAGGTTGAACTGTGGGCCGCCCCGAAACTGTCGAAATTGCTTTCGCCCCGCTTGGCAAAGCCGTAGAGCCCGTCGCGCTGCCGGATTTTCCGGATGCGGTCCCGGCGGCCGGTAAGAATCTTGTGCGGGTAGGTTTGGTGGCTGACGTCCCAAATCACCCGGTCTTCCGGCGTATTGAAGACATAATGCAGGGCAACCGTGAGCTCGACAACGCCAAGCCCCGCGCCAAAATGCCCGCCTGTCATTGCCGCCGCATCAATGGTTTCCGCCCGCAGTTCGGCAGCCACCTGGGCGAGATCGCTTTGCGGCAACTTGCGCAGATCGGCAGGCAGGTTAATGGTGTCCAGAAGGGGGGTGGAAACAGACATGCAAACTCGCAATTTCAGTGCCGGAATATACATTTAGGCACTTGAAACCCAATCGGCAATGCCCTTTCAAATCAGCCGTTTGCAAACGGTTACGACGAAAGTCAAGGGCGACAATCGCAAAAACTGGTGCTAGCATTTAACACATGAGCCCAAAATTTTTTGGTACTCGGGACCGTAAAATAGAATCGTAAATGAGGGAGTAAGCAATCATGAACATGAACTTCAAATCATGGCTTGTCGGCACCACCATGCTGGTCATGGGCGCCACCGGCGCCTTCGCGGAAGTGGTTTTCAACCGCGGCAACTCGGCCGATCCGGAATCGCTCGATCCGCACAAGACCTCAACCATTTACGAAGCAGACATCTTGCGCGATCTGTTTCTTGGCCTGACCACGGAAGACGCCAAATCCGAGATTATCCCGGGCGCCGCCGAAAGCTGGACCATAAGCCCGGATGGCAAGGTTTACACCTTCAAGCTCCGTGCCGGCGCGTTGTGGTCGGATGGTTCGCCGGTCACCGCCCATGACTTCGTGTTTGCCTGGCAGCGCGTGGTAGATCCCGCAACGGCCGGCGAGTACGCCTATATGCTCGCCCCGGTCGTGAATGCCGAAGACATCACGGCGGGCAAGAAAAAGCCTGCTGAAATGGGCGTAAAGGCAGTCGATGATTCCACCTTTGAAGTCATCTTGAATGCACCAACTCCTTATTTTCTCGAGATGCTGACCCACCAGGCGACCTATCCGGTGAGCAAGGCAAATGTCGAAGCAAAGGGCGCGGACTTCGTCAAACCGGGCAATCTCGTGTCAAATGGCGCTTACACGCTCGCCGAGTTTGTTCCCAATGACCACATCAAGGTGGTGAAGAATCCCAAGTTCTATGATGCGGCCAACGTGAAAATCGACACCGTCAATTTCATTCCGACGGAAGACCGCTCCACCGCCATGAAACGTTTCGAAGCCGGTGAAATCGATTCAAACAATGATATACCTACTGAACAACTGTCCGATCTAAAGGCAAAGTTCGGCGACCAGATCAATATTGGTCCGTATCTCGGAACTTTCTATTTCGCTTTCAAGATTCCAAAGGCACCATGGGACAATGTCAAACTGCGCCAAGCTGTATCCATGGCCATTGACCGCGATTACCTGGCGGAAAAAGTCTGGCAGAACTCCATGATCCCGGCTTACTCATTCGTGCCGCCGGGCATCAGCGGTTACGAAACCAGAACCACCGACTATGCGGAAATGTCCCAGATTGACCGCGAGGATGCAGCCAAGAAAGTTCTGGATGATTTGGGGTACGGCCCGGATAAGCCGCTGAAAATGGAAATTCGCTACAACACTTCCGAGAACAACAAAAACACTGCAGTAGCCATTCAGGAACAATTGAAACCTCTGGGCATTGAGGTCACCCTTCTCAACACGGATACCAAGACGCACTATGGTCATCTTGAGCAACATGGCGATTTTGATGTCGCCCGCGCTGGTTGGATTGCTGATTACAAGGATCCGGAAAATTTTCTGGCCCTTTGCAAGTCTGGCACCGGCAACAACTACGCAGAATACACTGACAAGGAGTATGATGATCTTCTCGCAAAGGCGGCAGCTTCAGCCGATCCATCCGAGCGGATGAAGGCATTGTCCGACGCTGAAGCCATAGGGGTGGCGCGTGATCTTTGTGTCATGCCGTTGCTTTACTACGGCTACAAGAACGTTGTTTCAAGCAAACTGAAAGGCTGGGAATACAATGTGATGGACCGTCACCCCAGCCGCTTCCTCAGCAAGGAATAATCTTTCCGGAATCGCGCCGCCCGGCCTGTGAAGGCGTGGCGGCCGTTTCCTCCCGTTAGGGGATTTCCATGCTGCGATATGTCCTTCGGCGGTTGCTGACCGCTATTCCAACCCTCTTCGTGATCGTGACGCTTGCGTTTTTCCTGATGCGTGTGGCCCCTGGCGGCCCTTTCAACCAGGAGAAGGGGCTTAACCCCGTCATCAAGGCCAACCTTGAGCGGGTTTTTCACCTCGATGAACCCCTTTGGAAGCAGTTCCTGTTTTATCTGCAGAACCTGCTGCGCGGAGACTTCGGCCCCAGTTACAATTTGCCGGATTTTACCGTAGGAGAAATGCTGTACGACGGCCTGAAGGTTTCGGCGCAAATCGGTGGCTATGCGCTTTTGTTGGCATTGATTTTTGGAACCGCGCTTGGCGTTGTGGCCGCTCTCAATCAAAATCGGGGAAGTGATTACGCCGTTGTCGCACTCGCCACAGCAGGAAGTACCATTCCGACATTTGTCATAGCGCCTCTGTTCCAGCTTTTCTTCGCTTTAACCCTTCACTGGTTTCCTGTTGGTGGCTGGGGCGGGGGAGCTTTTGTCAACAAGGTAGGCCCGGTCCTTACTCTTATGCTGCCGCAGCTTGCAATCGTCGCCCGCCTCATGCGCGGCAGCATGATTGAATCATTGCACGCCCATCACATACGAACAGCGCGGGCTTTGGGCCTTTCTGACTTTGCAGTCGTTGTTAAACACGCAATGCGCGGAGCCATGCTGCCGATTGTGTCCTATGCGGGCCCGGCTGCGGCTGCACTTATGACAGGTTCGGTCATTGTTGAAACGATATTCCAAATTCCCGGCATTGGGCGCTATTTTGTCGACGGAGCCCTGAATCGCGACTACACGCTGGTGATGGGAACCGTGGTGCTTATCGCCATCTTCACCGTCCTGTTCAACCTCATCGTCGACATTCTCTACGCCGTCATTGACCCGCGGGTGCGTTATGACTGATGTCCCGATGAGCCCTGTGCCCGCCGAAAAAGGCCGCTCGCTCTGGGCCGATGCCTGGGCCCGGCTGAAGGCCAACCGTGCCGCCCTGTGGAGCGCCTGGTATCTTGTCTTCATGGCCTTGCTCTGCGTCTTCGGCCCTTGGTTCACCCCGCACCAGTTCACCACCATCTACCAGGACTATAACCGTGTTCCGCCAAGCTTTTCCGCCTATCCAAAGCCGGGCATGATTGACCTGGCGGTCAGGGACGCCGTGCAGCGGGCGCGGGTGCAGCTTGCCGGATGGGAGGAGAAAGACGGGAAAATTCTCATTACCATCACTTCCGCCAAGCCCATCGACGAGCGCATGACCCGCTACATCGACCGTTCGAGCGTGTTCGAGGAAACGCAAGTCGTTCAAAAATCCGCTGACAGCCTGAAGCTTGTGATGAGCACCTCGTTGGAAAAGCAGTATTTCTTCTTCGGCACCGATAATTCCGGCCGTGACATGCTCACCCGCACCCTGATGGCCGGGCGGGTTTCCCTGGCCATTGGCCTTCTCGCGGGACTTGTGGCCGTGGTGATTGGCGTTCTCTATGGCGCCTCCGCCGGCTTCATCGGCGGCAAGACCGATGAAGTCATGATGCGCATTGTGGATATACTGTACGCGCTGCCCTTCATCTTCTTCGTCATCATGCTGGTGGTTTTCTTTGGCCGGAATTTCGTCCTGATGTTTCTGGCGGTCGGCGCCGTGCTCTGGCTTGATATGGCTCGAATCGTGCGCGGCCAGGCCCTCTCCATCAAGCGCCAGGAATACGTCCAGGCCGCCGAAGCGCTTGGCGTAAACCATTGGGGCATCCTGATCCGCCATATCGTTCCAAACCTTCTAGGGCCAGTGGTCATTTACATGACCTTGCTGGTGCCCCAGGTGATCATTCTCGAAAGCTTCCTGTCCTATCTCGGCCTTGGCGTACAGGAGCCCATGTCGAGCTGGGGCGTGATGATCTCGCAGGGCGCCAAGAACATGCCGTCCGCCAACTGGCTGATTGCCATTCCCTCCTTCTTTCTCACCACCACGCTCTTTGCCCTGAACTTCATCGGCGATGGCCTGCGTGATGCGCTTGACCCGAAGGACCGCTGAGATGAAAGACAGCATCCTCACCCTCAAGAACATCAAGGTGAATTTCAGAACCCTGGATGGCATCGTCGAGGCGGTCAAAGGCGTGAACCTTGATGTGAAAGCCGGCGAAACCGTCGCCATCGTGGGCGAGTCCGGCTCCGGCAAAAGCCAGCTGATGATGGGAACCATGGGGCTTCTGGCCTCAAACGGCACGATCACCGGCGAGGCAAGTTACCGGGGCACAAATCTCATAGGCTTGCCCAAGCAGGAGCTTAACACCATTCGCGGGCGGAAGATTGCGATGATCTTCCAGGAGCCCATGACCTCGCTCGATCCGCTCTATACCATCGGCAATCAGCTCATCGAACCCATCATGCATCACCAGAAAATCGGTTGGGATGCCGCCAATGCCCACGCCATCGAAATGCTGAACCTGGTCAAGATTACCGAACCCAAACGGCGCATGGAGTCCTACCCCCATGAAATGTCCGGCGGCCAGCGTCAGCGGGTGATGAACGCCATGGCGCTTGCCAACGGCCCCGATCTTCTCATTGCCGACGAGCCCACAACGGCGCTTGACGTCACCATCCAGCTCGAAATTCTTGAACTCATGGTTGGGCTGCAACTGCGCCTCGGCATGAGCATGATCTTCATCACCCATAACCTCAATATCCTGCGCCTTGTCGCCGACCGCATCATGGTGATGCGCTATGGCGAAGTGGTGGAAGAGGGCGAGTTAAAGAAAGTTTTGAAGCATCCCAGTCACCCCTACACCAAGGCGCTGATTGATGCGGAACCCTCGGGCCGCAAGGCACCGCCCGCCGCCAAGGCGCCAAAAATCCTCGACGGCACCAATGTCTCGGTGACCTTCGGAATCGGCGGCGGATTTCTCGCAGGACCGCCCCTGCTGCTCAAGGCCGTTGACCGGGTTTCCGTAGTCCTGAAACAGGGGCAGACCATTGGCATCGTGGGCGAATCTGGTTCCGGAAAATCGACTCTCGCCCGCGCCCTGCTGCGCCTCCTGCCCAGTGAAGGGGCAATCACCTTTGAAGGCCGGGACATCGCAAGGCTGAGCAAGGAAGAAATGCGCCCATTGCGAAAGCAAATCCAGATTGTGCTGCAGGATCCGTTTGGTTCCCTCTCGCCGCGCCTGACCGCGGGACAGATTGTCACCGAAGGCCTGCTGGTGCATGAGCCTTCGATCACGGCAAGGGAGCGCGACGCCCGGGCGGTACAGGCGCTGGAAGAAGTGCAACTCGATCCAAAGCTGCGCAATCGCTACCCCCATGAATTTTCCGGTGGCCAGCGCCAGCGCATCGCCATTGCCCGCGCCATTATCTTGAAGCCGCGGCTCATCGTCTTGGACGAGCCGACCTCAGCCCTTGATCGCCAGGTGCAGGGCCAGATCATCGAGCTCCTGCGCGACCTGCAGATCAGGAACAATCTGTCCTATCTCTTCATCAGCCATGACCTTGCTGTCGTGCGCGCCATGGCCGACCACATCATGGTCATGAAGGATGGCCGCCTGGTGGAGCAGGGCACCCCTGACGAAATTCTGGAAAACCCGCGCGAGGACTACACCAAGCGCCTGATGGCCGCGGCCTTTGCGTAGAAGTTGCAAATCGATCACGACAGCATCGTAACTGCCACTATTCCCATTGAGAAATTGAATCCACTTTTCTGTTCTGGTGATACGGGGATTAGAATCGGGGAATGTTAGTATTGAAAGGAATGCCAAGTGAATTATCCAACAGTTACCGTAAGTGTTCATTTTCTTACGAGTGAGGAAGGGGGACGGACTTCTGCAACCCCTCCGGATAAGTTGCACTGCATGTTTGATTTGCAGGGCAAATATTATGATTGTCGTATTCTCCTTGATTCCGTAGGTTCGGTTTTGCCAGGTCAAACGGTTACAGCTCCATTGATTTTTATTGACCCCGAGACGATCATTCCCAAGCTTGTAGTAGGCTTGAAATTCAATCTTCATGATCCTCGGCTCATTGCGACAGGCACTGTCATGAAGATTGCATAACCCCGGTCAAAGCATGACACTGCAGTCCGGTGAGGAACTTAGCGGCAGTGACCGTTTTTAACTCTTGCTCACACTCTCCATGGTCGGGCTTGACCCGACCACCCAGACTTTCAACATCCGTTGTGGCTGAATAACTGGTTGGTCGGGTCGAGCCCGACCATGGAGAGTGGGGGAGGCGGCAGTCAGTACGATGAACAAATATCCGATATGCCCACTTGACACTATATTCCTAGCATGTCATATGTGTTCCTGTTTTGTTCTCTGTGCAGGATAGGAACCGCATGAACTGGAAGAGGGACTTCAACTGGGCCGGGGCCGTCGAGCTTAACCGGGAAGCGCTCAATCGCATCGTTGCAGCCCTGTTCGCCATGCTGGGGCTTGACGGCACGGATAAGGTTTCGCGGATTCCTCCCAAACTCCACCGGGCGGTGCTGCAGGTGCTCCGTCCCGCCGAATCCGCCGTGCGCCGCCTGATTGTCATTGCGGCCCGGGGTATCGTGGTGAAGCTTGTGCCTTCACGACCGATGCCCAAGGGGCACAGGATCGTAAAAGGTGGCGCAAGCAGGCTCCCCGCCTTCCGGCTCTTTGATCCCCGGAAAAGCTTCCCGGAGCTGCGCCAGCGCCGAGTCACGTACGCGAAGAATCCCCCGCGCATCCATGTCTTCCCTTATGATTCCATGGTGGCGGTCCCACAGCCTGCCGCTGTTCCCCCGGCGCCGCCCGATGGCCTTGTCAATGGCGCGCGAATTACCCGGAGGCTCCAGGCCCTCAAATCCGCCCTTGACGACCTGCCGCGCCAGGCCAAGCGTCTGGTGCGGGCAACGGCCAGGCGGGAAAAGGTGCCACGCCTGAGGTTCCAGTCGCCGCTCCGGCCCGGCCAACCTCCCGGCCACCGGAAGAAACCCATTCACGAGATCGATGAAATCCTCGCCGAATGCCATGGCCTTGCCCGCTGGGCCATGGAGCCCGACACAAGCTGAGGCATAAATCATCCGTAGACGGATGAATATGGCTGCCACCCACTTCTGTCATCCCGGCGAAAGCCGGGACCCAGACTCATGACCAATGCACATTTTGAAAGCCTGGGCCCCGACTTGCGTCGGGGTGACAGAAATTAAGAGAGCTTTCGCCGGAATGACGGAACTGGGATTTTAAATATCAAACGCCTCAATATTTTGAAACGCCGCCCGCAAGGCTTTCGACCATTCCGATGACAGCATTTTGAAATAGGGATCATCCTGCCCAATGCGCTTGGTGTGCTCCAGCTTCAGCGTGTTGATTTCATAGGTCAGCATGTCGATGGGCAGCCCCACGCTCAGATTCGACCGCAGGGTTGAGTCAAACGACAGGAGAACCAGTTTCGCCGCATCGCCGAGCTTCATCGATGTCTGGGCCACGCGGTCAAGGATGGGTTTGCCATACTTGTGCTCGCCGATCTGGAAGAACGGCGTATCCGTGGATGCTTCAATGAAGTTGCCCTCCGCATAGAGCTGGAACAATCTCGGGCGTTCCCGCCCGATTTGTCCGCCAAAGATATAGCTCGAAGCAAACGCATCACTCGTCGGCGAAAGCGCCTCGCCTTCGATTTTTTTGACCTCGCGGATGGCGCGCCCCACAATCCGCACCGCCTGGAACATGGTCTTGGCGGCGAAGAGGTTTTCGTCTGCGGATTTGTTCTTTTTGGACTTGGTGCCTTCGGTGAGAAGGCTGACAACGGCTTGCGTCACCGCGAGATTGCCGGCGGTCAACAACACAAACAGGCTTTCACCAGGCTTCTGCCAGGTATGGAGCTTCTTGAACTTGCCGACATTATCGACCCCCGCATTGGTGCGGGTATCGGCGGCCATCACCAGGCCTTCGTCAAGCAGCATTCCCACGCAATAGGTCATTGACTATCCCAGCCGATTCTCTTTTTCTTATTGTTGCGCAATTTCGACATTGACTTCCACTCTCATTTCTTCAGCACTTCCGCCCTTGCGGCTGCCCCGGATGGGGGTAATGCCGTGGGCGTCAATGCCGCCGGCAACCCTTACATAATGGTCCGTGGGGCATTTGCCGTTCGCCGGATCAAATCCCACCCAGCCCAAGTCCGGCAAAAGCGCCTCGGCCCAGGCATGGCTGGCCGTGGCCGATTCCCCGCCCTCAAGGGCCAGATAGCCCGTCACGTAGCGCGCAGGAATGCCCAGATGCCGCACTGCGCCACTGAAAATATGCGCATGGTCCTGGCACACGCCTTGCCCCGCCGCAAAAGCTTCCGCCGCCGTTGTATCCGCGTCGGTAACGCCAATCCTGTAGGAGACCGCGTTTCTGATTTCCGTCATGAGGCCATGCAGCAGGTCCAGCTTGTCCCGGCCCTTTACATCAATCTTTTCCAGCATCGCCAGAATGGCGGGGCTAGGCCGTGTTGCCGCTGTCTGGCGCAGGAATACGGCATCGGGGGCAGGGCAGCGAAGGCCTTTCACGACCCCGGCGGCATCCTCCACGTCCACGACGCCTTCAGCGATGACGCTCATCGGGCCGTCAATGTTCTGCATTGTGACGAGATGAATGCGGTTTCCGAAGCCGTCAAGATAGGTGAGCGCGCCCTCAATTCCGGGAGCGGTGATTTTCCAGTCCACAATCTTCTGCGCCGCGAAATTTTGCGGCGTCAGATAGAGCCGCTGCACCGAATAGCTGAGCGGCGTTTCATAGGCGTAGAATGTTTCATGGCGGATGTGAATGCGCATCAGGTCACGGAAAATTATAGGTTGTTGCTATGCTTTGCGACAGGTTGTTGTTGGCCGCCATGAACTCCTGCAGGAATTCATGCAAGCCGTCCTGGAAGATCTGCTCCATGTCGCCATTTTTCAGCCGCCGATGGGTTTCCCTGGCAATCTCGTGGCAGGCATAGCGGCTGCCATAAAGTTCGCCTAATCCATCCAGCGCCAGGTTTATCCAGTTATAGGTGAAGAGCAGGGAACGCGGCATTTCCTCCTTGAGGATGAGGAACTCGGAAACCAGCCACGGCTTGTAGTGGCTGTCCTTGTAGAACCAGCGATAGGCCCGGTGGGCAGAGACCGAGCGCAGCACTTGCGCCCATTGCTGCATGTCGAGGTCGCTGCCCACATCGCTTGGCCGCGGCAGGAGTATGAAATATTTCACGTCAAGGATGCGCGCCGTGTTGTCGGCCCGTTCGATGAAATTGCCGAGCTGGCTGAAATAGTAATTGTCGGTGCGCAGCATGGTGCCGAGCAGGGCGCCGCGAAACCCCATGGCGTGCTGCTTGATCCATTCGAGGAATTCCGGAAGCCGGTCGGAAGTAATATTTTCTGGTTCAATATGCGCAAGCTCATTCCAGGTGGAATTGAGGCTTTCCCACACGTCGCGGGTCAGCGCGGTGCGCACCGCCCGGGCATTGTTGCGCGCCGTCTTCAGGCAGGATTTCACGCTCGAGGAATTGCTCTCATCAAACAGCAGGAAATGAATGACCTTCGCCCCATCGATGTCCCCATGTTTTTCAGTATAGCTGTGTTCGCAGGCCGCGCTGGTAAGCGTCGAACGCCACTCGTCCCTGTGGCCTTCGATTGCCCCTGGCATCAGCGAAATGCGGTAGCCCACCTCGAGAAGCCGCGCCATGTTTTCCGCCCGCTCCACGTAGCGTGACATCCAGTAGAGCGATGCGGCGGTGCGTCCCAGCATGCCCTAATCCTCCAGAACCCAGGTGTCTTTGGTGCCGCCGCCCTGGCTGGAGTTGACCACCAGCGAGCCTTCCTTGAGCGCAACCCGTGTAAGGCCGCCAGGCGTGATGCGGATCCGGTCTCCCGACAGGACGAAGGGCCGCAAATCCACATGGCGCGCCGCAATGCCCGATTGGGTGAACGTGGGAACCGCCGATAGGGCGAGGGTGGGCTGGGCAATGTAGTTTGTGGGCCGCGCCTTGATCTTGGCGCGGAATGATTCAATCTCTGCCTTGGAGGAGGTGGGCCCCACCAGCATGCCATAGCCGCCGGAGCCATGAACCTCCTTCACCACCAGTTCCGCCAAGTGCTCAAGCACATACTTGAGATCGCTCGCGTCTGAGCAGCGCCAGGTCGGGACATTGTTGAGCAGCGGCTTTTCACCAGTATAAAACCGGATGATGTCCGGCATATAGGTGTAAATCGATTTGTCATCGGCAACACCCGTGCCCGGCGCATTGACCAGGGTCACATGGCCCGCCCGGTAAACGTCGAAAATCCCGGGAACCCCGAGGTTCGAATCCGGGCGGAAAGCCAGGGGATCAAGATAGGCATCATCAATGCGCCGGTAAACCACATCCACCCTCCGCGGCATCTGCGTCGTGCGCATGTAGAGCCAGCCATCGGAGACGAAAAGATCATCGCCTTCACAGAGTTCAACTCCCATCTCGTCGGCCAGAAAGGCGTGTTCGAAAAACGCCGAGTTGTGAATGCCCGGCGTCAGCAGCACAACGGTGGGTTCGTTCTTCGTGGTGGACGGCGCCACACTGTCCAGGGTCTTGCGCAGCATGGCCGGATAATTTTCGACCGGCGCTACTCGCTGCTGGGCGAAAAGCTCCGGGAAAAGGAACATCATCGCTTCCCGGTCTTCCAGCATGTAGGAAACACCCGATGGCGTGCGGCAATTGTCTTCCAGGACGTAAAATTCATTCTCGTTCACGCGCACGATATCGATGCCCATGACATGGGCGTAAATGCCCTTCACCGGGTTGACGCCCACCATTTCCGGCACGAACGCCTCGTTTTGGATAATCACGTCATAGGGAATGCGCCCCGCCCGGAGAATTTCCTGACGGTGGTAGAGATCATGCAGGAACGCGTTCATCGCGCGCACCCGCTGTTCAATGCCCGCCGAAAGCCTGCGCCATTCGGTGGCCGAAAAAATCCGCGGCACAATGTCAAAGGGGATCAGCCGCTCCGAGGCCTTGTCATCGCCGTAAACGGCAAAGGTAATGCCCTGCCTGCGGAACCTCGCTTCGGACTCCCGCAGGGCCCGTTCTATGACTTCATTACCCAGATTTTCGAGCCATTTTTCCACGCGGGCGTAAGGAGCACGCACGCTGCCATTTGGCGCAAACATCTCGTTGAAGCTCATCGTCCTGCCGGTTCCCCCTGCTGTTGCGCTGCAATATGAACGCAATAATTGAACTTCTGCAAGCAATTCATCGGGATCCGGAGGTCATGTTGCAAAAAATGGCCATTGACTGTAGGGTTGGGCCATGTGCTGCCATATGACATCCTCCGGCCAAGTCCTGCCCGTCTGGACCCGGAACCGGCACGACGAAGTCATGGTCAATTGCGCCCGCATCGGGTTCAAGCCTTAGTATTCCTCCAGATTGCAATTCTGATCCCGCATTCAATTTTGGAGAAAACCTGTGTCCGCACATCAAAAGAACATCAATATCGCTGAGGTCGTCCAGCACGACATCGACCACCATTTTCACCCCTTTACCGACCACAAGGCCTTTCACGCCGCCGGCGGCCCCCGGGTCATCACCCATGCCGATGGCGTCTATATCTGGGATGGCAAGGGCAACAAGATTCTCGATGGCTTTTCCGGCTTGTGGTGCGTGAATGTGGGCTATGGCCGCAAGGAACTGGCCGAAGTTGCCTACCGCCAGATGCTCGATCTGCCCTATTACAACACCTTCTTCAAAACCACGACGGTGCCTACAACCGAACTCGCGGCCAAGATTTCGTCCGTGCTGCCCAAGCGCTTCCAGCACATTTTCTTCACCAATTCCGGCTCCGAATCCAACGACACCATCGTCCGTTTCGTGCGCCACTACTGGAAGCTGAAGGGCAAGCCCTACCGCCAGCATTTCATTGGCCGGGTGCGGGGTTATCATGGCTCCACCATGGTGGCCGCCAATCTCGGCGGCATGGCCGGTATGCATGAGCAGGTGGGAACCGAATTCCCGGGCTTCCACCATGTCCAGCAGCCCTATTGGTATGATTTCGGCGGCGATAAGACGCCCGAGGAATTTGGTCTTGAAGCTGCCGCCGCCGTGGAAAAGAAAATCCTTGAAGTGGGGCCGGAAAATGTAGCCGCCTTTATTGGCGAACCGATCCAGGGGGCGGCCGGCGTTCTCATCCCGCCCACAACCTATTGGCCAGAAGTGCAGCGCATTTGCCGCAAGTATGGCGTTCTGATCATATCCGACGAAGTGATCTGCGGCTTTGGCCGCACCGGCAAGTGGTGGGGCTTCCAGTCCCTTGGCTTCGAACCGGACATCGTCACCATGGCCAAGGGCCTGTCGTCGGGCTACCAGCCCATTGGCGCCGTGGCCTTTGCCGATACGCTGATCAAGGACTTTTTCGCCCTAGGCGGTGAATTTTACCATGGCATGACCTATGCCGGCCATCCCGTGGCCGCAGCCGTTGCCCTGAAAAACATCGAGATCATCGAGGACGAAAAGCTGGTGCAACGGGTGGCTGAACTCGCACCTTATTTCGCCAAGGCCCTGGCCAGCCTGAATGACCATCCCATCGTGGGTGAAACCCGTAGCCTTGGCCTGCTCGGTGCGATTGAATTGTCCAATGACAAGGCCAAGCGCGGGCGGTTCAAGGAGTCTGGC
Organism: Aestuariivirga sp.; assembly: GCA_030680855.1. GTDB lineage: Bacteria > Pseudomonadota > Alphaproteobacteria > Rhizobiales > Aestuariivirgaceae > Aestuariivirga. Next base: position 21,055 of record JAUXUN010000014.1, read on the forward strand.
CGGGTTGGCACGATCTGCCGCGACCACTGCTTCAAGAACAATCTGATCATGCGGGCCTGCTGGGACACCATGGTGCTGGCGCCCCCCTTCATCATCACCAAAAAGGAGATCGATGACATGGTTAACCTGGCGCGCCTGGCGCTTGATGCCACCTATGCGGACGTTAAGGCTGAGATGTAATTGAACCAGAATTTAGTTGAATTTACGAAGAAAAGCGACAAGCTTACAACAGGATTGCCCCGTAATTGAAAGGAACTTCCATGACAACTTTTCATCCAAAATTTTCACCTAGCCGCCGCACTCTTTTAAAGGGCACCGGCGCCATGTTCGCCGGCTTGACCCTGCTGCCGCGCTTCTCGCTTGCCGCGGAAGAGAAAAAACTGAACTTCTATAACTGGGACACCTATATCGGCGAAACAACTTTGGCCGATTTTACCAAGGCCACCGGCATTGAAGCCAAGCTTGACCTTTTCGCCGACAATGACGAGCTTTTCGCCAAGCTCAAGGGCGGCAACCCCGGTTATGACGTGATCGTTCCCACCAATGACATGCTCGAACGCATGATCAAGGCGAACATGGTGATCCCGCTGGATCATTCGAAAATTCCCAACATGGCCAACATCGACAAGCCATTTCAGGACGCGACCTTCGATCCGGGCCGCAAGCATTCCATACCCTACATGTGGGGCACCTTGGGCGTAGGTTACCGCAAGTCCAAGGTCGAGGGCGGCCTGGTCGACAGCTGGAAGATCGTACTCGACAGCGACACGCACGCGGGCCGCATCTCGCTTCTCGGCGACGCCCAGAACGTGATCGGCGTGGCCCTCAAGTATCTTGGTCATTCCTTCAATTCGGTTGAAGCCGCCGAACTCAAGAAAGCCGAGGATCTGCTGATCGCCCAGAAGAAGCATGTCAAGGTATTCGCCGATGACAACGGCCAGGACTTGCTCGCCTCTGGCGAAGTCGACGTCTGCCAGGAATGGAATGGTGACATCATCCAGGTCATGGCCGAGGACGAGGGTATTGCCTATGCGGTGCCGACTGAAGGCTCTCTGGTTTGGCAGGATACAATGGCGATCCCCACCGGTGCTCCCCACCCGGAGAACGCCCATGCCTTCCTGAACTTCGTTCTTGACGCCGAGGCCGGCATGCACATTGCCGACACCATCAAGTACGCCACTGCAAATGCGGCGGCGAAGGCCGTAATGGACAAGTCCTATACGGAAAACCCTTCAATCTTCCCGCCTGCGGAAATCGTGGCGAAATGCGAACCCGGCCTCTATCTCGGCGAAGAGGCAACCAAGGTGCGCGACGAAATCTGGACGCGCATTCAGGCGGCCTGATTACGTCCTGAACAATTGCAGGGGACGGCAGCTTGCCGTCCCCGTTCTTATTGGCTAGCATTCAGGGATCGCAGGAGCAGGGGGAGAGCGGGCGCGTCTTGGATAACTGGAAAGACAACAAGAATGTCTTTTGGACCCTTGCCGGGCCCGGCACGTTCTGGCTTCTCGTGTTCTTCATTCTTCCTTTGGGTTTCCTCTTTGTCATGTCCTTCAGCGACAAGGCGGTGATCGACGGTGAAATCTCCATCACCGAGTACGATTACCTGACAGGCATTTCGAATTATATCCGCAGTGTTGATGCGCTCTACCTCACGATCATATGGAAATCGATCTGGGTGAGTGCGCTGGCCACGGTGCTGTGCCTGCTGACGGCCTATCCCATCGCTTTCGGCATTTGCTTTGCCTCCGAACGCTGGAAACCGTTGCTTCTGTTGCTTGTGGTCCTGCCGTTCTGGATCAATCTCCTCATCCGCACCTATGCGCTAATCGCCGTCTTTCGTTCCCAAGGCTATGTAAATTTGGCTTTGGGCACGGTGGGTCTCGGGCCCTTCGATATGCTCTACAACAATTTTGCCGTCATCTTTGGCCTCGTCTACGTTTATATGCCCTTCATGGTGCTGCCGCTTTACGCCACCATCGAACGCCTCGACAAATCATTCCTAGAAGCAAGCCTTGATCTCGGCGCATCGCAATTCACGACCTTCCTGAAAGTCACTGTACCGCTCACCATGCCAGGCATCATAACCGGGGTTATCCTTGTCTTTATTCCCTGCCTCGGCTCGTTCCTGACTCCGGACCTCCTCGGCGGGGCCAATGCCATAATGATCGGCAACGTCATTGAGCGCCAGTTCAAGGCGGCCAATGACTGGCCCTTTGGCGCGGCACTTTCCTTCATGCTGATGTATGCCACCTTTGCCGCATTGATGCTGCGGGCCTTTTTGGCCAAACGCAGCGCTGGAGTTGATGTGTAATGGCCGACCAATTGAAACCCGGCTCCGGCCCGCTCGATTACGGCAACAGGCTGTGGCTGAAAATTCTCTTCGGCGTGATCTTTTTCATGCTCTATGTCCCCATCATCACTTTGGTTGCCTTTTCCTTCAATACGGACAGGCGCGGCATTGTCTGGCGGGGTTTCACCTTCGACAACTACGTCAAGGCCTGGAACAATAGCGCCCTTATCGAGGCCATGGTCAATTCCCTGATGATCGCCTTTATAACCACTATTATTGCCACGGTATTGGGTGCCATGGTGGCGCTCATGCTGTGGCGCTTCCGCTTTCCCTTCAAAGGCGCCTATGAGGCGTTCATGGGGCTGCCCATTGTCATCCCCGAGATCTGCATGGGCGTGGCGCTGCTTCTGTTCTTCAACGAGACCGGCATGATGGGTGCGATAGTTGCTTTGCCATGGCCGCTCAACCTTTCCAATATAATCATCGCCCATGTGGCTTTCTGCTTCCCCTTCGTAGCCATCGTCGTGCGCTCACGCCTTGTAGGCTTCAACCGGCAACTGGAGGAAGCGTCAAAGGATCTGGGCGCCAGCGAGTGGCAGACCTTCTGGAAGGTGATCGTGCCCTTCATGATGCCGGGCCTGGTGGCCGGCGCGCTGCTTGCCTTTACGCTGTCCCTCGACGACTTCGTGATCACCTTCTTTACCTCGGGGCCCGAAACCGTGACCTTCCCGGTCAAGGTCTATTCTCTCGTCCGCCGCGGCGTATCCCCCGAAATCAACGCGGCCTCCACCGTCCTCATCGTGATTACCGTGGTGGCAACTGTTCTCGCCATGAAACTCCAGGCTCCACAGAAATCCGGCAAAGGTTGAAAATGACAGACCCAATTGTATCCATTCGCGGCGTCAGCAAGAGATTTCCAGGGGGCGTCATTGCCGTTGACAACATCGATATCGACATCGCCCAGAATGAATTCTTCGCGCTGCTCGGCCCTTCGGGCTGCGGCAAGACGACCTTGCTGCGCATGATCTCAGGCCTGGAAACGCCGACTGAGGGTCAGATCATCATTGCCGGCCAGGACATGGCGCTCACGCCCCCCAACAAGCGCCCGACGAACATGGTGTTCCAGTCCTATGCGGTGTTTCCGCATATGACGGTTGAAGACAATGTGGCCTATGGCCTGCGGGTGACGGGGGTTCCAGCGGATGAAACCACGCGCCGCACGGCGGAAGCCCTCGAGATGGTGAAACTCTCGCACCTTGCAAAGCGCAAGCCCGACCAGATGTCCGGCGGCCAGCGCCAGCGCGTGGCTCTGGCCCGCGCCCTCGTGAAGCGTCCCAAGGTCCTGCTGCTGGATGAGCCGCTTTCCGCGCTGGACGCAAAGCTGCGCGATGACATGCGCATGGAACTGACCAGGCTCCAGGAAACCGTAGGCATCACCTTCATCATCGTCACCCATGACCAGGATGAAGCCCTGTCCATGGCCAGCCGCATTGCCGTGATCGACAAAGGCGCGGTCCAGCAAATTGCAGCTCCTTCGGAACTTTATGAACAGCCCGCTACCCGCTTTGTGGCGGACTTTATCGGCAAGGTGAACCTGATTGATGCCAAGGTTTTGAGCCGCTCGGGTAAGTCCATATCCTGCGAAGCCAAGGGACTGGGCAAACTGAAATTTGACACGGACAAGACCTGTGGCGACAGTGTCGCTGTTGCCGTGCGGCCGGAGAAGCTGAAGATTTCAAAGGCCGAGCCAAAGGCCGCAGGCCTGATCAAGGTCCAGGGCAAGGTGCGTGATGTGGCCTATTACGGCGACACCAGCCACATCGTCGTTTCCATCAAGGGCGGGCCGGACCTGCAGGTCAATGTGCAGAACGACTCGCGGACCGGCGGCTCGGGCGTTGAGCGCGGCCAGGCGATTTGGGTGTCCTGGATGCCCGACGATTCCCTTGTGCTTACGGAGTAGATCATGGCCCTCGAACTCGACAAGATGACCCGGCTTCCGGGTGACGAAGCTTTTCGCCGCGAAAGCATCAAGGGCACCCAATGGGAGGCAACCTATGCCGGCGCACTCTCCTTCATGCGCCGAAAATACACCCGCGATCTCACGGGCGCGGACATAGCTGTCACCGGGATTCCCTTCGACCAGGCCGTGTCCCACAGGCCCGGCACCCGCTTTGGGCCCGAGGGCATACGCAAGGCTTCGGCGGAAAACGCCTGGGGTCCGTTCTGGCCCTGGATGTTCGATCCCTTCAATACCCTGGCCGTTATCGACTATGGCGATTGCTTCTTCGATTGGGGCCGCAAGGAAAACTTCCCCGATGCCCTCGAGCGCCACGCCACCGAAATCATCAATTCCGGCGCCGAAATGGTCGCGCTCGGCGGCGATCACTATATTACCTATCCCTTGCTGAAGGCCCATTTCAAAAAGCATGGCCCTTTGGCGCTGGTGGATTTCGATGCCCACCGCGACGTGGAAGTCGATGATGGCGGCCGCATCGATCACGGCACCATGTTTGGCTACGCGGTACGCGAAGGCCTCATTGATCCGCGCAAATCCGTGCAGATGGGCATCCGCACCACCTTCACCGGTGAAACCACCATGGGCTTCCGCATTGTGTACGCGGATGAGGTCCATGACTCGAGCAGTGATCAGTTGGCCGCCATCATCAGGAAGCAGGTAGGCAAGTCAAAAGCCTATCTCACTTTTGATATTGATTGCCTCGATCCTTCCGTGGCGCCGGGGACAGGAACGCCAATCCCCGGTGGAATGAGTTATCACCAGGTCGCGAGCGTCATTCGCAAATTGACGGACGTGAACTTTGTCGCCATGGACGTTGTCGAAGTGTCGCCGCCCTATGATCACGCCGAAATAACCGCCGGTGCCGGTGCCTCCCTGGTAATGGAGTATCTCTGCCTCAAGGCCTGGCAGCGCGGGGCGCGCGCAACGCCAATGCCGGAATGAACATCAGCCCCGAACTGCCTGTCCACCGGCCCGCTGTTCTGGAACTCAATCGCCTTGCCTTCAAGGGCGACGAAGAGTCCCGGCTGATCAAGAACCTGGCGCGTGACAACAGCATTCTTGCCTCCTTCGTCGCGCTCGACGGCGGTGAGGTCGTCGGCCATATTTTGTTTAGCCCGCTCCATCTGACCGTCAACGGAAAGCGGATTGATGCGGTCGCCCTGGCGCCCATGTGCGTCGTCCCTTCCCGTCAAAAACAAGGTATCGGTACTTTGTTGGTCGAGCATGGCATCGAAGCCATGAAGTCCGCCGCGCATGATGCAATCATCGTCCTGGGTCATGTGGACTTCTATCCCCGTTTTGGCTTCCGGCACGACCTTGCCAGGAACCTCGCCTGCGCATTCAATCAATATGAAGCCTTCATGGGCCTGGAATTGCGCGCCGGGTCCCTTGGCGGAAAGCCGGGGACGTGCACTTACGCCCGCGCCTTTGCTTGATCCCAATGGAAAATCGGCCACAGGAACTACAGTGAAATGAAACATCCCCTTGATCCGCTGTCGGAGACTGAAATAGCCAATGCCGCCGCCCTTGTGCGCGGGAAAGGTGGCTTGAGCGGCCAGGCCTGGTTTGAGACAATTGCGCTGCATGAACCCGAAAAGACGGAGTTGGCTCGGGGAAATCCGCCGCGCCTTGCTTTTGTCTGTTGTTACGACCCCGGCTCGGGCCAGACATGGGACGGCATCGCCGATCTTGAAATGGGCGCACTTCGGAACTGGCGGCATGTCGTTGGTGCCCAGGCGCGCATCGTAGCCGGTGAATTTGCCATGGGCGGAGAAATCGCGAAGGCGGACCCGCGTGTCGTGGCGGCCCTGGCGCTTCGAGGCATCATCGATCTGGGGGACGTCCTGATTGAAGCCTGGTCGGCGGGCAATTTTGGCGTGGCATCGGAGGAGGGCGAGCGCATCGCCTATTGCCATTGTTTCCTTCGCAACACGGCGGGCGACAACCCTTATGCGCGACCCATTGCCAATCTTCATCCGGTTGTTGATCTTCGCCGCCGCTTGGTGATCCGGGTGGATGATTTCGGCGTGGTTCCACTGCCCGCGGAGGGTGCATCCATCAATGTCAGCGCCACCCGCAATGACCTGAAACCGCTTGTCATTACCCAGCCCGACGGGCCAAGTTTCACCGTTGAGGGAAACCTGGTCCGCTGGCAGAAGTGGCAATTCCGCGTCGGCTTCCATGTCCGCGATGGCTTGATCCTCCACATGATTGGTTACGAAGATGAAGGGCGCCTGCGCCCCATCATCCATCGTGCTTCGATGGCCGAAATGGTGGTGCCTTACGGCGATCCGCGCGGCGGGGCCTTCCGGCGCAATGCCTTCGATACGGGCGAGTATGGCGTCGGGCAATTTCTCGATTCGCTGACGCTGGGCTGCGACTGCCTGGGCCACATTCACTATTTTGACTGCTGGCATCACGACTGGCTGGGCGCCCCGAAGAAGATCGAAAATGCCATCTGCATGCATGAGGAGGACTTCGGCATCCTTTGGAAGTTCACTGATACCGTGCGCGGCGGTGTCACGGTGAAGCGCTCGCGCCGCCTTGTGGTTTCAAGCCTCTCAACGATCGGGAATTATGTCTATGGCTTCTTCTGGTACTTTTATCAGGACGGCACCATAGGCATAGAGGTGAAGGCAACGGGAATTCCGCTGGGCACCGGCGCGAAAGATAATGACCTGGCGCGTTACGGCACGCGCGTCGCCCCCGGCATTGACGCCCATGTCCATCAGCATGTCTTTTCATTCCGCTTCGATATGTGCGTCGATGGACCGCGCAATGCAGTCACGGAAGTAAATTTTGCTGCCGTGCCGGTTGGCCCCGACAACCCTCATGGCAACGCCATACGAACTGACGAACGCAAACTCACCCGCGAAAAGGAGGCGCAGCGTGTCATGGATCTGGCTGCGGCGCGCTACTGGCGGGTCATCAATCCGAATAAGCTCAATGCTTATGGTGAGCCGGTAGGTTACAAGCTGGTGCCTGGGAGCAACGCCTTGCCGTTTTCCGATCCCAATTCACCCGTGGGCCGGCGCGCAGGCTTCATGTACAAGCATTTCTGGGCAACGCAGTATGCCGCTGACGAACTTTATCCCGCCGGTTGGTATCCCAACCTGCACGAAGGCGGCGATGGCCTGCCGCGCTGGTCAGAGAAGAACCGCTCACTTGACAATGAAAATGTCGTGGTCTGGTACACCCTCAATTATCACCATCTGCCGCGCCCGGAGGATTGGCCCGTGCAGCCCTGCGTCTATGCGTCATTTCACTGGATGCCATCAGGGTTCTTTGCGAGTAATCCGGCCCTTGATGTTCCATCGCCGTCGGCGGCCTGTTGCTGACCGGCTTTAACTGAGCGCGTCCCTGATCCGGTAATACATCATCGCCGCCACCAGCATCGGTGTGCGCATGGGGCCGCCGGGGAAGGGCAGGTGCTTGATCTTTGCCAGCAGATCAAATCTTTCGGCGGTGCCCCGAATGGCTTCCGCCATCAGCTTTCCATAAAGGCCCGCAAGCGCCACACCCTGGCCCGAATAGCCATGGGCATAATAAACTGTTGGCGAAAGCCGCCCGCAATCCGGAATCCGGTTTGAGGTAATGGCGATATAGCCGCCCCAGGCATGGTCGATTTTCACATCCTTCAACTGCGGAAAAACATGGGTCATGCGCGGCCGCATGTATTCTCCAAGATTGGACGGCTCAAAGGTTGAATAGCTCGCCCGCCCGCCAAACAGCATGCGGTGGTCATTGGACCGCCGGAAATAATCCACGATAAAGTTGGTGTTGGCCACCGCCTCATTATTGGCGATGAGGGACTTTGCCCGGTTCTCGCCAAGCGGCTCGGTGGCAATGATATAGCTCGCTACCGGCATTACCCGGCCATAGAGGGACTTCACGGTGCGCCCCAGATAGGCATTGCCGGCAATGATCATGAACTTGGCCTTGACCATTCCATGTTCGGTCCGGGCCCATGGATTGGAGCCCGTATTCACCTCCGTCACCTGCGAGTTCTCGTAAATAACAGTCCCGCTTTTGATCGTGGCGCGGGCGAGGCCAAGGCAATAATTCAGGGGATGCAAATGCCCCGCTTCGCTTTCGCGCAGCGCCCCGTGATAGATCGTCGTGCCCAGCCGCTGTTCCAACTCGGACTTGGTGAACAGGCTCAGGCCCTTCACCCCAAGCCCTTCATATTCATCGCGCCAGGCCTTGAGCTCCTCCATCTGGTGGGCTTTCGGAATGGCATGCATATATCCCCAGGTGAGATCACAATCTATCTTGTGCTGCTTGATGCGCTGTCGCATCAGGGCCTTGGACTCTTCGGCGAGCGCAAAGCATTTCAGCGCATCAGCCTTCCCAAGCTGATTTTCGATCTTTTGCTGCCCGGAGGAGTATCCGGTGCAAACCTGCCCGCCGTTGCGCCCCGAGGCTCCGTATCCGATCCGTTCCGCTTCAAGCACCACGACCTTGTAGCCGGCGTCCGCCATCTCCAGGGCCGCTGAAAGGCCGGTATAGCCCGCGCCAATCACGCAAACATCGGCGGAAATCTCCCCTTTGAGGCTTTCGCATTCCAGTTGAAGGTTCGCGGTTGCTTGATAATAGGAGCGGGCATCGATTGATTTAACCATGCCAAAAGCTTTAGCTGACCCCCTTTTGCTTGGTCAAGAAGGCGCGCTACAATGGCCTGAATCAACAATTCATGGATTGTCATGGCCCGTTCGACATTTGAGGAATTCATCACCGACAACAAGATCAGTGAGGTGGAATGCCTGGTAGCCGACATGTCGGGAACGGCGCGGGGAAAAATCCTGCCGCCGAAGAAATTCATGCAGGGGCAACGGTCGCGCGGGCTGCGGGTACCCGAGGAGGTCTTTACGCTGACCATCAATGGCCGCTTCGTCTCGGAGACCACGGCGGTGAGCGACAGCGCCATCGACATCTATATGGAGCCGGACCCCGAAACCACACGCATGGTGCCCTGGTATACCGAGCCCACAGCCCAGGTGATCTGCGATGCCTTTCACTTGAACGATGAGCCCGTCGAGATTTCGCCGCGCCACGTGCTGAAGCGGGTGCTCGGCTTTTACAAGGCCAAGGGCTGGCGTCCCGTTGTGGCGCCTGAACTGGAATTTTATCTCTGCAAGAAAAACCTCGATCCCGATTATCCGATTGAAGCCGCTATTGGCCGCTCCGGCCGCAAGGAATCAGGCGGCCAGGCCTATGGCATCGATGCCGCCAATGACTTCGACCCCGTTGTCGAGGATATCTTCGATTACTGCGAAGCCCAGGAACTGGATGTTGATACGCTGTCCCATGAAAGTGGGCCCGCCCAGCTCGAGATCAATTTCAATCACGGCGATCCGCTGGAGCTTGCCGATCAGGTGTTCCTGTTCAAGCGCACTGTCAGGCAGGCGGCCCTTAAACATGACATGTATGCAACCTTCATGGCCAAGCCCCATGAAAATGAGCCGGGCTCGTCCATGCATATTCACCAATCGGTATTGGACAACAAAACGGGGAAGAATATTTTTGCCGGCAAGGACGGCAAGCCTTCCAAGCTTTTCCTCAATCACATCGGCGGTTTGCAGCGCTATCTTGCGGCGGCTTTGCCCTTCTGTGCGCCAAATGTGAACTCCTACCGCCGTCTGGTTCCAGAGTCAGATGCGCCGACCAACGTCCATTGGGCCATTGATAACCGCACCGTAAGCCTGCGCGTTCCCAGTTCAAGCCCGGCAAACCTGCGCGTGGAAAACCGCGTTCCTGGTGCCGATGCAAATCCCTACCTTGCTTTTGCGGCGTCTCTTGCTTGCGGTTACCTGGGAATGGTTGAGCGCATTAAGCCATCGGAGCCCGTCACCGGTTCTGCCTATCGCTATGCCCACACCTTGCCCATCAATCTCGACGAGGCGCTTGATAAATTGAACTACACCAAGTCGCTGAAACAGGTTTTGGGCGAGAAATTCGTCACCGCCTATCAGGATGTGAAATTCGAGGAAATGCAGCACTTCCGCAAAGTCATCAGCTCATGGGAGCGGGAATTCCTGCTGCTTAATGTTTAACTGCAAGGCAGTGGAGATTTCATGCGCTTGATTGCACGTGTTTTGGTAACAGTGTTCTTCCTGTGCGCCGGTCACGAAGCTTATGCCAGAAAAGGCGACCGGGTTCCAAGCCGTGAAGGCGTCTCCGCGGCCTTGACTGAAATTTTGAACTCGCCAGAACGCCAGCCCTTGCCAATTGAGCGCATAAGGGAGGCGCTCAAGGCGCATTATCTGGGCAATGGTGGCTCCATCTATTGGGTGGGCACGGGGCGCATGACGCCATTCATACAACGCCTGGAAGACGCCCAGTTTGACGGTCTTAATTCTGAAGATTACCCCGTCGACACGCTCATTGATGTGCGCGACAGCGTTGATCCCGATGATCCCCATTCCGCCGCCAAGGCAGAACTCTATTATTCAGCCTTCTTCGTGGCCTATGCCGCCGATCTAAAAATCGGGCGCGTGGCGCCGCAGAAAGTTGATCCCCGCCTGTTTCGCGGCCGCAAGTCCATCGATGTGCTGCGTGTCCTCACCGAGCTCAACAAGCAGCGGAATCCCGGCACGTTCCTATCAAGCTTTGAGCCGCAAAACGAACACTACCAGGCACTGAAAAGAATGATGCGCATCTATTCGACCCAGGCTGATGAGGGCGGCTGGCCGCTCATCGAACAGGGGGCCGCGCTGAAGCCGGGCATGAGCGACCTGCGCGTTCCGAAAATCCGGTCATTGCTGGCCCTCACGGGTGATTATGAGTGGCAGGTCACAAACTCACCGGTATACGACGAGCAGCTTGCAATTGCCGTGCGAAGGTTTCAGCAGCGTCATGGCCTTGAGGCAAAGGGGCTTATCGGCAAGCAGTCCATCATTGCCATGGGTATGAAGCCGGAAGAACGCATTGGCCAGATCATGCTGAATATGGAACGCTGGCGCTGGATGCCGGACAATCTTGGGCAGGATCATTTTCTGGTGAACCTCGCGGCCTTTGAGCTGCAGCGCGTGCAATCCTCAGTCATCGTCGAGCGCATGGATGTGGTCGTGGGCGCCGTTGCCACCCAGACGCCGGAATTTTCCGACGAGATGGAATATGTCGAACTCAATCCAACCTGGACCGTGCCTTATTCCATTGCCACCCAGGAAATGCTCCCGAAGCTGCGCTCAAATCGCTTTGCCTATGCGGAAGACTTTGATGTCTTTGTAAACGGCGCGCTGTCCTCCTGGGACTCCGTCAATTGGGACGCCTACGGCCCCGGAAAATTTCCCTTCACCTTCCGGCAAAGGCCCGGGCCGAGGAACGCGCTGGGCAAGGTGAAGTTCATGTTGCCAAACAAGCACAACATCTATCTGCATGACACGCCCTCCAAGGACAAGTTTGCCTCCACCTCGCGGGCCTTCAGCCACGGCTGCATCAGGCTTTCACGGCCGCTCGAACTCGCCCACAGGCTTATTGGCGAGATCCCGGGTTGGAGCAGTGCACTTGTGGATGGCGTTCTGGCCAGCGGCAAGCAGACCCGCGTCAGCCTGCCCACTCACATACCGGTGCACCTCGTCTATTCCACCGCATTCAAGGGTGAAAACGGCATCGAGTTCCGCCCCGATGTCTACGGCCGCGACCGCAAGCTCTATAATGCCCTGTTTGGCCGCTCGTCGTCCTAGTTTAGTGCGCTCAGTGTTGTAAACGCCGATAGGGCTTCCTTGCTGGATTTGACGTGCAGCACGGCGGCGCCGTCATGGGCCAGGAATTCCTTGACCTTCGCGTCTATATCATCGCCCAGGGTAATGGTGGTGGTAAAAACGCCGAATGATTTGGCCCAGAGGGTGAAATCCGGATTGACCAGATCAGTGCCCGACACCCGGTTCGGGAAGTGCCGTTCCTGATGGGTGCGGATCGTGCCGTAAATTCCATTGTCGGAAATGACGATCTTTGGTTTCGCCCCATACTGAACCGCCGTTGCCAGTTCCTGGCCCGTCATCAGCATGCCGCCATCGCCCACAAAGGTGATCGCCATCCGCGTGGGGTCCACAATTGCGGCGGCCACGCCCGTGGGAACGCCAAAGCCCATGGCCCCGGCAATTGCCCCGAGCAAGGTATTCTTGGGCGTCATCACCCAATGCCGGTGGACCCAGGTGGACATGTTGCCCGCATCCGTCGTGATCACCGCGTTGTCCGGTGCTTGAGCCGCAAGGGACACCACCACCTTGCCGAAATCCACCGCATCATTGGGCTCCGGCGAGGTAAAGCGCTGGAACTCGCGCACGAACTCATTGATCGATGAACGCCAGGATTCACGTGCTGAGGAAACCACCCGGGGATGCGCCGCAAGATCAGTGAGGACCGCCGCAGGATCGGCGACCAGGCCAAAATCGGTCCTGAATATTTTTCCGATTGCTTCGCCATCTGGGTAGATGTGGATGAGCTTTTGCTTGGGCTGCGGGGCCGTTGGAAAGCTGTAGTTGAGGCTGGCGACATCGCCGAGCCGCGTTCCCACCGCAATGATGAGATCAGAATTGGCCAGCACCTGCCGGTGCTTCGGCGGATTTCCGAAGCCCAAGTGCCCCGCGTAGAGCGGCGAGCCGTTGTCAAAAATGTCCTGGTTTTTCCAGGTGACGGCAACCGGGATCCGCAAGGCTTCGGCAAACCGTTGCAAGGCTGCAGCCCCCCTGGCGCCGCGCAGCATGGCGCCAGCAACAATGATGGGATGATCGGCCTCGTCAATCATCGCCTGAATGGCGGCGATGTCCTGCGGGCCGTGGTGGGCCGTGGCGAGCGGGAAGGGGGAGGGGACGGTTTCGCCGGCCTCGTCGCTCAGAACGTCTTCAGGCAGGGAAATAATAACCGGGCCGGGCGTACCTTCGCTGGCCAGGCGCAGCGAGCGGGTGACGATCTCGCCGATCTTGCCGCCTTCATGGACTTCATAAATTCCCTTGGCCATGCCGCCAAAGAATTGCCGGTAATCGACTTCCTGAAAGGCCCCGCGGCTAAGCTCAATCCGCGAAACCTGGCCGATGAACAGCAGCACCGGCGTTGCATCCTGTTCGGCCACATGGACGGCAATGGAGCCATTGGTGGCCCCAGGACCGCGGCTGACCAGGAAGACCGCAGGCTTTCCCGTCAGGCGCGCCTCGGCAATGGCCATGAAGCCGGCGCCTGACTCGTGCCTGCAAATGATGATTTCTATGGAGCTGCCGTAAAGCGCGTCAAGCAGGGTCAGGTAGCTTTCACCCGGCACGCAATAGACCCTTTCAATGCCGTGGGCTTCCAAGCATTTGACGATCAGGTCTGCGGCACGCATGGCTCAACTCCGGCAGGGTTCAGAACATCCCGATAGATGCCTTGAACGAGCCGGGAAGTCGAGCCTGTTTCAGCAGGTTATGGCTGGGCTGCGGCAGACAGGGTGGTGAGTGCCGCTTCGGCCTCGGCAACGCCTGCCTGTTTGGCCTTTTCATACCATTCCGCCGCCTTTACCGCGTCAGGCGTAATGCCCTGCACCTTCATTTCCGCAAAGACCGTGGGATCATAGGTCTTGGCAACGCCCATGGCGCCCTCGGCGGCTCCCATCTGGAAGGCACGGTTGTAGAACTGCCGGGCAATGATCAGATCACCGGTTTTCATCAGCATGTCGCCCTTGCCCAGAAGCCCTGTCACCTCAGCCGAAAGCGCCGGCTTGATGGGGGTAAAGGAAGCCGTAGGAGCTGGCGCAGACTCAATGGTTTCCTGCTGGGTTGCCTTGGCCGGAATGACGGTTTCGGGCGGAGCGCTAGCAGGGGTTATCTGCAATACCGTTTCGTCTTCAACTTTCACATCGTCAATGGCAACGGTCATTTCCTTGACTGGCGCGGCCAGTTCACCCGTGTTGGTCTCGATGGCTGAAACAGAGATGTCGAACTTTGGCGTATTGGACTGCGGCACGAAAAGATTGATGCCGTCTTCCTCGCCATCCTTCAGGATCCAGGTATTGTCTGAAATCTTCTTTCCCGCCGTCAGGTAGGCCGATGCGGGAAGCCCGGTGATCTTGATGGCCAATTCCTGGTTCTCAAAAGCCGGTTCGGCGTTGAGCGCCAGGGGAATCATGCTGTTCAACGTGCCGGTCACATCTGAAACCGCAAGGGATGCGATGGCGATGGGCTTTTTCGAAATTGTCGTTTGCCCGGTTGAATTGAACATGGTCTCCGAATCGCCCGGCAGAAAGCCTGCCGCGAAGGCGTAGAGCTCATTGGCCGAGTTCGAAATCTGGTCGTATTTCGTGACCGCGAATCCGACAGCGCCCCCGGCGACAGCGGCAAATACGCCGGCAAACAGCAAGCTCTTCTTGAGCCGCGGCCGGTCATTAGATGATGAATAGGAAACAGGCTGTTCATCCCGCTCCCGGTCATAGTGGCGGTACTGCACTTCAAGTTCACCCACGGGAATTGTCGGCCGGGAAGGAACCCGCGGCATCGGGGCACGTTCCATTTGCTGGTCGAGCTGCTCACGCTGCCGTTCCATGATCCTGCGCCGGTAATACTCATAGGTCCGGTTTTCCGGTGGCTGAGAAGCTGCTGGCTCCTCTTCCTGCTTGCGCCGGTACTGATTGACCAGAAACTCCGCGTCATCATCCCGGTAATGCTGTGTCAGCCATGATGGAACCGGTGTTTCTTCCTGGCTTTCAGGTTCATTGCTGGCGCCGCTGAGTTCATTCCTTGAAAGGGGATGGTTCATGGTCGAATCCTCCTACTGAAGCGTCGTAATTGTGAGCGGTTGTTGGGGCGGTTTGATGGTGCCCATGAGGTCTTTTGCAGTCAGGTATTGTTTCCACCCCGGAACCGCGGCGGAGAAGTTGGTGCCTTGCTCGGCTGTGCGGGCGGCGAGATAAGTTGAGAGCAGGGCCTTGTTGAATTTTTTCAGCTTGTAGAAACGTTCGCTGCGCTCTGGCCAGTCGAAGACTGCAAGGATCAAAGCTGCCGCGACCGTTTCCACCGCGGTGCCTTCGGCAATCAGGTTCGGAAAGTCCGAACTCTCAAGAATTGCCGGTGAATAGGTTTCCGCCAAACTCTCGGGCAGCGAGAGGGGCAGGATATGCAGGCCGCTTTTGGCCTTGATTGAATTCAGCAGGCGGTAGGAGGGCGTGCCGACAAACACCGCCGCATCAATGCGGCCATCGAGCAGGGCCGCCACAGAGTTTTTGCCCGTGGTGGGGACCCGCTCGAATTTCGTTCCAAGCGCATCAAAAATTAGTTCAGCCGCCACGAACTCGTCGCTGTTTGCGGGTCCTGTGGCAATTCTCATGTCTTCCAGACTGTTAACGCCGGCAATATCCTTGCGCGCTACCACCACGACATTGAGCGTGGCTAGTTTTGCAAGATAAGCGAGCTTGCCGGTCTCGTCCTTGTAGAGGTTATGCTTTTTGACAAAGGCAAGGCTGTCGGATGAAAGGAGCGCCACATCGACGCCGCGCAGGAAGAGCAGATCATTGATGGATTGGAGGCTGCCACGGCCAAGCATGGGAAGAACCCGCAAACCATCCGTATGGTCCATGGCATTGGCCATCTCGAGTACATTTTCAGAAAGGCCGGGTTGGCTCGCAAGCAAACCCACGGTGCTCTGGTTGAGCTTAAGGCTGCGCTGGTCCTCTGACCGCACCCCTGTACTCAAAACCACGGCCAACAACGCGGCCACAAACATTACAAAGGCATTTTTCAATACCCAGATCCCCTCACTCGGTCACCGACCCGCCAAAACACATGTAATTTCCGCCCATGTGTTAACTAATTTGAGGCGCGGAATGCCGCCAGAATGTGGCAAAGTACAGACCAGAATGTGATATTTGGCGTCGGTTAGCGGGTTTTATGGGGAATCAGGCGTGCAGGCAATCGATTATGCAAAGGCTCTAATTAAGGGTAAATTTTTACGAATTGTCATGCCGGAGGCAGGCGATGAGCGCATTCGTGCCGCTGCCTCAATTCTCAGGACCCAGGAGCTGGCCGTTCCAGTATTGTTCGGTCCAGATGTGCCCGCGCCAACCCAAGAGCAGCTGGGCCTCGTTCAGGCTAGGCGGCCAAAAATGACCGAGGCCATGGCCTCCCGCCTTCTCCGGAAACCGCTTTATCTCGCAGCAGGCATGGTGGCGACAGGCGATGCGGCGGCCATGGTGGCGGGCGCCATGAACCCCACCGCCCGGGTGATCGAGGCGGGAGAAATGATGATCGGGCTGGCGGCGGGCACAACCACGCCCTCCAGCTATTTTCTCATGCAATGGCCCGAACGCCGCCTGATCTTTGCCGATTGCGCCGTGAACGTGCAGCCCACGGCCGAGCAACTGGCCGACATCGCCATTGCCTCTGCTGCAAGTGCCGCCAGAATACTGGGCGAGGTGCCGCGCCTGGCCCTGCTGTCATTTTCGACCAAGGGCAGCGGCACTCATCCCGATGCGGACAAGGTCGTGACCGCCCTGCAGATCGTCCGCCGGCGTCATCCCGAAATCCTGATCGATGGCGAGTTGCAGGGGGACGCCGCGCTTTCCCCTGGAGTTGCGCAACGCAAAATGGCGGAGGTGGGAAACGTCGCGGGCCGCGCCAACGTTCTCATATTTCCCGACCTCGACGCCGGCAACATCGCCTACAAGCTCACCCAGCAACTCTCCGGCTGCCGCGCCATTGGCCCCATACTGCAGGGCTTTGCCAAACCGATCTCTGACCTGTCGCGTGGTGCTACTGTAGATGATATCGTCGATACCGCAGCGCTGCTTCTGGCAATGTCATTGCCCCAACAGGGCTGAGACATGCCGGGCGATGGTGAGCTCCTCGTTAGCCTTCACCACATGCACGTTCTGCGCTGAGAGTCCGAGGAACGAAAGCTGCGCCAGTATTTTCTGGCGCACCGGTTCGGCATTTTCGCCAATGCCGCCTGTGAAGACAATCGCATCAAGGCCGCCGACGGCCACGGCCAGCGACCCGGCATAGCGCGCCGCCTGGTAGCAATAGGCGTTGACGGCCTCTGCCGCCTCCGCCGCGGGACTTGCCAGCAGTTCCCGCATGTCCGACGAGAGCCCCGAGATTCCCAAAAGGCCGCTGCGCCGGTAGAGCAGGTCTTCAAGCCCTTCCGCCTCTAGGCCCTCATCGCGCATCAGGGCAATCAAGACGCCGGGATCAATGGCGCCGGTGCGTGTGCCCATGAGCAGCCCATCCGCCGTGGAATATCCCATGGTGGTTTCAACGCTTCTGCCGTCAAGAATGGCGCACATGCTGGAGCCATTGCCGAGATGGGCCACAAGCAGGCGCTGCGGCAGCGGCCTTCCGGTTTGCAGCGGCAGTTCCCGCACCACATGTTCGTAATTCAGGCCGTGAAAGCCGTAACGCCGGTAACCCCGCTCATGATAGGCGCGCGGCAGCGGCAACCGCGTATGAAGATCGTCACGGCCCGCATGGAACGCCGTATCGAAACAGGCGATATGCGGCACGTCGGGCGCCAGCTTTCGCAACGCCGCCAATGCTCCAAGCCCATGGGGCAGGTGCAGGGGTGCAAGTTTGCGCAAGGCTTCAAGATCATCCTGGATCTTCTGGTCAACCCGAACCGGTGCCGTGTAGCGCGTGCCGCCATGTACAATGCGGTGGCCAACGCCGCCACAGCGTTGCAACAAAATGCCCTTGCTTTCGATTTGCGCCAGCGCCACTTGCAGTGCCGCGGGCCCATAGCCCGCTACCTGTCCGGCCAAGAGCTGGGCTAGCCCATCATCGAAAACCGCAAACTTCAGCGAGGAGGAACCGGCATTGAATGTGATGATGGGCTTCATCCTGCCGGTTCCTTAAGTATCAGGCCGCACCCTTTTGCGGACGCATGTCCGCCTTGCTGATATGTGCAACAGGCACCGGCTTTTTCATCGCATCCCGGCGAAAGGGCTCGCCGAGCTCCTGGTTGAGAATGACTTCGATGAAAGTGGTGATACCCTTCGCCTGGTCCTCCGCCGCTTTCTTCAATGCGGCGGTTGTTTCGCTTTGCGTGCGAACCGTCACACCCTTGAACCCGCAGGCTTCCGCAATTTTTGCGTAGCTGAGTTTCGGATCAAGCTCCGTGCCCACGAAGTTGTTGTCATACCAGAGGATGGAGTTGCGCTTTTCCGCGCCCCATTGATAGTTGCGGAAAATCACCATGGTGATGGCGGGCCACTGCTCGCGGCAGATGGAAGTCATTTCATTGATCGAAATGCCGAAGGCACCATCGCCTGCAAAGCCGAAGACCGGAATTTCAGGCTTGCCGATTTTCGCACCAATGATGGACGGGAATCCGTAACCGCAGGGGCCGAACAGGCCCGGCGCCAGATATTTGCGCCCCTCTTCAAAGGTTGGATAGGCATTGCCGATGGCGCAGTTGTTGCCGATGTCCGATGAGATCGTGGCGTTTGTCGGCAATCCCGCCTGAATGGCGCGCCAGGCCTGACGCGGCGACATGCGCTCCTTGTCGCGAACCCGCGCATCGGCATTCCATGTCGTGCCCGGATCATCATCCTCATGGTCCATAGAAGAGAGCTTCTGCAGCCAAGCCGACTTGGTCTGGTGGATGGTGGCCTTGCGGTCGGCGCGCCCGGCATCGCCTGCCTTGGGTGAAAGGCCCGCCAGAATCTGCTGCGCCACCTGCCTGGCATCACCGCAAATGCCGACTGTGACTTTCTTGGTGAGGCCAATCCGGTCCGCATTGATATCCACCTGGATGATCTTGGCGTTCTTCGGCCAGTAATCGATGCCATAGCCCGGCAGCGTCGAAAATGGATTGAGCCGCGTGCCAAGGGCCAAAACAACGTCAGCCTTGGAAATCAATTCCATCGCCGCCTTCGAGCCATTGTAGCCGAGCGGCCCAACCGACAGGTAGTGGCTGCCGGGAAACGCATCATTGTGTTGGTAGCCGCAGCACACAGCGGCATCCAGCCGCTCGGCCAACATGATTGAATCCTTGATCGCACCACCGGTGACCACGCCGGCACCATTCACGATCACCGGGAACTTGGCGTCCGAGAGCAGGGCCGCGGCTTGCGCAATCGCCTCCTTGCCGCCTGACGCGCGCTCGAACTTCACGATCTGCGGCAACTCGATATCGATGACATGCGTCCAGTAATCACGCGGCACATTGATCTGTGCGGGGCCACATCCACGCCATGCCTTTTCGATCACGCGGTTCAGGACTTCGGCAACGCGTGAGGGATCGCGCACTTCTTCCTGATAGCAGACCATGTCCTGGAACAACGCCATCTGCGGCACTTCCTGAAAGCCGCCCTGGCCCATCGTCTTGTTGGCCGCCTGCGGGGTGACAAGCAGCATCGGCGTGTGGTTCCAATAGGCCGTCTTCACGGCGGTTACAAAGCCGGTGACCCCCGGGCCATTCTGCGCAATCGCCATGCCCATTTTGCCGGTGACGCGGGAATAGCCATCGCAGATCAGCCCCGCATTGGTCTCATGCGCGCAATCCCAGAAGGTGATGCCCGCCTTGGGAAACAGGTCGGACACCGGCATCATCGCCGATCCGATAATGCCAAAGGCATGTTCAATCCCGTGCATTTGCAGCACCTTTACAAATGCTTCCTCGGTGGTCATTTTCATGGGCAAATTCCTTTCAGGGCAGGGCGCTCTTCTAGCAGGAATCTGGCACCATGACAGGTCCAGAAAACGGCGGTTTCAGGTCCAGAGTGAACGCAGGCCGAAAAAGGCCGTGTCTTTCACCCGGCGCGCCACGCCCTGAATGGTGGAATTCCGCGGATCCGTGCAATAGGTCATGCTCCACACGGCGCGGCGCTCGCCTTCGCTGATGGGGGTCACCTTGTGCCGGACCTTGGCGCCCTCAAAGAGAATGAGCCGGTTGGGCGGTGTTGCCACTTCCATATCGCGCCCGCCTTGCTTGGCCAGCAAATGCGCTGCCGAAAGACCGCCATCGCGGCCCCGGTTCACCACCGGAATGAGCACCGTGAAATGACGGCCCCGATAGAAGTTGTGATCATAGTGCCAGTTGATATGGTCGCCGGGCTTTTCATAAAAAAGCACCGAGCACGAACTCTCGTCGTGCAAAGGCGTAGGCTGCACCTCCACGCCGACGATGCGCGACACGATGCGGCGCATGGTGGCAGAACGATAGTGATTCACCAGGGTGGGCGCCTTCTCGCGAAGAACCGAATAGGCCACCGTGCTGCCCTTCTTGTGGGTTGGCAAATAGCTGCGCTCGGTTTCGATGAGCGCATTCACTTCCTCGGCCACGCGGGCAAAGAGATCAGCCGTCAGCACACTATCCAGCGTGGCGAGCTTTCCGGCGAATGACGGCGTTTCAAATGCATCAAGTGTCGTGACAAACATGTGTCAGCGGATAGGCGAGGATTTTGAATATCCGATGACGGATTTCACACTCATCCTTTCCCGTCCTCGAAAGAACGAGGCCGGAGAAGGAAGAAATTGCGTAAGTCCTGTAGCCGCCGATCAGTAAACCTTCACAGCCTTCCGGCTCATCGAAAAGCCGTGGGTGCCGCGCGTGCAGGTAAGCCCCGTGGTAGAGGAGATGCAACTGAAGGGGCCTTCCGACCACACTTCGCCATACTCGAATATGTTGTCACCCCCGCAGCAGGAAGGATCGCCCACATTGGTGATGCGTTCGGCCTTGCCCGAATCTCCCAGCATCACGCGCACATAGGAGGGCTCAACCCTGTCGCATGAGAGTTCTGCTCCGCCATCGGACGTTTTGTAAACGTCGGTGCCGCCGGCGGGCACGTAGAAGCAGCCGATGTTGCCGGAGGGCATGTTGAATTCCGTGAAGCCCTGGTCGTTCGGCTCGAATTCAACGGCGAGCGCTGGGGCGGCCAGCGCAAATATTGCAAAGGCTGATGCAGCGATGCGGATCATTATCAGAGTCCTTTCAAAGCAATAAACTTGAAAGCAACTCTATCAAGTTCAACATGAATGCTGCTTGAACGCTATTTCAGCTCAATCTCGATGAAAGCATAATCTGTGTCATTGGCGTTGATCACATCATGCTCAACGCCTTCGCTGCGGAAATAGGGAACCCCCTTTTTCATCTCGGCAAAGCCTGTGCCATCCTTGGTTTCAAGCTTCACTTTTCCGTCCATCAGCGGCACGATCACATAGTCATGGCCATGCCGGTGCCAGCCCGTATTGGCCCCGGGCGCAAAGCGGTATTCGGTGACAATCACCTTGGCATTATCGATATGGACGATGGTTTTGGCACTTCCGGTCATGGGGACTCCTCAAGTTTGCCCCATGTAGACGGGGAACTAGCAATTCCCGCAAGTATGTTATATTATAACAATATGACCTTCCTTGACCCCCACCACGACCATGCCCATTGCACCGCTGACCTGATCGCCCGGGCCGAGCGCACCTGCGAGCGGCGCGGCAGCAAATTGACTGGCCAGCGCCGTGAAATCCTGAGCTCCGTGGCCCAAAGCCACTCCGCCGTTGGCGCCTATGACATCATTGAACGCATGGCCGAGCATGGCCCGCGCCCGGCCCCCATCACGGTTTACCGCGCCTTGGATTTTCTCCTCGCCCACGGCCTTGTCCACAAAATCGAAAGCCGCAATGCCTTCGTGGCCTGTTCCCATTCCCATGAGGGCCAGCCCGCGGCGCTTCTGATTTGTGAAACCTGCGGCACCGTGTCGGAGCTTGATGCGCCCGAGATCTTTGAGCGCATCACCGAGAAGGCAAAGGCGCGGAAATTTTCACCGGCCCATACCATGATAGAAATGTCGGGCACCTGCGGCTCCTGCGCGAGGGCCGCCTGACATGCTGAAAGCCAATGACGCGTTGTTGAGCGCCCGCGATGTGACGCTCAATCTCAACGGCCGCCTGATCCTTGACCGCGTGAACCTGGATGTGCGCCGGGGCGAGATCGTGACCGTGATCGGCCCCAATGGCGCGGGCAAATCAACGCTGGTGCGCGTCATGCTCGGCCTTCGCCCCCTGACCTCGGGCCGCATTGAACGGCTGGCCAATCTGAGTGTCGGCTATGTGCCGCAGAAGTTCCCGCAAACCGCCAATGTACCGATGGATGTGAAGCGGCTCCTGTCGCTCACCTTGAAACCGAGTGACAAGGATATTGACCGGGCCCTGGATGAAACCGGAATTTTGCATTTGAAGGAGGCCCGCGTTCCTTCCCTTTCTGGTGGCGAATTGCAGCGCGCCCTGCTGGCCCGCGCCCTGCTGCGCAAGCCTGATCTGCTGGTTCTCGATGAGCCGGTTCAATCCGTGGACTTCATCGGTGAAATGAAACTATACGAATTGATTTCCGGAATTCGCAAAACCCATGGCTGCGGCATTCTCATGGTAAGCCATGACCTGCACATGGTGATGGCCGAAAGCGATCATGTGGTCTGTCTCAATGGCCATGTCTGCTGTGAGGGGGGCCCGGAAAAGGTGCAGCAGGACCCGGAATTCGCCAAGCTCTTTGGCCCTTCGGCGGCGCGCATGATCGCGGCCTACGCCCATCACCATGACCATGATCACGAGCCACATGACCACCATCATCATGACCACAGGCACTGACCGGACATGACCTCCATCCTTTTTGAACCCTTCTTCCAGCGCGCCATGCTTGCGGGCCTTGCGGTGGCCCTCGTGTCCGGCCCCGTCGGCTCTTTCATTGTCTGGCGGCGTATGGCCTACTTCGGCGAAAGCCTCGCGCATTCCGGCCTGCTCGGCGTCGGGCTTGGATTGCTCTTCAGCTTCAACATAACGCTTGGCGCTGTGGTCACGGCCATTGTCTTCGCACTGCTTCTTCTCGCTCTGCGCCGCCAGCAGGGCCTGGCCACCGACACGCTGCTTGGCATTTTGTCTTATACGTCCCTGGCACTTGGCCTGATCGTGGTTGGCCTTGCCACCGGCGCTGCCTCCGATCACATGGACATCCTGTTTGGCGACGTGCTGACGGTTTCCACCCATGATGTTTGGGCCGTCTGGATCGGTGCCGGTGTGGTGCTGGCGAGCCTGGCGTTCCTGTGGCGCGATCTGATCGCAAGCTCCGTGCACGAGGAATTGGCCCGCGCCGAAGGCGTGAAGGTGGAGCGGGTGGAACTCGGCTTCATCCTGCTCATCGCCGTGATGACCGCCATCGCCATGAAAATCGTTGGCCTCCTGCTCATCACCGCCCTCATGGTCATCCCCGCCGCCGCCGCCCGCCGCCTGGCCAAAACGCCGGAGAGTATGGCTTTCATCGCCGCGGCGATCGCCGGCCTTTCGGTCATCGCCGGGCTTCTCGCCTCCGCCTTTATCGGCGGCGCTTCCGGCCCCTGCGTGGTTCTGGCGGCAAGCTGTTTCTTCGCCTTGACCTTGGCTGTCCCGCAGGCCAGTTAGGGGGCAGGGAGTAACGATGTCCTATTCGGCTAGAGAAACGCGGCGAAAAGCCCATGCTGTGATGGTGGGCCAGGTCCAGGTGGGCGGCGGCGCCCCCATCGTCGTGCAGTCCATGACCAATACCGACACCGCCGATATCGAAGGCACCGCCCGCCAGACGGCAGACCTCGCCAAGGCCGGCTCCGAGCTTGTCCGCATCACCGTGGACCGCGATGAATCGGCCAAAGCCGTGCCCCATATCCGCGACCGGCTGGACCAGATGGGCGTCTCCGTGCCGCTGGTGGGTGACTTCCATTACAACGGCCACACGCTGCTCAATGACCATCCGGCTTGCGCCGAGGCGCTGGCGAAATACCGCATCAACCCCGGCAACGTGGGCTTCAAGGAGAAGAAGGACCGCAACTTCTCCAGCATGATTGAAACCGCGCTGAGGTTCCGCCGCCCGGTGCGCATCGGGGTGAATTGGGGATCGCTCGATCAGGTGCTGTTGACCCAGTTGATGGATGAAAACCACCGTTCTGGAAATCCCATCGACGCGCGCGCCGTCATGCATGAAGCCTTGGTACAATCCGGCATCCTGTCCGCCGCCCGCGCCGGCGAACTGGGCATGCCAGCAAACCAGATCGTGATATCGGCCAAGTGTTCGGAAGTCCAGGACCTGATCGCCGTCTACCGCATGCTTGCCACGCGCTGCGAACACGCCTTGCATTTGGGCCTCACCGAAGCGGGCATGGGATCGAAAGGCATCGTGGCCTCAACCGCGGCCCTTGGGGTTTTGTTGCAAGAAGGCATTGGCGATACCATCCGCATTTCGCTCACCCCGGAACCCGGTGGCGACCGCACCCGCGAAGTGCTTGTCTCCCAGGAAATTCTGCAAACCATGGGGCTCCGCGCTTTCGCCCCCATGGTCATCGCCTGTCCCGGCTGCGGCCGCACCACCTCAACCGTGTTCCAGGAACTGGCCCAGGACATCCAGTTCTATGTGCGTGACCGCATGGTGGACTGGCGGAAAGCTTATCCCGGTTTTGAAAACCTGTCGCTCGCCGTCATGGGCTGCATCGTGAACGGTCCCGGCGAATCCAAACATGCCGACATTGGAATTTCGCTGCCCGGCACCGGCGAACTGCCATCCGCCCCCGTCTACATTGACGGCAAGAAAACCACGACGCTGCGCGGCGAAAACATTTCGCAGCAGTTCAAGGACATTGTCGAGAATTACGTCAAGGGGCGCTGGGGCTAGAACTATTTTTTCCGCGAAACGATGAAGCGCGCGGCCTCGCGCAGCGTGTCGGCTTTTCCGCCATAGGGTGTTAACGCCGCAATGGCCGAAGCAACCAGGTTTTCTGCCTTTTCGGCCGCTGCCGTTCGTCCCATCAGCGAAGCAATGGTGGCTTTGCCTCTTTGCAAATCCTTTTGCGTGGCTTTGCCAAGTGCCTGTGGTGAAGACTCCATGTCAAGCAGGTCGTCGGTAATTTGAAAGGCAAGCCCGATATCATCGGCGTAACGGCGAAGGGGAGCGCGATCAGCGCCCGCCATGATGGCTCCAGCCTCGCAGGCAAAACGGAAGAGGGCGCCCGTCTTGTGCGTTTGAATGCGGATGATGCTGTCCAGCGTTTGCGCAGCGCCTGCCTCGGCCTCAATATCAAGCATCTGTCCTCCCGCCATGCCGTTCACGCCCGAGGCTTTGGCCAATTCGAATACGAGAGCGCTGCGCACCGCCGCATCTGGATGCGTATCTGCGCCTGCCAAAATCTCAAATGCGAGAGTGAGCAGCGAGTCTCCCGCAAGAATCGCCGTCGCCTCATCAAATTTCTTGTGCGCCGTAGGTTTGCCGCGCCGCAGGTCATCATCATCCATCGCCGGCAAATCATCATGCACCAGCGAATAGCAATGCACGCATTCGAGTGCTGCCCCCACCCGCAAGGCGTTTGCCGCAGGCACATTGAACAGGCGCGCCGATTCAATCACCAGGAATGGCCGCAGGCGTTTTCCCGCTCCCAGCGCCGCATAGCGCATGGCGCCCAGCAAGCGCGGCGATGCGCTTTCGGAAAGCAACTGCTCCAGCATGGCATCAGTTGCCGCTGCCGCTTCTCTTAAGGCTGCTTCAAATTGTGTTTCGGATGTTGACGCCAAGGCCTGACCTGTGTGTTAAGACCTCCTGTGTACTGTTATGACCATTGAAACTCAATCAGGCATGGTTGCATCGTCCAGGCGCTATCTCGACCAGTTGAAGGCGTGGCAGAGACGGTTTGTCTATGCCCTTGCCTTTATCATCGCCTGGCCCATCGTCATGACGCTGGTTTACACCGCCGTGCCACCGCCGTTTTCGAATCTGATGATTCTCCGTCTTTTCACGGGAAACGGTGTCAACAAGGATTGGGTGAGCCTCAGCCAAATTTCGCCGCAGCTCGCCAATGCCGTCATCACGGCGGAGGACGCCCGCTTTTGCGAGCATAACGGGGTGGATTGGGTCGAATTTCAGGGTGTAGTGAACGACGTCTTTGGCGACGACGAAGGGCCAATTCGCGGCGCCAGCACCATTTCGATGCAAACCGCCAAGAACCTGTTTCTCTGGGATGGCCGCAGCTTCATTAGAAAAGGCCTCGAGATTCCAATAGCTTACTGGATGAATTTGGTTCTCTCAAAGCGCCGCATGATTGAGATTTACCTCAACATCGTTGAATGGGCGCCCGGCGTCTATGGCGCCGAGGCCGCCTCCCAGTTCCATTTCAGGAAGCCCGCCGCCAAGCTGACCAGGCGCGAGGCCGCCCTTCTTGCGGCCGTTCTGCCTAATCCCATCAAACGCAAGGCCGGAAAGCCCTCAAGTCGCGTTTCCGCCATTGCCAACCGCATTATGTCGCGGATGAATAGCATGGGCTCGTATCTCGCTTGTCTTGGGCCATAAGCTTCGCTATAAGCCGCCCAACCGCGGTGGGCTTAAGCCCGCCTGATATGGAGTAGATTATGGCCGTTCCACGCAGAAAAATGTCAAAAAGCCGTATCGGCATGCGCCGTTCAGGCCAGAAGATGCAGACGATTACCTGGATTGAGGACAAAAAGTCCGGCGAATTGCGCCGGCCTCACCACATTGACCTGAAGACCGGCATGTATCGTGGCCGCCAGGTTCTGGCCGTCAAGGCCGACGCTTAATCATCGCCTTTTGAAGCTTTGGGACCGGTCGTATGACCGGTTTTTTTCTTTATATATCAACGCTTGACGGTCTGGCCCATGTCTTGCAGCGGGAGCCCTATGTTGGCAGGAAACTGGCGGATGGTAACGGCGGCTAATCTGCGTGGAAGCGCGGAAATGGATGCCGTTTTGCCTGCCTGGAGGCGCCTTGCGGACCACAGTCTGGCGCCCGCGGGGCTTAACGCCCCGGAGCTGGTCATGCCTCTTTTGAGGGGCCTGGCGGGTGCCGAACTTGCCGTGGTGAAACAGGGCAATGACCTGCTCTTTGCCCTTCCCATAAAGAAGCGCCGCTTCATGCCCGCCCTCTTTACCAATTGGATGACTGACCTCACCATTATAGGCGAACCCCACCTCGACCGGGAGTTTCCGGCAGCGGGCTTAACCTCATTCATTAATCATCTGAAAAGTCCCATTCTGCTGCACTCCCTGAAGGTAAACGGTCCATTTTGGAACCAGCTCGCCAGGCAGGATGCCCAGGTTTCCATTCTCAAGTCCTGGGAACGCGCCGCACTGAATCTGACTGGAACCTACGAGGCTTGGGCCGAATCCAATTTCGGAGCCAAGCGCCGCAAGGAATATCGCCGCCTGACAAACCGGCTGTCCGAATTGGGCAACTTCGAGTCCGTAAGCCTCGAAGCCGGGCGCGATTGCAAGCCATGGGTGGCGGATCTGCTGGCCCTTGAGGCAGCCGGCTGGAAGGGCAAGCGCGGCACTGCCATCGCCGCAAACCCCGCGTTGCAGGCAGCCTTCACGGACTCCTGTCAGTTCCTCGCCGCCGCCGGAAAACTCCGCTTCTGGAAGCTCGCCCTTGATGGCAAAACCATCGCCATCACCTACGCCATTGTGGAAGGCGACCAGGCGTGGCTCCACAAGATTGCCCATGACGAGGCTTACGCGAAATATTCGCCCGGCGTCCTGCTCGTGCTTTACGCCACCGAAAGACTTTTCGCCGAAAGCGGCATCACCCTTGTTGATAGCTGCGCCATTCCCGGCCACCCGATGATTGAGAACATCTGGCGTGACCGGATCAAGGTGGCTGACGTGATGATTGCCCCAAATTCAATTGGCGTAAAGCGCTTCGCAATGACGCTGAAGGCCGAACGGTTGCGCCGTGCAATGCGGACATTTGCCAGTGACGCCTACAATTCTGTGAGGGGAAGGAAGAGATCATGAGCATCAATGCCACCCTTGCAACTCGTCGCAGGTTTCTTCTTGCACCCAAAAGAAGATGGCCGGGTCAAGCCCGGCCACGATGAGGTTGTAGAGTATAAGGGGTCGCTTACCCCGCAGTAACCTTGTCAGCCGCCACATAGGCATAGCCCAGGTCATCAGCCACGGCCTTGTAGGTCACTTTGCCAAGGGCAACGTTCAGGCCGTTCTTCAAATGCACGTCATCGGCAAGCGCCTTCTTCCAGCCCTTGTTGGCAATGGCCAAGGCGAAGGGCAGGGTGACGTTGTTCAAGGCGAAAGTGGAGGTGCGCGCCACGCCGCCCGGCATGTTGGCCACGCAGTAGTGGATGACGCCGTCCACAATATAGGTGGGATCCGCATGGGTCGTGGCCTTCGAGGTTTCAGCACAGCCACCCTGGTCGATAGCCACGTCAACGAACACAGAGCCGGGCTTCCAGTCCTTCAGCATCTTCCTGGTCACAAGCTTTGGCGCTGCGGCGCCGGGAATGAGCACACCGCCGATGACGAGGTCGGCGGTGGCGCATTCATCTTCAATGGCGCCCTGGGTGGAGTAAAGCGTCTTGGTGCTGATGCCAAAGCGGGCCACCAGTTCTTCCATACGGTCCGTGCTGCGCTCGATGATGGTGACATCCGCGCCCATGCCAATGGCTATCGCCGCCGCATTTGTGCCGACAACACCGCCGCCAAGGATGACGACCTTGGCCGGAGAAACTCCGGGAACGCCCCCCAGCAGCATGCCGCGTCCGCCCTGGGCTTTTTCAAGACAATGCGCGCCGGACTGAACCGACATGCGGCCCGCGACCTGGCTCATGGGGGCGAGCAGCGGAAGCCCGCCACGCGCTGCAGTTACGGTTTCATAGGCAATGCACACGGCCCCGGACTTTACGAGGTCCTTTGTCTGCTCCGGATCCGGAGCAAGGTGGAGATAGGTGTAAAGGATCTGGCCTTCGCGCAGCATGGCGCGTTCGCCCGCCTGTGGCTCCTTGACCTTCACGATCATGTCGGCCTTGGCGAAAATGTCTTCGGCGGATTTGACGATCTCGCCGCCAGCCGCCGTGTAATCGGCATCTGATGCGCCGATACCACCGCCGGCATTGGATTGCACCCAAACCTTGTGGCCGTTGCGCACCGCTTCGCGCACCGAAATTGGCGTTAAACCGACGCGGTATTCATGATTTTTGATTTCCTTGGGTACGCCGATGAGCATTGCCGTTCCTCCAGTTGAGTGCCGACAAAATATCCCATTTCCATTCGAAAGAATTGCCAAAAACAAGCAAAGCAAAGGCCGGGTTGATATAAAATTCGAATTATTATAAGAATAGTGGAATGAAATACGAAGAATTGGACAAGACCGATAAGATCATTCTGACCGAGCTGCAAAAAAATGCCCGGCAGTCAATCAATGAGCTCGCCGCAAAGGCGGGCCTTTCCGCCTCGTCATGCCATCGCCGCGTGAAGCTTCTTGAAGAGGCGGGAACCATTACCCGCTACACCGCAACGCTTGACCGTAGGGCGCTGGGGCTGGCCAATGAATTCTTTGTTGAAGTGTCGCTATCGGCGCAAACCGAAGAGGCCTTTGAAAAATTCGAAAAGGCGGTTCAGCGCGTGCCCGAGATTCTCGAATGCCATTTGATGAGCGGCCAGTTCGACTATCTCCTCCGCGTCGTCGCCAGCGATGCGGCAGACTACGAGCGTATCCACCGCTCGCGCATTTCGCGCCTGCCCGGCATCCAGCGCATTCAATCCTCACTGGCGCTGCGCACCGTGAAAGCCTGGGCCGGCTATCCCGTTTGAAACCGGGCGCGGCGATCCATGATCAGCATGAAGAAACCTGCGCCTGCGACAATCGCCATGCCGCTCCAGGTCCAGAAATCCGGAAAGTCGTTGAAGAACATAAGTCCGAATAAAACCGCCCAGATCATGCCTGAATACTCAAAGGGGGCGACGAAATTTGATTCAGCCAGCTTGTAGGCGGAAATGAAACTCATCATGGCGAAGGCCGCCAACGCCCCCACCGCGCTCAGCAGCAGAAAGTCCGGCGGGGTGGGCCAGACAAATGGCCGTGTAAGAAAGGCAAGACTCTTGTGGCTCTCGCCTGCAAATCCGCTGGCCTGTGCGATAAGACCGACAACCGCCGCAAAGACAAAATAGACCGCGTTCTGCCAGTTGGCGATGACCAACGGTTCCACCCGTTGCGCCAGATCGCGCCCCATCATTTGCCCGATGGCATAACCAAAGGCCGAATAGAGTGCGAGCAGTGACGCGGGCTCAAAGGCCTGCACGCCGGGCCGCACCATGACGATCACCCCGGCAAAGCCTGCAACAATGGCAATCCAGCGGTAATAGGGAACACGCTCGCCGAGGAAAGGCCCGGCAAGGCCCGCCACAAAAAACGGCATGGTGAAATAAATCGCCACCATGTTGGCTATCGGCATTGCCGCTATTGCGAGAATAAAGGCGAGGTAGGCCGTACACAGGATAAGGGCGCGCACCAGCATACGTGGCCAGAGCGGCGTGAAGAGCGTCTGAAGCCCGTGAGTATATGCCAGCCAGACGCCGAGTATCGGCAAGGAGGTGAGGCCGCGGATCAGCATGGTCTCATACACCGGATAGGTGCCGGACATGGCCTTGATAATCGCATCCTGCGTTGACGCCAATCCGATGGCCAGAAGCACAAGCACGGCCGCCCGCGCCTTGTTATCGCCCGGACTATGAGTTGGCATCATGGATCGTTTCGGCCAGCAGTTTCACGCCCGGGGCAATTTTCTTTTCGTCGATGGAGGAGAAGGCCAGGCGGAAATAGTTCTTCGGCGGGTTCCGCCTGCCGAAATTTATCCGTCCCGGTTCAATGAGAATGCTCTTGGCCGCCGCAGCCTTCGCCAATACTTCGCTGTCGAGCTCGGCCGGACCCTTCACCCAGAAACTCGTGCCGCCAAAGCTTGGCAGGCGCGACGAGGCGGGAAAGTGCTGCTCCAGCGCCTTGCCCATGATTTCCCAGCGTGTGCGGTAAGCCCGGTGCAGGCGGCGGATCAGGGTGTCATGATGGCCAAGCGAGAGAAACAGGGCAGCGGTACGCTGGTTGTTGTTGGGCGCATGGCGCACCATAAGGCGGCGCAGCGCCCGCGCTTCCGCAATGAGCTTCTTCGGCCCCACCATGAAGCCAAGCCGCAGGCCGGGGAACAGCGATTTGGACAATGAGCCCACGTAGATCACATGGCCCTTGTCATCGAGTGATTTAAGCGCCGGGCAGGGCTCGTTCACGTAATTTGTTTCAAACTCGTAGTCATCCTCGATGATGATGAAATCGCGCGCCGCCGCAAGTTTCAATAAAGCCATGCGCCGCTCAATGGGCATGGTGGCGGTGGTCGGGAATTGGTGGCTGGGCGTGGTGAAAACAATTTGCGCATTGCTGAGATCGGCATTGAGCGTCAGGCCGTGGTCATCAACCGGTACCAGCGCCACATGCTTTGATTTCAATTGGAAGATATTGCGCATATCGGGATAACCCGGCTCTTCCATTGCCACGCGGGTATCCTCATCAACCAGAAGGCTCGTCAGCAGGTAAAGCGCGTTCTGCGCCCCCAGGGTGATGAGAATTTCATCGTCGGTGGCCATGATGCCACGGCGCGGCAATATTCGCCGCCGGATATGCTCAACCAGCATGGGGTCGTCATGGGCCCAGGTATCATTGGTCCAGGTGCCGAGCCATTTCTTTCCCAGCGCCTGCCGTGTGCAGTCGCGCCATTCGGCCACCGGAAACAGCGTATGGTCAACCTGCCCATAGATGAAGGGATAGGTGTAGCTCTGCCAGTTCAGGGCCTTTGAGATGTTTTCCTGGGCAGCCGGATTTTTCTTGAAGCGGCTTGCCCAGTCGATCTCTGTAGCGGTGCCATTGGCCTTTGCCGCAGGGCTGCGTTTCGGCAGAACCGTATCAAGCCCGGCTTTCTCCGCCACATAATATCCGGAGCGCTCCTTTGCCACCAGGAAACCGTCATCGAGCAGTCCCTGATAGGCCAGAACCACCGTATTGCGCGAGACACTGAGAGACTTTGCCATTTTGCGGGTGGAGGGAATGGGCTCCTCGCGCGCCAGCTGCTGGTCAAGAATGGCCGAAACCAGGGCCTCGCGGATTTGCATCTGCAGGCTTGAGTTTTCTGAACGCTTGATATGAACGAGCCAGTCGCGCAATTGATTTGGTCCCCAGGAAATAACCGTCTGGACCTATCATAGTACCAACCCGCGCCCTAATGTAGGCCGGAATCGTCGCATCCTGGAACCCAATGACCGAACCCGTTATCGAGACATCGCCAAAAACCTGGGACGAGGTGAAAACCACCACCTGCTACATGTGCGCCTGCCGCTGCGGAATTAAGGTTTACCTCAAGGATGGCACCGTCAAATATATCGAGGGAAACCGCGACCATCCGGTGAACAAGGGGGTGATCTGCGGCAAGGGCGCTTCGGGAATCAAGCAGCACTATTCGCCTGCCCGCCTGTCGAAACCTCTGATGCGTGTGGGCGAACGCGGCTCCGGCGAATTCCGCGAGGTTGAGTGGGAAGAAGCGCTCCGCACCGCCACCCTGTGGCTTTCGGAAATCCGCAACAAGGATCCACGCAAGCTCGCATTCTTTACGGGCCGCGACCAGTCCCAGGGCCTCACTGGGTGGTGGGCCACGCAATTCGGCACCCCCAACTATGCCGCCCATGGCGGCTTCTGTTCGGTGAACATGGCCGCCGCCGGGCTCTACACTTTCGGCGGCTCCTTCTGGGAATTCGGCGAACCCGACTGGAAACACACCAAATACTTTCTGCTCTTTGGCGTGGCCGAAGACCATGCCTCAAACCCGATCAAGACCGGCCTTGGCAAATTGAAAGCCAGGGGTGCCAAATTCGTTTCCATCAATCCGGTGAAAACGGGCTACTCGGCAATCGCCGATGAATGGGTGGGGCTCAAACCCGGCACTGATGGCCTGTTTGTTGGTGCCCTCATCCATGAATTGCTGGGCGCGCAGAAAATTGATGGCGAATATCTGCAGCGCTACACCAACGCCCCGTGGCTGGTGATTGAAAATCCCGGCGGCGCCGATGACGGCCTTTTCCTGCGCGAAGTATCCGGCACAGCCCAGGTCTGGGATTCACACACAAATTCGCCCATGTCTGCATCTTCCAGCGATGCCTCGCCAAAGCTCATGGGGCGCTTTGTCTTGCCTGATGGCCGCAAGGTTGTGACCAGTTTCACCCTGATTGCCGAACGTTTCCTCTCCAATGACTACGCGCCGGAAACCGTGGCGGAGCGCTGCGCCATTCCCGCCAGCACCATACGGCGTATCGCCGCCGAAATTGCTGAAGTGGCCTTTGAGCAGCAGATCGAGCTTGATGTTCCGTGGACGGATTATACCGGCAGGCGCCATGAAAAAATGATTGGCCGCCCCGTGTCCATGCATGCCATGCGGGGCATCTCGGCTCACGCCAATGGTTTCCAGACCTGCCGCATCTTGCACATCCTGCAAATCATTCTTGGCACCATCGATGTGCCCGGAGGTTTCCGCTACAAGCCGCCGTTTCCAAAACCAATTCCACCGCCCATCAGGCCTGCAGGCAAGCTGGGGCAGGTCAGGCCCAACACGCCCATGCCCGGCCCGCCGCTGGGTTTCGTCGTCAGTCCCAATGACCTGCTGGTGGATGATGATGGAACCCCCTTGCGCATCGACAAGGCTTATTCCTGGGATGCGCCGCTCGCCGCCCACGGCCTCATGCACATGGTGATCAACAACGCGGCCAAGGGCGATCCCTACACCATCGACTTGCTCTTCATGTACATGGCCAACATGAGCTGGAATTCGGCCATGAACGTGCCCGATACCTTGGAGGCCCTCACCGCAAAGCGCGACGATGGCGAATATGTCATCCCGCGTATCATCTATTCCGATGCCTATGACTCGGAAATGGTGCACTACGCCGATCTCATCCTGCCCGACACAACCTATCTCGAACGCTGGGATTGCATTTCGATGCTCGACCGGCCCATTTCCGAAGCCGATGGCCCCGCCGACTCCATCCGCCAGCCCGTGGTTGAACCGGACCGCGACGTGCGGGCCTTCCAATCTGTGCTGCTGGACCTGGGCGCAAGGCTTGGCCTTCCCGGCATGACGCTGCCCGATGGCGCGGCGCGCTATCCCGGCGGCTATCCCGACTACATGGTGAACCACGAACGTGCCCCGGGCTTGGGTCCGCTGGCCGGCTTTCGGGGGCGGGATGGCAAGGCCAAGGGCAGGGGTGCGCCCAACCCCGATCAGCTCAAGGCCTATATCGATAACGGCTGCCACTGGTTTTACGAACTGCCGAACCACATGAAGTATTATCGCCATGTGAATTGGGACTATCTCGACTGGTCCACTTTCATGGGCTTCATGGGAAAGCCCGAGCCTATCATTCACCAGCTCTATTGCGAACCGCTGCAGAAGTTCCGCC
The DNA here is from genome assembly GCA_030680855.1 of Aestuariivirga sp. GTDB lineage: Bacteria > Pseudomonadota > Alphaproteobacteria > Rhizobiales > Aestuariivirgaceae > Aestuariivirga. Next base: position 55,562 of record JAUXUN010000014.1, read on the forward strand.
TTGCCGCCCAGGGTCACGGAAAAGTCCTGCCCCCCGCCGGCCATGCCAGGCGCATCACCACTTATTTCGATCCCGTGCCTTTCTGGTATCCGCCCTTTGAAGGTGACATGGTTTCCGACACGGAATTTCCCATGCACGCCATCACCCAGCGCCCGATGGCCATGTATCATTCATGGGGCTCGCAGAATGCCTGGCTCCGTCAAATCCTCGGGCGCAACTGGCTCTACATGAACAAGGACCGCGCCGCCACGCTCGGCATCGCCGAAGGCGATTGGGTGACGGTCACCTCCCACCACGGCCAGATCAAGTCGCAGGTGAAGCTTATGAGCGGCGTGAATGCCGATACGGTCTGGACCTGGAATGCCATCGGTAAAAGATCCGGGACCTGGGGGCTCTCCACCGATGCGCCGGAAGCCAAAAAAGGATTCCTGCTCAATCACTTGATCTCCGATCTTCTCCCAGAACGCGAGGGCGGCTACCGCTTCTCCAATAGTGACCCCATCACCGGGCAGGCGGCGTGGTACGATCTCAAGGTGCGCGTCGAAAGAGCGGCGGACCAGTCGGCGGAAAGCCAGCCGCAGTTCCCGGTCTTGAAAAAACTGCGGGGGCAGAAATGACCTCGCTGCCCATTCCGCAACCCAACCAAAAGAAGCTTGGCCTCGTCATCGATCTTGATACCTGCGTCGGCTGCCAGGCCTGTGTCACCTCCTGCAAGGAATGGAACACGCAAGGGTACTCGGCCCCGCTGAATGACAGCGACTCCTATGGCGCTGATCCCTTCGGCGTGTGGCTGAACCGCGTCCACGGTTATGAGGTGAACGAAGAGGGCAGGGACGATACCCGCGTGGTGCATTTCCCGCGCTCCTGCCTGCACTGCGAAACCCCGGCCTGCGTCACCGT
>JAUXUN010000037.1 GCA_030680855.1 Aestuariivirga sp.
CGAAAGCAAAGGGCTAGTGCCCGAGCCAATAATCAAATTAGAACGCTACCATGATGTACAAAAAAAGAGGCCGCTGTGAGGCGGCCTCTTCCGTGAGATGCGTTCCATCAGCATCCCGGTATGAGATCGATCAGGCAGTAACCCCGCCCGAGAATTCGATCCGCACGAGCCTGACGGCATACGCTGTGAACTCACTCGACATCGGATCACCTCCTTTCAATTGTTGAAGACCGGCCAAATGTGGAGGCTTGTGGAAATAATTGCAAGCGGGCATTTTGGCCGCAGCAAAACAGGGAAAAATCATGCCATCTGCCGATCTGATCATCACCAATGCCCGCCTCCTCACCATGAACAAGGCCGCAATGCGGGCCGAATCGCTGGCCATCGCGGGCAACCGCATTCTGGCCGTGGGCTCCAACGCGGACATGAAAGCCCTGAAGGGCAGTCACACCCGTGTTATCGACGCCCAAATGAATACGGTGATGCCCGGCATCGTCGAAAGCCATATCCACCTGTTTGGCGGCGCGGTCGAGCTCGACAGCCTGATGATCAACAATATCAAGGGCTTCCCCGCCGTATCGGCAGCAATACGAAGATATGCGGGGGCCAACCCGAAGGACCGCATCATCATCGTCAATGGCGCGGCTCCCGTGTCGCTTGGCAATAACACGGCCATCACCCGCCAGATCCTGGACACCATCATCGCGGACCGGCCCCTGGCGCTCATCTGCTTTGACCACCACACGGTCTGGGCCAACACCAAGGCGCTGGAAGCCGGCGGGCTTTTGCATGGCGCCAGCCTCACCCCCGGCAATGAAATCGTCATGGGAAGCGACGGGCTGGCCACCGGCGAGCTCCGCGAGGCCGCGGCCTTTGCGCCGCTGCTCAATCTCACCGCCACGGGCGGGCGCGAATGGCTGGGCATGGTGACCGGTGAAAATCCCGTGCCGCCTGCCACAGCAGCCGAGCGCCTCATCGACCAGAACTTCATGAAGCGCGGGCTCGACTACTGCGCCTCCCTCGGCATCACCTCCATCCACAACATGGATGGCAACTGGTATCAGCTTGAACTGCTGAAGGCGCTCATGGACAAGGACGAGTTGATTGCCCGCGTCGAGGTGCCGTTCCACCAGAAGAATTTTTTCGAAACCTCCCGCGTCGATGAGGCGGTTGAGATGCGTGCCCAGTATCAGGGCGACATGCTGCATTCCGGCCGCGTGAAAATTTTCATGGATGGCGTGTTGGAATCCATGACCGCGCTGATGCTGGAAGATTATCCCGGCTTTCAGGGTGAGCGCGGCGCGCCGCTGTTCACCGCCAAGCAATTCAACGAAGTCGCCACCCGCGCCGACAGGCACGGCCTGCAAATCAGCGTCCACGCCATCGGCGACGGCGGCGTGCGCCGCACGCTGGATGGCTATGAGGCGGCGCGCAAGGCAAACGGCCCGCGCGACAGCCGCCACCGCATCGAACATATTGAACTCATCGACAAGGCCGATATTCCGCGCCTGAAACAATTGGGCGTCATCGCCTCGCTGCAGCCCATCGTCGGCCTGGGCGTTCCCGGCAACCCGCAGGAACCCTGCCGCAGCCGCATTGGCGACAAGCTGCCGCAAGCCTACGCCTGGCAAACCCTGCGCGAAACCGGCGCGACTGTCGCTTTCTCCTCCGACTGGCCCGTGTCCCCACTCGATCCCTTCCTCGGAATTCAATCCGCCATGACATCAGTTCCCCTGTCGCCCGAAAGCAGGCCGCAAGCCCAGTCCCTGATGGACGCGCTCGACAGCTTCACCGCCGCCGGCGCCTACACCGAATTTGCCGAGGCCAAAAAAGGCAAGCTGATGCCCGGCATGCTCGCCGACGTCATCATTCTCAACGGCAATATCGAAGCAACCCCCGCAGCCCAGATGTCCACGCTGAAACCCGTCCTCACCATCTGCGATGGCCGGGTGACGTTTGAGAGATAGGCCCTCATCCGCCCTGTCGGGCACCTTCTCCCATCCTTCGGACGGGCGAAGGCCATAACCATTTAGCGCCTTCTCCCGTCCTGCGTAGCGAAGCGGAGCGGGATGGGAGAAGGTGGCCGAAGGCCGGATGAGGGCCACTTGAACACGTACTTTAATTTTTTAAGATTATCGCCTTCTCCCGTCCTGCGTAGCGATAGCGGAGCGGGATGGGAGAAGGTGGCCGAAGGCCGGATGAGGGCCACTTGATCACGTACTTTAATCTAAAATCAAAGAGCCTCAGGCGGCGCTTCTCAGCTTCTCGACTTCAGCAAGCGCCGCGCGCGTTTCCATCACGATGATGTCAACCAGGTCGCGCGCCACAAACTCTTGCCCGGTGCGCGCCAGGAGTTCCAGATTCTCGCAGGCCTTTCCCGCCCGCCTGGCGCCCAGGCTCGAAACCACCGATTTCAGGGCGTGCGCCGCATTGGCCAGAGCCCCCACATCCTGCGAGCCGGCAATGCCCTCAATCTCGGCCAGGCGTCCGGGAACCTTCTCGACAAAATGGTTCGCCACCCGCTTGAACAGGGCTTCCGTGCCGCCAATGGCCTTCAATTCGGCAATGACGTTGTGGTCGATGACGGTGTTGGCGGCAATTTCCACGTTTGAGATCCTGTCTGTTGCTTCTTGACATCAACCTTAACGGCCAAATCTTAACGCGGATTTTGGCCGCGCCCCCGGATTCGACCCATTAGTTAAAGGTAAAATTATCCTTTTTAACGATTGCGTTCCCTAATCGTTCCGGATTAGATGCGGCCCATGGCCAAATCAGCTTCAAATTTCGTCTGCCAGTCCTGCGGGAGCACGGCGTCCAAATGGTCCGGGCGCTGCGATAACTGCGGTGAATGGAACACCATTGTCGAGGAAAAGACCTCGGCCCCCGTTTCCGGCGCCAGGGGAGCGAGCCTGCCCAGGGGAAAGGCCTCCCGCCTGGTGGGCCTGCGCGGTGAAAGCCCCCCTCTGCCCCGTATCCAGACCGGCATCGCCGAATTGGACCGGGTGGGCGGCGGCGGCTTCGTCCCGGGTTCCGGCGTCCTGATTGGCGGCGATCCCGGCATCGGCAAATCCACCCTCCTCCTCCAGGCCCTGGCATCCCTGGCCCGCCATGGCAGCCGCGTTATTTATGTCTCCGGCGAAGAATCCATCGCCCAGGTGCGGCTGCGCGCCCAGCGCCTGGGGCTCGACGACGCCAATGTCCTGCTCGCCACCGAAACCAACGTCTCGGATATTCTGGCCACCCTGAACGAGGGCGAACCGCCCGCCATCGCCGTCATCGATTCCATCCAAACCCTCTGGTCGCCCGTCATTGAAGCGGCTCCTGGCACCGTGTCGCAACTGAAGGCAGGCTCGGAAGCCCTGGTGCGCTATGCCAAGCAGAAGGGCACCGCCATGCTGCTCGTGGGCCATGTCACCAAGGATGGCCAGATCGCCGGGCCGAAAGTTATCGAGCATATGGTGGATACGGTGCTCTATTTCGAAGGCGATCGCGGCCACCAGTACCGCATCCTGCGCGCCGTCAAAAACCGCTTCGGCCCCACCGATGAAATCGGCGTCTTCGAAATGTCCGATGGCGGTCTCAAGGAAGTGGCCAACCCCTCCAGGCTTTTCATGGGCACAAGCGACCGGCCAACGCCGGGCACCGCCATTTTCGCCGGCATGGAAGGCACCAGGCCCTTGCTTATGGAAGTGCAGGCCCTTGTTTCGCCGTCGCCGCTTGGCACGCCGAGACGCACCACCGTGGGCTGGGATTCCAACCGCCTCGCCATGATCCTGGCCGTCCTGGAAGCCCGCGCCGGTGTCATGATCGGCGTCAATGATGTTTACCTTAATGTCGCAGGCGGCCTCAAGGTGCGCGAACCTGCCGCAGATCTCGCCGTCGCCGCAGCGCTGCTCTCCTCGCTCACCGGAACCGTCATTCCCCACGGCACCGCGGTCTTCGGTGAAGTGGCCCTTTCCGGCGCAATAAGGCCCGTGGGGCAAACAGAAGCCCGTCTTAAGGAAGCGCAAAAGCTGGGCCTGCGGGAAGCCGTTGTTGCCGCAGCAACCGAGCAGGCGAGCTTCAAGGGCTTGAAAGTGAAGTCAATTGAAACCATTTCTGATCTCGTGGCCTGGACTGCTGCAAAGGACAAAGGAATACAACGAATCGTCTAGATCAGTTGCCAAAAGCTGCCTATAAGGTGGCTCATCCGACGAACCGGGAAAATTTTATGCCCTTCCAGCTGCTTGACCTCATCCTTTTCGGCATCATGCTGATCTCCGGGCTCCTGGCCCTGATGCGCGGTTTCACCCGCGAGGTCCTCTCACTGGTCGCCTGGGGCGCTGCCGCCTTCGCCGCCTATTTCGCCATCAAGCAAGAGGCCCTGCTCGATCTCGCCATGCCCTATGTCGATAAGCCCATCCTCGCGCAAATCGCCGTAGGCGCCATTGCCTTCGTCATCACGCTCATCGTCGTGTCACTGATCAGCGTGAAGATTTCTGATTCGGTTGTGGACTCCGCCGCTGGCGCTTTTGATCGCACCCTTGGTTTCCTCTATGGCCTGGCCCGTGGCTTTGTTCTTGTGGCCATCGCCTATCTTTTCTATGGCTGGCTCCTGCCTTTCGATAAACAGGAAGACTGGGTGCGCAATGCCTCCTCGCTTCCGGCCATCAAGGCTGTAGGCGAAACCCTGCTCGCCTTCATGCCGCCTGACATTGCCGAGACATTATCCAACACCGCGCTCATGAAAAACCCCGATGCTCCGGCAGACTCAATCGCCCAGCCCGCACCCAGTGCCGCAGCGCCGGAAGCCGGCTATCAGTCCGGCGAAACCCAGGGGCTGGACAATCTCATCGAAGGCACCGGCAACAGCACCCAGCAGCCCGAATTCGGACAAAGCACCGGCCAATGACAGAAAATTTCGACATCAACGGTGACCGGCTGCGGGAAGAATGCGGTGTCTTCGGCGTTTATGGCCACCCCGATGCGGCAGCGCTGACGGCACTTGGCCTGCATGCCCTTCAGCATCGCGGCCAGGAAGCCGCCGGCATCGTCACCTTTGATGGTGAACGCTTTAACGCCGAACGCCGCATGGGCCTCGTCGGCGATCATTTTTCCAGCGAGAAGGTCATCCATCGCCTGCAGGGCCGTTCCAGCCTTGGCCATGTCCGCTATTCCACCACCGGCGAAACTATCCTGCGCAATGTCCAGCCGCTGTTTGCCGAACTTTCGGCGGGCGGCCTTGCCGTGGCCCACAATGGCAACATCACCAATGGCCTGACGCTGCGCCGCGAACTCATCAGCCAGGGTGCCATTTGCCAGTCCACCTCCGACACGGAAGTGATCCTGCATCTCGTCTCCCGCTCGAAAAAGAACCGCATTATTGACCGCTACATCGACGCGCTGCGCAGCCTCGAAGGCGCCTATGCCCTCGTGGCGCTCACTAACAAGAAACTGATCGGCGCGCGCGATCCCCTCGGCATTCGCCCGCTCATTCTGGGTGAGCTCAACGGCGCCTACATCCTCTGTTCGGAAACCTGCGCCCTCGACATCATCGGCGCAAAGTTCGTCCGCGAAATTGAAAACGGCGAAGTCGTGGTAATTTCCGATGAGGGCATTGAATCCCACCGCCCCTTCCCCAAGCAGCAGGCCCGCCCCTGCATCTTTGAATACATCTATTTCTCAAGGCCCGATTCAATTCTCGGTGGCCGCTCGGTCTACGAGGTGCGCAAGGAACTCGGCAAGCAGCTCGCCATCGAATCCCCCGTTGAAGCCGATGTTGTCGTTCCCATTCCAGATTCAGGCGTGCCCGCCGCTTTGGGCTATGCCCAGCAAACCGGAATTCCCTTTGAGCTCGGAATCATTCGCAATCACTATGTGGGCCGCACCTTCATTGAGCCCACCCAGACCATCCGCTCGCTTGGCGTGAAACTCAAACACAATGCCAACCGTGCCGCTGTTGCCGGAAAACGCGTCGTGCTGCTGGACGATTCCATCGTGCGTGGCACTACCTCGGTGAAGATCGTGCGCATGATGTATGAGGCGGGCGCCCGTGAAGTCCACATGCGCATCTCAAGCCCGCCGATCAAGTTCCCCGATTTCTACGGCATCGACACGCCGGAGGAAAAATCGCTTCTCGCCGCTACTCACACGCTGGAGGAAATGCGCCAGTTCATCGGCGTCACCTCGTTGTCGTTCATCTCGATAGAAGGCGTTTATCGCTCGACCGGCTTTGCCGGCCGCGACAACCACCGTCCGCAATTTACCGATCATTGCTTCACCGGCGATTACCCCACCCATCTCACCGACATCATCGGCGAATCCGCCAAGCAGCAACTCTCGCTTCTTGCCGAAGCCGGCTGACTTCATGGCAAAACAGCTTGAAAACCGCGTGGCCGTTGTCACCGGGGCCTCACGCGGACTTGGCCGTGCCATCTCCTTGGCTCTGGCAAAGGAGGGAGCTCACATCATAGCCCTCGCCCGCACCCAAGGCGGCCTTGAAGAGCTTGATGATGAGATTAAAGCCCTTGGCGGTTCGGCCACGCTTGTGCCTTCCGACATCACGGACTACGCGGCGATTGACCGTCTGGGTGCCGCCATATTCGAGCGCTGGAAAAAACTCGATATTCTGATCGGCAATGCCGGCATCCTCGGCAAGCTCACACCGCTTCCCCATCTCGACCCCAAGGTTTTCGATGATGTGATGGCCGTCAACGTCACTGCCAACTTTCGCCTGCTGCGTTCGCTGGACCCGCTGCTCCGCGCCTCCGATGTGGGCCGCGCGGTTTTTGTCACCTCGGGCCTTGCTTATAAATGCTGGGCCTATTGGGGGGCCTATTCAATTTCGAAAGCCGCCCTCGAGGCGATGGTGAAAACCTATGCCGCGGAGAACGGTCAGACTGCCATTCGCGCCAACTGTTTCAGCCCGGGCGCCACCCGCACCAGGATGCGGGCCCAGGCCATGCCGGGCGAAGACCCCGAGACCTTGCCTTCCGCCGAGGAAGTTGCAGCCCAGATCATTCCCCTTTGCCTGCCGGACTTCACTGACGCTGGCGCGGTCTATAAATATGCGCCCACGGGCCTGTTCAAGCAGGTGCTATGAGCCAAACCGCCATCATCAACGCCCTGCGCGAAGCGCGCCTGACCGGCGAGAAGCTAGCAACCTATCCTGGGCCAACACCCTCAAGCATGGCGGAAGCCTTTGCCATTCAATCTGCGGTCCGCACATCAATTGGCTGGACCCACGCCGGCTGGAAAATCGGCTGCACCAGCGACAAGGCGCAAAAAGCCTTGCGCACCGACGGACCTTTTCCGGGTCCTGTTTACCGCGAACGGCTGTTTTCCACCGGCAGCCATGTTGAAACTCTCGCCGGCAACAGCCGCACAACGGAACCGGAAATCGCCTTCACCCTGGCGCGCGAGCTGCCCGCGCGGGACAAGCCGTGGTCCGTGGACGAAGTCCTTGAAGCCGTGGCGACGGTTCATCCCTCCATTGAAATCGTCAACCCGCGCTTGCCCAGGGGCTTCAATGATGTCGTCGAATGGTACGTGGCTGATGGCGGCCTCAGTCACGCACTTGTGCTCGGTCCAGGCACCAAGCCGCTCAAGCGGGCCGACTATGCCAGGATCACCAACCGCATTTCCATCAACGGTATAAGTAAATACTCAGGCATTGCCTCCAATGCCCTGGGTGGGCCGGAATTGGCTCTCACCTGGCTCGCGAATAATCTCATTGCAAAGGGCCTGTTCCTGCGCGCTGGCGATGTGGTGACCACGGGCGTTATCACGGAAGTATTTGAAACTGAGATCGATGATTTCGTCAAAGCAAGTTATGATCTCATCGGAGATGTTTCAGTCCAGCTCTAACAGTCCGGCGTTACTTGTCCTTGTCGAATGGGTTCTTGCCGCCGCGCAGGCTGAAGCGGATGGGAACGCCGGCCAAATCGAAATCCTTGCGCAGCGTGTTCATCAGGTAACGCTTGTAGCTTTCCGGCATTTTCGCCATCTGGTTTCCGAAAACTGCAAAGGTCGGCGGCCTTGAGCTCGCCTGCGTCGCATAGCGGATCTTGATGCGCCGCCCCGAAGGCGCCGGCGGCGGATTTTTCGAAATCGCCGATTCAAGCCAGCGGTTGAGTTGCGATGTGGTGATGCGGGCACTCCAGCGGTCAACCGCCTCGAACACCGCCTTCATCATCTTGTCAACGCCGCGCTCCTGCTTGGCGGAAATCGTCACCACGGGAACGCCGCGGATTTCCGGCAGCACATCCTCAAGCTGACTGTGAACTTCCGCCAGAACCTTTTGCTTGTCTTCAACCAGGTCCCATTTACTCAAGACCAGCACCACCGCGCGGCCCTCCGTTGCCACAAGGTCGGAGAGTGCCAGATCCTGGCGCTCGATCTCCATCGAGGCATCGATAAGCACGACAACGCAATCGGCAAAGCGAATGGCCCGCAGCGCATCTGAAACCGCAAGCTTTTCGATCTTGCCGGTCACCCGCGACTTGCGCCTGATTCCCGCCGTGTCCCATAATTTTATCTCGCGCCCCGCAAACGACCAGTCGGTGGAAATGGCGTCACGCGTAATCCCGGCTTCAGGCCCGGTCAGCATCCGCTCTTCGCCAAGCATGGTGTTCACCAGCGTGGATTTGCCCGCATTGGGTTGGCCGATAATCGCCAGCCGCAGGGGCCGCGTCAACTCGGCTTCTTCCGCTTCCTCTTCGGAAACCACTTCAGTCTTGGGTGCCAATGGCGCGATGACATCATAAAGGCTTTCCATGCCTTCGCCATGCTCGGCGGACACGGCAAGCGGTTCGCCAAAGCCCAGGGAATAGGATTCCAAAACACCCGCTTCCGCCATGCGGGCCTCGGCCTTGTTGGCGACCACGCGAACCGGCTTGCCGAACTTCCGGATTTTCTCCGCGAACTTCCGGTCAATGGGCGTAATGCCCGCCCGCGCATCAATGACAAAAAACACGAGATCGGCTTCTTCAACCGCCATCTCCGCCTGGGCGCTCATCCGCGCCTCAAGTGTTTCCTTCTTGGCGTCATCAAGCCCCGCCGTGTCGAATACGCGAAACCTCAGGTCGCCAATCTGCGCCGAGCCTTCGCGGCGGTCGCGCGTAACTCCCGGCTGGTCATCGACAAGCGCAATCTTGCGCCCAACCAGACGGTTGAATAGCGTCGACTTCCCCACATTGGGGCGCCCGAGAATTGCGACTGTAAACGTCATTGCGCCGTACTGGATTCTTGGTCAATTTCGGGGGCTTCTTGATCACTCGATGGGTCAACGCAATTGAGGTCATCAGGATTGCACGGAGCGGTTTTCTTGCCCATTACTTCAGGATCCCGTGCCGTTTGCTGCTCAGGCGTCAGGATGTCTTCGCGGCTGCCCGGCAGAATGCTGTCATCGCGCTGGCCGGTGAATTTCTTTACAGTGCTGCACGCCATCAATGAAGAAGCAAGCAGCGCCACCAGCAGAAGTGTTGAAAGTTTTTTCATGGGCAATTACTTCTGCAACAGCGGCGTTAGAAGCTGGATCATCACCTGGGCCCTCTGGCGCATGTCCTGCGGCGTCTCGGGATCGGCAAAATTGGCGTTCATGTAGCGGTCGGCCATGGAGTAATCGCGCGTGCGATAGGCCGCCAGGCCAAAAATTTCCCGTGCCGCATGGCGCCAGACCTGGCCATCCCGGTCAAAACTGCCCAGCCGCGAAATCAGTTCGTCGGGCTTGAGGCTGTCGGCAAGCAGATAACCGGCGCGAATGCGCGCCAGATCACGCAGACTTTGGTCCATCGAAGCATCGGCAGAAAGCGTATCATAGGCTGCCACGGCCTCTTTCGTCTTGCCCTGCTCCGCCAGAATGCTGGCCTCTTGCAGAAGTCCAAGCTGCTTGAAACCGGGGTGATTGACCGCCGCCAGGGCCTTCAAGGCATCGTCGAGTTTGCCGTCAGTGGCACGCTTGACGCCGTCAAAGTAGACCACCGCTGCCGCTTCCGACTGCTTGACCTGGTAATACTCATAACCCTTGACGCCCGCCACCGCAGCTACAATGATAACGCATAAGGCTACGAAATAATTGCCAAATTTATCCCAAAGCTTTTTGTATTGTTCCTGGCGGAGTTCTTCGTCCACCTCGCGGAATAGGGATTCATCGCTCACAGCCACCAGCTCCATAAATGCTGCCGTGGGGGTAAGCCAGTGGAAGGGCTAAATCAAGGCAAATTCAGAGCAAGGGACCGTAGGTATCACGGATCGTCTTGCGCGTTTGCCACAGCATGAAAACGCCCATGACAGTTCCACAAACCAAAAAACCGGCAATCAGTCCCAAAAGTCCATCAGACATGACATCCACCCTCTCAGATGGAATCTAGTAGGCAGAGAATGTGGTTAATTATCGGTTAACCTGTGACGATTCCGGGCTACTCTGTGGCAAATGAGGCGATCAGGCCTGAATCCACCCGTTCCGCCACCAGGCTTTGCAAAACCCAAATACCGGGATTATCCGCCACAAAAGCCAGCTTTTGCCGCTGCATGGCGGGAACCAGCGTGGTGTCGCGCCAGGGCTGGCCCTCCTGAACCGCGCCCCCCTGTTCGATCACCTGCCACACATGGCCATGGATATGCAGCGGCTGGTCAAACTGCGTGGCGTTGTCAATGTCGAGGATGATGCTCTCGCCTTTCGCAAATTTCCCGATCACCTCGCCGCCGGGACCAGCAACCCCGTTGATGGCCCAGGCCATGCCCCGCTCAAGCAGGCCCCGCAGGTCCAGCACCTCATTTTTGAATGTCGCCGATTTCAATCCGCCCTTCGCCCCGCCGGCAATCACAACAGGAATGGTCCTTGCCTTGGTCACATCCACGTTCACCGTGATGGGATTGATCGGCAGGGCAAAATTGTCCTCAAGCACCGCATCGCCTGCCTTGCCTTCCCGCTCAAGATAGCAGACCTCCACAATATCGCCGGAAATTTCAAGGGCCATAACCGCATCATCACCGCCCGCATCCAAAACAAGATCAATGCGTTGACCCGGCTGCAGCACCAGTCCCAGCATCCCTCCCTGGCGCGGCGCAATGGGCTGCCCGTCAAGCGCCACAACCAACGGATCGGCGCCTTTAAACTGCAGGCCCAAGGCCCGGCTGTTCGCCGCATTGAGAACACGCAAGCGGCACGGCCTGTTGGCGGGCAGCTTGAGACGTGGCAGGTAAGCCCCATTCACCGTGAACCAGTTGCCCAGCCGCCCCGCGCCAACGGCGGCTTGAAGATCGCCAAAACTCTCGTCGATCTTTCCATCGTCAGCAATTTTCCAGTCATCGATGATCAGCGGAACATCCAAGAGGGCGGGAATGGCCTGCTGTTCTTCCACGATCATCAATCCGTAGAGCCCCATCTCCCGCTGCCGCGAGGCATCGGTGAGCGGCCCGAACCAGAATGTGCCCGCGTCCGGCGGTGTGAAAACGCACTCCACCGCATTCACTTCGCCGGGTTCGATGTTCAACGTCATCAAGTCAGAGGGGCCGCGAACTCCAAACCAGTGAAACCAGATTTCGCGGTCCAGGTCATTGATGATGCGCACCTTGAGTTCGCTGCCCTGCCTGGCGCGAAGCACGGTTGCTTTCTCCTCAATCGAAAAGCGCCAGAGCAGGGTCTTGATTTCGGTGTTTTCGAGAAGCTCGGCCACATATTTTTGCGCCCGCAGGATTTGAAAGCCATCGGCGCTTTCTTCAGCAACGGCCATTCGCGGGTCAACGGCCGCAAAACCGAGCCCCCCAACAAAAACCCGCCGCGAAAGTTGCATTCCACGCCCCATCGAATCGACTGAAATTTAAGGCCCCTATGTGGCGATTCGTAGATCAGCCCGGGTCATTGTACAGTCAGTCAACCCGTGATAATAGCCGATTAAATTACTCAACTATAAGATGAGCCCGCAAAAATGCTTTTGAGTATCGCCGACGTGCTGGACCCAGCCTCCATTGCCGCCATTCACAATGAGATTAAGTCAGGCGGCGTTGTTTTCACCGATGGCAGCGCAACCGCCGGCTGGCAGGCCAAGGCCGTCAAGAAAAACGAACAGGCCTCGGGCGCTGCTCTCGACAGCATCATCCAGAAAGCCTCCAACGCCATTCTCACCCATCCCCTGTTCCGCGCCGCCGCCAGTCCCAAGCAGCTCGTGAAAGTCATGCTCTCCCGCTACAAGCCCGGCATGGCCTACGGCACCCATGTTGACAACGCCCTGATGGGCGGCATCAGAACCGATCTGTCCTTCACCCTGTTTCTCAAGGAGCCGGATACTTATGAAGGCGGGGCCCTGGTGCTTGAAGGTAACAACGAAGACAATGAAATCAAGCTGCCCGCCGGAAGCCTCGTTCTCTATCCCACCACCACATTGCATCACGTATCCGAAGTCACCTCCGGCGAAAGGCTGGCCATCGTCGGTTGGGTACGCAGCTACATCCGCAGCCATGAAGACCGCGAGACCCTGTTCGATCTGGAAAACGCCATCGCAAGCCTCAGGCTCACCAATGTCGATCGCGCTATTCTTGACCGCCTGCTGAAAGTGAAAGCCAACTTGATGCGCGGCTGGGTGGAAGACTAGTGTAATCAGATTCACGATTCAATGAGCGTCGGGCATAGCTTCGCCCTTGGTGAAAACGGTTATGCCGCTTCCGGGGTAGTGAGAGAAAGAAGCGAAGGGTTGCGTGGACGCAAACACTCGCAGAAAAGCCGGTCGTGTAGTCCGGCGGTTGGCGCTTGCTCGCGCCCACGCTTTTGCGGCGGTTTTTGCCTCGGGGAAGGTCTTGCAGAGCCCTAGATCGCACGGTGTCTGAGGTTTTCCGCTAGGGTTGTTTAGCCATTTAAGGCGCATGGACCGTAATATCCACGGGCCTTCCCTCCGGCTCCCGGGTGCCTGATGAACGTTTCACCAAACCCGCAGGCGCCACATCCACCCCATCTATGATCACCGTCGCGACCGAGACCCCTTCCGGGATGAACAGGAACAGACATGCCATATTAGGAATATAGTGTCAAGTGGTATTTATTCAGAATTATGCACTTTACAACTCATACTCATGAGTCCATATACCTATTAACAACAGGATAGGACCATGACGAACCTTACAGACCCCATTTTCACAGACGCTGACAAGGCCCGGGAATACTTTGAAACCATCCGCTGGCCGAACGGTCCATATTGCCCCCATTGCGGCAATGCCGATGAGGACGAGATTGTGAAGCTCACCAGCAAAAAGCATCGTGCTGGCCTCTATCAGTGCCGCGAATGCCGTGAACAGTTCACGGTTACCGTTGGCTCTGTTATGGAAAGCAGCCATATCCCGCTCAACAAATGGGCTTTGGGCTTCTATCTCATGGCTTCGTCTAAGAAGGGCGTATCGGCTCACCAGCTTATGCGTACCCTTGGCATTGGTTCATATCGGACTGCTTGGTTCATGGCCCACCGTATTCGGGAAGCCATGATTGAGGAAACTGGCGACACTGGCCCCTTTGGCGGCCCCGGCAAAGTTGTTGAGGCAGACGAAACATATCACGGTCAGCGTGAGACGCCTCGTAAGCGCACCCGCAAGCCAACTCGTGGCGGTAAGCAGGGTGGCGCGGAGAAGCGTGTTATCGTTGGCCTTGTAGAACGTGGCGGGCGGGTTCGCACTTTCCATGTGCAGTCTGCTACGGCTGAAAGCGTTCGTGATCTTCTGGTTAAGAACGTATCGCGCAAGTCAGTCCTGCACACCGATGAAAGCCGCATCTATACCGAAACTGGCAAAGAGTTTGCTGGGCATCACACCGTTGTTCACACGCACAATGAGTATGTCCGTGGCAACGTTCACACCAACACTGTTGAGAACGTCTGGTCTGTTTTCAAGCGTGGCATGAAGGGCATTTATCAGCATTGCGGCGAGGCTCATTTGCCCCGCTATCTGGCCGAATTTGATTTTAGGTACAATCGCCGCTCTAGCCTTGGCATCTCAGATACCGAGCGGGCGCACGATGCTATCCGTGGGGCAGCCAGACGGCGGCTGATGTATCGACAAGCTAGTGAAGCCTAAGACACCAAAGCAGCTTGCTAGAAAGCTATGGCGGATGCGTAGGACTCCCAAGTCTCGCAAAAATGGTGTACCCTGAGTCATCCTCACATGGAGCCCGAACGGAAAGGATTCGTCGATCCCTGACCCCCGCCGGACACCTTCATGCCTGTGGCTGACAATGCGGTAGAACTCTTCATAAGAGCATCCTGCTGCATCCAGTTAGGACGACACGGGGTACACGAGGACCTAGCCCGCGTGGCGACGGCCACTAAGGTTAGGCCGATGCAGCTATGAACGGCGGTAATCCGTTCGATAGACGCGACTCCTTCAACCCTTGCGGTCTGAGGGGCCCTGACGACCGGAAAGGATGAGAGCCAATGGCTCGAACCAAACCGGAAATAAAAGTGGAAATACGACTCAACGTAGCTTCGGCCCTCTGGCCGATTGTCTATTTGCTGATAGTGTTTTTCGCTTAACTAGGGGGCGCGGGGCTTAACTGCTCCCGCCTTCTTGGTTTTCGTCTTAGCTTTCGCCTTCAGCGGCTTATGCGGTTTGTGTGGTGTGGAGAGGGCGCGGGCGAGTGCACTATTCATACGGCGACTAATTTCTTTGTCAGTCAAAGGAGGCTCATTTGTCGAAGGGGGCGCAGAGGCGGATGAACGGCTCATTTAAAGACCTTTTCAAGAAGCACCTGGAGCGTGACGCTGCATGGGCTGAGGTTAGAGATTGGCGAACTTCTAACACAAACGACCGAGCCGGGGTATTGGTAATCGCGGCCATTTTAGACCAAGCACTGCAGTCAGCCATCATGACTCATTGCGTAACGCCAAATCCCGAAATCCTATTTGATTTCCAAAACGAGAATGGCGCAGTTCTGTCCACAACGTCAGCTAAAATTAACATTGCCTATCACCTTGGTATCATCCCCGAATGGATGAAAAATGATCTCAGATCAATAAACGATATTCGAAACGCCTTTGCTCACTCACCGCAGCCCCTTAGTTTCGTCAGGCCCGAAATTGCCGCAAAATGCGCTGAATTAAGTTCGTCTAAGGTACCTCACTATTGGGGAGAATTTTACGACTACCTGCTGGGTCAAATGCCATTCGATATTTGGCAGAATAATCACGGGAGAGCTTGGGGCCATCAGCAGCACTTAATGGGTGAGGTAGGCTCAGACGAATTCAATGAGAACCTGCGCAAGCATACCGAAATGGTGATGGTGGGTCCGCCGCACTCGGACAATGACCGCAACAGATTTTGGGTAATCTGTATTATTATCTTCTCCTATCTTAAGTACGAGTTTGCAGCGGCTGGACCGCTCATGTTTAGTGCTTCAGATTTCTACAAAGGAGTAATCAGCGCTGCCGCGCCTCCACCATAGTCCACCAAAAATCCAGAACGTCCCTCTCGTCCGAGAGGTTCCAGATAGGCGCAAGCCATTTGCAGCCCGCTTTGATCATCTCAGGCGTGGGTTCAAAAATATCCGGCGTCGCCCTGTCCGGGCCGTCTTTGTTATATTCAGGCTGAGTTTTCAAGTGCATAATTCTGTATTTATTCTTATTTTTACTTTGCCCGCCCCATGCGGGGAGGAAATAACTAAACGCGCCCTGCTTCAAGCAATGCGATTCAAACTGAACCGGAAAGGCTCTAGTCCTTCATCTCATAGGTGTTTTCAGACAGCGGGAACGTCCGCGCCCGCACTTCATCCGCATAGGCACTGATCGCCTTCTCGATGGCCTTTCCGACTTCGCCGAATTCCTTGACGAATTTCGGCACCCGTGGCGACAGGCCCAGCATATCTTCCATCACCAGGATCTGCCCGTCGCAGGCCGCCGAGGCGCCAATGCCAATCGTTGGAATGGCCAGCGACTTGGTAATCTTCTTGGCCAATGGTTCCACAATGGCTTCCAGCACAACTGCAAAGGCCCCGGCATCGGCCACCGCTTTTGCGTCTTCCTCAATGGCCGCCCATTTGTCGCGCGTGCGTCCCTGGGTTTTGAAGCCGCCGAACACATTGATGAACTGCGGCGTGAGCCCGATATGCGCCATCACCGGAATGCCGCGTTCGGTCAGGAAATGGATGGTGTCAGCCATGCGCTTGCCGCCTTCAACCTTGATGGCGCCGCATTCTGTTTCCTTCATCACCCGCGCCGCATTGCGGAAGGCCTGGGCGTGGCTTTCCTCATAGGAGCCAAACGGCATGTCGACCACCACCAGCGCCTGCTTGGCCCCGCGCATCACCGCCCGGCCATGCAGGATCATCAGGTCGAGCGGCACCGGCAGGGTTGAATCAAACCCATGCATCACCATGCCGAGTGAATCCCCCACCAGGATGAAATCCACATATTTGTCGGCAATGGCCGCCGTATGGGCATGATAGGAGGTGAGCGCCACGATGGGAGCACCCCCCTTGCGGTCGGTAATCTCCGGGGCCGTTATACGCTTTGACATTTTTTGAACAGACATGGCTTAACCTGCTTTCGATATTGCAAAAATCGGAACACCGATGATGGCGGGATGAAGCTGCGTCATGATCACGTAAAGGGCCGCGCCAAAAATCAGCGACAACCCGTCGTGACCAACCCTCACCTCGGGCGTAGGGCGAACGCCATTGGCTACCGCTACCGCCATATGCGCCACGCTCCCCAGTAACATTCCGCTAAACAAAATAAGGCTCGCCAGGTCGCCATTGGCAAAGAGATGCCCGACAGCCCAGAACACCGTTGCAATCCCCATGGGAAACCTCAGGTGCTGGCGGTAGCTTCCGCGGAACAGGAAAACGCCCAGGCAAAGGAAGCCTATGAAGGTGAGCACATAGTTCACGTACCACCCCCAAGCCGGAGGATCATATACCGGCACAACGCCTGAACTCCGCCACCCCAGCACGATCACCGCGATTGCAACAAGCGATGCCAGGCCAAAACCCGGACCATACCACCGCTCGCCCGTCCACGATTTGACCAAGTCCTTACAGCGCGGAACGGCCGCAACCCCATGCAGCAGCGCAAACAGCAGGACACCGGCGGCGAGAATAATCATCAGATGATCGGCACATTGAAAACATAGGGGTGAACGACGAACAGGAACACGGCGTAGAGAACCACGCCCGAAACCACGGCTTTCATGTCCGAGCGGATCTGCGGCTCATGTCCCGGCCGCTTGCCGCGCGCCATCGAGAGCACGATATCCAGCACCGCCAGAACCAGAAACGTCCCAAAGAGCAGCACGTCATGCAGCATGCCGTTCGCCAGCAGATGGCCAACCGACCAAAGCACAATGCCGATGGAAAAGGGATTGCGCAGCCACTGCTTCAGGTATCCCTTCCCATGAAACCCGCTCAGCGAAATAAAACCAAGCAATACCAGCAGCATGGTCACATGGCGGGCCCACGGGGCGGGCTCATGCACAATGCTGCTTGTGGCCGGATCCGAGGTGAGGCTCCAGAATCCCCAGATCATCAGGGCAAGGCCAGCCAGGGAAACCAGCGCGTAAATCCCTTTGTAGGGGCCTTCCCCCATGCTGGCCTTAAGCGCATTGCGCCGGTCCGGCAAAAGCATCGAAAAAAGATGCGCCCCCGCGAAAACAGCAATGCCAAAGATGAGGTAACCCATTCAAGCTTCTCCAGCCGGAGTGTTTGCCAGATTTTGGCCACCGCGCCAACCGGTCTCCTCAGCCCGCCCCATTTCGCCACATTTTAAGCGTGATCATTGCTGAAAACAGGTGCCAACTGGGATGCCGGCTGTCATGCACTGAAAAAGCCTCGTGTTTTCTTCAGGCCTTGAGTGTTTGCGTTCAGTTCGGAAACCATGATAACAATTCCTCAATAAAGAGGCTAATGCGGAGGGACTACCATGAAACCAACTCTCATTCTTGTGGGCGCGGACAAGGGCGGCGTGGGCAAGACCACGGTATCGCGCGCCTTGCTGGACTTTTTTGCCCGTAAAAACATTCTGACCCGGGCTTTCGACACCGAAAACCCGCGCGGCACCCTGAAGCGCTTTTATCCCGATCTCGCCGAAATCATCGATCTCGGCAACGTCGCCCACCAGATGAAAGTGCTGGACACCATGGACACGGCCAACGTGCCGGTTACCATCGTCGATCTCAAGGCCGGCAACATGTCCTATGCCCTCGACATCTTTGAGCGCATCGGCGTTCTCGAAGCCGCCCGCGCCGGCGCCTTCAATCTCGGACTGTTCCATGTCATCGGGCCATCCATTGCCTCGCTCGATGAAATCGCCGAAATCGCCCACTACCTGCAAGGCGTGCATTATGTGGTGGCGCGCAATTTCATCAATGAAACGAATTTCTTTGAATGGGACGAGGCCACCCAGCGCAAGTACTTCGCGCAGATTCCCAAGGCGCAGGAAATCGCCATCCCCAAACTCAACGAAATGGCCTATGAGCAGGTCGACCTTGCCGGCGTCACTTTCAAGGACTTCATTGAAAACCGCACGCCCGATGGCTCACCCGGCAAATACTCCTTCGTGCTGCGCGGCTATGTGCGGAAGTGGAGTTCTGAGATCGATGAGCAGTTCGCCCATGTGAAGCTGATCCATGATATTCTCAGCGGGGGGCGTCTGCCGCAACCACACCTCGTCGCCCAAAACTGAACAGAAACGGCTAAGCTTTGGCTGACAAGCCAACGATCTACATCGTCTGCTCCGACCGGCACCGCAATGGAAAAACCCTTCTGGCGCGCGTGCTGGTCGACTATTTGCTGCTTGAGAAGCGCGACCCCTTCGTTATCGATGCCGGCCATCCCGAAGGGCCGTTGCGCGCCCTCTTTCCGGGGCGCACTGCCTTGGTCGATTTTTCCCACGTCCAGGGCCAGATGAAACTGTTCGACACGATCATGGGCTCTCCGGGCCGCGATTATGTGATCGATCTTCCCGCCCCCCAGACGGAAAACTTTTATGCCACCTACCGCCAATTGGACTTCCACCTCGAAGCCACCCATGCCGGCTTCCAGATTGTCGTCTTCTTTATCGTCGACAAGGATTATTCCTCCCTCAAATTTTCCGAGGAAATCCAGCGCCAGGTGGCGCCGGCCCTGTTCATTCCCGTCCGGAACATGCAGATCGGCAGCGCCCTCGTTCCACGCAGCGACACGCTGTCGATTGATATTCCCGAGCTTGACCGCGAGGTCTTGGTGCTCATCGAGGTCCGCTATTTTTCCCTGCGCAATTTCATCCTTGGCGACGAGGGCAACATGCCCGCCCCGCTCTCCCGGAAACTGAAAATTTTCCTCCTCGAAATGATGACGGCGCTGCGCGACATCGAACCCGCCATGACCCTGGCCAGGCTCAGGGCTTGAGCAACTTGAAACAGTTTTTGCGAACACCCATCTCAACCAGGACTCTGCCACCAAGGAGAACCCTCATGCCCCGCATCCAAACCGTCATCCGTTCCGTCCTGTTCGGCCTCGCCGTGCTGGTCCTGTCGCCCTCAAACCTGCCCGCCCAGTTCTTCGGCGGCAGCTCCTACAAGGCGGACACCGCCATCCTCTCGGCGGGCTCACGGGCCGCCGCCATTTCAAGACTGAGAGCGGTTCCAAGCGTCGGTGTTGTCAATCTTAACATCCGCACGGTGCCACGTTTCCGCTCTAATGAAACCGACGTTGCCGAGTACAAGGTCAGCGTCGGCAAGAATTTCAGCGGCATCAAGCGCCTGCGCAGTGCACTTGCCTCCAACCCCGTCACCCGCCGCGCCCTGGGCATCCGTGGCATTTCCATTGGCCGGGTCGTCGGCGTGGATATCTCCTCCAACGGCTCTCTCAGGCTCTACGTGCTGTAACTCTGAAAAACTTCTCCCCACCTGGGCACGAACAATTACTTAGGCATTGACCTAAGTGTTGATTTGTTCTAGGAACGCTTGACGATGTCCCTGTCTGAAGCAGCAAAACCCATTGACCATGTGTTCCGCGCCTTGTCGGACCCCACGCGCCGCCATGTGCTGGAGCGATTAATCAGAAGTCCCGCCTCCGTCAGCGAACTCGCCTCGCCCTACGGCATGGCACTTCCCTCCTTTGTCCAGCACATGGGCATTCTCGAGGAGTGCGGACTGGTCCAGTCCCGCAAGTCGGGCCGGGTACGCACCTATGAGATCGTCCCCAAGCGCCTGAAGCTCGCCGAGGACTGGATGGTCCGCCAGCGCGCCCTGTGGGAAAAACGCCTCGATCAGCTCGATACCTACCTCATCACCCTCAAGGAGAAATAAAATGTCCCTGTGGAACCCCGATCCGAAGCTTGATCTCGTTCTCGAACGCGTTGTCGACGTGCCAAGGGAACTCGTCTGGGCCGCCTGGACCAAGCCCGAGCATATCGTCCATTGGTTCGCGCCCAAGCCATGGACCACCACCCATTGCGAAATTGACCTGCGCCCCGGCGGAATCCTCAGCTTCACCATGCGCTCGCCGGAAGGCAAGGACTTTCCCAATATCGGCTGCGTTCTCGAAGTCGTTCCGCAAGAACGATTGGTCTGGACCGACGCGCTGCTTCCCGGCTACCGCCCCTCGGAAAAACCGTTCTTCACCGCCATCATCGCGCTGGAAAA
>JAUXUN010000042.1 GCA_030680855.1 Aestuariivirga sp.
CACGCATATAGTGTAGGTACAACCAGAGAGCTAGCTGAGGCCAGATAGCAAGTTTCGAGGCGGTTATGAACGATCCTTACAACAAGAATCCCTCAAAAGAAGCCAAAGACCAAGAGCTGGCCCAGTATATTGCCGATATGCTGCTTGAGCTGCGGAAAATGGCCAAGGCCGCAGGTCTCAAGACCCTCCTGGGCCTGCTCGAAATCAGCTTCTGCGAAGCCTTCTCCATTGCCAATAAGGTTGAGATTCCCCCCGGCGAAATTGAAAAGCTCAGGCGTTTGGCAAGGGAAGCAGGCGAGGGGTGATCTCGCAAACAGCCAGCTTCAGCGGGCCAGGGAGCGTAAAAAAATCACCAGTCCCAAGACAAAAACTGCTGGTTGGCTTTAACTGATGGCCTTCTGCTTCGCACTCACCCTGCAGGACATAAGCGAGGTGAAGGCTCAATCCGGACCCCAATCTGTCGCCCGCCTTGCATTCCGCAACGCGAAGTGTTCCAAAGCCGAATTCCCGGCGCACCATCAAATTGAAGTCCAGAACCGCCCCCTGCAAGAGTGAGCCATGAACCCTCGCATCCCCCGAAAATGAAAAGGGCTGGAGTGGTTCCAGGGTAAATTTGCCACGGCCCTCAATATCAAGAACCATGCCTTCACCTGACAGCGTCATGATGTGGCGCTCGTAACCGTTGAATGTAGAAAAAGCTCCATCGGAATTGACGGTCGCAATGCTTACCCGCCATTCAAAAGTCCCCGACGGCGGACTCGCCCAAATTTCGGTGGTCACGCCACCCTCATTTTTCCACGGCATGGCCCGGTATTCCGATGGCCCGATGACACGCATCAGATACCATGCCTCACGCGGCCAATCGGCTCCGCATGGGCAATGACCCGGCGGATCGTCGGGAACTTTCCCTGCAGGCCATTCTCAATCTGGTCCACAATTGAATGCACATCATCAACTGTCTCCGAAGGCGCGAAGCTGCAATGATAATGAACAAAAAGGCCCTGGTCATTCTCCCGTATCCGGATGTTGTGAAGCTCGCTCAGGCGGGGGTGTTTTTTGGCCAGCGCCGTGAGCAGAGTGATGATCGCTTTCGCGGTCTTTGTTGGCGCGTCATCTCCCGTAAGCAGCCGCTCCGGTTGCGGTTCAATATGGCTTTCAACTTCGACCCCCGGGCCAAGCTCGGAACGTATGGCATCTTCCAGCTGCGTGGCATGTTCATGGGCTTCTACAAGCGGCATGAGCCCATCCACCTCGAGATCAAAACTCACCGCCAACTGGCCCTTGATTTCCTGCACGGTGAGATGGTGAATGGCCAAATTGCGCCGCGAGGCAATCAGCATCACCCGCTGGAACACCGTTTCATCATCCAGCGTTACCGGATTTACGGTGACCGTTACATCCGCACTTGGAAATTTCTGTATGATCTTCTCGGTCAGCATGTCCTTCAGTTTGACGATGTCGTCCACCGGCATGGTGCGCGGCACCTCAACAACCGCACTGGTAAACAACGTCGGCCCCGCTGGGCGCAGGCGCAGGGAGCTGAGATTGAGCACGCCGCTTGTGTGTTCAATCAGCCCGCGAAGCTCGGCCGTTGCACCAGCCGGTGCCGTATCAAGCAGTGTGGCCAGCGTGCGCTTTCCCAGTCGCCATCCGGCAAGCCCCACAAAGAAGGAAACTACGATCGCCGCGCCAGCATCGGCCATGGGAAATCCCAGCCAAACCGCAACCAGCCCGAGCAGCACAACGGCAGAACTCCACATGTCGGAACTGAAATGCAGCGCGTCGGCTTCTAGCGCCTCACTTGACGTTTCGCGTGCGACCCGGCTCAGGGCCCGCGCCCGGCTGAAATCAACCAGGATGGATCCGCCAATGACGGCAATCGCCCACCATGTGACGTCAATGTGCTGCTCCCCGCCCATAAGCCGTTTGACCGCCTCATAGACAATCCATCCGGTGGTGAGAAACAGCAAGCCGGTTTCAATAAGTGCAGCAACACTCTCTACCTTGGCATGGCCATAATGGTGCTCCTCGTCCGGCGGCTGGTCGCTCCAGCGCACCGCAAACCAGGTGATGATCGTGGCTCCGAAGTCGATAAGGCTATGAATTGCTTCCGACAGTATGCCCAGCGAACCGGTGGCAAGGCCCGCGGCAAATTTGGTGATTGTCAGCCCGAGGCTGGCAAAGACCGAGAGGACGACAACCCGCTGTTTTTCCGAGGACGACATTGGGCATGCATAACGCACTTCCGGCGTCTTTTCTCCCAAAAAAACAGCCATACGGACAACGCATGGCAGCGCACCCTGTTTGGCTGTCGCAAGGAGTATTTGCCTCCGGCGTTCTCTGCTAATTCAATAGTTCAATCATGGCGGCCGAATCTGATTTTCCCAACCTCATCTCAGGTCGCAAGGCCGGGGCGCTAACCTTTGGTGCAATCTTTGCGCTTGAATCCCTGGTCAGGTCGCTGAACTCGACCGTGGTTTCACTGCAGGCCTATGACCTGCTCGGCAGCAGTCAAAAGGTCAGCGAGCTCACCACACTTGTTGGCATGATCGTGCTGCTCACGACCCTTATGCTCCCCTACGTTCTTGGCCGGCTGCGCCGCCGCTGGGCCTACACGTTGGGTGTTGTAGGCCTCATAGCAGCCAGCCTTTTCCTGGCGAGTTTTACCGTTGCCGGGCAGATTGCCGGAATGTTTTTCCGCAATTGTGGAGCGGGAATTTTGAACATCACCTTGTCGCTCTATATCATGGATCACATCAAGAAGAGCGATCTGGCGCACTCCGAGCCGCTGCGTCTCAGCCTCTCGACATTTTCATGGATGATCGGGCCTGCCAGCGGCGTCTGGCTTTACACCCAATTCGGCCCGTGGGGCCCGCAGCTTGTCAGCATTGCGGTGGCCATGGCGCTGCTCGTGCTCTTTTGGGTCTTGCGCCTGTCCGACCAGGTAACCCTGCCGTCAGGCAATCTGCAGCGTTTTAATCCACTGAACAATGTCATGCGCTTCGTCCGCCAGCCCCGCTTGCGGCTTGCGTGGATGGTGGCCTTCGGCCGGTCCTGTTTCTGGGTAACCTTTTTTGTTTATGGGCCATTGCTGATGGTTGAAAGCAACGTCGGCAAGCAGGCCGGCGGCCTGATGATTTCGGCAAGCCAGGCGCTGTTGCTGTTTGCCTATGTCTTCGGCCGGCTGGCCCGCAAGTTTGGAGTCCGCGCAATTATCTGCCTGTGTTTCCAGATGATGGCGCTGGCGTCAATCGCCGGAGGGATTGCCGGAAAGGATCACCCCTATATCGCCATGTTTTTTCTGCTCTTTGGCGCCTTCGCCGCCTCAGGACTGGATGGGGTCGGCGGCATTCCCTTTTTGCGGGCAGTGCGCAGCCGCGAGCGCCAGCGCATGGCCGCCGTCTACCGCACCTACATCGATTTCTCGGATCTCATTCCGGCGATGATTTTCGCCGTGGCGCTTTCCTATTTTGAAATCGGCATCGTGTTCATTATACTCGGAACAAGTCTCGTCCTCATGGGAGCGCTGGCGTTTCGCTATCTCCCGAAATCCATGTAGCGCGGAGAACGTGGTCAAATGGCCAAACTGAATCTTGTGATTGGCAACAAAAATTATTCGTCCTGGTCGCTCCGCCCATGGCTCGCCATGACCATGGCCGGTATCGAGTTCGATGAAACACTGATCCTGCTCGATACGCCGGACACGAAAAGGCAAATCGCCGAGCATTCAAAGGCAGGGCGGGTGCCTATTCTGCATCATGGCAAGGTCACCATCTGGGAAACCCTCGCCATTCTTGAATACCTGGCTGAAACATATCCTGAAAAGAACCTCTGGCCCCCAGCCAAAGCGGCAAGGGCCATGGCGCGCGCCGTTTCCAATGAAATGCATGCCGGGTTTTCAGGTCTCCGCAATTCCTGCCCGATGAACCTGCGGCGTCCGCCTAAGCCCATCATGCTAAGTGACGAGACGCGGGCGGATGTAGTCCGCATCGAAGACATCTGGCGTAGTTGCCGTCAGGCTTATGGCAAGGACGGGGAATTTCTTTTTGGCAGTTTTAGCATTGCCGATGCCATGTTTGCGCCCGTGGCCGCCCGCTTTGAAACCTATGCCGTTCCGGTTGCCAAGGATAGCAGGGCCTATATGGATACAGTACTGGCGACACCTGCATTCCAGAAATGGAAATCGGCGGCTCTCAAGGAAACCTGGATCCTTCCGCACGACGAAGTGGATTAAGCGGCTAGCAGGTTGTTGAAGAAGTCTTTGATCGGCGTGCGATGAATGGGATGTCGTCACCGTTGAGGAGGCAGATTTCGCCTTCGAGTGAGCCGTCTTTCTGCAGTTCGGCCCAGCCGTCACCATAGGCTGGCTCCATTTCGTCGTTTCCCTGCCAGTCGAACTCGACAATATCGCCGTCGCAGCCGTCGTGAATGGAGCCCGTGAGGCAATCGAGGGCGAACTCCCCGCCGTCCTCACCGAACAGGATGTAGGCGCCCGCCACAGCCATATCGTAGCCTGGTGTCTCGACGACGCGCCATCTGCCCCGGATGCTCATGCTAGCGGCGCCAGAAGCTTGGGCAGCCGGATCAGATTATAAGCGGCAAGCGCCAGGACGAAGACGCCATCCACCCGGCCGCGGCCTCGCAGCTTTACCTTGGCCAAGCCAGCGGAACTCTTGATCCAGCCGAACACTTCTTCGATGCGTTTGCGGCAGCGTTGGCTGATGTCATAGCCGTCGTGACGCGTGGTACGCGCATCGATCGCCGTCTTGCGCCGCTTGCCGGTCTTGCTCAGATGTCCGTCGATCGCGATATGCGGAGTAACCGATCTATCTCTCAGGTCATGCACGAACTGCGTGACGTCATAGGCTTTGTCCGCCCCCAGCGTGACCCGCTTCGCACACCCGCGCCTGTCGATCATGGCAAGCGCAATCTCCCGTTCGGCCGTGCTAGTAGCTTGGCTCACTCCACCCAGAACCGCCAAACCATTGCGGTTCTCCATCAGCGCATGTCCCATATAGCAGAGCTTGGCCGGCTGGCCGTCGCCCTTCTTATAGAGCCGGGCCTCGCGATCGGTCGTGCTCTCATGGGTCTCGTTGGATCGCTTCTCCTTGTGGAAGCTGCGCTCGGCATTGCATCCCGGGCCGTCATGATCTTTGTCGCTGCCATCCTTCCTCCGGAAACTCTTGATCGAAGCCCAGGCTTCAATCAGCGTGCCGTCCACCGAGAAGTGATCGCTCGACAGCAGACGCTTCACTTTCGGCTGCGCCAAAAGCGCGTTCAAGAACTTGGCCGCAATCTCGCCTTCAAGCAGCCGGTCGCGGTTCTTCGAGAAGGTCGAATGGTCCCAAACCGCATCGTCCACCCCAAGCCCGACGAACCAGCGGAATAGAAGATCGAACTCCATCCGCTCCATCAGATGCCGTTCCGAGCGAACCCCATAGAATACCTGTAGCAGCATCGCCCGAAGCAGTTTCTCCGGTGCGATCGAGGGACGGCCGAAGTTCGTATAAAGATTGTCGAACTCCACAGACAGATCGGCCAGCGCCGCATTGGCCAGGTCCCTGATCACCCGTAGCGGGTGGTCGGCGCGAACCCGAGCCTCAAGGTCAGCATAACTGAACAGCGAGCCAGACCGTTCGTCACTTCCCCGCATCGCGACCCCCTTTGCCAAATCCAGATCCCAGGGAATCACAATTCAAACCGCTTCGCTAGAGACTTCTTCAACAGCCTGTTAGACCAGACTCACTTTTTGCTGGCTGGAGCGGGCGACCCTCCCGGCAAGCTCAAATTCCAGCAATATGCCAAGGACCAAAGCGGCCGGAAGCCCGCTTTCCCTGATAACATCATCAACATCTATGGGCGTGGGCGAAAGAAGCGAATGCACCCGTTTTCGGTCAGAGGGACTTGCCTCAACAGGCTCGTCTATGGGCAATTCCGGTTCGGAGAAAGTTCGTGGGGTAACCGTGTATTCCGTCCTCAGGCTTTCGATCACTTCGACGCTGCTTGTCAGAAGCGTTGCCCCTTCCTTGATGAGTTTGTTGGTGCCCTCGGCGCGAGGGTCTAGCGGCGATCCCGGCACCGCAAAGACGTCGCGCCCCTGTTCGCCTGCAAGCCGCGCCGTGATCAGCGAGCCTGAGCGCAGGGCTGCTTCCACCACAATGACGGCCCGCGACATGCCCGAAATAATGCGGTTGCGCCGGGGGAAGTGCTCCGCCCGCGGCACGGCGCCGGGCAGCATTTCCGTCAGCAACAGGCCATGCTCGCCAATAGTCTTTTGCAGCTCGGCATTTTCCGGCGGATAGATATTGTCAATGCCCCCGGCAATAACCGCAGCGGTCCGCCCCTGCGGTGCCGCTTCATGGGCCGCCGTATCAATGCCACGCGCCAAACCCGAGACGACGAGATAGCCTTCCTCACTCAGTTCCGCCGACAACTGCCGGGCAAATTTCCTGCCGCCAGCCGAAGCATTGCGCGCCCCGACGATGGCAACACACTGAAGCTCCGCAAGTGCGGGATTGCCTTTCACGCAGAGAAGCGGAGGCGCGCCTGAAATATGATAGAGCAGGGGCGGATAGCCGGCCTCGCCCGCCGCCACGAACGAAGCGCCCAATTCCCGCGCCTCGTCCATGACGGCTTCAGCATCTTCTTCCGAAAAAACCCGAATGGGCCGGGCCAGGCCGCCTCTCACCGAAAGCGCGGGCAAAGCCTCAAGGGCTGCAGCGGCACTACCATAACGGCCGATCAACTGGCGGAATGTTGCCGGCCCGACATTTTCACTCTGGCTGAGCCGGATCCAATCGCGTCGCTGCGCCTGGTCCAGCAGTTGCATGGGGCTCAGGCTCTTTTTTGAAGATCGATCTTGGGCTCTTCGCCCTTTATCAATCTTCCGATGTTGGCACGGTGCATGATCCAGATGGCAATGGCAATGAGAGCCGTCGGCAACACGAGATCAGGTCGCCCCAGCAGATAGGCCCACAGCGGCGTAAGTGCCGACGAGGCAAGGCCGGCAAGTGATGACATGCGAAATGCAAAAGCAAGAGCAAGCCAGAGGGCAATAAATATAAGTCCAAGCGGCCAGAACAAGCCGAACAACACGCCAAGGCTCGTGGCCACGCCCTTGCCGCCCTTGAAATCGAGCCAGACCGGAAAAATGTGGCCAACCATGGCCGCAAGCCCCGCGATCATGCCGGCCTGGGGCGTGGCAAAATGCGTAAGCAGCAATACCGGCACCGCACCTTTCAGCCCATCGAGAAAAAGCGTGAGTGCCGCGATTTTCTTGTTGCCCGTGCGCAGAACATTTGTGGCCCCAATATTTCCCGAACCGATGCTGCGCACATCGCCAAGTCCCGCGGCCTTGGTGAGCAACAGGCCAAAGGGAATGCTGCCACAGACATAACCAATGAGAACGGCAAAGAACAAGATCATGATTTAGCGAGCGTATGCGTAAACCGTGCGCCCTGCAACGACCGTTTCAACGACCCTGCCTTCCAGCGTGCGATCTTCCTGTGGCGAATTCTTGGAGCGCGAGTGCAGCCTGGTCTCGTCCACCGTCCAACTCATGGTGAGGTCCACCAAGGCAAAGTCAGCGGGCGCACCCGGAGCCAGCCGTCCCGTTTCCAATCCCAGGATATCGGCAGGTCTTGACGACATCGCTTCAACGAGGCGGCCTAACGGCATGTTTTCATTGTGATAAAGCCCAACTGCTGCCGAGAGCATGGTTTCCAGCCCGATGGCCCCGAAAGCCGCTTCTGCAAAGGGCAGGCGCTTTGTATCGGCACTTTGCGGATCATGCGAGGAGACGATCACATCAATGGTCCCGTCCGCTACGCCCGCCACAAGGGCCCGCCTGTCATCTTCCGTGCGCAAAGGCGGCGAGAGCTTGAAAAAGGTGCGGTAGGCGCCGATGTCGTTTTCATTGAGTGTCAGGTGATGGATCGATATTCCGCAGGTGACAGGCAAACCCTTTGCCTTGGCCGAACGAATAACTTCTAGCGACGTCGCGCAGGAAATCTGCGAGGCGTGGTAACGGGCGCCCGTCATCTCTACGAGGCGGATATCCCGCTCCAGCATGATCACTTCCGATATTGCCGGATTGCCGGCAAGGCCAAGACGCGACGCTGTCTCGGAGGAATTCATGACACCCTTTGAAAGGCTGGCCTCTTCCACATGCTGCACCACCAGCATGTCAAAATCCTTGGCATAGGTCAGCGCCCGGCGGAAAAGATTGGCATTTGAAACCGCATGCGTTCCATCCGTGACGGCAACAGCGCCAGCCTCCTTCAGACCGCCGATCTCGCTCATCAGTTCACCGGCAAGACCCTTGGTGATTGCCGCCATGGGCGCAATCCGCACCAGGGCCGTGTCGCGCGCCCGGCGAAGGATGAAATCCACAATCGCCGCGTCATCAATCACCGGCTGGGTGTTGGGCATAACGATCATGGTGGTGACACCGCCAGCGGCAGCCGCTTCCGATGCCGTGGCCAACGTCTCACGGTATTCCGTGCCCGGTTCCCCAGTGAACACCCGCATGTCGATAAGGCCAGGAATGAGTGTGGTGCCAGCGCAGTCAAAACTCGCGGTGCCGACCCCGATTGATTCTTTCGTCACCTTCGGACCAACCGCCAGTATCCAGCCATCCTCAACAAGGATGCCCCCTTTGCCATTCAGGCCCTGGGCCGGGGCCACGACATTGGCATTCAGATAGGCTTTGCGCTGCGCCGATTGCTTGACCGCGGGAGACATCATGATTTCGCTCCCGCCAGCCAATTGCGCGACAGTGCATCAAGCACCGCCATGCGCACCGCCACGCCCATTTCAACCTGCTCACGGATCACCGATTGCGCCCCGTCGGCCACATCGGAATCTATTTCAACACCCCGGTTCATCGGCCCTGGATGCATCACCAGCGCGTCAGGCTTGGCGTAACGCAGCTTTTCCTCGTTCAAGCCATAAAAGCGGTAGTATTCCCGCTGCGAAGGCACGAAGGCCCCGTTCATGCGCTCCAGCTGCAGGCGCAGCATCATCACCACATCCGCGCCCTCGAGACCATCACGCATGTTGCGGTGAACCTCCACCCCGAAGTTCGCAATGCCCGTAGGCAGCAGTGTGGAAGGAGCGACGACGCGCACGCGCGCGCCCAGCTTGTTCAGCATGTGAATGTTGGAGCGTGCCACGCGGCTGTGCAGGACATCACCGCAGATGGCAACGGTGAGCCCCTCGATCGAATTTTTCCGGCGGCGTATGGTGAGCGCATCAAGGAGCGCCTGTGTCGGATGCTCATGCTGGCCATCGCCCGCATTGATCACCGAGCAGGAAACCTTTTGTGCCAGAAGTTCAACTGCGCCGGAGGATTGATGCCGCACCACCAGGAAATTGGGATGCATGGCATTGATCGTCATGGCTGTGTCCAGCACCGTCTCGCCCTTTGAAAGGGCGGAGGAGGAGATGGCCATGTTCATCACATCGGCGCCCAGGCGCTTGCCCGCTATTTCAAACGAGCTTTGGGTGCGTGTGGAGGCTTCGAAGAACAGGTTGACCTGGGTCTGGCCCTGCAGGATCGGATTGCGCTGCCGGGGTCCGTTTCCCTCGTTCACATAGGTCTGCGCCAAGTCGAGAAGCGCGGTGATCTCAAGGGGGGAAATATCATCAACCGCCAGCAGGTGCTGGCCTTTGAGAAGCTTGGGTCTTGCAGATGGCGATGTCATTAAAAATGGCTGTGTAGGGGCGAATCTCCCGCCCCGCAAGGGAAGATCGCTGGCCTGTGGAAAATTAACCCAAGAGGCTTAATACAAAGGGAATTGTGACCGCCGCGCAGATGACCTGGAGGGTCAAAATGCTGGCAATCATCGGGGCGTCACCCCCCATGTGCTTGGCCAGCACATAGGCGCCGGAACCCGTCGGCACCGCCCCGCAGAGAATGGCAACCGCCGCCGCCTCCCCGGACACCCCCAGGACCCAAAGCCAAACCGCCATGAAAACCGGCATAGCAAGCAATTTGAGGAATGTCGCCAGCAGCACCGGCCCCTTGGTGGAAAGGGCCTCGTCAATACGAAGGCCGGCGCCAACGGCCAGAAGTGCCAGGCCCAACGCCCCCTTGCCGATCATGTCGAGAACCTGAACCCCCATGACGGGCATGGGCAGATGCAGCAATTGCCAGACCACACCGCCAACCGACGACAGCACGAACGGATTCTTCAGAATCGAAAGCGCCATGGCCCGTGCATTCAGCTTGATGCCGGAGCCATGAACCGAAATCACCCAAACATTGACGATATTCAGAAGCGGCGTCATGGCGGCGGCACTCAAGCCGCCCAAAGCCAGGGCGGGTTGTCCGAAATAGATGGGGATAATGGCAAGCGCGATAAACGTGTGCCAGCGCGTGGCCCCCTGAAACAGGCTGGAAAATTGCGGGCCATTCAAATCCATGGTCGCGATAAGTGGCCGCCGCAAAGCCAGCAGCAGGGCAAACATGGTCGTGATGCCAAGGATCATGGCCAGCGCCATGGACCACACAGGCACATTGGAAAAATCCGCCGCCGCTATTTCCTTGAAGATGATCGCAGGGAACAAAACATAATAACAAACATGATCAACCGCCGTCCAATGCTCCTCGGCAATCAATCCGCTGCGGCGCAGGCCGTAGCCCACGAGGATCACAATAAAAACCGGGAGCAGGGCAATGAAGGACTGCGTCATGCCTGCCTCAGGGCGTCGAGTGCCGCTTGGAGAATCCATGCAGCGGCCAACTTGTCCACCACCTTGTTACGCGTTGCGCGTGAAGCATCCGCCTCAATCAGCATGCGCTCGACCGCCGCCGTCGAAAGCCGCTCATCCCAAAAGACAATCGCTAGCGATGTGAGCTTGGCAAGATTGCGCGCAAAGGCCCGTGTGGCCTGCGCCCGTGGGCCTTCCGTGCCATCCATGTTGATTGGCAGTCCCAATACCAGAACCCCGACATTTTCCTTCGTGGCGATTGCCAGCAGCTCGGTTGCATCCTTGGTGAACTTGCTGCGTGTTATGGTGGTGATGGGCGTTGCAATCTGCCGGCTGCGATCGCTTGTCGCAATGCCAATGGTCTTCGTGCCCAAATCCAGCCCCATCAGACGCGAAGTCTGGGGCAAGTTTTCCAAAGCGGACTGGAGGGCCAGAAGGTGGGTGGACATGGGCTTCTGATAGCCGATTTGGCAAACAGGTAAAGCGGCGTTATTGCATAGCCCCGGACTAATTGCAGGAAGGCCCGAAATGGCAAAGAAAATTGAACGGCCCATTGGCCCGGTCGTGGATCCGCTGCCGGTAGGCAATGTCCCGGACATGCGCCCCCTGCACGGGCGTTGGATTAGGCTTGACCACGTCTCCGCCGCAAAACACGCCGCCGATCTCTATGCCAGCTTCGATGGCAAGGACCCCGAAGGCACGATCTGGACGTATCTGGGTTACGGCCCATTTACTTCGCTGGAGGAGTTCACCGAATGGGTAAAGGCCCGCGAGGCCGCCCGCGACCCCTGGTTCTATGCCTTCGTCCGCCGCGATACGGGCAAGGCCGTCGGCATGGGCTCCTTCATGCGCAACGACGCCGCCAATGGCGTCATTGAAATTGGCCACATCTGGATGTCACCTGAACTCCAGCAAACCCGGGAAGCAACCGAAGCCATCTATCTCATGATGCGCCATTGCTTCGATGACCTTGGGGTGCGCCGCCTGGAATGGAAATGCGATTCGCTCAATACGCCCTCGCGCAAGGCGGCGGATCGCTTTGGCTTCACCTTTGAAGGCATTTTCCGCCAGCACTACATCATTAAGGGCCGCAACCGGGATACGGCCTGGTTTGCCATGCTGGACGCGGAATGGCCCAAGGCCAAGAAGGCTTTTGAGGCCTGGCTCAAGGAGGATAATTTCGATGCCAATGGCCAGCAGAAAGCCAAGTTGCGGGTTCGCGCCTAGACTGCTATCCAGCCCGCAGAATTTTCATAGGATCCATTTTTATGTCAGTTGATCAGGCCACCGTGCGGCGGGTTGCAAAACTCGCCCGCATCAAGGTGAAGGAAGAAAACGTTGAGCGCCTTGCCGGCGAATTGAACTCTATTCTCCACTGGATCGAGCAGTTGAACGAAGTGGATGTCGAGGGCATCGAGCCCATGACTGCCGTTGTCACCGTCAAAATGAAGAAGCGCAAAGATATCGTGACCGATGGCAACAATCCCCATGACGTCGTGGAAAACGCGCCCGCCGCCGAAGACGATTATTTTCTCGTGCCGAAGGTGATTGAATGAACGACCTAACTTCACTCACCATTGCAACGGCCCGAGAAGGCCTCCGCAAAAAGAAATTCTCCGCCGTCGAATTGACTGAGGCCTATATCGCCGCTGTCGAGAAGGCGCGCGTTCTCAATGCCTATATCGTCGAGACGCCGGACAAGGCCCGCGCCATGGCCAAAGCCTCCGACGTAAAATTGGCGAAAGGCGAGGGCGGAGCACTGGAAGGCATTCCGCTGGGGATCAAGGACCTTTACGCCACCAAAGGCGTTCACACCCAGGCCTGCAGCCACATCCTCGATGGCTTCAAACCCACCTATGAATCAACCGTCACCGAAAACCTTTGGCGCGAAGGTGCCGTGATGCTGGGCAAGCTCAACATGGATGAATTCGCCATGGGCTCATCGAACGAGACAAGCTACTACGGCAACGTCATCAATCCCTGGCGGCGCAAGAATTCCAATGCAGCACTTGTGCCCGGCGGTTCCTCCGGCGGGTCAGCCTCCGCCGTTGCCGCTCATATCTGCGCCGCTGCCACCGCCACCGACACCGGCGGCTCCATCCGCCAGCCCGCGGCCTTTACCGGCACCGTAGGGATAAAACCAACCTATGGCCGCTGCTCGCGCTGGGGCATTGTGGCTTTTGCTTCGAGTCTTGACCAGGCCGGCCCCATAGCGCGTGACGTGCGCGATGCCGCCATTATGCTGAAATCCATGGCCAGCGTCGATCCCAAGGACACGACCTCGGTTGATCTTCCCGTGCCAGATTATGAAAACGCTATCGGCAAATCCATCAAGGGCCTGCGCATCGGCATTCCAAAGGAATACCGCGCTGACGGCATGTCCAGCGAAATCGAGGCCCTGTGGGACAAGGGCGCCCAGTGGCTGAAGGAGCAGGGGGCCGAGATAGTGGAAATCTCGCTGCCCCATACGAAATACGCGCTGCCCGCCTATTACATCGTGGCGCCCGCCGAAGCGTCGTCAAACCTCGCCCGTTATGATGGCGTGCGTTATGGCTTGCGCGTTCCCGGCGACGACATTGTCGACATGTATGAAAATTCCCGCGCTGCCGGCTTTGGCCCCGAAGTGCAGCGCCGCATCCTGATCGGCACCTACGTTCTCTCGGCAGGTTATTACGATGCCTACTATGTCCGCGCCCAGAAAATCCGTACACTGATCAAACGCGACTTTGAGTTGGCTTGGGACAAGGTCGATGTGGTTTTGACACCGGCAACGCCGAGCCCCGCCTTCGCGCCCGGCGAAATCAGCGATCCCGTGCAGATGTACCTGAATGACATTTTCACAGTCACCGTGAACATGGCGGGCCTTCCCGGCATTGCCGTTCCCGCGGGCATTTCAAAAGACGGTCTGCCGCTCGGCCTTCAGCTCATTGGCAAAGCCTTTGATGAAGAGACCCTGTTCACGGCGGCAGCGGCCATTGAGCAGGTAGCCGGTGGCTATCAGGCGCCCAAATGGTGGTAACAAACTGACCTTCTAACTTCGCTGTTAACTATTTGTTAATTATGTTTCCCCGGCCCGCCTGATTTGATTTACTTTGCTCCTGGGCAAAATGTGGTTCTGGGGCATTATGGGATTTCGGAAAACAGTTATTTTAGGCGCACTAACCTGTTTGCTGAGTGCAAACAATGCGTTGGCCTTCGGGTCAGGGACGAAGAACACGGCGCCGGAATTCGGCAAGACCTTGCCGCCGGTGGGTTTCGTGAAGTTCTGTGCCGCCAATCCTGACGATTGCAAAATGCGAAGCGCTGCCCATGAACGGATTGCCATGTCACCGGAACGCTGGAACCAGCTTTATGTGGTCAACAGTTACGTGAACGGCAAAATTGCCCCGATCAGCGACCAGGATCTCTACGGCGAAGCCGAGCACTGGGCCTATCCCACTGATGCCGGTGACTGCGAAGACTACGTTCTGCTCAAGAAACGCCAGCTGGAAGGCCTGGGATTTCCGGCAGAGGCACTGCTCATCACCGTTGTTCTGGATGAAAAAAATGAAGGCCACGCCGTTCTTACCGTTACGACGGACGCCGGCGACTATGTTTTGGACAACCGCTTTGACAAAGTCTCGCGCTGGAATGACACCCATTACAAATTCCTGAAGCGCCAGTCCCACGCCAATCCCCTGCAATGGGTGGCCCTGGTCAAGCAGTCCACTTCCAACAGCGGTTTTGTGGCCAGCGGCAACTGAAGGAATTTCGGCCCTTGGTCGTTCCATGGGCCTTAACAAAATTCAACTTATAGTAGCGCCAATCAAGAAAAACCCCAGAGGGTCACTCCGGGGGTAAGTTGGTGCAGGGGGA
This sequence comes from Aestuariivirga sp., assembly GCA_030680855.1. Lineage (GTDB taxonomy): Bacteria > Pseudomonadota > Alphaproteobacteria > Rhizobiales > Aestuariivirgaceae > Aestuariivirga. Next base: position 14,569 of record JAUXUN010000042.1, read on the forward strand.
CTAAACGAAACGGCGCTATTTTCCTGGTTGTGCCACCAGGCGCAGATAGGGCTTCAAGGTCTTCCAGCCGGCCGGGAATTTTTCCTTGGCGGCGTCATCCGATACCGAAGCCAGAATGATGACATCTTCGCCCTGTTTCCAGTCGGCAGGCGTGGCCACGGATTTGGTGGCGGTCAACTGCAGGGAATCGATCACCCGGAGAATCTCCTGGAAATTGCGCCCAGTGCTCATGGGGTAGGTGAGGATCAACTTGATCTTCTTGTCTGGCCCGATGATCAGCACATTGCGTACTGTTTGATTGTCAGCAGCCGTGCGGCCCTTGGCATCGCCTGAGGCGTTGGGATGGATCATCCCGTAGAGCTTGGCCACGGCGAGGTTGCTGTCACCGATCATGGGGTAGTTCACCTGGGCGCCGGTTACATCCTTGATGTCGTTCTTCCAGCGCTGGTGGTCCTCGACTGAATCCACCGAGATGCCAATCAGCTTCACGCCCCGCTTGTCGAACTCATGTTTCAGCTTCGCCATGGAGCCAAGCTCCGTGGTGCAGACAGGGGTAAAATCCTTGGGGTGGGAAACCAGAACCGCCCAGGAGCCTTCGATATAGTCGTGAAACTTCAGCTTGCCTTCGGTGGTCTCGGCTTCAAAGTCGGGAGCGGTATCGCCTAGTTGCAGGGTCATGACAGCCTCTCTTGGTTGCTACCCGTTCTATATAGGCTTTTTCGCGTTCGTAATAAAGAACAAAGTGGTCGGGGGTAAAAGCGGGCTGCTTTGTGGGAATCGCAACACCTAGGCTAAATGGGCCTCAAACCGGAGACCCTGCCATGCGCCATATCCTGTCGTTCCCCGCGATAGCCCTCGTTATTATTGCCTTCAACATCCTGGGGCTTACCGGCCAATGGATGGATTCCGAGTCCCTTGTGTGGGATGGCATGCTGCCATCGGGCAGCGAGTTCTATTTGAAAGTCAGTGACTTCTTTATCATGGCCGGCCTTGTTGCCCTCTTTTTTGAGATCATCAAGGCAGCAAGGCTGGGGACGGGCACCATCGTCGATCACATGCTGTCCACGGCCACCTTCATCGTGGCGTTGGTCGAATTCCTGCTGGTGCCTTTTTGCGGAACCGCGGCCTTTTTCTTCCTCATGATCATGTCACTGATAGACGTTGTCGCCGGCTATTCCGTTTCCATCCTTGCGGCCAGGCGCGATCTATCCGTGAACCACACGGACAGACTCGGATTGTAATCCATGGCCTTCGATGCAGCCCTTGCCCGCTCCATTGGCCTGACGCGCCAGGAAACCGCGGTTTTCCGCAAGCTGAATACACCTGAAAAGATTCAGGATTTTCTCACCGGCATACCGATCAATTTTGAACCGCAAGGCGACACCTGCCAGTCCGCCCGCATGGCCCTGCAGAACAATTCCTGCCACTGCATCGAGGCCGCATTCATCGCTGCGGCGGCCCTTTTGCTCCATGGCCACCCGGCGCTGCTCATGGATTTCCAGGCCCACGGCGACGATGATCATGTGCTCGCCCTGTTCAAACAGGACAAGCACTGGGGCGCCATTTCAAAGAGCAATTCGATCTGGCTGCGCTGGCGCGATCCGGTTTATGCAAGCCCCCGCGAACTCGCTATGAGCTACTTCCACGAATACGTGAACGAAACGCACAAAACCCTGCGGCGCATTTCAAAGCCTTTCGATATCGGAAAGTATGATCCGGACTGTTGGCTGACCTCGCTGGAGAATTGCTGGGCCATGGCGGAAGAAATCGACGCCAGCCCCCATGTGGATCTAATCTCCAAAGCCCAGGCACGGAGACTGAAGCTCCGGGACTCGCTTGAAACAAGAGCAGGGGACTTCAAGGAATTCACCCGGTAACTCTTGACCCCGCTGCACAAATCCTATATCCGAGTAAATTACTCAAGAATAGGAATTGACTGTGGACCGTCAGACTTATCTCGACCGTAAAGGGGAACGCCTCGTCGTACAGGGCTTTCGCCATTGGCTGTCCGGCTATGAATTCGGCGATGTCGCCTGCTGGGAGCAAGCCTGGTCGCTCTTCACCGAAGAATTGGGAGCGGTCAACGCCGGGGCCTTGGTTTCACACCTCCATGACTGGGTAAAGGCCATGCGCGAAAAATCTGCCGAACCTATCCGCTGCCTGACCTGCCAATGCCGCTACCTCTGCCGCGAGGAATGCCTCTGCGTCGGCATGATCGCCGCCCTCCAGCATGGCGACGAGACCAGCGCCGCATTATGTGCGGGCACCCTTGTCGGCGGCAAGGACGACGAAGTTATTGCCACCGCACGGCAATTCGCAACCCTCCTGATGGACAATGGCGCAAGGCTGCTGGAAGTCCCACCCCATGTGATCGTCAGCATCGTTTCAGGCGAACGGGAGAAATCGGCGCTGCTGAACTAGGCTTTAATGTTTTCACCCTTCGGATCATAGAAGCTCTGCAATTGCACTTTCGCGCCGTAGCGCTTCCAGGCCAATTCGACTTCCCATTTGCCGCTTTCAATCCAGTCCTTGCTCACGCCACCCTCATTGGTCACATAACCCATGCCAAGGGAAAGGTTCACCCGGTGGCCCCAGGCGCCGGACGTGGTGGAACCGACAATCACGCCATTCCGGTAGATCGGCTCCTCGTGATACATCATCGGCGCTGCCACGCTTGAATCCTCCAGCGCAATGCAGATCATGCGCTTGCGAAGCACGGACAGCGCTTTCTGTTTCAGAAGCGCCTCGCGCCCGATGAAGCCGCCCTTCTTGTCCCATCCGATAGCAAAGCCAAGGCCAGCTTCGATGGGCGTTTCCTCATCGCTCATGTCGTGGCCCCAATGGCGATAGGCCTTCTCCGTGCGGCAATTGTTCATGGTGTGCATCCCCGCCGGCGCCATGCCAAATTCCGCTCCCGCCGCAATCAGCCGTTCAAACACATGGGCCGCAAATTCCGTCGGGATATAAAGCTCCCAGCCCAACTCACCCACATAAGTGATGCGCGAGGCCCGCACGCGCGCGTAACCAATTTCAATCTCTTTGGACGTGCCGAAGGGGAAGGCTCCATTGGAGAGATCGGCGCCTGAAAGCTTCTGGAGCAGGGTGCGGGAGTTCGGCCCCATCACCGCAATCATCGGCAGGCCCGAGGTGATGTCAGTTGCGATGCAATGGGCATCATCCGCTATATGGCGCTTCAGCCAGGCCATGTCGCGGACCTGCGGTACCGCACCCGTTACGACCAGGAATTTATTTTCCTCCAGCCGCGTAACCGTAAGATCCGCCTCAATCCCGCCGCGCTCATTGCACCACTGGGTGTAGACAATGCGGCCCGGCTCCACGTCCACATTGTTTGCGCTGATGTTATTCAGCACATTGCATGCATCGCGGCCCTCAACGGAGTATTTGGCAAATGATGACTGATCGAAGAAGGCGCAGTTCGACATCAATTGCTTGGCTTCATAGTCCGCGCAGGGAAACCAGTTCTGCCGGCCATAGGAGTATTCATACTCCGGCATGACCCCGTCCCGCGCATACCAGTTGGGCCGCTCCCAGCCATTCACTTCGCCGAACACGGCGCCGAGTTTTTTCGTTTGATCATAAATGGGCGAACGCCGCACCCCACGTGCTGTTTCCGCCTGCCGGTAAGGCCAATGCATGGCGTAGAGCAGGCCCAGCGTTTCAGTGACCCGCTCGCCCACATAACTGCGCACCGACTGGAACGGGTGAATGCGGCGGATGTCCATGCCATTCACATCCATCGGCGGATGGCCATTCTTGATCCATTGCGACAGCACCAGGCCTGCTCCACCCGACGATTGAATGCCGATGGAATTAAATCCCGTGGCCACGTAGCAGTTCTTCACCTCAGGCGCTTCGCCGAGATAGTAACGGTTATCCGGCGAAAAACTTTCCGGTCCATTGAAGAACAATTGAATGCCTGCCGTTTCGAGCAGAGGAACGCGGTTGATGGCGCTGGTGAGGATGGGCTCGAAATGGTCCATGTCTTCCGGCAATGTAACAAAGGCATGCTCATCATCGATGCCGCCGCCACCCCAGGCCTTGGCCTCGGGTTCGAACGCGCCCACCATCAGCTTGCCCGCGTCTTCCTTGTAGTAAGTGCATTCATCGGGCACGCGCACCACCGGCATGTTGCGCGGCAGTTCCGCGATGGGCTCTGACACAATATAAAAATGCTCGCAGGCATGGAGCGGAATGTTCACCCCAATGCTGCGGCCCAGTTCGCGTGACCACATGCCGGACGCGATCACCACTTTGTCGGCCAGGATCGTGCCCTCGGTTGTCTCAACGCCAACAGTCTTGCCTTTTTCAACGAGAATCCGCATTACTTTCATATTCTCGAAAATCTTCGCACCCCGAGACCGTGCACCAGCCGCCATCGCCTGTGTCACATCGATGGGATTGACCTGGCCATCCTTCGGCAGGAACACGCCACCCTTGACGCCGTCCATGTTGTAATGGGGCACACGCGCCTTGATCTCAGCCGTGCTGATAACATCAACCGCCAGGCCAAAACTCTTGGCCATGGAGGCGCCGCGCAACAGCTCTTCCATGCGCCCGTCCGTGAGCGCAATCGAGATCGAGCCATTCTGCTTGAAGCCCGTGGCCTGTCCGGTTTCCTTTTCCAGTCCTTCAAACAGGCTGGTGGTATATTTGGCCAGTTCAGTAAGATTCTTGGAGGCGCGCAACTGACCTACCAGGCCCGCCGCGTGCCAAGTCGTTCCGGAGGTGAGCTGCTTGCGCTCAAGCACCACGGTGTTGGTGATGCCAATCCTGCCGAGGTGATAGGCAATGGATGTGCCCACGATTCCCCCGCCAATAATAACGACATCGCAACGGGCGGGCAGGGACTTCGACATTCAGGGAAACTCCAAAGGGGGTGGTGAATTCCTCTAACATATCCCGCTTCTCAACTGAAAGCGCCAGTCGGCTTCACCCCAGCGCACCAGAACTAACCAGAGCTACACAAGGAACATGAAAGGGCGTAGACTGCCGCCGCTGGGGACCTCGCTAAAGGAGGAAGCTATGACCGCTTACAACGTTGTACGTTTCAAAGTGAAGCCGGGCCAGGAACAGAAGTTCATCGAACTCCACAAAAGCCTGCCAGACCTCGACGGCATGAAGGACGGCGCCCTCATCAAGACCGGTGACCGCACCTATTGTTTCGTGGGCAAGTGGGATGACTATGAAAGCGTTGTCGAGGCAAGGCCCCAGATGATCGGCATCCTCGACGGGTTCCGCGCCATGCTGGAAGACCTGGGTGGTGGCCTTGGCCTCACGGACCCGGTGTCGGGTCCCGCCATCGTCAAATATCCGAGCCAGAAACACTGATTGCTAACGCTGGATAGCCATTTTCCTTTGCCCGGGCACTTTGTTTCGACTATATCATGTTCGAAATAAAGAACAGGTCGTTTCATGCATAGAGGCAACATTTCACCCACCGAAGCCCACCAGCGTTTGCAGGGCAATTCATCTGCCGTGCTGGTGGACGTGCGCACCCAGCCCGAATGGACGTTCGTTGGCGTTCCCGCCGTGGAAAGGCTTGTGCGCCTGGCCTGGCAGGTGTTTCCAGCCATGCAGGTCAATGCGAAGTTCGTCGAGGAAATCGAGCAGATGGGGTTGCCCAAGGACGCGGAAATCCTCTGCATCTGCCGTTCCGGCGCCCGTTCATCTTCAGCAGCCTCCGCCCTTATGGACGCGGGCTACACCAACTGCTGGAACGTGGCGCAGGGTTTTGAAGGCGACAAAGATGCCAACGGCCACCGCGGAACCATGAATGGCTGGAAAGTAGCCGGGCTACCCTGGGTTCAAAGCTAATGGCAAAATATACCAAGAGACAGGACCCCAAGGGCTGGGGTGATGCAACAAAACTTGTGCGTGGCGGTTTGGACCGCTCGCTTCACGGCGAGACTTCGGAAGCCATCTACCTCACCTCTGGTTATGTTTACGACGATCCGGAAACTGCCGAGCGGCGCTTTGCCGGCGAAGAGGAAGGCTATGTCTATGGCCGCTACGGCAACCCGACGGTCTCCATGCTGGAAGAACGCATGCGCCTGCTGGAGGGGGCCGAAGCCTGTTATGCCGTGGCTTCCGGCATGTCCGCGGCATTTGGCGCGCTGGCCTGCCAGCTCAAGGCCGGCGACCATGTCGTCGCCTCACGTTCTCTCTTCGGCTCGAATTACCAGATCATCACGGCCATCCTGCCCAAATTCGGCGTGACCTATGAACTCGTGGATGGCAGGGATCCAGCGGCCTGGAAACAGGCGATGAAGCCGCAAACCAAATGCGTGTTCTTTGAAACTCCATCCAACCCGCTGCTTGAAGTTCTCGACATTCAGATGATCTGCGACATTGCCCACCAGGCTGGCGCAGTCGTCATCATCGACAATGTCTTCGCCACGCCCATCCTGCAGAAACCGATGCAGCTGGGCGCCGATATTGTTTTCTATTCCAATACCAAGCACACCGATGGCCAGGGCCGCGTGTTCGGCGGCACCATCCTATCGAACCAGAAATTCAAGGAAGAGCTGCTGAAGCCGTTCCTCCGCCATACGGGGCCAACCCTTTCGCCCTTCAATGCCTGGGTCCTGCTCAAGGGTCTTGAAACTTTGAAACTGCGTGTTGAAGCCCAGAGCCGTGCCGCGGCAACCGTTGCCGAAGCGCTTGCTTCAACAAAGGGCGTCGAACGCGTCTACTATCCGCATCACGATACCCACGCGCAGGCAAAGCTTGCCCGCAGCCAGATGAAAATGGGCGGCACCATGGTGTCCTTCGATGTGGCCGGCGGCAAGGCCAAGGCATTCGCTCTGCTGCGCAAGCTCAGTATCATCGACATCTCAAATAACCTCGGTGACGCCAAGTCGCTCATCACCCATCCCGCGACAACAACTCACCGCAACATCGGCCCGGATGCCCGCGCCATGATGGGGATATCCGACGGCAACCTGCGCCTGTCCGTTGGGCTGGAGGATGTTGATGATCTCGTCGGCGATCTCAGGCAGGCCCTGAAGGCTTAAGCTACATTGTTGCGAAGCGGTAGATGCCGATGCTGAAGGCCAGCAGCCCGACCGCAATGGTGAGCGGGCGCTTGGGCGCGATCTTTGAGAGATAGCCGCCCATCACAGCAGCGGGAATTCCGCCGAGCACGAGGCCGGCCACGGGCCATGCCACCTCATGCCAATCAGAGCCGCCTTCCCAATGCCCCATGGCAAATGCCGCAACAAAAGTGGAGAACACAGCAATGCTGACAATGAACTCGGAGAAATTGCTGGAGCCAATCGCATAACGTGACTGGGTTCCCGCGCCCAGCAGGCTGGTGGTCACAATAGGCCCCCAGCTTCCGCCAATGCCTTCAATGAGGCCGCCGGCGAAACCAATCAGCCGGGTAAACCCCTTGGGAAACAGGCGGGGCGCCACATCCTTTAAACCGCAATAGATGATCAGCCCGCCGATGAACAGCAGATAGATGTTGATCAAGACGAACAGCGTCTTGCCCTTCAGGCTCGTCAGCACCGTCGCGCCAAGTATTCCGCCTAGGGCGCCAAACACGCACAGCATGACGATGATGCGCCAGTTGAGATTCTCGTGCAGATAATGGGAGAGTGCCGCCGTTCCGGTGGTCGGAAGCTTGGCGGCGTTTACGCTTGCCGACACAAGCGCTGGGGGCACTCCTTGCGCCAAAAGAACCGAGGCAGAGATAACACCAAATCCCATCCCCAAAGCACCATCAACAAGCTGGGCGAAGAATCCCACGAAGGCAAAAGCCCAAAATTCATCCATCAAGTGGCTCCCCTGGATCCGTCTGTGATCAAGCGTTCACAGCTTGGCGCTGGACTGTGCGGATAATTTGCCCATTGGCGGTGAAATGTATGCCGCATTCCGTCTTGTCGGTTCCGGCCCAGCGTCCGGCGCGCGGGTCATCATCCGTGCCGCCGAGCGAGGTGCAGGGTTCGCAGCCAATCGAGCGGTACCCCCTGAGCCTGAGGGGATGCGACGGCAGATGATGGCTGTTCATGTATGACTGGATGTCGAGCGCCGAGAACCCGGCAAGCGGCTCAACTTTCAGCCGGTCGTCGGCTATGCTGACGTAATCGAGATTGGCCCGGTCAGCGCCATGGAAACGCTTGCGGCCGGAAATCACCACATCAAATTCCGCCAGCGCCTTTTCGAGCGGCACGGTCTTGCGGATATGGCAGCAGGCATCGGTGCTGTTCTGGTGCAAAAGGCCCGTGGCATCATGCGCAAGAATGTCGAGAGCCTCCGGCTTCACCGAGCGCACATTTGTGAGCCCAAGCTCGACAATCAGCTTGTCGCGGTAATCGAGCGTCTCCTGAAACAGCTTGCCCGTATCCAGGAAAACGACCGGCAAATCCGGATCAACTTCCGAAACCATGTGCAGCAGCACGGCAGACTCGGCGCCGAAGGAAGAAACCAGGGCCGTCCTCCCGAGATAATCCCGCAGGATGGACTTGATCAGGTCGCGGCCTTCAAGCCCTGCGTATCTTTCGACGACACTGTTGTCGATCTGATTATCCGGCATGGGGCTGTTCCTCCCATGGCGCAGTCTCGGGTGCGGTTTCCTCGTGGCGTTCGCTCCACACTTCCGCTTCACCCACCCGGCGGTAAAGCCCGCGCTGATAGGCCAGCGACATTTGTTTTGAAGCCTGCTGCCAGACCTCTAGTGGAAAGCGCTCGGAAACTTCAAAGCTGCTGAACCCAACTTGCGCCATGTATTGAAACTGGTCAGGCAATATGTTGCCCGTGGCGCGCAATTCACCGCGGTATCCCAGCAAGCGGATTTGTCGGGCAATGGAATAGGCGCGGCCATCGACAAAAGCCGGGAAGGGGAGGATGACCAGCGCCAGATGCGGCAGGAAATGCGCCACGTCTTCCGCATGGTCCGTGTTGCTCAATAGCGTACCAAGCTGGCCTGGAAACTTAGCAAGGCTTTCCCATTCATTCTTGAGGCGCGAAAAGGGAATGGACACATTTCCGCCTTCCGGCAGAGGATCCTCGGCGCCGAGATGCACCCAGCTATCCTGGATGAAGGCGTTGTTCTTAAGCAGCGGCATACAATGCCTCCTTGAAAGGTTGCGGCCCCAGTCGGCGGTAGGCGTAGAGGAATTCCTCGCCCGGCTGACGCAGCTTCACATAGGTCGTGAGAATCTTTTCGATGGCGCCAGCCACCTCGTGTCCCGCAAAGCCCGGTCCGAGGATGGAACCGATCGAGGCGCTTTCGGTTGACGAGCCGCCAAGCGTGATCTGGTAAAATTCCTCGCCCTTCTTGTCGAGGCCAAGAATGCCGATGTGGCCCACGTGGTGATGGCCGCAGGCATTGATGCAACCCGAAATGTTGATTTTCACCGGGCCGATTTTTTCCTGCACGTCGAGATCGGCGAACTTCCGTGAAATGGCCTGGCTGATGGGTATCGAACGCGCCGTGGCCAGTGAGCAATAATCCATGCCGGGGCAGGCGATGATATCGCCCGCAAGGCCGTAATTTGCCGTGGCCAGTTCTGCCGGCACAAGCGCCTGCCAGATGGCCAGCGCATCATCCTTCCTCACATGGGGAAGAATGATGTTCTGCGGATGGCTCACGCGCAATTCGTCATGCGAATAACGCTCGGCCAGATCCGCCATCAGGCGCATCTGCTCGGCTGTCGCATCGCCCGGAATGCCGCCTTCGGGTTTGAGGGAAATGTTGACAATGGTGTAGCCATCAACCCGGTGCGCCGCAAGATTGTTGCGGGCCCAGCGGGCAAAGCCGGGATGTAGGAGCTTTGCTTCCTCGAAGGCCGGCGTAAAGCGCGATAGCTTTTCAAAAACCGGCGGGGCGAAATAGGCCGCAATTCGCTGCAGTTCCTTTTCCTCGACATGGGTGGTTTGTTCCGGGCGGCGCGCATATTCCGCTTCAACTTCCGCCTTGAATTTCTCAGCCCCGATTTCGTGCACGAGAATCTTGATGCGCGCCTTGTATTTGTTGTCGCGCCGGCCATAGAGATTATAGACCCGCATGATCGCTTCGATGTAAGCGACAAGTTCTTTCTCCGGCAAGAAATCGCGCACCGTGACGGCGATCATCGGTGTGCGGCCTTGGCCACCGCCCACCATGACTTCCCAGCCGATGGCGCCCGCATCATTCTTGTGCAGCCGCAGCCCGATGTCATGAACCTTCACCGCTGCGCGGTCATTCGGCGCACCGGTCACCGCGATCTTGAACTTGCGCGGCAGATAGGAAAATTCCGGATGCAGCGACGACCATTGCCGGAGCAATTCACCCACCGGACGTGGATCAGATATTTCGTCGGCAGCAGCACCCGCCCAATGATCCGTGGTCACATTGCGGATGCAATTGCCGGAGGTCTGGATGGCATGCATCTCGACTTCAGCCAAGGCCGCCAGAATGTCCGCCGTGTCCTCAAGCTTGATCCAGTTGTACTGAATGTTCTGCCGCGTGGTGAAATGGCCATAGCCGCGATCCCACTTGTCGGCGATGTAGGCGAGCTGCCGCATCTGCCTGGATGACAGGGTGCCGTAGGGAATTGCAACGCGAAGCATATAGGCGTGAAGCTGCAGATAAAGCCCGTTCATCAAGCGCAGCGGGCGGAACTCGTCCTCGGTCAGCGCGCCGCTGAGGCGGCGGTCGGCCTGGTCGCGGAATTGCGCGGTGCGCTCCCGTACGAACTGATGGTCGAATTCATCATAGCGATACATGGATCAAGCCTCCTTGAAGGCGAAAGCGCCGGCTGTGCCCTCGGCCTGCTTGCCGAGGTCAAGCCTGACCGTGGGACCAAGGGTGCGGATGCGCTCGCGCATATGCAGCGCACGGATTTTTCCGCCTACGCGCTCGGCATCAAACAAGTAGGGCCCCGTGACCAGCGTTGCTTTCACATCGTCCTTGGCCCGGGCTTCAAGCGCCGCCGTCGCCTGGGGTTCGAGCGCCAGCACGGCTTCGTCGATTCTTTCATTCCATTCGCCCGAGCGCGTGAGAAAAACAACTTCCCCATCGCGCAGCCGGTTGGCGGTCATGACCTGGCCCTTTTCAATCTCGCTCATGATGCGGCCCTCAGCATTTCCGAGGCTATATCGTCCCGTGACATGAAGGGGAAAGGCTTTGCTGTCTCGCCCGCAATGCCCGGCACGATATCAACCGCGAAGCCGTACTGTTCCAAAACCGCAATTTCGTCGGAACCGTGATCAACATCGCCCGGAACGAGGAACACCACATGCTTGCCCGCTTGCGCTTGCCGCGCCAGCAAACTGCTGATGTCAAACTGGGTGGTGCTGACGGCAAACTGTTCCGCATCGCGCCGCGCCAATTCCAGAATGTTCGGAGAAACATTGCGATCATAAACAATCACATCGGCCTCGAGCAATTTGCGCTGCGCCTTCAGCGTCAGCAGTTCCGGATCACCGGGGCCCGCACCCACGATTGAAACCCGGCCAATCGAAGGGGCCGCTTCGTCTTTCAAAGCGAGGGTGAGTTCATGGGCATAGCCCGCAGCATCACCGGCAACCACCGCATCGCGAATCCGTCCAAAGAAAAACTTGGCCCAGAACGAGCGCCGCCGATTGCCCTGCGGCACCACCCTGGCAACCCGCGAACGCAGCGCATCGGCCTTGGCTGCGAGTTCGCCCAGCGCCTGTGGCAGCTCCGCATCAAGGCGGGCCCGGATGCCCTGGCCCAGAACAGGGGCCGTGCCTTCCGTTCCGATGGCAATCACCACCGGGTCACGGTTCACAATCGAGGGCGTCAGGAAAGTTGAAATCTCGGCTACGTCAATCACGTTGACGGGAATGCCGCGCGCCCGCGCTTCGGCGCTGACAACTTCATTGACCGCAGGTTCCGCCGCATAGACCAGCGCCGCACCATCAAGCTGCTTTGGGGCAAACCGCGTCGCCAGCCACTCAACTCGTGGTTCGGCTGCCAGTTCATCGTGGAGCAGGGGGGCCACCACCAGAATCCGGGCCTTGGTCTTGAGCAGCAGGCGCACTTTGCGCAGCGCTTCTTCACCGCCGCCGACAACAACGACATTCCGGTCCCTCAGATCAACGAATATGGGGAAATAGTGCATGATTTCACCTCAGCCATTGGCCACAAGTTTGACTGCGAGCCCGTTTAAATCTTCCGTGTAAATAATCTGGCAAGAAAGCCGCGAAGTTGGAGACAAAACCGGCACCTCGTCCAGCATCGCCTCCTCGTCGTCGTTGGCCGGGTGAAGCTTGCCCGCCCATTCGGCGTGGACTTCCACATGGCAGGTCGCACAGGCGCAAGCGCCACCACACAGGCCACCCACCTCGAAGCCGTGCTCACGGATGATTTCCATCACCCGCCAGCCCTCGGCGGCTTCGAGCGCTTGCTCAACGCCCTTTTGGTCCACAAGAACGATACGCATTTCTTGCTCCGGCTGTTCAGTGGTTCAGGCGACACCCAGCTTCTTCTGCAGGCTGGTCGACGACGTCGTGTACTGGAAGGTGAGCTTGGCGTCCGGATTCGCGTGGCGGAACGCCGCCTGCGCCATCAGCGCCGCTTCGTGGAAGCCCGAGAGAATGAGCTTCAACTTGCCAGGATAGGTGTTGATGTCGCCGATGGCGAAGATACCCGGCACGTTGGTCTGGAACTTCTCGGTATCGACCGGGATCAGATTCTCATGCAGGTTGAGGCCCCAATTGGCGATCGGCCCGAGCTTCATGGTCAGGCCGAAGAACGGCAGCAGCGTGTCGCATTCGAGCTGGAAATCATTGCCGTCATTGCCCTTCACGGTGACGCCTTCGAGCTGGCCGTTGTCGCCATGCAGCGCCGTGATCTGCCCGAGATGGAACTGCATCTTCTTTTCATCCACCAGTGCGTGCATCTTCTTGACGCTGTCGGGCGCGGCACGGAAACCGTCGCGGCGATGAATGAGCTGCATGGAGGCCGCAACCGGTTGCAGGTTGATCGTCCAGTCGAGCGCGCTGTCGCCGCCGCCGGAAATCAGAATGTTCTTGCCACGGAATGTTTCCATGCGCTTGACCGCATAGAAAACCGACTTGCCCTCATAGGCCTCGATGCCGGGGATCGGCGGCTTCTTCGGCTGGAAACTGCCGCCGCCGGCCGCAATGACGACGACCTTCGCTTCGAACACGAGACCGCCATCGGTCTTCACCCGCCAGCGCCCGTCGGGCAGCTTCTCGAGTTCCTCGACCATTTCGTTGTAGTGGAATTCCGGCTTGAAGGGCGCCGCCTGCTCCATCAGGCGGTCGGTCAGCTCCTGACCGCTAACGACCGGAAGCCCCGGAATGTCGTAGATCGGCTTTTCAGGATAGAGCTCCGCGCATTGCCCGCCCGAGCGGTCGAGAATGTCGATCAGGTGGCATTTCATGTCGAGCAGGCCGAGCTCGAACACGGCGAACAGGCCGCACGGCCCTGCCCCGATGATGACCACATCCGTCGAAATCGTTTCCTGCGTCATAGCCGGCACCCGTCTGGTTTCGCCCCACCTGTGGAGCCAAAATAACTTGCAAAAATTGTGGTTTAATCTATTTCACAATCCGCGACGCTTATATAGGGGCGCGGAGGCCCGCCGCCAAGCGGAATTTGCAGAATTGTGGCGCTCCGCGGCGATTTGCGGCGGTATGCGCCCCGTGACATTCCGTCCGCCCTGCCTATTTTATGCGGAGCGCGGCGAAGAGAGAGGCGGAGACGAGAATGGTCAAGTGCAACACCATGGCGGATGTCCGCCGCGAGATCGACCGGATCGACCGCGAGCTGGTGAAGCTGCTGGCGGAGCGCCAGACCTATATCGAACAGGCCGGGGCGATCAAGGGCGAGCGCACGCGGGTGCGCGACGAGGCGCGGATCGAAGACGTGGTGCAGAAGGTGCTGGCCGAGGCCGATCGCGCGGGTCTCTCGCGCGCCATCGCCGAGCCGTTGTGGCGCCTGCTGATCGAGAAATCGATCGCGCATGAATACGAAATTTTCGACGCCAAGCCGCGCGCGACCGGTACCGGCGACTGACAGCCGCCGGCGAGACAAGTTCAGCCCTTCTTGATCAGCGACATTTCTTCCGACAAGGCACGCGCGACGCTCGGACGCTGCGCCAGATCGGCGTAATAGGTTTCGAGCGCCGGCCAGCGGCTGCGATCGATGCCGGCAAATCCACACAGTGTCAGCACGAAAAACGCATAGGCATCGGCAACGGTGAAGCGCTCGCCGACGAGATAGCGCCGCCCCTTCAGCATGCCTGCCAGCGCTTCGAACTTCGCCGGCGCCACTTGGTCGCGGGCGAATGCCTTCGCTTCTGACGGCGATGCAGGATTGAAGATCGCGGCGAGCACCTGCTTGTGCAGTTCGGTCGCGATGAAGTTGAGGCACTCCTGCAGGCGGTAGCGTTCCATCGTTCCGAAGGCCGGCGCCAGACCGGTATCCGGATTGCGGTCGGCGACATATTGCAGGACGGCCGGCCCTTCGGTGAGCAGTTGCCCGTCGTCGAGCCGCAGCGTCGGCACCTGCCCCTTCGGATTGATCGCGTAGAAGTCGGAACCGTCCGCCAGCTGCTTGGTTGCAAGCGTCACCGGGTGGAATGAGGCCGCCTCGTCCTGCCCCGACTCGTAGAGGGCGATGCGTGTGGCGATCGAGCAAGCCATTGGTGCGAAATAGAGATCCATGAATGCCTCCCGCGAGTTGAATTTTTGTACCGATCCGAATAATATTAAGCGGACGCCTGCCGTCAATGATTTTTTGCGAATTGGTACAAAAATGTCGGAAAAAGCCCGCGGGCGCCCACGCGCCTATGATCCGGAGGTCGCGCTGTGGCGGGCGCTGGAGACATTCTGGGCGAACGGTTTCAGCCGGACTTCGCTTGATGCGCTGGCCGCGGCGACGGGCATGAACCG